>NZ_JABJWC010000017.1 GCF_013155395.1 Komagataeibacter melomenusus | reverse complement strand
TTCTTCTGCAAGCTCAAGGAGTTCAAGCGTATCGCCACGCGGAGCGACAAGACAGACAGATCATTCGCAGCGATGATTTATCTCTCCGCTGCAATCATCAATTCACGATAATTCCCAACAGGCCCTGGAAAAAAGCTTCACCAAAAACTTTTATCCACAATCAGGCGATGTGCAGTTCCACATCATGCGCGCGCAGCATGGCGCAGATCTGCTCGGAGGGCTGCCGGTCGGTAAAAAAACCGTGCACATGCGAAAGATGCCCAAGCCGCCCCATGGGCCTGCGGCCGAATTTGGTCTGGTCGGCCAGCAGGTAGACACGCCTTGCATTGCGCATCATGGCCTGGGCCACGCTGATCTCATCGGCATCGAAATCGAGCAGCGTGCCATCATCCTCGATGCCGCTGATGCCGATCACGGCAAAATCGGTGCGATACTGCTCGATGAAGGTACTGGCGGTGGAACCGGTAATGCCGCCATCATAAAACCGCACCTGCCCCCCCGTCACGATCACCTGAAAATCGGTCTGGGCGGAAAGCGGGGTGGCCACGTGCAGGTTGTTGGTAATGACCCGCAGCGCCTTGTGCCGCCGCAGGGCCTTGGCAAAAGCCTCGGTGGTAGTGCCGATGCTGACGAAAAGCGATGAGTTGTCAGGGATCTGGCGGGCGGCAAGGGTGCCAATGGCTTCCTTGGCCCGCCGGTTGAGCACCTGCCGCTCGGAATAGGCGATATTCTCGACCGACGAGGCCAGACCCGCCCCGCCATGATGCCGCGCCACCAGCCCGCGACGGGCAAGCAGGTTGACATCGCGGCGGATGGTCTGGACCGCAACATTCAGCCTCTGGGCCAGATCCTCGTTGGAGACATAGCCCTGGGTACGCACCAGCGCGGTAATTTCCCGGTGACGGTCTTCTGCTGACACGTTGCCTGTTACTCCCCTTCCATACGGTCCTAGATGGCGCGCGCCACGCTGCGCCCCGTGGCCCCGAGATCGGCAAAGGACTGCTCGAGCCGCGCCACGATGCCCTGCTCACCCACACGCAGCCACTTGCGCGGGTCATACAGCTTCTTGGTCGGCTTGCCGGTGGAAGGCGCGATCTGGTGGCTGAAGGCTTCCGCGTGCTCATGCACGTAGCGGCCAACGCTGCTGGCGAAGGCGAACTGGATGTCGGTATCGATGTTCATCTTGAACACCCCGTAGGAGACCGCCTCGGTGATCTTGGCCTGCTCCGAGCCAGAGCCACCATGGAACACCAGCGCCAGCGGCTTCTCGCCCAGATTGGTGGCCTTGGCCACCGCCGCCTGCGAGTTGCGCAGGATCTCGGGGCGCAGCTTGACATTGCCCGGCGCATACACGCCATGCACGTTGCCAAACGAGGCCGCGATGGTGACGAACCCCAGGGGGGAAAGCGCCTCGTATGCCTTCAGCACATCTTCGGGCTGGGTATAGAGATGGGCGTTATCCGCGCCATCATCAAGGTCATGGCCAATGCCGTCTTCCTCGCCGCCGGTCACGCCAAGCTCGATTTCCAGCCCGATGCCCAGCGGCGCCATGCGGCGCAGGAAGCGGGCGCATTCGGCAATGTTGTCTTCCAGCGGTTCAGCCGAAAGGTCGATCATGTGCGACGAGAACAGGGGGCGGCCGGTTTCCTTCACCGCTTCCTCGCTGGCGTCGATCAGGCCGGAAATCCACGGCAGCAGCTTGCGATCGGCATGATCGGTATGCAGGATCACGCACACGCCGTAAGCCGCCGCCACGGTATGGACATGACGGGCCGCAGCCACCGCGCCAAGCACGCGGGCCTGATCGGCATCCTTCATGCCCTCGCCCGCATAGAACCGCGCACCACCGTTGGAAAGCTGGATGATGACATCCGCCCGGTTGCGCGCTGCCGCCTCCAGCACCGCATTGATGCTGTCGGTACCCACCACGTTGACCGCCGGCAGGGCATAGCCCTCATCACGGCAGGTCTCGACCAGGCGGCGGTAATCCGCGCCCGTCACCACGCCGGGGCGCAGGCCCAGGCGGCTCGAGGCGGTGTGTGCTGTATTGGTCATGTCGTTCCTCTATTGCCTGTTCTTGTTGTTATGCAATCGATGAAATACTGCTCACCAGGTCTTGGTCTGGTAATCGTGGTGGCCTTCCACAAACCGGATGGTACCGGATTTGGAGCGCATGACCAGCGAATGCGTGACCGTGCGGATGCCGTTGCGGCGGATACCGTGGAGCAGCGCCCCGCCGGTCACCCCGGTGGCGGAGAACAGCACGTCACCGCGCGCCATGTCCTCGAGCGCCAGCTTGCGCGAGGGGTCGGCGCCGGGGTTCATCTTGCGCGCGCGCGCCACCTGCTCGTCATCCTCGAACATCAGGCGGCCCTGCATCTGGCCATGCACGCAGCGCACGGCGGCGGCGGCCAGCACGCCCTCGGGCGCGCCGCCGGAGCCGACATAGATGTCGATCTCGCTGTCCTCAAGGCAGGCGGCGATGGCGGCGGCCACGTCACCATCGCTCAGCAGGGTCACGCGCGCGCCCGCGGCACGCGCGCGGGCGATCAGTTCCTCATGGCGCTCACGGTCGAGCGTGCAGAGCATGAGGTCGGACACCGCGCATTTCTTGGCCTGCGCCAGTGACTTGAGGTTGGCCTCGATGGTGCTGTCGAGATCGACCACGCCTTCGGGCAGGTAGGGGCCGACCACGATCTTGTCCATGTAGATGTCAGGCGCGTGCAGGAAGTTGCCGCTTTCGGCCAGCGCCACCACGGTCAGCGCATTGGGCAGGTTCTTGGCGCACAGGTTGGTGCCTTCCAGCGGGTCCACGGCAATATCCATGCCCGGTCCGCCCGAGCCGACCTTCTCGCCAATGAACAGCATCGGCGCCTCGTCCATCTCGCCTTCGCCGATCACCACGGTGCCATCGATGGCCACCGTATCGAACGCGCGCCGCATGGCTTCCACCGCAGCGCCATCGGCTTCGTTCTTGAGGCCACGACCGGTCCACGCCGATGCGGCGACCGCAGCCGCCTCGGTTACGCGCACGAGTTCAAGGGCGAGATTGCGATCGGTAACCTGATAGGGATTATGCCGTGTGGTGGTCATGAAACACTCTTTTCCTGTTCGTCTGTGGTCTTGATTACGCAGCAACGGTGGAACTGAGCGTGCGGCGGACTGCCACATGCCATCCGGCTACCATAGTATCGCGCTGCGCCTTGTCCATCGTCGGGCGGAACAGATGCCCGCGTGTCCAGGTGCCTTCGAGTTCGGCGATGCTTTCCCATACCCCGGTTGCCAGCCCCGCAAGGAAGGCGGCCCCGAGTGCCGTGGTCTCGACCTGCCGGGGCCGCTCCACCGGGGTCTGGAGCATATCGGCCAGGAACTGGCAGAACCAGTCATTGACCGACATGCCCCCATCAACACGCAGTGCGTTGAGCTTGCCGCCGCCATCTTCATGCATGGCGTCCATCAGGTCCTTGGTCTGGTAGGCTACCGATTCCAGGGCCGCGCGCGCAATGTGGGCTGCCGTGGCATCAAGCGTGAGGCCGCATATCAGGCCGCGGGCATCAGGGTCCCAGTGGGGCGCGCCAAGGCCCACGAAGCCGGGCACCATGTACACACCGTGGCTGTGCGGCACGCGGGTGGCCATGTCATCGGTCTGGGAGGCATGGGTGATGAGGTTCAGCCCGTCGCGCAGCCAGCGGATGGCCGCACCCGCCACGAAGATCGAGCCTTCGAGGGCGTAGGTCGTCTCCGCGCCAATGCGGTAGGCGATGGTGGTGAGCATCCGGTTTTCGGACATGACGGGCGTGGTGCCGGTATTGAGCAGCGCGAAGCAGCCCGTGCCATATGTCGCCTTGGCCGTGCCGGGACGGAAGCATGCCTGCCCCACCATGGCGGCATTCTGGTCACCTGCCATGCCGGCCACCTTGAGCGGCTCGCCAAACAGTTCTGGCGTCGTCTCGCCAAACACCTCGCTGTTGGTCTTCACTTCAGGCAGGATGGCGCGCGGCACCCTGAACAGGGCCAGCAATTCATCATCCCACGCGCAGGTATGGATGTTGAACAGGAGCGTGCGCGCGGCGTTGGTGGTGTCGGTTGCATGCACGCGGCCGCCGGTCAGCCGCCACAGAAGAAAGCTGTCGATGGTGCCGCAGGCCAGTTCGCCCTTCTCGGCCCGCGCGCGCGCCCCTTCGACATTGTCAAGAATCCACGCGATCTTGGTGGCCGAGAAATAGGGATCGAGCAGCAGGCCGGTGCGCTCGCGCACGAAGGGTTCGAGCCCCTGCTCATGCATGCGTGCGCAGACGGGCGTGGTGCGCCGGTCCTGCCAGACAATGGCGCGGTGGATGGGTTTGCCGGTTGCACGCTCCCACACCACGATGGTTTCGCGCTGGTTGGTAATGCCGATGCCCGCGATCACGCCGGGGCCGCCTGCCTTTTCAATGGCTTCGCGCGCGGTGGAGAGAACGTTGGACCAGATTTCCTCCGGGTCGTGCTCGACCCATCCCTGGCTGGGATAATGCTGGGCAAACTCGATGCGGGCGACCGAAATGGCCGTGATATCGCGGTCGAACACGATGCTGCGGGTCGAGGTCGTTCCCTGGTCGATGGCGAGAATTCTGTTCTTCTTGTTCATTATCTTCTCCTGCCCCAACAGGGCGGATGCGAGTTTGGGCCGCAGGCGTGTCACACCTGCGGCCTGATTGTTTGCTGTTTAGGCGGAAGTAGGCGCCGTGCCCGGCTTGCGGGCCTTGAGGTAGGCATCAAGCCGGGCCGTGTCCTCATCGGTCACGTGCAGGCCCAGGCGGGAGCGACGCCACAGGATGTCCTGCGTGGTCTGCGCCCATTCGTTTGCAATCAGGTATTCCACCTCGCGCACGCTCAGGCCCGCGCCAAACAGTTCGCCCATGTCCTCCATGCCATGGGCATCGCCTACGATCTCGGTGGCGCGCGAACCGTAGTTGCGCACGAGCCGCCAGCTCAGCTCCGGGCCAAGGAACGGGGCCTGCGCGCGCAGGCGGGCCAGTGCGCCCTCGAACCCGCCCTCGCCCAGATCGCCGCCGGGCAGTACCTTGTCCGCCGTCCAGCCCGGCGCCGCCAGCACGGGCAGGAAGGGCTGGAGCTTCTCGATCGCATGCTCGGCCAGGCGGCGGTAGGTGGTGATCTTGCCACCGAAGATGGAAAGCATGGGCGCCTGGTTGCCCTGCGTATCGACATCGAGCACGTAATCACGCGTCACGGCGGAGGCGTTCTTGGCCGCGTCATCATAAAGCGGGCGCACGCCGGCGTAGCTCCACACCACATCGGCGGGTGTTACGGGCTTGGTGAAGTAGCGGCTCACGCTCTCGCACAGGTAGCTGATTTCCTCGGGCGAGATCTCGACCTGGCCGGGGGCCTGTGTCCACGGCACGTCGGTCGTGCCGATGAGGGTGAATTTCTGCTCGTAGGGAATGGCGAAGACGATGCGCTTGTCCGGGTTCTGCAGGATATAGGCCTGCGGCCCGTCAAACAGGCGCGGCACCACGATGTGGCTGCCCTTGACGAGGCGCACGTTCTTGGTGGACGCCACCTGCGCGCGCTCGCGCAGCACTTCACTCACCCACGGCCCACCGGCATTGACCAGCACGCGGGCGCGCACGGTGGTTGTGGTGCCGTCGAGCATGTTCTCGATATCGGCTTCCCACACGCCATTCACGCGACGGGCCTGCACCATGCGGGTGCGGGTGCGGATATCGGCGCCACGCGCCTTGGCATCCATGGCGTTGAGCACGACAAGGCGGCTGTCCTGCACCCAGCCATCGGAATAGGCGAAGCCACGGGCGAGCTTGCCATTGAGCGGCTGGCCCGCCGACGACGTGCGGAAGTCGAGCGACTTGCACTTGGGCAGCGTCATGTTCGGTGCGAGGTGATCGTACAGGAACAGGCCAAGGCGCAGCATCCATGCCGGGCGCGCCTGCGGCGTGTAGGGCAGCACGAAGCGCATGGGCCAGATGATGTGGGGGGCTATGCGCAGCAGTTTCTCGCGCTCGATCAGCGCCTCGCGCACCAGACGGAATTCATAATATTCCAGATAGCGCAGGCCGCCATGGATGAGCTTGGTGCTGGCCGATGAGGTGTGGCTGGCCAGATCATCCTGCTCGACAAGCAGGACCGATGCGCCGCGCCCGGCGGCATCGCGCGCGATGCCCGTGCCGTTCACACCCCCGCCCACGACCAGCAGGTCGAGCAGGCCACCCGGTGCCACAGCGGTGCGGAATGTTTCGTCCATGGACGCCATAGTCAATGTTCCTCCTGATGCATATGTTCGTAACCGAACATTCTGATCGATTCAAGAGGGCACGCGCACATTTTTCGTGCCGCATGCTTAAATAATTCCTCCTTTTTCAATGCATGATAGTGCCCGGCATTAGCCACAAATTCGCCATTCCGAGTAATTTATATGCCAGGGCGATTTTTGTGCATGTGCGAAATCGCGCATCCTGTCCCGCAACCCCCCGCCTATCCCTTTCCTTCCCCATAACAGCATCACCTGCCCCCGAATCCGGAATGTTGGAGAAATTTCATGAAATATAATGAAATATATGGAAAAAGGAGACACACTGACCCGACGGATCGCACGCGCCTCTTCCCCGGCGATAAATGTTCGTTTAAGAACATGTCAGGGCTGCAAACCGGCCATAAGGCCAACAGCCGTTTCCCATCGAATGATAATAAAAGAATAAAGTGGGTTAAAATGCTGAAAAACAGACAATTCCTGGGTGAACTCATATCCGAGTGCATCGCGGTCATGATCATCGTGCTGATCGGTGATTCGGTTGCCGCGATGTACGCGCTGTACGATCCCAGCCCGTACAAGCAGGCCTATTGGGGGGTGGCCATTGTATGGGGGCTTGGGGTGACGATCGCCATCTACATCACCGGCAGCGTGTCCGGCACGCACGCCAACCCTGCCGTATCACTGGCGCTGGCGCTCTACCGGGGCTTTTCGTGGCGCAAGGTGCCCGGCTACTGCGCAGCACAGGTGCTGGGCGGCATGATCGGGGCGGCCCTGGTCTATACGCTGTACCAGCCCGTGATCGAGCATTACAACGCAGCCCATGGCCTCACCCGCGCGGGTGGCGGGGCAGCAGGGGTGTTCTTCACCCATCCAGGCGAGGGCATTACGCCGCTGCATGCCTTTGTTGATGAAATCATCCTGACCGGGCTGCTGGTCTTCGGCATCTTCGCCATCACGTGTGAATACAACACGGTGGCACCCCAGGCCAATTCGGGCGCGCTGATCATCGGGCTGCTGGTTGCCAGCATCGGCGCCTGTTCGGGCTACCTCGAGGCCTGGGCCATCAACCCCGCGCGTGACTTCGGGCCACGGCTGTTCTGCTTCCTGGCAGGCTGGGGCGGGTCCGCCCTGCCCGGCCCGGACAATTTCTGGTGGGTGCCCATTGCCGGACCGCTGGTTGGCGGGGTGGTGGGCGCGGGGTGCTACCAGTTCCTGATCCGCCCGTTCATTCCGCGCAGCGCCGCGCCGTCCATCCCGCCTGCGCCGTAAGCCACAAAACCACACCTGCGACACATTGCGGATAGGATGTGCTAAAAGTTTTTGGGCACCGCCTTTTTTTCAAAGGGCGGTGCCCTTGGGGCTTTTTATCAATATTGTGTCTTGCAGCATCTTTCAGGTGGAGTCATGGACTGGGCAGCACGGCGGCATCATTTCAGGTGGGATGGGGCGCTGCGCGATATTTACGTCATGCCCGCCACCATGGCGGACTGGCAGCGCGTGCTCACCAGCCTGCGGCACGAACCCGCCGGGCTGGACTACCAGCTTGATGGCACCTCCGCGCCCCTGCCCGCCACCGTTACGGCCATATTCACTGCCACACGCAGCCATGCCGTGACCCTTGCCTGCCATATGGGCAAGGCCGTCTATGCCTGTCACTTCTTCAGCCCGGAACAGATCGAATTCGACCTCGACCCGCGCAGCGTGCAATCAGGCCATGCCCTGCGTGACTTGCGGCACTTCATGACCACCCTCGCCCGCGCCTGTGACAGAACATGTGTCCTGACCCATGAAAACGCGCCCGAGCAGGTCATTGCCCGCGTGTGGCCCACCGGAGAGATGCTCTGGGCCTGAGCATGCCCTGGCCAGAATTTTCTTGCGTTTTGCAACATGTCCTGGCGTGAGCCTGCGGCGTGTTCCATATTTTCACAAGGAATTTCATATTTTTATAATGTTGATATGTTATTTTATATAACCAGCGGCAATACCAATAATCATCATGGTTTATGCTATACTAACGATAAAGAGGGTTGACAAAAGCAATAAAAAAATGTAGCCAGTTCGCATGCACCACCCCCCACGAATATGCAGTTAGCTGCACCAGATGGCATACAACGCGACGAGGGGGAGGCGACAATTCAAAAAGACATCTTTAATTATTTCAAACATAAGTTTGCCGCACCCCTCAGAAAATCCGCAACTCTTCTGGAAAAATTTGATTTTGTTCCAGTAGATATTTTAAAAGAACAGGAAAAGTTCAGGAAATACTTCAGGAATGACATCATAGCCTCACTCCTGTTGCTGAGCCGTGTTTCCAGTTACATGCGCATCCTGCCACGCGACCCGGACTTTAGTATGCGTGAACATCAACAGCACGCCGTACGCCGTGCAATCTGCGAGTACACGGACCAGTTCATCCGTAAATATCGGGCCGAGAACCCTGCCCCGGTTACCAGAACCGCCCCGCCTGACGGCGGCAATGCCCAGTCGGCCGAATACTTCGATCAGGACAGCGATATCGACCTGTCGCTACTGATTACCGCAATCGTTGACAAGCTGCATGAGTGTCGGGTCAATCCGTTCCTGCGCCGGGACAATATGTATGCGCTGGACCACAAGGACAGCGGGAATACAGCGGTCGCATGCCTTTATGCCACAAACCATACCCTGCTCTGCCACGTCATGGATGCGCTCCTGACCTATTGTGACAGTACGGACCGCATGCCTGTCGCGTGCCTGCGTGATCTGAACAAGACCATGCACATGAATGTCAGTGACGATCATGACACATACCACGTAAACCTTGCCGACTGGGCGCTGGTGATCGAACGTGTCATGATCGGCCTGCACAGGACAAAGGAATACATCGCCGCCGTGCAGGATGAGGACAGCGATGACCTTTCCGTGTTTAAGGATATGGTCCGGGCGCTGGTCCTTTATTCAGAACTGGGCATCAGGCCATATGACAATACTGGCCAATATCCTGCCCCTGATCATGACATCAACGCAACAGGCGCATGGTGCCTCCGGCTTATGGATGGCGAAGAACCGCTGGCGGACATGCCCTTTTACCGAGAGGACCTGAAGAAGCTTTCTTTCATCAGCATGGTTGATGAAAGAATGGATTTCTATGACAGGGTGCTGCTCAAAGGGTATCAGTGCGAGACGGAACAGACTGTCTTCATCCGTTCTTCCGAAACGAATTACACCATTCGCGATATCCTCAAGGAAACCGCGCTTGCGGCCATTGCCTTTGTCGGCCCGGAGGCCGACCGCAACAGGATCAGGCAGATTGATGAATCCTTCATCCTGCGGATCATGGGCCATATTTTCGGTCAATATAACCGCCTCAATGATACATACGGATCTGGTTATGTTCTTGAAGGCCAATGCCTTGACAATACTTTCCCCGCAGAATGCCTGAACAGCGACAGCATGGCCCGATCGGCGCTGGCGCTGTTCAGAACTTTCCACCCACGCCCCGACAGGAGAAATCTATTTGGGAAGATGCACGTAATCCCTGCTTTCTTTGAGAATTTCAAGGAATTCAGAAACGCGGTTGACCACCAGACATATCTCAGCAGAAAGGCAGTTGAATCCATCATGAATGACCAGAACAAGAATGATGACAGCGCCCCGTTCCTCGATCTTGACGTGATCGACAGCGAGGATTTTCTGGAGAACTTCTTTTCTGATGAGTCGTCTGATGAGCCGGAAGCCGTGCAACTTCCCCGCCGCCCGGCCCCCAGGGCGCAAACAGCCCCCCCAAAACAGCCTGATCCGCCGGTTGACAAAACATGCGTGACCGTTTTCCCCACGCCCGTGCCGCAGGATCTCATCAACAGGCACGCAGGCCGCAAGGGCACCAATAACCGCATTGCCCTGTTTGCCGAACTGAACCGGCCCCTGCCCCTTGCCGAGCCGACAACGCTGGACATGGCGCCCCTTTGCGCGCGCTTCCCCCACGCCGTGCATGCCATCAACGAAATGGCCCGGGTGTTCAATGGCAGGCAGCGCTTTGGCCAATTCATCCGCCCCCGGCCCATCATGCTGGCAGGCCCCTCCGGATGCGGCAAGACCAGCCTGGCGCGCGGGTTCTTTGAACATATCGGCCTGCCGTTCGATACCAAGAACGTCGCCAGTATTCATGATACGTTTTACCTGACCGGCAACCACAAGGGCTTTTCCGAATCAGGGCCATCACAGGTGCTCGAGCGCATTGCCATGACGCGCTGCCCGAACATGGCGTTCATCCTTGATGAAGTGGACAAGGTCAGCAACAACCCCCAGCACGGTTGCCTGCAGGATGCGCTGCTTGCGGTGGCGGACAAGAAGGAGGCGGAACATTTCCGCGATTTCTGGCTCGATCTCGATGCCGACCTGTCGTGGCTGTCATGGGTGTTTACCGTCAATGACCTCGACAGGGTCAGCCCGGCGCTGCGCTCGCGCTGCACCATCATCCCGCTCGAGGCCCCGCAGCCTGAGCACATGCCCGCCATCGCTGCCAACCTGATGCGCGAAATCGAAGCCGAGCGCGGCCTGCGCCCCGGCTGGTACCATCTCTCCACCCTTGAACTGCGCGCGCTTGCCGAGGTTTTCAAAGGCGACCTGCGCACCTTCAAGCGCTACGTGGAAGCCGTGGCGGATGACCAGGAAGACAACATGGCCCGCGCCTAAGCCGCGCCGCGCCACCCCGCGCACCGTGGCAGGGTGGCCTGGAGCAATTCCACTGAACCCTGGCTCAGTGGAATTGCTCTCACTCATTGTTTATCGGGCATCTTCACCAGTTCGAATGGGTCCATTCAAACTGGATCTGCTCTAGCGCTGCACCACGGTGCGGATGGCGAAATTGCTCTGGATGCGGGCCACGCCGGGCATGCGCGAGAGTTCCTCCTTATGGATGCGCTCATAGTCCGCCGCATCACGCGCCTCGACCCGCACAAGGTAATCGGCATCGCCTGTCATCAGGTAGCATTCACGCACATCGGCGCATTCGCGCACGCGGGCTTCAAAGCGGCGGAGGCATTCCTCCGTCTGCCGTTCCAGCGTGATCTGCACGATAACGGTGGTCATGCCATGAACCGAGCGCTCATCCACCAGGGCACGATAGCCCCGTATCACCCCCTCTTTTTCCAGCATGCGCACGCGGCGCAGGCACGCCGAGGGCGACAGCCCCACCCGTTGGGCAAGGTCGGCGTTGCTCATGCGGCCATCATGGCGGAGGTGGCGCAGGATGGCATCTGTCAGCCGATCGAAGGGCATGGTGAATTTTCCGCTTATTTTCGCATATAATTGCGTCTGAGCGCTCATTAATTGCATGATCATGCACAAAACGACAGGACATTTTATTACCATCCGCATACGATCAGTCATGTTCCGCCCGATGGAGTAAGCGCCATGCCTGACCTGCCCTTCCCCCAGCCCATGGCTTCAGGCTGGGCCTTCGCCGGTGCAGGTGCCGCACTGGAAATCGACCTGGACGCCATCGCCGCCAATTACCGCCTGCTCGATGCCCGCACGGGTGCGGCCACCTGTGCCGCCGTGGTCAAGGCCGATGCCTATGGCCTGGGCGCGGACCGGGTCGCCCCCGTGCTGGAACAGGCCGGGGCGCGGGTTTTCTTTGTCGCCCACCTGGAAGAAGGCATCCGCCTGCGCCCGCATGTCTCGCCCGGCGTGCGGATTTTTGTGCTGCACGGCCCCATGCCCGGCACCGAGGCGCTATTCACCCGCCACGCCCTGCTGCCCGTGCTCAACAGCATGGAACAACTGGCGGGCTGGCGCGCCCATGCCGCGCAGGCGCAAAAGGCCCTGCCCGCCGCCGTGCAGGTTGATACCGGCATGTCGCGCTTTGGCCTGTCGGAGGCGGATGTGGCGACACTGGCGCAGGCCCCCGCCCTGCTTGAGGGCATCGACACGAAGCTGGTCATGAGCCACCTCGCCTGCGCCGACACGCCTGCGAACCCGGCCAACGCCATGCAGCGCGACCGGCTGCGCGCCATGGCCGCCCGGCTGCCCGCGGCACCATGCGCGCTTTCGGCCTCATCGGGCATTTTTCTCGGGCCGGATTACCATTTCGATCTCGTGCGCCCCGGTGCCGCGCTCTATGGCCTCGCCCCCAATGCGCAGGCGCCCAACCCGCTGCGCCCCACGGTCAGGCTGCGCGCGCGCATCGTGCAGCGCCGCGTCATTGCCGCGGGTGATGGCGTGGGCTACGGCCTGACATGGCATGCAACCGGCACGCGACGCATTGCAACGCTGGGCATAGGCTATGCCGATGGCTTCCTGCGCAGCGGGGCCAGGGATGGCTGCGCATGGCTGGGTGACTACCGGCTGCCCATCCTGGGGCGCATTTCCATGGATTCCACCACGGTGGATGTCAATGACGTACCTGAAAGCGTGCTCGACGCCGCAACGCATGTGGACATGATCGGCCCGCGCCGCAGCGTGGACGAGGTGGCGCACGGCGCAGGCACCATCGGCTACGAAGTGCTGACCGCACTGGGTTCACGTTTCCATCGCACATACCGGCAACCCGTCGCGTGCGATGCTTCTCCCTGCCAGAACAAGGCCTCCGTGTAATGAAAATCATCGTACTGGGTAGTGGTGTCGTTGGCGTGACATCGGCATGGTATCTCGCGCAGGCGGGCCATGAGGTCACGGTTGTTGACCGCCAGCCTGAAGCCGGGCTTGAAACCAGCTTCGCCAATGCGGGACAGGTCTCACCGGGCTATTCCTCGCCATGGGCCGGGCCGGGCGTGCCGCTCAAGTCCATCAAGTGGCTGCTGATGAAATACCGCCCCTTCGTGTTCTGGCCCATGCCCGACCCGCATCTGTGGAAGTGGCTGGTGCAGATGCTCGAGAACTGCACCACAAGCGCCTATGACCGCAACAAGGGCCGCATGGTGCGCATTGCGGAATACAGCCGCGACATGTTGATGGACCTGCGCGCCACCACCGCCATCACCTATGATGACCGCCAGCAGGGCACGCTGCAGGTATTCCGCACGCAAAAGCAGCTTGACGGCATTGCAGGCGATATCCGCGTGCTTGAGCAGTATAACGTGCCCTACCAGGTCCTCACGCGCGAGGGCTGCATCGAGGCCGAGCCGGGGCTGGCCGCATCGGCGCACAAGATCGTGGGCGGCCTGCGCCTGCCCGGTGACGAGACGGGCGATGCCTTCCTGTTCACCCAGCGCCTTGCGGCCAAGGCGGCGGAAGCGGGCGTCACCTTCCATTACGATACAAACATCCGCGCCATGACCGCCGATGGCGGCCGCATTACCGGCATCGAGACCAGCCGGGGCCGGATGGTGGCGGATTCCTATGTCGTCTCGCTCGGCAGCTACTCGCCCGCGCTGGTGCGCCGCCTCGGGCTCGACCTGCCGATCTATCCGGTCAAGGGCTACTCGCTCACCGCCGATATCGTGAACGAGCAGCGCGCCCCGGTCTCGACCATCATGGATGAGACCTTCAAGATCGGCATCACCCGCCTTGGCAGCCGCATCCGCATTGGCGGCACGGCGGAGCTTGCGGGCTTCAGCACCCGACTGCGCGCCCCGCGGCGCGAGACGCTGGAGCACTCGGTGACCGACCTGTTCCCCGGTGGCGGCAACATCCCCGCCGCGCGGTTCTGGACCGGCCTGCGCCCCATGACGCCCGATGGCACCCCCATCATCGGCCGCACCAAATACGACAACCTGTTCCTCAACACCGGCCACGGCACGCTGGGCTGGACCATGGCCTGCGGCTCGGGCAAGGTTCTGGCGGACATCATCTCCGGCCGCATGCCCGACATCCCGCATGAGGACCTGGGCATCGTACGCTACGGGCAGTAACCCCTCACGGGCCTGCCGGGGGCGCAAACCCCTCCGGCGGGCCCTCGCCGCGCGCGCGCACGACGCGATAGACCGTATTGCGCAGCCAGCGATGCACCGGGTCGCCATCGCGCCGCGGGTGCCACGCCTGGAAGGAATGCACCGTGGGCAGTGCGAAGGGAAATTCGAACGCGGCAAGGTGCATGGAGCGGATGGGCAGGTAATCGATGGCGATGCCGGGCAGCGGCAGGATCATGTCGGTCATGCGCAGGGTCTCGACCATGGCGTAATAGGTGGGCACCACCATCACCACATGGCGCCGCAGGCCGAACTGCTCCTTGAGCACCGTATCGATCGGCCCGTGCAGCCTGCCCCGGCGCGATACGCTGATATGTTCATACCGCGCGATGGAGTCCGGCGTGATCCCTTCCGCCAGGATGGGGTGATCGGCCCGCACGAGGGCGCGGAACGCGGTGGGGAAGATGCTCTGGCGGCGTATTTCAGGCCGCATGTCATCCGATGCGCCCAGATACAGGTCGATATGGCCTTCGCGCAGGGCGTTGCTGGGTTCCTCATCCGTCTCGGGCACAAAGGTCAGGGTGCAGCCGGGGCAGTCATGGCGCAGGGCGGCAAGGATGGCCGCGCCAAACGCGCCCACGATCAGGTCATTGGCGCGCAGCATGAAATGCGGCGACAGGCTGGCAATATCGGGGGTGTCCTGCTCTTCAAGCAGTGAATCGGCACCATCGACAATGGCGCGCAACCGCTCGCGCAGGCCGAGCGCAAAGGTGGTGACCACCATGCGCCGCCCCGATGCGACCAGAATCGGGTCATTGAACACCACGCGCAGCTTGGCAAGGCTGCGGCTCATGGCGGCCTCGCTCATCTGCAACCTGCGCGCCGCGTGCGAGACGCCTTCCTCCTCGATCAGGGCCTGGAGGCTGCGGAGCAGGTCGAGATCATAGCGTTTTCTCATGCTCCGTGTGTCTCCCCTTGGCCAGACCGGACCGGATGCGTAGCGATTATCCTAAAAAACCGGATTTGACCAATCCACAACCTTGCCAAAAACTTTTCCTGCCGTCATTCCACCCCCGCTTCCATGGCGCTCAGGCAGGCCGTGGCCGTGCGGGCTATGCCATCAAGGCAGGCCAGCACCTCAAGCAGGCGGCCATTGCCGGGGTCGGCCTTTTCCAGCCGGGCCAGCCGCCTGCGCGCCGCCCGCACCACGGCCACCCCGCGCGGGCTGATGGGCCGGTAGCGCACCAGCGCGCGCAGCAAGGTGGTGATGATGTCCGTCGCGCTGTCGCGCCGCTGGCGCTTGAGCCCGCGCAGCAGCAGGATGTTCAGCCCCACGGAGGAGAACATGAGCATGAGCCGGATGCCGCCACCCGCCGTATGATCGCCCGCCTGCGCCGCATGCCGCACCATGCGCCCGATCCGGTCAACGCTCGTGCCGATCCACCACTGGGGCGAAGGCAGCAGGGGCACGAGGCACAGCCGCCGCAACTCGCCACGCATATGCGCGCCAAAACGCAGCCGCTCGGCCCGTGCGCGAAATGGCAGCACGAGGCGGAACACTAGCACGCTCAGCCCGACGGCCAGCACCGTGTGCAGCGCGTTGTTGAGGAAGGCGATCTCATCCACCCGGCTCTGGTTGCCGGTCATGAGCAGGTTGGGCATGAGCAGCCCGTAGGCCGCAGCCGCCCCCGCCGTGCCCCGGTTGCACTTGGCAAGCCCACCCACGAACAGGAACAGGCCCAGCACGAAGGCCAGTTCCTCATAATCGCTCAGATACGGGATCAGCCACAGGCTGAGGCACCCCGCCGCCACGGCCGACCACACCGCGCCCGACAGGAAGCGCGTAGTGGCCACCACCGGGTTCTCACGCGTGGCGAACAGCCCGCACACCAGCGTGGTGATGGCGATGAACCCCATGCCGCCGGGCCATGCCGTGCATTCATACACAAAGGCTGCAAGCATGATGGCCACGGCCCCACGCAGCCCGTTATGGAATGCCAGGCGCATATCACGGTGGCCGCCGAGGTGAAAGCGGAAGCGGTCATGCGGCGGCGGGCTGAAAATGGCGTGGGCGTGGTCAAGCGCTGTCTGCAGGTCATCCATGGTGGCGGCCAGCACGCCATGGGTCACGCGGGCCATTTCATGCGTGCCGCGTGCCGCACGCTGCGCGAACAGGGCATGCAGATGCGTGACCTGCGCGTACAGATCATCCAGCGCGCCTGCCTCCAGGCGGCAGGTGGCCAGCCGGTCGCACAGATGCAGCAGTTGGCCACGCGTATCGGCCAGCGCTGCATCATCGGCCAGCATGGCCCGCTCCGTGCCGCCAGACAGGCCGACAAGGCGCGTGACCAGAATCGAGACCTCGGCCAGCACCGCGCGGGCATGATCGCCCGCGCGCACCTGCCGCCCCATCTCGATAGCCGGGAACTCCAGCCCCTGATGCACCGAGACCAGCATGTCGGAAAACTCACCGGCATGGACCAGCGTGTCGCGCTCATGCAGCACGATCTCGCGCAGCAGGCCGCCAAGCCGGTGCAGCACGTCTTCTACCTGCCCCACCATGGTGGCCTGCGCGCGCGTGGCGAGGTTGAAGGTGAACAGCACCGCCATCGCCGCTTCGCACACCACGCCCAGCACGATATAGCTGGCGCGCGACATGGCGATGAAAAACACGTTATCGGGCTGGGATGCCGCCGCCACCGCAATGATCGAGCACGTATAGCCCGACAGCACGAACGCATAGGAGCGGAAGTTGAGGCAGAACGTAGCCAGAAAGCTGCACAGCCCGATCCATGTCGCAACAGCGGGGAAAAACAGCCATGACTGCTGCGGAAACGCCCCGATGAACACCACGGCCGCCACCGCGCCGACCAGCGTGCCCACGATGCGCCACCGCGCCTTGGACATGCTCTCCCCACGTCGCACCTGGGCGACCGACCACACGGTGGCCACCGCCCATTGCGGGCTGTCAAGTTCCATCCACAGCGCAATGGCAAGGGCGATGAGCGAGGCCGCCGTATTGCGCAGCGCAAAACCCACCGCCTGCGGCGTGGGGCAAACCAGCCAGCGCAGCCAGTCCATTGCGGGTGGCCAGCGCAGCCGGGCGACCGGGTTGGACATGAGGAAGTGGGGCAGATCCATCTAGGCCCGCCTGCGCCTGCATGGCGGCCTCAGAACGCGGCTCCCCATCGGGTCGGGCGGCGTGCGGCACATGGCCCGCATCCACCCGCCACCGCATGCATGGTCGTTACGACCAGCAGGCACGGGACCGTCGCGCTCGCGCTGCTGGCGGAACGCCGCAAAAAAGGCGGCACCGGGGGGCTTTCATCATCAGGCATCAAGGCATTGCCCGCACACAGGCGACCAGACTTCAGGCTTTCTCATACGGGCGATAGCGCGCGGTCCATACCGCATCGCCCAGGGCCGCCTCGACTTCATGCGCCGAAGCCTGCGGGGCCACGCCTTCCTTCTGCCCCTGCATGATGACGGCGCGGGCAACGGCGGTAGCCACGAGCCGCAGTTCCGATACGGGGGGCAGCAGCGGCGCGGTGGTGGGGTCGGCAGCCCCGGCCGCGGGCGAAAGGGCAGCCAGCGCGTGGGCTGCGGCCAGAAACATGCCGTCGGTCATGCGCGTGATGCCACCGGCCACAACCGCCAGCCCCACGCCGGGAAAGACGTAGGAATTATTGATCTGGTCCACCGGGCGCATACGTCCGGCATAGTCCACCGGCGCGAACGGGCCGCCCGTGCCGATGATGGCGCGGCCCTGCGTCCAGGCCAGCAGATCGGCAGGCGTGGCCTCGATATTGGCGGTGGGGTTGGAGAGCGCAAAGATGATGGGCCGCGCCGCCTGCCGCGCCATGGGGGCCACGATCTCGCGCGTGAACGCCCCGCCCTGCCCTGATGTGCCGATCAGCATGGTGGGCTGCACATGGGCCATGACCTCGGCAAGGGTGATATGGGCAGCATCATCCACGCGCCAGCCCGATGCCACATCGGCAGGCTGGGCGAAGGGCTGCTGGCCCTCGGTCACGCCCGGCATGCCTTCGCGCACGAGGCCGTTGATATCAACCATGAAGAAGCGGCGGCTCGCCTCCTGCGCCGTCATGCCGCCCGCCACCATCATCTGCGCCAGCAGGTCGGCAATGCCGCATCCGGCACCGCCCGCGCCAAAAATGACGATCTTCTGCGCATCCAGCGCCGCCCCGCCTGCCCTGATGGCCGCAAGCAGCGCACCGGCGGTCACCCCTGCCGTGCCCTGGATATCATCATTATAGGTGCACATGTCGCCACGATAACGGCGCAGGATGCGCAGGGCGTCGGCACCCGAAAGATCTTCCCAATGCAGGGCGATGTCAGGCCAGCGCGTGTTCACGGCCTGCACGAATTCGGCAATGAAGGCATCGTATTGCGCGCCGCGCACGCGGGCGTGCCGCCAGCCGATATATTCGGGATCAGCCAGCAGGGTCTCGTTATCAGTGCCCACATCGAGCAGGACAGGCAGCGCGCGGGCGGGGTCGAGGCCGCCACAGGCGGTATAGAGCGAGAGCTTGCCAATGGGGATGCCCATGCCATTGGCCCCCTGGTCGCCAATGCCAAGGATGCTGCCGCCATCGCTCGCAACGATCACGCGCACGCCATCGAATTGCGGGCTGGCCAGAATCTCGGCAATGCGGCCGCGATGGTCGGCATAGTTCAGGAACAGGCCACGCGGGCGGGTCCAGATATGGCTGAACTCACGGCACGCCCGACCAATGGCGGGGGTGTAGATGATGGGCAGCCAGGCTTCGAGCGCCTCGTCGATAATGGCGTAGAAAAGGGTTTCGTTCCGGTCCTGGATTTCGCGTAGCGCAATATGTCGCGCAAAATTGTCCGGCAGGGCAGCCAGGCGGGCGCGGGCGAGGTCGGCCTGCTCGGCCAGGGTGGCGACGGAGGCAGGCAGAAGGCCATGCAGCCCGAACAGGTCACGTTCACGCCTGTCGAATGCATTTCCCTTGTTCAGCACAGGGCAATCCAGAAGTTCCCTGCCAGACAAAGCCGTTTTGAGGGAAGAGGAAAGCATGGTCCGCGCTGTATCCGACATAATGACCCGACATTGTGATAACGATTGAAAGAGGCGCAGGATACGGATCTGCACATCTTCGTGTAGGGCATGGGTGTGCACGCCAACCGTACGCCAAACGCAATCATGGAGCCGCCAGTTGCCCGATGAAATCAGTGACCTGAGATTTTTCTGCATCCTTGCCGCGGCGGGCAGCATTGCGGGGTGCGCGCGCGCCATGGGCCTCTCGCCCGCGGCCATGAGCCGCAGGCTGAGCACCATGGAGGCCCGGCTGGGCACGCGGCTGGTCACCCGCACCTCGCGCCATTTCGCGCTCACGGCGGAAGGGCAGCGCCTGCACGAGCATGCCGTGCGCATCATGCAGGAAGTGGATGAGGCGGAAGCCGAACTGACCGCGCGCGCGGGCATTCCGCGCGGGCTGCTGCGCGTGGGCGTGCCATCGGAGATCGGGCGCAAGATGCTGGCGGGCGTGGTGGCGGCCTTTGTGGAGCAGTACCCCGAGGTGACGGTGCAGCTTACCCTGTCCGATGCCGGGCTGGACGTGATTGACGACGGGCTGGACATCGCCATCCGCCCCGGCATGCCGCCCGATCAGGAAGTCATGACCACCAGCCTGATCAACAGCCGCCGCGTGGTCTGTGCCGCGCCCGAATACCGTGACCGCAAGGGCCTGCCCGCCACGCCGCACGACCTGCTCAAGCATGACTGCATCTGCCTGATCCGCCGCCAGCGCATCTTTAACGAATGGGTGTATTTTGATGGCAAGGCGCGCAAGGAAGTGCATGTCACCCCCCGCCTTGCCACATCAAGCAGCGAGGTGGTGCATGACTGGGCGGTGAGCGGGCGCGGCATTGCGCTCAAGGTGCTGTGGGACATTGCCGATGACCTGAAATGCGGCCGGCTGATCGAATGCCTCAGCACCTACAGGTGGGAGGACGTGACGCTGTGCGCGGTCTATCCCTCACGCACGCACCTGCCCTCACGCACGCGGCTGTTCCTCGATTTCGTACGCAAGGAACTGCGGCAGGCCTATTTCGGCACATAGGCCCCATCAGCCGGGCCGGGTGGGCGCGCGACAGACGCACACCAGTTCCGTCCCGATCAGGGAGAGCGCTTCCAGATCATCCTCGTCCGGCGGCGTGAGAAGCGCGTACCGGAGCAGGCAATCATGCGAATCTGACTGCCGGATGCCGAGCGGGGCGATATTGGCCGTGCCTTCGAGCCTGATCGCCCTTTTCCAGGGACTTGATGAACCGGGCGAGATATGTCGCGGCATCTGTCATGAAGAGACCCTTATGCACAAAACAGCGCCTCCGAAAGCAGTCAGGATCGATAATTACAGGGCATTCGCACTGCCCGGCAACCAGACCGTGCAACAGGTCCCCTGCCCCGGCGCGCTGGTGATGTCGAGCCGCCCGCCATGGCGATCAACGATATGGCGCACGATGGCCAGCCCAAGCCCCGTGCCCTGCTCGCCCCCTGCCCCCGGCGCGGGCGAGACACGGTAGAATCGCTCGGTCAGGCGCGGCAGGTGCTGCGGGGCGATGCCCGGCCCGTTGTCACGCACCGAGAGCAGCAGGCCGCCAGTCTCCTGCCACTGTGCCGCGATTTCGATGCGCGGTTCAATTGGGGGTTGTGGCCTGCCATAACGCAGGGCGTTCTCGCTCAGGTTGACCAGCACCTGCAGGATCTGGTCCGCATCGCCGCGCAACGTGCCTGCGGGGGCGGGGTGCAGCACCAGGGCCGCGCGATCAGCCTCGGGCTTGCCCTGCACTTCATCATTGAAACGGGCAAACAGGTCGCTCACCGCTATCATGCCCTGCGGGCGCTGGTGCTCGAGCATCTGCACGCGCGAAAGGTAGAGCAGCCGGTCGATCAGGCGCTGCATGCGACTGGCCTGCCGGGCCATGATGGCAAGGAATTTATGCCGCGCCGTGGCATCATTGGCCGCCGGGCCCTGCAGGGTCTCGATAAAGCCGATCAGCGCGGCCAGCGGCGTGCGCAGTTCATGGCTGGCATGGGCCACGAAATCGCTGCGCGCGCGATCGAGCGCATCACGCGCCGTGGCATCCAGCAGCACCACCACGCAGGCGGGCTGGCCGTGCCATATCCCGGCCCTGACAAAAGCCTGCACCACGCGGCGCACCGGCACGTCGGCCTCGATGGTCACCTCCGTTACCCCGCCGGGGCGCAGTTCGGCCACGGCGCGTTGCAGGGCGGGGTGGCGCACGAACATGCCCAGCCCCTCGGCAAATTCCACCTGCGCGCGGGCACCGGCATGTAAAAGCCGCCCACCGCGTGCCAGCACCAGCAGCGATACAGGCAGGTCGTCGACCTGCACCGTATCCTCATCCGTGCCCACGGGTTCGGCCTGCAGGCGCGCGGGGTAGCCCGACAGCCGCCCCACCGCGCCATAACGCCACGCGCCATACCCCCCCAGCAGCGCCCCCGCCGCGAAACCCATCACCACAAGCACCAGCGCCGACACACCCTTCTCCCCTTACGCGAGCCTGCCCCACGGCACCACAGGCGCGATACCATGAATGGGAGAACAGCGGAAACATCAATGATATGCGAAAGAAAATTACAATTTGTGCATCGCAAAATTAATATAGTTATGAGTTGTTTGACAATTTTATAATTTTAGGCCATGCTCCCGCAAGCCTGAAGATTGTTTGAAAAAGCCTGCCCCAAAACACCCGCAGGCCGCAACGGTAGTCAGATAACGTTTTTCACGAAAGCGTTGCCACAACACCGCCTGTAAAAAGACGGGACCTGAAAACTTTTATTCTTACCGGCGGTTTATTTTAAACACTCTTCTAAAAAACAAGAACAATGGTGCCTCAAATCATGACCCAGTCCCTCCCGCGCAACCGCGCGCCTGTCGTTTTTCCCGCCACGCTCATGGTCCAGCCCCCCGGCTGAGGCCTGCATCCCCTTTTCCCGGCATTCCTGCCCCGTCCCGTAACGGACCGGGCCGCGAGAAAATCGACAGACATGACAAGACACACTTCCCCACACGCCAGCAGGCGTGCGTGCGCGCTGTTCCCTCCTGCATGGGGGTGGCTGCTGGCCGCAGGCGCAACCGCGCTGGCCCTGCCCCGCCACGCCCATGCCCAGGCGGTCGATCCCAGCATGCGGACAGTGCCCTCCATCATGGCGCCCGGCGCGGTCTCGGCCATGCCCTCGACCGGCGTAACGCAGGAGGAACAGATCAGCATGCGCCTCGATGCCGAGCGGCTTGGCCCGCAGCCCGAGGCCATCCGCAGGCCACCCAACACGCCCATCCCGCCCAGCGGCGTGCCGGTCTACCCCTCTGCCGGCCTGGCCACCATGAGCGTGGCCCCCGTCAGCAGCCCCGGTGCGAGCAAGACCTTCCACCAGATCGAACTCGATGCGCTGACGCACCATGAAGGCCCCTCCGGCCTGCTGCCCGGCTGGATCGATGCCCAGCATGACACCGACCTGGAAGACCCGTACTACGTGCCCACCGCAGGCAGCGGCCACCTGGTGCCGCTGCTCGACCCGCTGCGCAAGCGCCTGCGCGACCACGGCGTGAGCTTTGCCTTCACCTACAAGGGCGAGGCGATGGGCGTGATCGATGGCGGCGTGGAGCGGGGCATGAGCTACGTGCATGAACTGACCGCGCAGGTGAACTTTGACCTGGAGAAAATGGCCGGAATCAAGGGCTGGTCGGTCCATACGCTGGTGATGGAACGCGCAGGCCATGCCGTGAGCCATGACCGGGTGGGCGAATATTACGTCAACTTGCAGGAAGTCTATGGCCTGTCGGGCAACGTTGTGGCGCATCTGGTTGACTTCTATGCCGAAAAGAAATTGCTGAACAACCATCTCGACATCAGCTTCGGCCGCATGGCGCTGACCCATGTGTTTGCCACATCGCCGCTGCTGTGCTCGTTCATGGTCACCTGCTCGGCTCCCGTGGCGCTCAAGCTCGACCCCGGCTTTTCGGTCTACCCCAAGGCCACATGGGGCAGCCGCCTGCGCCTGCGCCCCACGCGTGACACGGCCATCCAGTTCGGCGCCTATTCGGTCAATGCGCTGAGCGACAACCCCAGCGGCTGGGCCTGGGGCAGCGAGAAGGCAACCGGCGTGATGCTGCCAGTCGAGTTCACGTGGCAGCCCTTTCTCACCCGTAACCGCCTGCCGGGCCATTACGTGCTGGGCTATGCGCATGACACCACGCGCTACCCCGACGAGATCGGCATCGGCCTGCCCGCCGCCCTGCGCACGGCGGCAGGCCACCAGCGCTCGGCGCCGATGGACATGTTCTGGTTTGAAGGCGACCAGATGGTCTACCGCCGCGGCGGGCGCAACCAGATGGCCGGTGGCTACCTGATGGCGGGCTACATCCACAACACGCCGCATGTCACGTCCATCTCGGATGAAGCCTATGGCGGCCTGTCCTTCGCGGGCGTCATTCCATCGCGCGTGACCGACCGGCTGGGCATCATGTATTCGTGGTACCATGTCAGCCACCGCAAGGAGGAAGGGCAGATTTTGCGTTACGAGGCCGGTTATTCGCTCGGCACCTCGGTGCGCGCGCCGCAGACGGACTCCCACATCATCGAGGCCTATTACGCCATTGACGCCATGCCCGGCATACTGGTGCAGCCGGAATTCGAATACATGATCCGCCCCGGCGAGACAAAGCACATCCCCAACGCGGCCCTCGTGGGGCTGAAGGTCATCGCCAACCTCTAGCCATGTGGCTCCTGCCCCGCGCCCGGAACGGCGCGGGGTTTTTTATGCACCGTTAATGAGAATGCGAATTTGTTGCAATTATGTGACACATCATGACAAACCCCGCATGGGCATATTGCGACTAATTATCAGAATCGATATTGCAACCTTCTGCAATTAAGAGGCTGTTGCAATATGACCGATAAAACCATCCGCCAGAAACTCAGGCCATTCTCCCTGCTCACTGCCTCGATGGCCCTGGCCTGCGCCACCACCAGTGCCCACGCGGCACAGGACGCGCCGCCCGTAACCGATACACAGGCCACCACCACGCCTACGGGCGATACGCCGGCAAAGGACAGGAAGCACGATGCCTACAACCATGACGCCGAGCATGGATATGACGTAACCCACGTCACGGCCTCGCCCATGAATGTCCTGCATGAATCCATCGGCCTGAGCCGCATGCCGCAGGACGCCATGCACACGCCGCAGAACGTGAACGTGGTGCCGCAGATCCTGATGCAGCAGCAGAATGTCAAATCGCTTGATGAGGCGCTCAAAAATGTGCCCGGCATCACCGCATCGGTGGGTGAAGGCGAAGGCGGCATGGCGGGCGACCAGTTCCTGATCCGTGGCTTTGCGGCCCAGAACGACATTTATGAAAACGGCCTGCGCGATTTTGGCGTCTATGCGCGCGACAGCTTCTATTATGACCATGTCTCGGTCATCAAGGGTCCGTCATCAGAGGTGTTCGGCAATGGCACCACGGGGGGTGCGATCAACATCGTGACCAAGACACCGCACCTGGGCAACAGCTACCAGGCCAGCTTTTCAGGCGGTAGCGGGTCATATTACCGTGGCACGCTGGATGTGAACTACCAGATCAACAGCACAACCGCCTTCCGCCTGACCGGCATGGGCAACGAGAACAACGTGGTCGGGCGGGACTACATCTATTCCCACCGCTGGGGCATTGCGCCCTCCATCGCGTTCGGGCTGGGCAAGAAGGTCTCGTTCGTTCTGGAATACTTCCACCAGAACGACAACCGCATCCCCGATTACGGCGTGCCGGTCGTAACCCCCACCGGCGGCATCGGCTACCCGGTGACCGAAAGGGGCGTGAAGCGCACCAACTGGTATGGCACCACCTATGACCAGGACAATACCAGCGATGACATGATCACCGGCCGCCTGACCGCCAGGGTCAGCCCCATCCTCACGCTGTATAACGACATGCGCGGCGGCATCTTCCACCGCTATTTCTCGGCCTCGCAGGAGGCATGTTCCAACTTCAGCAGCGGTGCCACGCTCACCAACAACACGATCAACGGCGCGGCTCCCTCCTCCACCTGCCAATCGGATTACCTGTCCGGCAACGCGGCGAGCGCGCAGGTGGCGCGTAATGGTGGTGTGGGTGGCCCCGAGCCCTACCGGCAGAGCGACTGGTCGATTCAGGATGTATTCTCGGGTGTGGCACACCTCCACACCGGGCATATCCGCCACGAGATCATTGGCGGGTTTGACATTGAGTATGTGACCGACCACCGGCAGAACTATGCCTATGGCTCCAACCGCCCCAGCACCAGCCTGCTCGACCCCTCGCCCTACGTGCCCGGCCTGACGCTGGGCGACTGCAGCCAGTACCCCAACCGCCTGGTCAATATCGGCAACGGCGTGGGCCGCAAGTGCTACAAGGACAGTTCGGCGCTTGATGTCGGCTTCTTCCTGTCCGATCAGGTGTGGCTGACGAAAGACCTGTCGGTCAAGGCAGGCTTCAGGTGGGATCACTGGAACAGCACCTACAGTGCAACCGGCGGCAGCACGGCCACGCCCGATGTCAGCTATGGCCAGAACGAGACCACCATCAACCCGTCAGTCAGCATCATGTACACCCCGCGCAGCAACCTGATGGTGTATTTCAACTGGTCGGAATCCACCACGCCGCTCAGCCTTTACGTGACCAACAGTTCCGAGCCGATGACCTCCAAGAGCCAGAGCGCCGCCCCCGAGCGCAGCAGGCTGTATGAGGTGGGCGCCAAATACAGCGCCTTCCATGACCGTATCGGCTTTACGGCGGCCCTGTTCCGGCTCGAGAAGAACAATTCCACCCAGACCGACCCCACCACGGGCGATGTCAGCGCCACGAGCGACCAGGAGCGCAACCAGGGGCTTGAACTCAGCGTATCGGGCACGCTGCTGCGCAACTGGATGTTCTATGGCACCTATGCGTTGTATGACCCCACCATTACCAAGGCGGGTTCCACCTCATCCAGGCAGGGCGGGCAGATCCAGTACGTGCCCCATAACCAGGCCACCGCCTGGACCAGCTACGAGATCGCGCCGCGCAGGCCGTGGAACATGACCATAGGCGGCGGCATTACCTGGCGGCAGGGCGTGTGGCTCGACCAGCTCAATACCGCCCGCGCCCCCGCCACGGTGGAGTTCGACGCCATGGTCGCCCACCGCTTCAACAACAACTGGAAAGTGGCCATGAACGCCTATAACCTTGATAACCGGCTCAATTACGGCAGCCTGTTCTCAAACCGGGTTACCCCATCCGTCGGGCGGTCGTTCCTGTTCAACATCTCGGCGCAGTACTGAGCCGCCATTCCCAACCAAGGCTTAACTCCATGCTGCTGCACATCCCCGCCCTGCTCGATGCCGATGAACTCGCCCACTGCCGCGCCCGGCTCAAAAGTGCCGCATGGACCGATGGCCGCGAGACGGCGGGCGTGCAGTCGGCCAAGAGCAAGCACAACCTGCAACTGCCGCGCGATTCCGAGGCATGCCGCGAACTTGGCGAGATCGTGCTGCGCGCGCTCGGGCGCAATGCCCTGTTCAACAGCGCGGTGCTGCCCTACCGGGTCAGCCCGCCGCTATTCAACCGCTACGAAGGCGGCATGCGCTTTGGCGCCCATGTCGATAACGCCATACGCGGCATCGTGGCAGGCGGCATCCACACGCGCATCCGCACCGATGTCTCCTCCACGCTGTTCTTCTCCGGGCCTGATGAATATGACGGCGGCGAACTGACCATCCACGCCAATGGCAACGAGCAGGCCATAAAGCTGCCCGCGGGCGACATGATCCTCTACCCCACCACGGTGCTGCACAGTGTCACGCCGGTCACGCGCGGGTGCAGGCTGGCGGCCTTTTTCTGGTCGCAGTCGATGATAGCGGAGGAGAGCCGCAGGCAGATCATGTTCGACCTCGACATGCAGGTATTATCGCTGCGTGAACGGCTGGGCGATGCGGACCCGGCCGTGCTGTCACTGACCAATATCTACCATAACATGATGCGCCAGTGGTGCGTGCTATGAGCAATTATCCGGTGGGGTAGCGGAAATATTTCCGATTTTGTGAATATTTTACGTGCTATTTCCGGATAACCCCTATAGGAAGGTCCTCACGGCTGGACTTTTCAGCTACGGACAAGATTTCAGAGCAGCTACACCAAGCCGCCTTATGGCATCCCCGATAAAACGAAAAGTCTCGATCCCATGCATGTTCGCGTGGGGGTGCCGGTTATTCTAAGGAGGCCAAATTATGGCCGCAGGAACAGTTAAATGGTTCAACGCCCAGAAGGGCTTTGGATTTATCCAGCCTGATGACGGAAGCGCCGATGCTTTCGTGCACATTTCTGCCGTCGAGCAGGCTGGCCAGCAGACCCTGTCCGAAGGGCAGGCCGTGACGTATGACCTCGAGCGGGGCCGTAACGGCAAGTCTTCTGCAGTCAATCTCAAGATTGGCTGATGAACGCGGCAGGAACTTCGGTTCCTGCCGTTTTTATGTCCACTTCTTTCTGACACCACCTGATGCCTGCTTTCCGACTGATCCTGACAGTCCTGCTCTGCCTGCCCGCCTGCGTGGCCCGGGCGCAGATGCCCCAGCCCGGCGGCTGGAACGGAAGCGTGGCCCTGCCTGCCGCCCCCATGGGGCCAGCCTATACACCCCCTTCGCTGAACCATTTTGCCCCCCTGCCCCATGCGGGCCTGCCGCCTTCGCGCAGCCTCACACCCGGATCGGGCGGTGCCCCTTACGCTGGCGATTCATTACCCACCCCACAGCCTGACCGCTACGAGCAGGACTGGGCGGCGTTCGCGCAATCCGAACACGCCATAGCCCGGCAGATGGGCCGCAGATAGCAACGCCCCGCCCTGATCCCCGCCTTGTGGCGCAAGGCCGTTTCGGGTGGCATTATCTATAAGAAACCTCTGCCAGACGCGGCCTTGAAAAAAGCCGCTATCCTGGCAATCCTGTCGCTGCCACGGCCTGTGCAGGGGGCGGTTTGTGCCCCCCGTTGCTTTTCAGTCCCGTATCGCGGCAAGCGCCCGCGTGCTGGCCAGCGCGGGCAGTTCCAGCAGGTTGATCGCAGCCCCTTCGGCCTGCATGGCACGCGCCATGTCGCGTATGCTGTCGTGATGGGTGAACAGCAGCACCTGCGTGGTGCGGGCAAATTCGGCCAGCACGTTCAGCGTGCAGTGGCTGCGGGCATCATCAAACTGCACCAGCAGGTCATCGGCAATAAACGGCAGCGGTTCGGTGGCGCGGCAATAGGTCTCCACGCTGGCCAGGCGGAAGGCGAGGAAAAGCTGGTCGCGCGTGCCCGCACTCATCTCGCCCACCCCCACCGTGCTGCCATCGGGGCGCACGCTCCGCACCACAGGGTCGTTACTGGCATCGAGTTCGGTCTGTATGCCGGTAAAAGCGCCATCGGTCGCCTGCGCCATGAACCGGCCCGCCTGCCGCACCAGCGGGTCCTGCACCTGTGCGCGCACCCGGTCCATGGCTGCGGCAATCAGGTTACGCGCCAGGGTCAGTTCGGCATATTCCTCCACAACGCGGTACAGGCTGGTCATGGCTGCCTCGCGCCGGGCGGCGGCCTGCGGGGCATCGGTATTGTGCTCGAATGCGGCAAGGGCGCTTTCGGCATGCTGCTCGGTGCGCACGGCATCGTCACGGGCTGCGGCAAGCTGCGCCTGCCGGGCCTGCAATGCTGCAATTTCCGCCTGGAGTTCCGGCCCGTCACGCCCTTCAAGGGCTGCATGAAGCCGGGCGGGAGACTGGCCATCGGTCATGCAGGACAGGGTATGCAGCGCCTGTGCGTGGGCCGCAGCCACGCTGTCGCGCTGTGCCAGCCGGGCGGCAAGCTGGCGCAGCGCCTCCGGGCCCTGCGTGCCGGCGCGGGCCTGTAGCGCATCAAGCACGGCAGTAGCGGCCTGCACGCCAGCCTCGCCCTGCGCCACCATGTGGTTGGCCTTGTCCAGCTCGGGTTGCAGGGCCTCGCGCTGGTGGCGGGCCTTCTCGGCCTCGCGCCAGTGCTGTTCCAGTTCATGGGCAGCCAGGGCCGCGTCAGCAGGCAGGCTGAAGGCAAGATGGGGGCGCAGCCCGTCAAGCCCGCGTGCCAGTTCGGCTTCATCTGCCGCGGCCTGCGCCGTGGCTTCATCCAGTTCGCCCAGCTGGCTGATGGCGGCAGGCGCTGCCGCCCATTCATCGGCAAGGTCGCGGCCCGTCATGGGCAGGGCATCGGCATTCAGGCCAATGGCCTGCATGGCGGGCGCCCAGCGGGCAGCCCATTGCTGCCGTTCGGCCTCAAGGGCCTGCGCCTGCTGGCCAAGCTGGGCGCGCTGGGGCAGCAGGTCATCATGTTCACGCCGCAGCCGGTCATATTCCTCATGCGCGGTGGCATGCAGGCGCAGGGCACGGGTCACGCCCTCCACGCAGGCGGCGGGCGGCAGGTCAGGGTCCACGCCGAGCGTGCGGGCCAGATGGGCAAGCCTGTCACGCTGCACGGCCAGCCTGATGTGCTCATGCTCAAGGGCTGCGCGCTCGGTGGCGACCTGTTCGGCCTCGGCCAGCACGTCGCTGCGCTGCTGCACGAAGGTGCCCAGCGCCGCGGGGGTGGCCGCATGAGCGGTGATGGCAGAAAAGGGCGTGATGAATTCCTGCCAGTGCCGGGCGATCTGCCGTGCCGTATCAGTCACGGTGCGCTCATGGCAGGCAATCGTATCAGTGCACTGGGCCATGTCGTGGCGCAGCGCCTCGATGCGGGCAAGGCGGTCGGCCTGTGCCAGCAACTGGCGTGAGAGGCTGTCCACCTGCGTGAGGGCGCTCTCGAGCATGGCGGCGTTGTGCTGGCGCGTGGCAGGTGGCGTGGTGGTGTCCATGCCCAGATAGGCATCGCGGATGGTGTGCCATGCATCATCACGCCGCGCGCGTGCGGCGTGCAGCATTTCCGGCGTAATGGTGCTGCCCGCGTGCTCGAGGCGCGCGAGGGCCGGGCGCAGGCTGGCCAGCCGCTCGCGCTCCGTGGCCAGCGCCTGGATCATGCGCTCGTGCTGGATGCGCAGCCGCTGCTGGCCCTCGCCTGCCTCGCGCACGGCCTGCGTATCGGGACATGCCACGGCCTGCAGGGCCGCAACCGAGCCGACACCCAGCGCCCCGAGGCGCTCATCCAGCCTTTGCTGAAGGGTGGCAAGGCCCTCCCTGCGCAGTTCAAGGCGCCTGATCTCGGCAGGCAGGGCGGCAAAGGCGGTGGCATCCGCATCTACGGGCCGATCACGCCCCTGTGCCCGCAGGGTGTCGAGGCGGGCCGCCCTGCGCGCAAGGTCGAGGTCGGTGTGGGCAACCTGCTGTTCCAGCGCCGTCACGGCATTGCGCCACTGCATCTGGGCATCGGCCAACTGGCGTATTTCTTCCAGCACCATGCGCGCGGGCATGAACTGGCGCAGATCCGCATCCGGCCCCTTGTCGAGCCACTGGCGCAGGCTGGCAAGGCTGAGGTTGATCTGCTGGCGTTTGGCGTCACGTTCGGGCCGGGCCGCGCGCGCGCGGCGGACCGCCTGCCCTGCAGCGATAACATGCGCCACGCGCGCGCCCTGCGCGATCAGCCGGGCCTGCTCGGGGGGCACTTCCGTCTGCCGTTGCAGCCGCTGCGCCTGCGCGCACGCGGTGGCATGACTGGCCCGGGCCGCTGCAACGCCATCAAGGGCAGCAATAATGTCAGCCCCCATGCCGGTGGGCAGCGCGGCCAGGTCGGCCAGGGTTGCGCGCTCGGCTTCCAGCCGGGTCAGGGCATGAAGGTGCGGCAGCGCTTTTGCCAGTTGCTCAAGGCGCGCATGCAGGTGGCGCAATTCGGCCTGTTCGCGGTCAAAATCGGCCCGGTGCTGGCGGGCCTCGTCACGCTGCTGGCAATGGCGGGTATAGACATCATGCGTAAGCGAGGCATCGCGCAGGCTGTCCTGTGCCGCGCGGACGGCATCGGCGGCCTGATAGAAGGCCCGCTTGCCCGATCGATAGGGGGTAAAAAGGGCCGCGCGCCGTTCATCGATCTCGGCCAGCCGGGTCATGAGGGCGCGCAGGCCGCCGCCCGCCTCCACGATCAGCCGCCCGATATCGCCATTGGCCCTGAGCAGGGCCGCGCCCCCGCTGCGCAGGGTTTCGTCATTGAGGCCGAACAGGGCGGTAAAGCGCTCGCGCGTCATGCCGCCAAGGGCCGGGGCCAGCACGTCATCACTGACCGGCTGGCCATCAAGGCCGGCCAGCGTGCGGGTGCGGCCCTTGCGGCGGCGCAGGTCGAGCGTGGTGCCGTTGGCCAGCACAAGGCTGGCCTCAAGCTGGATCTTGTCATTGCCAAACACGGCGCCCGCGTCGGACTGGTTGGGAATGCCGAACAGGAAATCCGTCATGGCGGAAAGCGTGGTGCTCTTGCCCGCCTCGTTCGGCCCATGAATGACATGCAGGCCGGGAGCCGCGCCAAAATCCAGCTCCAGATCCGCAATGGCGCCATAACGGATGATGCGCAGGTTACGAAAATGCATCGCGGCTTTCTTCAGGGTTTTCCACCAGGGACAGGGCAAGATCGACCGCGCGGGCGGGGATGTCGGCTGCAAGCCCTGCCCGCAGGGCATCGGTGCGGGCCTGGGCGGGCATGCGCTCGAACACGCCAGCAAGAATGGCATCAAGTTCCGCGCGCAGGGCATCCGGGGTCGCGCTGGCGCGGATATCGGCGGCAATACGCCCGCCGGTGGAGGTATCAAGCACCGGCGCGCGGGGGGGGGCGTGGGTCTGGACCTTGAGGCGTTCAAGCCAGATTTCATCCGAGATGCTGGCCAGCACGGTCTCGACTTCAAGCGTCAGGTCATGCGCGTTGCGGATCAGGCCCGCATGCAGCGCCGTGGCCCCTGCCAGTTCCAGCCGCAGGGCGATGGGGCGGCCATCTGCCTCATGCACCACGCCCTCGACCGCATGGCGGATCAGGCCGGTCATCTCGCCGCGCGTGGTGGCGGCAGACAGGTCAACCCGCACGCTGGCCCAGCGCACCACGTCAAGCACCTGCGGGGCCACGTCCACCACGGCACCCGCGCGCACGCTCACCAGCGAGGCCCCCTTCGGCCCGGCCTCGCGCGCGTGGCGGCCCTGCAGGTTGCCCGCATAGACCACGTAGGGGTCGCGATGCAGGATCTCGCGGGTGTGCACGTGGCCCAGCGCCCAGTACTGGTAGCCATGATTGACCAGTTGCTCGACCGTGCAGGGCGCGTAAGGCTCATGCCCCTCGCGCCCCTGGCAGGCGGTGTGCAGGATGCCGATATTGAACAGGCCGGGCACCGGGGCGGGGTAATGCCGGGCGATATTGTCGGTCACGTCGCGGCGGCCGAAGCTGCGGCCATGCACGGCCACGCCAAGGTCGTCCATCACCTGTGTTTCGGCCTTGCGGGTATCGAACAGGTGCACGTTGTCGGTCACGTGCAGGTGGCGGACAAAACGGTTCTCGGCATCATGGTTGCCCAGGATCATGAACACGCGGATGCCCGCCTGCTTCAGCCGCGCCATGCCGTTGACAAAGAACAGCCCGCACTGCGCATCACGCAGGTCGCCATCAAACACGTCGCCCGCCAGCACGACGAAGCGGCATTCACTGCTGATGGCAAGGTTGATCATGTCGCTAAAGGCCCGGCGCGAGGCATCGCCAATCAGGCGGGCATACTCATCCGAGCGCGCGCCCAGGCCGCGCAGCGGGCTGTCAAGATGCAGGTCGGCAGCATGAAGGAAGCGGAATTCGTTCATGCCGCCATCGTACTCCATTGAAAGCGGATGTAAAAGTAATCAGGCACCCGGATCGGTAATGTCGGTGCAGACATATTTCATCTGCAGGTATTCATCCATTCCGTAGCGCGAGCCCTCGCGCCCCATGCCCGACTGCTTGATGCCGCCAAAGGGCGCGACCTCGTTGGAGATCAGGCCGGTATTATGGCCCACCATGCCATATTCCAGCGCTTCGGCCACGCGGCAGGCGCGGGCGTGGTCGCGGGTGAAGAAATAGGCGGCCAGGCCATATTCCGTATCATTGGCCATGGCAATGGCTTCCGCCTCGGTATGAAAGCGCATGAGCGGGGCCACGGGGCCAAAGGTTTCCTCATGGGCGATGCGCATCTCCGGCGTCACGTCGCGCAGCACGGTGGGGCGGTAGAACAGCGGGCCCGCCCTGTCGCGCGTGCCGCCGCACAGCACGCCCGCGCCCTTTGTCACGGCGTCGCGCACATGGGCCTCCACCTTGTCACGCGCGCCAGTGCTGATCAGCGGACCGATGGCGGAGCCGGGCTCGCTGCCCGGCCCCACATGCAGCTTGCCCACCACCTTGGCAAAGCGGGTGGCGAAGTCATCATAGATGCTGTCATGCACCAAAAAGCGGTTGGCGCACACGCAGGTCTGGCCAGCGTTGCGGAATTTGGCGGCGATGGCGCTTTTGATGGCCTGTTCGATATGCGCATCCCCGAACACGATGAAGGGCGCATTGCCGCCGAGTTCAAGCGACAGGCGCTTGAGCGTGGGAGCGGACTGCGCCATGAGAATGCGCCCCACCTGCGTCGAGCCGGTAAAGGACAGCTTGCGGATGTCGGGGCTTGCGCACAGCGCCTTGCCCAGCCGCACGCCATCACCGGGCAGGACCTGCACCAGCCCTGCGGGCACGCCTGCCTGGCGGGCGAGTTCGGCCAGCGCCAGGGCGGTGAGCGGGGTCAGTTCCGATGGCTTGATGATGATGGCGCAGCCCGCCGCAAGGGCGGGGGCGGCCTTGCGGGTGATCATGGCGGCGGGAAAATTCCACGGGGTAATGGCGGCGCACACCCCCACCGGCTGGCGGATCACGCTCAGCCGGGTGGCGGGGTTGGTGGGGGGGATCACATCGCCATAGCCGCGCATGGCCTCGGCTGCAAACCACAGCAGGAAGCTTGCGGCATAGCGGATCTCGCCCGCCGCTTCCGCGCGCGGCTTGCCCTGCTCGGTCACGATCAGGGTGGCGAGGTCATCAAGGTTGTCCATGACCAGATCATGCCAGCGCGCCAGAACCACCTGGCGCTGGGCCCCGGTGCGGTTGCGCCATTGTGCCTGCGCCACCACGGCCGCCGCAATGGCGCGCGCCGCATCGTCCGCCCCGCATTCCGCCACCTGCGCCACAAGGGTGCCGGTGGCCGGGTCGTGAACCGGTCGGCATGCGCCTTTCGCCGCCGGAATCCATTCACCGTTGATGAACGCTTCCTTGCGAAAAAGCGATGTATTGGCGAGATGCACGGTCATGTCAGGCTCCGATCAGGCATGGTGGCGGATTGGATGATGCTTACGCCATTCATCAGGGATCGCATCCGATGCCGTCAATGCCGCAGGGGGCGCAGACCTGCCCCGGCCAGTGCCTGCACCCCCGTTTTGCCTGCACGGGCGCGGATCGTGGCGGCCGTGCCGCCACGGCAGGCGTGCCATGCGCTTCATGAATATCATTTTGTCATGCCTTCCGGACCGCGCGCCGGGCGCGGGTGGCACGGCTGATCCATCGCCACGGGGTAGCCGCGCGGGGCCAGTGGTGCGCCATGCCATTGTCATATAAGTATGGGGCCAGCCTTATCAGGATGGATGTAGCGTGTTTCTGCGGCAGTTGACCTATCTCATAGCGCTTGATCGCTACCGGCACTTCTCCCGCGCGGCGGAAAGCTGCGGCGTGTCGCAGCCCGCGCTCTCCTCGGCCATACGCCAGCTTGAGGCCGAACTGGGCATTACCATCATCCGCCGCACCCGCCGCTTCAACGGCCTGACCGATGAGGGGCAGCGCGTGCTCGACTGGGCACGCCAGACGCTGGCGGCCCTTGATGGCCTGCGGCAGGAGGCCGCCTTCGCGCAGGCGGTGGCGGGCGGGTCGCTGTCGATTGGCGTCATGCCGCCTGCGCTCCAGGCCTCGCCCGTGCTGCTGGAAAGTTTCCGCACCGCCATTCCCGGCCTGCACCTGCAGGTGCGCCTTGGTTCCTGTGCCGACACCATCCACCGCCTGCGCCAGCAGCAGCTTGACCTGGGGCTGGTCTATCTTGACCAGATCCCCCCCGATGGCCCCTTTGAGGCCATGCCGCTCTATACCGAACAGCATGTGCTCGTGGCTGCCGAGCCGTTCGTGCTGCCCGCGGGCCGGCGGGAATGGCACACGCTGGCCGACCTGCCGCTCTGCCTGCTCAGCACGGAAATGCGCACCCGCCAGATCGTGGATGCGGCCTTTCGCGGGGCGGGCGTGACGCCTGCCATCGTCATGGAAACCAATTCGCTTGAAGTGCTGTATGCCGAACTGCTGGCCGGGCGCCTGGCCAGCATCCTGCCCGTTGCAGCCCTGCCCACCCATACGGGGCATGGCCGCCTGCAGGTGCGCCCGCTGGGGCCATGCGCCGCACCCGAAGTCGGCCTGGCGCGGCTGACGCAGTCCCTGCCTACCGCATTGAGCGTGCGGGTATGGGAGATCGCGGCAGGCATGGACATACGCGACATCTTCGCCCTTGGGTAAAAGGGCTGGCGGGCCGCAACCCTGTCTTTACGCCACGGCCCGGACCGTATTTACCGGCCCCATCCCTGACCGAACTGCTGCATCTGCTGCTGTTGTTGCATCTGCATCTGCTGGCGTTGCTGGCCAAGCTGGTCCTCCTGCTGGCGGAACTGCTGGTCCATCTGCTGGCGCTGCTGGTCGTGCTGCTGGCGCATCTGCTCGCGCTGGCGCTCGATCTGTTCGCGGCCGCCGGGCTGGTTGCCCATCTGCCGGGCCTGCTGGTCAAGCTGCATGTCCTGCTGGCGGTACTGCTGCTCCATCTGCTGGCGCTGCTGTTCACGCTGCTGGCGCATCTGCTCGCGCTGCTGGTCAAGCTGCATCTGCTGCTGGCGGAACTGCTGGTCCATCTGCTGTCGTTGCTGGTCGCGCTGCATGCGCTGCTGCGCGTCCTGCTGCTCACGTTGCATGCGCTGCTGCATGTCAGGCTGGGCATGGGCCATGCCTGCACCCATCAGGCAGGCTGCGAAAGCAGAGGCCGCAACGCGGCGGGGATACCGGATGGAAAGACGGGCCATGGCTGTTTCCTTCTGTTACAGACCCCTTCCTTCCTACAGGATCAGGGCTGGTAATCCAGCCCGATATCCATGACGCGCACGGTATGCGTAAGCCAGCCGAGCGAGATCAGGTCCACCCCGGCCTGGGCCACGGCGGTGACCGTATCGGGCGTGATCCCGCCCGAGGCCTCGGTTATGGCGCGGCCATTCACCAGTTTCACTGCCTCGCGCAGAGTCGCTGGCGGCATGTTGTCGAGCAGGAACACATCCACGCCGCCGGTCTCAAGCCCCTCACGCAACTGTTCCAGCGTGTCCACCTCAAGCTCGATGCGCACCAGGTGGCCCGCCGCCGCCCGCGCGCGCTCGACTGCCGGCCTGACGCCACCGGCAAAGGCGAGGTGGTTGTCCTTGATCAGGATCGCATCATCCAGGCCGAAACGGTGGTTGCTGCCGCCACCGGCCCGCACGGCGTATTTCTGGATGGCGCGCAGGCCGGGCATGGTCTTGCGCGTGCAGGTGATGCGGGCGTGGTAAGGCCGCACAAGGTCAACCACCGCAGCGGTGGCGGTCGCAATACCGCTCAGATGCGACAGGAAGTTCAACCCCACCCGCTCACCTGACAGGATGCCGCGCGCCGGGCCTTCCACCATGGCCAGCACGTCACCCGGCCCGACCTTGCCGCCATCACGCAACTTTGGGGTGAATGTGATGCGCCGGTCCATCAGGGCAAAGGACAGGCGCGCCATGTCCAGCCCCGCGATCACGCCTTCCTGCCGTGCGACGAAAGCGGCGCGGACGATGGTGTCGTCCGCCCCGATCACGGCATCGGTGGTGAGATCGCCCGCGCGGCCCAGATCCTCCAGCAGGCCCGCGCGCACGAGGGGTTCGAGCATGATGTCGGGCAAGGGATGGAGCATGGGGGCGTTTCTTTCCTTCATTGGGGCGTGGCCACGGGGGCAGCCACCTGTGCGTTCAGGCGGGTCAGGTCTGCCAGTGTCAGGCGCGAGGTGTGGGCCGTGGGGGCCGTGTGCGGATAATCGCTGCGGAAATGCCCGCCCCGGCTTTCGGTGCGCAGCACGGCCGCATGCATGATGGCGGCACAGACCAGCCGGGCATCGCCCTGTGGCTGGGCCAGCACCTGCCGCAGCCCGGCCTCAAGCTCCGCCCCGCTGCGGATGACACCGGCATACCGGCTCATGAGCCGCCGCAGGCCAAACGGCGGAGGCACCCAGGCGGGCGCATCGGCCTTCTCGCTGGCTACGGGCCTTGCCGGGCGGTCATGGCCGTCAAGCGCCTGGCCGATCCATGTGCCGAACGACACCGCTTCAAGCAGGGAATTGCTGGCCAGCCGGTTGGCCCCGTGCAGGCCGGTGCAGGCGACCTCGCCCGCGGCCCACAGGCCCGGCACGCCAGTACGCCCGGCGGCGTCCACCACCACGCCGCCCATATGGTAATGCGCGGCAGGCCGAACCGGGATGGGCTGCGTGAGCGGATCGATGCCGTGTGCCGCGCACAGCGCGGAAATGGCGGGGAAATGCTGCGTAAAGGCCGCGCCGATGGCCTTGCGGGCATCGAGATAGACCGTGTGCCCTGCCATCATGTGCCGCCACACCGCGCGCGATACGGCATCACGCGTGGCCAGTTCCTCAGTAAAGCGGGCGCCGGTCTCGTCAATCAGGGTGGCGCCTTCGCCCCGCACGGCCTCGCTGACAAGGCCCAGGCGCTGGCCATCCGCCCCGGCGGAAAGGGCGGTGGGGTGAAACTGCACGAACTCCATGTTGCCCAGCACGGCGCCCGCGCGCACGGCAATGGCCAGCCCGCTGCCCGTAGCCCCCGCGGGGTTTGTGGTATCGGCAAACAGCCCGCCCACGCCGCCCGTGGCCAGCACGATGGCGGTGGCGGGCAGGATGACTTCGGTGCCCGCAATAACGGCCTGCAGCCCCGCCACCGCGCCATCATGCAGCACAAGGTCACGCGCATGGGCATGCTCGATGACCGTAATGCGCGGGGTGCGCCGCACGCGGGCGATCAGCGCGCGCATGATGGCGGCCCCCGTCGCGTCCTCGCCCGCATGCACGATGCGGCGGCGCGCATGGGCGGCCTCCAGCCCGCGTTGCAGGCTGCCATCGGGGTTGCGGTCCCATGCCACGCCCAGGGCTGCAAGGCGCCGGACCGCGGCAGGCCCATCATCGGTGACCCGCGCAACGATGGCGGGGTCACACAGGCCCGCCCCTGCGGCCAGCGTATCGGCGGCATGCAGGGCGGGCGTGTCATCCGCGCCCACGGCTGCGGCCAGGCCACCCTGCGCCAGCCAGCTTGCGGCATGGGGCGGGCGGAACGCATCCAGCCGGCCCGCGCAGAGCAGCGCGCAGGGCCGCGTGGTGGAGAGCGCGGTCATCACCCCCGCCAGCCCCGCGCCCACGATGAGCGGCTGCCCCACCAGCGACGACAGGGGCGGGCGGGCGGTCATATCGCCAGCATGCGCTCGACGGCACGGCGGCCACGGCTGGCCATTTCCGGGTCGAGCGTGACCTCATGCGTCATGTTTTCCAGCGACTGGCGGATATTGGCCAGCGTGATGCGCTTCATGTGCGGGCACATGTTGCACGGGCGGATGAACTCGGTCTGCGGGTAGCGCACGGCCAGGTTGTCGCTCATGGAGCATTCCGTCACCAGCAGGATGCGCCCACCCTTATGGTCGCGCACGTAATCATCCATCATGGCGGTGGAACCGCTGAAATCCGACACCGCCACCACCTCGGGCGGGCATTCGGGGTGGGCGAGCACCACAAGGCCGGGATGGTCGGCGCGCATGCGCTCGATCTCGCCGGGCGTAAAGCGCTCATGCACCTCGCAGTGGCCTGCCCATGTAATCATCTTGATGCCGGTCTCGGCCTCGATGTTGCGGGCGAGATATTCATCGGGAATCATGATGACCCGGTCCGTGCCCAGGCTTTCCACCACGCGCTTGGCATTGCCCGAGGTGCAGCAGATGTCGCTCTCGGCCTTCACCTCGGCGGAGGTGTTCACATACGTTACCACCGGCACGCCGGGATAGCGCTGGCGCAGAAGGCGCACGTCGGCCCCCGTGATGGAATCGGCAAGCGAGCAGCCGGCCCTGAGGTCGGGGATCAGCACCGTGCTGTGCGGATTGAGCATCTTGGCGGTCTCGGCCATGAAATGCACGCCCGCCATCACGATCACGTCGGCATCGGTATTCTGCGCCTCACGCGCCAGGGCGAGGCTGTCGCCACGGATATCGGACACGCAATGGAAGATTTCCGGCGTCTGGTAGTTATGCGCCAGAATGACGGCGTTGCGCTCGCGCTTGAGGGTCTCGATCGCGCGGATGTCCTCGACAAAGGTTTCCCATTCCATCTCGGGGACCAGATGACGCACCCGGTCATACAGCCCGTCCGTTTTGCCACGTGGCGCAATCTGGTTCATGCCTGTTCTCCCTTCCCATTCCCGCATGCCATTTATGCTCATATTGAGTATAAGTCAGGCCGCAGGGACCGGCCCCACACTTCCAGAGCGAAACAGCCCGCTTGTCAATCAGGATTTTCGTGAGGTGTGCCCGGCCGCCCTCAGGGCTGCACCAGCGGAATCTTGGTGCCGACAAACTGCCGCGCCTGCCGCACCTCGCCACAGAAGCGGAAAAGACGGGCCGGGCGACCGCCGGTGCGTTCCTCGATTTCGCCCGTTTCTTCAACCAGTTGCTGCTGCATGATCAGGCGGCGGAAATTCTGCTTGTGCACATGCACGCCCGACAGGCTTTCCATCACGCGCTGGAGCTGAAGCAGGGTGAAAGCCTCGGGCATCAGTTCAAACACAACCGGGCGATAACGTATTCTTGCACGTAGCCGCGCCATGGCTGTTGCCAGAATGCGACGGTGATCATGGTGCATGGACTGCCCCGGCACGGCGCGATCGGGCGGGCAGCCTGCCTCGGCCACCAGCCCTGCCTCATACAGCAGCTCGTAGCGCTGGAGCACCAGTTCGTCATTCCAGGCCACCATGTCACCAATGGCGAACAGGCTGACACAGCGCTGCCACTGCCGCACGCGCTCGGCGGCATGGCCCATGCCCGCCACCCAGTGGCACAGCAGGCGCTCGATCAGCGCCAGGCAGGCGCGGCCCTCGTCGCTCTTGCAGTTCTCCCACGGGAAGTAGTCGTACCAGTCGCGCCACCCCGTCTCGCCCGCGTGGCTGCGCGTGAGGGCGAGATAGGAGATGGCGATCATCCGCCCCTGCGTGGTGGCAAGGATGCGGTCGTGATCGGCAAAGGTGTAAAGCTGCTCGACATGCCCGATGGGGTGGCCGGTCTGGCGCTCGACCCATGCCCTGACGCCTGCCTGCAACGAGCGATGCGTGCTTTCCAGCGGGCCGGAAGGCAGTTGCCGCCCATGGTCGATGGTCATGACCTGGGGAACATCCCCCCGCACGGCGGTCAGCACAGCGATCAGTTCGATCATCATATGGGTTGTCATGGCGGGCGGGAACCTATCACGCCCTGCCCCGGTTTGGGGAGGGATTTTCCTGGCCTTACCCCGCAGGCGGACAAATGGCGATGCGGAGGGGCCGGTCATTGATATCCGCCCGGATGGCGGTGTGGCCATGCGCGTCGCCATCGCTCTGCACAGGCAGGCCGGTGGGCGCGGGAATGGCAACCGTCTTGGCCCGCAGCACCGTCACGTCCTTCTGCCGTGGCAGGGTGCCGCACAGCAGGGCCAGCCCGTAGCGCAGGGTCGCCCATGGCCCGGCATTGCCAAACAGCACGACGGAAAACGCCTTTTCCCCCTGCATGGAAACAGGGGCAAGCACATGCCGGCCGGCATACAGCGCGCCTTTGGAGATGATGGCGGACGAGGCTCCATGCATCACGCCATCCACCTCCACGCGCAGGACCGGATAGCGGTAGCCCCACAGCGCCCGCAGCACGGACACCACATAGGCCGCGCGGCCCACCGCCTTCTTCAGCCGTGGCGAGACGGTGTGGACCACATGGGCATCAAACCCCACCCCCGCCATCTGCACGAAAAGCGATGGACCCTGCGCCGTATGCAGCACGCCCGGCCACACGGTGGTAGTGGTGCCTGCGATGATGCCGCGCGCAAGCGTTCTTTCATCAAACGGCAGATCGAGTTCGCGCGCCAGCACGTTGGCCGTGCCAACGGGCAGCACCGCCAGCACCACATCGGAGCCTGCCAGCCCGCGCGCCACTTCGGCCACGGTGCCATCGCCGCCGGTGGCCACGACATGACTGCACCCGCCATGGCGCACTGCCGCGCGCGCCAGCTCGGTGGCATGCCCCCGGTCGCGCGTGTGCACGATCTGCACCGCAACACCCGCGCGGCGCAGGGCCGCGGCAAGACGGGTGGCATGGCCCGAACGCCGCCGCCCGGCAGCAGCAGCAGGGTTGACGATAATGGTAACGGATCGTGACGCATTCATGGCCATAGCATGTAGAACACCCCATGCGTCATGACTACCGGGCCCATTGAACGCGCCATGCCCTGCAACAGGGCCGGAGGCACCTGCCTTCTACTGGAAAACCAGCGTGTTATGACATCACGGCCTGACCCTGCCGCCCTTTACAGGCCATGCGGCTTCCTGTCCTAATGGTGCGGATGAAAGTGAAACGGTTACAGCTCTGCCAGCAGGGCCACGCGGGCCGGGCATTGCAATGGGCGCCCGTTGAGACGCCTGTGGGGATGCATCCGGCCCAGGCATATTTCCGCCGCCCCGTTACGCGCTCCGTGCGGGCAGGATGGCAGGCACCATGACTGACGGCACGCTCCCCTGCCCCGCCCGGCCAGCCTCCATGCTCCGGCAGCGCCACATCATCATGATTGCGCTTGGCGGCGCGATCGGGGCCGGGCTGTTCGTGGGCAGCAGTGCGGCCATTGCGGCGGTGGGGCCTGCGGTGCTGCTGGGCTTTGTCGCGGTGGGCATGCTGGTCATGCTCGTCATGCGCATGCTGGGGGAAATGGTGATTGCAAGCCCGGGCAAGGGATCGTTCGTGGAATATATCCGCGCCGCCCACGGAAACGGGGCGGCATTTACCACGGGGTGGCTGTACTGGTTCTTCTGGCTGGTGGCGCTGGGCAGCGAGGCGATTGCAGGCGCGATCCTGCTGCAGGACTGGATCAGGCTGCCGGTGTGGGTGCTGGCCACGGCGCTGATCGTGGCACTGAACCTGATCAACCGCATGGCGGTGCATATTTTTGGCGAATGCGAGTTCTGGCTCTCGCTCATCAAGGTGAGCAGCATCGTGGCCTTTGTGGTGGCGGGCGGGTTGTACGTGGCGCATGTTTTTGGCCCCGGCGTGCCGGTCATGCGCAATGTAACGGGTCATGGCGGGATTTTTCCCCATGGCGGGCTGGGGGTGCTGTCCATCATCCCCACCCTCCTGTTCACCATGATCGGCTCGGAAATCGCGACCGTGGCCGCCGGTGAATCCGCCGAACCGGCCAAAAACGTAGCGCATGTCACCCGCAGCCTCGGCACGCGCATCATGCTGTTCTACAGCCTGTCCATTGCGCTGATCCTGATGATCGTGCCGTGGTGGACCATTGTGCCCGGCCATTCGCCCTTTGTGGCGGCCATGCAGGTCATGGGCATTCCGGGGGCGGCGGCGTGCATGCGGGTGGTGGTGCTGACGGCGGTGCTGTCCTGCATGAACTCCAGCCTTTACATCACATCGCGCATTCTGGCCGAACTCGCGCGCCATGGCGATGCACCCGCCCTGCTGCAACGCCGCAACAGCCAGAACACGCCGGTCAATGCCATCATGGCCAATTCACTGGCGGGGGGCGTGGTGGCGTTTTCCTCCATCCTGGCGCCGGATACGGTGTTCTCCTTCCTGCTCAGTTGCAGTGGGGGCGTGATCCTGCTGGTCTATTCGCTGATCGTCACGGCCTATGTGGTCACCCGCCGCGCGGTCATGCCCGCGGCACAGCGGGCCTGTTTCCGGCTGCCGTTCTTTCCGGCCATCAACATCGCAACGCTGGGGGGCGTGCTGGTCATTTTCGGGGCGATGCTGCTCACCCCCTCGCAGCGCATGACCGCGCTGGCCAGCCTGGGCACCACGGTGTTTTTCATGCTGATCCACGCCCTGCGCCGCAAAAACCCGGCGTGATGTTCACGCTGAAGCGGGGCAGGCCTGCGGCAGGATCTCGAACAAAATCTCCTTCGGCCGGCATGGGCGGGCCTGTGTGTCGGTCATGACAACGGGGCGGTTGAGCAGGATGGGGTGGGCGGCGATGGCATCAAGGATCTGCCCGTCACCCAGCGCGGGGTTATCCAGCCCGAGTTCGGCATAGGGTGTGCCACGCTCGCGCAAAAGCGCACGCACCGGCACGACCAGCCTGCTGGCCAGCACATCGAGTTCGGCCCGCGTGGGTGGTGTCCTGAGGTATTCCACCACGACCGGCTCGATCCCGGCCTCCCGGATCAGGGCCAGCACGTTGCGCGAGGTGCCGCAGGCACGGTTATGATAAATGGTTACGGTCATGGCATGCCCCACACGGCGCGAGAAGAACAACGAAGCGGGCCTTGCGGACAGGCCCGGGCGTGGTCGTCCACCATTTCCGCGCGGGCGTAAAGGGGCTGCTGTTCAGAAGGGAATTTCATCCGGATCGATCCCTGTTTTCCTTGCGATGTGGTAGGCCTCAATGCAGGGCACGTCACGCGGAAAGTGGAACTGCCGCAATGGGGGCGGCGGTGTGATGTCTTCCTCCGGCACATCAACGGGCAGGATGAGACCTGCCTTGAGGTTCTCCCCAGCCCTGTCAACCACAGGCGGAATATCCGCGCTGTTGATGATATTGGCCGTTGCAATGACATGCCCGCCCCTGAGCACGTAGGCATTATGCTGGCTGTCAAAGCGCACGCACAGACCGGCATCGATCTCGGCCACAGCCTTGCAGATGGCGGCGCGGATATGCCCCGTCTCCTGCACAAAGCCCACCCAGGCCGCCCTGATGGCCTGCATATAGGCGATATGATGGGCGATCAGGGTTCGCATGGGTGCGACATGCGCCCATACCTCGATGCCGAAGGAGGGGAAGACGATGCACCCCTCTTTTTCAAACCCGATGAGGCGCGTGCCACGCAGGGCCAGTTTCTGGCCTTTGTACAGCAGCAGGTCAAAATCCCCGGCCGCACCGGGGGGATAGACCTGGTCGACAAATGTGCTGATATCGGAAAAATCGCCACCCGAGACCATATCCAGCAGGAAATGCTCCCAGTCATCGCGGCGGTAAAAGAGATTCCCTGTCAGGTCATCCGTCATGTTTGCAGGTCCTGCTGGCGTTGTGGCGCATGGTGCATTCACGCCGCGGTTCGGCTATATAGCATGGCGTCATGTATCCGCATGCATGTGGCCGTTTCTAGCGCAGGGTTGCCAGAGTGACAGATCCATCCCCTTCTTCCGCGTCTTCTGTGGCAGACCTGCCCATCCGTGTCGCGGCCCTTTATCATTTCACCCCGTTTGCGGATGTCGCCGCCGTGCGCGAGCAACTGCTTGCCGCCTGCCACGCGCTGGACATACGCGGCATCCTGCTGGTGGCGCATGAAGGGATCAATGGCACCATTGCCGGAACGGATGCGGCGATTGACACCATGCTGGCCACCATCCGCGCCCTGCCCGGCTGCGCTGACCTTGAGGTCAAGTTCTCGCGCGCGCCCGCGCTGCCGTTTCACCGCATGAAGGTGCGCATCAAGCGCGAGATCGTGACCATGGGCATCGCGGGCCTCGACCCACGGCGCGACGTAGGCCATTACGTGCCGCCCGAGGACTGGAACGCCCTGATTTCAGACCCCGACACCATCGTGATCGACACGCGCAATGACTATGAGGTGGCGATCGGCACCTTTCGCGGCGCGATTGATCCGGGCATGAAAACCTTCCGCGAATTTCCGCAATGGTTCCGCGCACGCCACGCCGAACTGCTGCACGAAGGCCGCACGCCAAGGATCGCCATGTTCTGCACCGGCGGCATCCGTTGCGAGAAAGCCACCGCCTTTGTCCGCGCCGAAGGGGTGGAGGATGTGTTTCACCTGCAAGGCGGCATCCTGAAATACCTTGAAACCGTGCCCGAGGCCCAGAGCCTGTGGGATGGCGAATGCTTTGTATTTGACCAGCGCGTAAGCGTAGGCCACGGGCTGGCCCCCGGCACGTTCGACATCTGCCACGCCTGCCGCACGCCGCTCAGCGCAGCGGACCGCCACTCCGCCGACTATGAGGAAGGCGTGCGCTGCCCGCATTGCACGACGGACCGCACCGAGGCCCAGCGCCAGCGCTATGCCGAACGCGAACGCCAGATAAAGCTGGCCAGACGCAAGGGCACGCACCATATGGGCCTGCCCCTGCCCGCAAGCGCTGATACTAATGGGAACGGGCAGGTGGAAGCAGGCCCGGCGGCACAGCACGAAAAACCGGTTTCAGAGTAAAGGGTTACGGACGCTTTTAGCGCAGCGTTTCGAGCAGGCGGCGCAGGAGTTGCTTGCGGGGCTGGATTGAGGAAATCTGTATATGTTCATGCAACGTATGCGCCCCTGCCCCAACCGGCCCCAATCCATCCAGCGTTGGCACGCCGAGGGCTGCGGTAAAATTGCCGTCGCTGCCGCCACCGGATGAAACATCACGCAGGTCGATGCCCAGCTCCGCGGCAAGATGCGCTGCATGGTTGAACAGGGCCGAAATGCCCGCATCCTTGCTGTAGCCGGGCCGGTTGATGCCCCCGGTTACCGTAACCGTAACATCGGGATCATGGGCCTGACACGCCAGTATGCGCTCGACAACGGGCATGCCCGTGGCATTGTCGGGCATGCGCATGTCAATCTCCGCCGTGGCTTCTCCCGGCACCACGTTGGCGCCCGTTCCGCCATGAATGATGCCGACATTAACCGTAATGCCACGTGCCGGATCGGTCAGGGCTTCCAGATCGAGAATCTGCCGCGCCAGTTCCTTGACCGCACTGCGGCCCTGGGCATGATGCGTGCCCGAATGCGCCGGCCTGCCAGCCACATGCAGGCTGAAACGGGCCGTGCCCTTGCGCCCTGTCACCACCTCGCCACCAGGGCGGGCGGGTTCCGTAACCAGAACATAGCGTGCCTTGCGGCCAAGGGTTTCGATAAGGCCGCGTGAGGACGTGCTGCCGATTTCCTCATCCGACACAAAAAGCTGCCGGATTGGCAAGGGGGTCGCGCTTCCTTCGGCAATCAGTTCGCGCCATGCCGCAAGCGCCATGAGCGCACCGCTTTTCATGTCATAAATACCCGGACCAAAAGCCTGGTCGCCTTCAATACGGTAGGGCAGCTTATGGCTGAGGGTGCCAAGGGGATGCACCGTATCCAGATGGCTCAGCAACAGGATGCCGGGCCGGGTGCGATCATCATCGGGGGCAAAGACAAGAACGTGGTCCCCATAGCCCTGCGTGCCGGCAAATCGCTCATGGCCCAATCCCGCCCGTCGCGCGGTCTCCTGCGCAAGGTCCATCATGCGGTTGACGGCGGCGGAATTACTGGTCGGGCTTTCAGTTTCAACCCATGATTTTATTTCGTCGAGCAAGGATGTCATGATTGTACCCCGTCCGGTTTACTGGCGCAGAACGTCAAACTGTTACGTAAAATCATGATGAGACCAATACAGGCCACGCCATCGGGTCATGACACTCCCTGCCCGACACGTTCATGTTCACCTTCCTGTGTGGCGGGCATGCGCCACAGGAACACGAGAGACAGCGAGGAAACGAGCAGCATGCCCACGACAAAGTATATCCATGACAGGTTATTGCCGGTTCTGGAGATCAGCAGCGTGAATATGGGCTGCGCCGTACCGCCAAAAATGGTGACGCCGAGCGAATAAGACAGGCCGGTGCCAAGCGTGCGCACGCTCATGGGAAACAGATCGGGCAACACGCGCAGGCTGGCCCCGCTTGCCAGGGCATGCAGCGCCATGAGCACCATCAGCACAACGGTAAACACAAAAGGCGACGGATAGGCCAGCAGGAACATGAAGGCCGGAAAGAACAGAACACACAGGACCAGTCGTGCCGAGAGCGTGATGACATAGGGATTGTAATGATCACTCAGATACCCCCCCAGCAGCGCGGCCGGAAAACCGACCAGGCCAAGGGCGATATTGATCGATATTGAAAAAGTTTCTGGAAAGTGAAAATCATGTATGGCGAAAATGGTGCCGTAAAGGAAAAAATACTGTGAAATGGTCCCCCCCGCCGTAAGCAGGACGCAAAGGCAGATCCGCCCGGGCATGTGTGTAAAGATATGCCGGATGGTGGCCCCCATGCTGCGCAGGGTCTGGCTTGGCTGAAGCGTTTCATCCACATTGCGACGTATCCAGAACCCGACGGGCGCGATGATGGCCCCGAAGATGAAAGGCAGGCGCCACCCCCAGCCCGCAATCTGCGCCGATGACATGGTCAACCCCAGCGCAATGCCACAGATGCCGGAAATGATCGTGCCGACCTGCTGGGTGGCAATCTGCCAGCTTGCCGCAAGGCCAATGCGGTCCTGCGCCGAGGATTCGACAAGGAATGCCGTGGTGCTGCCCATTTCGCCGCCAGTGGAAAAACCCTGTATGAGGCGCGCCACCGTCAGCAGGATTGGCGCGGTCAGGCCAATGGTGGCATAGCCCGGCAGCACGCCAATCATGAGGCTGCCCAGCGCCATGAGCCAGATGGTCAGCGTCATGGCCCGCTTGCGCCCGTACTGGTCGGCAAACGCGCCCATCACGACCGCCCCGATCGGGCGGGAGAGAAAGCCGATGCCAAAAATGATGGTGGACAGAAGCAGCGCCAGCCCGGGATTGCCTACGGGGAAGTAAACCTGCGATATGATGGTAGAAAAGGCAGCGTAAACCGTGAAATCATAAAATTCCAGCGTATTTCCGATTGTTGCTGCAACGAGATTATGAATTTTCCTCGACTGACCCTGCAAAACGGCGGCTCCCCTGGATCTTGCGCACGCAATATGATGGCACGCGATGTCTGTTCTGGAAAAATAATGATGTATCCTGTTGATGGATTATTTATCTCATTCTTTCATCATTATGAATATCGTCTGGGCGGACACATAATGTTTTTTTGGCCCTCTGGCCATGTCTGTTGCCTGAAAACAACAAGCAGCGTGCACTGAATGCCTAAAAAAATCACGCATTTACATTTTTTAATAGCTGCCTTCACAGGCATGCAGGGCAATCTCATTGCTTGCCTATAACATATGTGAAAGACTTTACTTCTTCGTGTGCTATCATGTTGAACGATTCATGCTGTCTTTCAGTATAAATAAAACAGGCCAGGAACGAATGACCGCTCTCGAAAAAATCGGTACCTACCGAAAAGACCTGACGGATATCCGTCATGATTTCCATGCCCACCCTGAAATTGGCATGGAAGAATTCCGCACGTCCGATATTGTTGCCGGCCTGCTGCAGAAATGGGGCATTGCCGTGCATCGGGGCATTGGCGGCACCGGCGTTGTGGGCGTGCTGAAAAATGGCACCTCGCCTGCCGCCATTGGCCTGCGGGCAGACATGGATGCGCTGGCGATGGATGAACTGGGCGCTGTTCCCTACAAAAGCCGGAACGCAGGCCGAATGCATGCCTGCGGGCATGACGGGCACACGACCATGCTGCTCGGCGCTGCGCGTTACCTGGCGGAAACCCGGCAGTTTGATGGCACTGTCAACTTCATTTTCCAACCGGCGGAAGAAGGGCGCGGGGGCGCGAGCGCCATGATACGGGATGGCCTGTTCGAGGATTTTCCCTGCGATCATATTTTTGGCATGCATAACTGGCCCGGCCTGGACGTGGGAAAATGCGCCATCAATACCGGGCCTGTCATGGCGGGAGGCGGTTTTTTTGAAATTCTGGTCAAAGGCAAGGGCTCGCATGCCGCCCGCCCCGAAAGCGCGATTGATCCGATGCTGACGGCCTGCCACATCATTACCGCGCTGCAATCCATTGTTTCACGCAATATTCCCGCATCAAAGGAAGCCATTATCAGCGCAACCCGTATTGAAGGGGGGCATGCCTCGAACGTCATACCGGATTCCGTTACCATCAGCGGCACGTTGCGCTGCCTCGATACAGAGGTGCTGCATCAGATCCGCGAGCGCATGAAGGAGATCGCAACAGGCATTGCCAATGCTTTTGGCGCCACGGTCGAGATTTCACATCCGGTCGAGTTCCTGCCTACCGTCAATGATCCTGCCAGCACTAATATGATGATCCGGGCCGCAAGCCGTATTTGCGGCGCCAGCAACGTGAAATGCGATATGGAACCGGTCATGGCATCAGAAGATTTCAGCTATATGCTGCACAAGGTGCCGGGGGCCTATATGTGCCTTGGCAATGGTGCAAGCCAGATGCTGCATCACCCGGAATACAACTTCAATGATGAAGCCCTGGTTTACGGCGCTTCCATTCTGGCTGAAATCACCGAGCAGGGGCTGCCTGCCAGATAATTCAATCCTGCAATCCCTGCCTTGCCCGTTCGGCGTGCAAGGCAGGGCCATTGTTATTTTTTACTTCAGGGTGCAGGTATTGTTTCATAAATATCGTGCAGCCTGCCTTGGTGGTGGTTAACCCCGTTTTTTCAGTACTGGAAGCCAAAGCGGCCACCAACGAAACGCGGCGTGCCTGGAATCCAGAAATAGGTGGTCGTCGCCATGCCACCCGTGGTGTAGTAATCGCGATTGAGCAGATTGGTCGCATAGACAGACACCGTCCATGGCCCCTTGGTGGGCTTGAAGGTCGCATGCGCTCCCAGCAGGAAGTAGGCTGGCAGATGATAACCATAAGTATTCAGGCCACCAGGAATCATGGCCTGCTGCCCACGATACATCCAGGCAACACCCGGGAATCCGCATTTTCATCAATGGGTTGGTTTGAAATTTCCTTTATGATTTCAGGGTGTTTCTGGACCTGCCCTTTCAAACAGTCTTTAAAGCATTAAATGCATATTACAGTTATAATTTGTCGTTCATTAAAAAAATACTTTCCCGGCTTTATGTCAGCGTCTGATTTAATAAATATAGGAGAAAGACCATGCTCAAATACTTTGATGATAAATTCAAAAAAGATTCTTATTACTGCAGCAAAGAAAATAATACTGACCTATATCCTGCCAACATGGCGGGAAGTCTATGCCATCTGTTTAAAAATTATGGTGGGGACTCGTTTAACGGTGGCTTGTATAGAATTGTAAAGCCGAAAGACGTCAAGACATGGTCAGAACGCATTTGCAAGGCATTCCCTGCCTACGAAAAAACAATGGTATGCTTTGGATATGATTGGCTCGGCAGGGCATTTGCGACCCAAAACCCGCGAAAAGGCGATCATATATTGCTGTTTGAACCGGAAACAGGCGATGTGTTCAAGATTGAAGGCGATATTATTTCATTCCACAATGATGAACTGGTCAGATATGGCGATGCTACCCTGGCGGAAGGTTTCTTCGCGGAATGGCAGAAAGAAACCGGTTTATCATTGAAATACAATGAATGTGTTTCCTATAAAATACCTCCATTCCTGAGCGGAAAGGATGAACTCGATAATCTATACGTAGAAGATATTGATATTTCATGGTATATTATTGCACAAATACTAAACAAGATAAGGGGATAAAAAACAGGGGCCATTCAGGGTCGGTGCATGGATTTCATGTCCATGCCCCACGCATCGTGTACGACATGCCGCTTTTTTGAAAAAAGACGGTGCGTGAAACCTTTTTTGTCAATAAGTTGGTTTCAAACAGCTTTTTATCGGGAGCACAGACTGATTGAACGCTGAGACCCACCCGTCGCGCCCCTCTTCCCCCCGGCCCCGAATGCACCAGTCCCGAACGCATCAACCCTGGGCTGCGCGGCTGAAGCGGCGCTTTGGCGTATATGCCCATGTGCCGCGCATGTTCCGCCAGATCTGGCGATGCAGCCCGGCGCTGACAGTGGCCAGCATCGGCCTGCGGCTGGCGCAGGCCATCCAGCCGCCGCTGGCGCTGTATCTGGGCAAGCTGATTGTTGATGAGGTCATCCGCCTTAGCGGCCATGCCATGCCCGCCGGCTCACTCGCGCACTGGGCGCTGCATGGCCCGGCGATGCGGCTGGAACTGTGGATCGCGCTGGAATTCGCGCTCATCATTTTGTCGGACCTGACATCACGCGCCATCTCGCTGGTCGATGGGCTGCTCAATGAGCGCTACATCAATTCTGTCAGCCTGGCATTGATGGAACATGCCGCAACGCTCGACCTGCAGCAGTTCGAATCAAGCGAATTGCAGGACCTGCTCGAGCGCGCGCGCCGCCAGGCTTCGGGGCGCAACAACCTGCTGGTGCAACTGTTCAATATTGCCCAGACCGCGGTTACGGCACTGGTGCTGGCGGCGGGGGTCATGGCGTTTGCGCCGTGGCTGGTGGTGGTGCTGCTCATCGCCCTGCTGCCTGCGGCTGCGGGGGAGGCCCATTTCAACGCCGAGGGCTACCGCCTGATCCGCGCCAAGACCGCCGAGCGCCGCGAGATGGACTACCTGCGCCATGTCGGCTCCAGCGCGGAACATGCCAAGGAACTCAAGCTGTTTGGCCTTGGCGGCTTTCTGGTCGGGCGATTCAGCGCGGCTGCGGCCACCGTGCTGGAACAGAACCGCAGGCTGGCGCTGCGCCGGTTTGCGTGGAGCGGGGCGTTCGCCGCCATCGGCTCGGTGGCATATTATGGCGTCTATGTCGTGATTGTATGGGATACGGTGCGCGGACGCTTCTCGGTAGGTGACCTGACCTTCCTGTCAGGCTCGTTTTTGCGGCTGCACGGGCTGCTGTCGAGCCTGCTGCTGGGGGTGACGCAAACCGCCAGCCAGGCGCAGTACCTCGATGATTTCTTCGCTTTTCTCGACCTGCGCCCGGCCATTCTCTCGCCACCCGTGGCAAAACCCTTCCCCTCCCCCATCCGCCACGGCATTCATTTCGAGAATGTGGGCTTCCGCTATCCCGGCACGGACAGGTGGGCCCTGCGCGGCCTGAACCTGCACATTGGCGCGGGCGAGACGGTGGCGCTGGTGGGTGAGAATGGTGCGGGCAAGACCACCATCGTCAAGCTGCTCACCCGGCTTTACGAACCTGATGAGGGGCGGATCACGGTTGATGGCGTTGACCTGCGCGACATGGACCTTGCCGAGCTGCGCGCGCATATCGGCGTGATCTTTCAGGATTTCATCCGCTACAGCCTGACCGCATCGGAAAACATTGCCGTGGGCCGGATCGAGGCGCTTGATGATACCGCGCGCATCACCGCCGCCGCCCATGAGGGGCTGGCCGATGGCGTGCTGGCCAGGCTGCCCATGGGCCTTGACCAGCCATTGGGCAAGCGGGTGGCGCAGGGGCGCGACCTGTCAGGCGGCGAATGGCAGAAAATCGCCATATCGCGCGCCTATATGCGTGATGCCGACCTGCTGATCCTTGATGAACCGACCTCCGCCCTTGATGCCCGGGCCGAGACGGATGTGTTCGAGCGCCTGCGCGCGCTGCGCCGGGGCAAGGCGGCGCTGGTCATCTCGCACCGTTTCTCCACCGTGCGCACGGCAGACCGCATCGTGGTGCTTGAACACGGGCGCGTGCGGGAGGCAGGCACGCATGAACAGCTCCTGGCCCTGGGCGGGCGCTATGCGGAACTGTTTGAATTACAGGCGGCGGGGTACCAGTAGCGCCTGCCCCGCCGCCCGCGGCCTACTTGGTGGTGTACCCGCCATTGACCAGAATGGTCTGGCCGGTCATCCACCACCCTTCCGATACGATGAAACGGATATAGGGGGCTATATCCTCGATCTCGGTCAGGCCGGTCCGGCTGAAGGGCGAAAGCGCTGCGGCCGATTTGTGATAGGCCACGGCCTCGGGCGCTTCCTGCCCGTAAAAGAAGGGGGTATCCATCGGGCCCGGCCCGATCGCGTTGACCGAAATGCCGCGCGCGCCATATTCCTTCGAGGCCGCGCGGGTAAAGTGCTCGACCGCCGCCTTTGAGCCCGCATAGGTGGAATAGAACGGCGTATAGGCCCCAAGCAGCGAGGTGACGAGGGTGAGCAGCTTGCCGTTATCCTTCAAATGGATGCCCGCTTCCTTGATGAAGAAATACGCAACCCTTGTATTGACCGCAAACATGGCATCGAACTCGGCCTCGGTCGTCTCGGCAATCGGCTTCTTGAGCACCTGGCCCACGGTATTGATGGCAATGTCGGGGCGACCGATGGCGGCGACCGTATCGGCAAACAGCTTGGCGACCGCGCCATTTGCGGTCAGGTCGGCCTGAAAGGCCACGGCATGCACGCCAGCCGCCTTCAGCGCCGCGAGCGTTTTCTCGGCCTCGGGTTTCGCGGCTGCGCTGTGGTAGTGAATGGCAATGGCCTTTGCGCCATGGGCCGCAAGGTCATGCGCCACGAGCGCACCAAGGTTCTTGGCCCCACCTGTTATGAGAACCGTCTTACCCTTGATCCTGTGATCGACCATATCAAGCCTCCGTTCATGCGTGGCAAGCGCGGGTAGCGCTTTTGCTATCCGCACAGTATCAGTTAGGATCAGGCTATAAAGTTCCTGTTTCTGACAATACCTGTCAGGAATAACGAACAAACACCCAATGCGTGCCGGGGTTGCCATGGATCGTATCGACCTGTTCCGTATCTTCGCCCGCGTGGTGGAAACCGCAAGCTTCACCCGGGCGGCCAATACGCTCAACATGCCGCGCTCCTCGGTCTCGGCCGCCATACAGGAACTCGAGAACCGGCTGGGCACAAGGCTGCTCGCCCGCACCACCCGCTCCGTCACTCCCACGCCTGATGGCACCGCGTTCTATGAGCACTGCATCAGGCTGGTGGCGGATGTGGAGGAAGCCGAAACCCTGTTCCGCAAGGACCGCACCGCGCCGCGTGGCCAGTTGCGTGTCAACCTGCCTGGCCGCATCGGACGACTGATCGTAGCCCCGGCCCTGCCCGCCTTTTTGCGCGACTACCCCGATATCGACATCGAGCTTGGCGTCAGCGACCGCACCGTGAACCTGATCGAGGACGGGATCGACTGCGCGCTGCGTGTCGGCCCGCTGGCGGATTCAGCGTTGATAGCGCGGCAGTTGGGCGAACTGCCGCTCGTCAACGTGGCCAGCCCCGCCTATCTGGCCCACAGGGGCACGCCGCGCACACCTGCCGACCTGCCCCGGCACGAGGCCGTGCGCTATGCCTCGCCCGCCACTGGCCGGGTGGAAGCATGGGAATGGATGGCGGGCGGCACGGTGCACAGTTTGCAGATGCCGGGCCGGGTTACGGTCAACAGCGCCGAAGCCCTCGTGGCCTGTGCCCTGGCTGGGCTGGGGCTGATACAGGTGCCCGCCTATGACGTGCGCCACCATATTGCAGCAGGCGAACTCATTGACGTCATGCCCGACTGGCGGCCTGAACCCATGCCCATGGCGCTGCTCTATCCGCACCGCCGCCATCTGTCGCGCCGGGTGCAGGTGTTTGCCGACTGGCTTGCAACATTGCTGGCGAGCGTAATGGAAGACCGCCCCGGCAAGGCGAATTGATAAAGCAAACGTTTTTGGGTGCCCCCTTTTTTTTCAAAAAGGCGACGTGCTTTCCAAAGCTTTTTGAAAAAAGCTTCACCCAAAACTTCTATGGTCTGCCCCTGAAACGCAGCCACACCCAACCCGACAGCGCAGCGATAAGGGAGCCTGCGAATATGCCCAGCTTCGCCGCCCCCACCAGGGCCGGGTCCGTAAAGGCAAGGCTGGCAATGAACAGGCTGATGGTAAAGCCAATGCCGCATAAAAGCGAAAGCCCGAACAGCATGTGCCGCGAGGTGGCCTCCGGCAGGCTTGCCACCCCCAGCCTCGCCGCCAGTATGCTCGCGCCAAAAACGCCCACGGGCTTGCCCACCACCAGCCCCAGCATGACCCCAAGCGGCACGGGCGCCAGCAGCATGCCCATATGCGCCCCCGCAAGCGACACGCCTACATTGAGGAAACCAAACAGCGGCAGCACCCCCCATGTCACAACCGCGTTCAGCCCCGGTCGCGCCAGCGCGGCGGGCAGGCACGCGCCAATCGCCACACCCGCCAGCGTTGGCTGCACGCCCGCGCGCACGCACAGGCCCCATAACAGCACGCCACCCAGCCCGTACACACCCGCATTGACCACCCCGCAACGACGGGCCGCAACCAGCCCGGCCAGCACCATGCAGGCACCCCCCAGCGCGGGCCAGCAGGGCGCGGAGCCGTAAAAGACCGCAATCACCCCGATGCCCAGCAGGTCATCAAACACGGCCAGCGCCATGAGCCACACCCGTGCCGCAGGGGCCACGCGCGCGCCGAGCAGCACGATGATGGGCAGGGTAAAGGCGGCATCGGTCGCAATCGGTATGGCCCACCCGCGCGCCGCCTCCGCCGCGCCACGGGTCACGACAGCGTAGATGAGCGCCGGAACCACCATGCCGCCCACCGCCCCGATCAGCGGCAGGGCGACCTTGCAGCGTGAGGAAAGATGGCCATCGCTGATTTCGTGCCTGATTTCGAGGATGATGGTCAGGAAAAACAGCGCCATCAGCCCGTCAGATACCCAGGCACCCAAGGTGTCTGGCCCCTGCGCACCCAGAATGGAAACGCTGAGCGGCCAGTGCACCACCGCCCCGTAAGCCCCGGCCCATGGCGAATTGGCCAGCCCGAAGCCCAGAACGGATGCCAGCAGCAACGCGCAGGCCCCGCCTGCGGGGGAACATAAGAAAGCCCGCAGGCGCAGGGGCAGGAAAGCGGTCGGAACAGTCATCGCGTGGTCATTGCACCCGAACATAGCCGCATTGCAATAACCCGCCGCTGCACACAAACACGGTGGCAAGACACGTCACCACCAGACAGACAATCCAAAAACACGCTCAGATCAAAGCCCCTTCCGCCGTCATCTGCTGCAAATCGAGTTCATGTTCAAGCTGGTGCAGCACGGCGTCATGAATCTCCCCACTGCGGTGCAGGCGCAGCAGTTCGGCGCGGCCCGCCTTTATGGTGGCCAGCAGGGCGCGGTAATGGGCATCCTGCCGCCCCTGCAGGGCCTCCTGCTCGTGGCTGAAGCGCTCGGCCAGTTCCGCGCGGTAGGCATATTGCTCCAGCAGGCGGTCATGCACCAGTTGCCCATCTGCGTCATAGGCCAGATGCTGCATGACGCGCTCCTGCACGCGGGCGATCTGGGCGCGCGCCTGCGATACCGACAGGTAATGCCGCTGCCCCGCCACCTGCCCGCGCGCGCCCTCCGTCATGCGGATCAGCCAGCCAATGGTGGTGCCCTGCCCCAGCACGGTTGCCAGAATGACCACGAAGGTCGCGATCTGCATGATGTCGCGCTCTGGCATGTCCTCGGGCAGTGCCAGCACGATGGCAAGGCTGACCACGCCGCGCATGCCGCACCACCCCATGACCGCAACATAGGTCATGAACCCCCGCACGCCCGGCCGCCGGGAGGGTGGCACGCAGGCGATGCGCAGCCCCTCGGTCAGGGCCATCCACACAAAGCGCGAGAGCAGCACCGCCAGCACGATGCCCAGGACGGGGCCAAACACATCCTGCGCCACCCAACCCGTGCCCCTGTGGCGCAGCACGATGGCATGCAGCGCCATGCCGATCAGCACGAAGACGAGGGATTCAAGCAAGAACACCAGCACCTCCCACACCGCCGCCCAGCGCAGGCGCTCATCGGCACTGAACACGTCATGCTGCCGCCACCCCAGCACCAGCCCCGCCACGACCGTGGTAATGACCCCTGATGCCCCAAGCCACTCGCCGCCAATATAAGCCACCCAGGGCAGCAGCAGCGTCATGGTAATGCTCAGGATCCGGTCGCGCACCCGGCGCAGCAGCCTGATCCACAGCCACCCCAGCCCGCCGCCCAGCACCAGCCCGCCCATGGCCAGCCATGCAAAGGCGATGGTGGCATGCACAAGGCTGAACGATCCGGTCAGCACCGCGACGGTGGCAAAACGGTAGATGACGAGGCTCGCCGCATCATCCAGCAGGCTTTCGCCTTCAAGCAGCGTGGTGATCCGTTCGGGCAGGACCACATGCTTGAGCACGGCCTTCGCCGCCACCGCATCGGGGGGCGCGACAATGGCGCCCAGCACGAAGCACCCCGCCCACGGCATGGAGGGAATAAGCCAGTGCGCGGCCAGCCCCACCGCAAACGTGGTGAACGCCACCCCACCTACGGCAAGCTGCAAAATGCCGAACAGGTGCAGGCGAAACGCATGCCAGACGGAAAAATACGCCCCCGCCAGCAAAAGCGGCGGCAGGAACACGATCAGCACCAGGTCAGGGTCGATTTCAAGCACCGGCAGGCCGGGGGCGAGCGCTATGGCAATGCCGCCCAGCACAAGGGCCGCGGCAGGCGGCAGGCGCATCTTGCGCGCGGCAAGTTCCAGCCCGACGATGAGCACGATCAGCATGAGGATATACTCAAAGCGTGCTACATTCGACATGAACGTCATACCTGTCTCAGCCGGGCCTGCCCCCCCTTAACGCACAGGCCGCGCCATCGGTATCTGACAAAATATTCATGGCCATGATCGAAAATAATTCATGTCTTTTTGGTGTCCCGTTACACCATTAAGCCAATCATGAAGGCATGGATGAAATAAAATACCGCCGCCGCCATGAAACGGCGCCGCATGCCAGCCGTTCATGTCATGCAGGCAGCCCCCGTGCCCACGGCCCCTGCCCCGGATACACCTTCACCTTTACACCCGGATACACCTTCACCTTTACATCTGCCCACCCGCTCCAGACAAAGGAGGACAGCCGATGGATGCACCCCGCACCCGCCCGGCAAACGGCCCGGACAAGCCCGGGGCCGCAGCAGGCCCCCCATCCCGCACGCAGGCGCCCGCGCGCCCCGATACGCCGCCGGCACAAGCCAGGCCTTGCCTGTCGCATCTTCTCGCCCCCCAGGCGCAACAGACAAGGAAAAGCCTTTTCCGCAAATGAAAACACGCGGGCGCGTGGCGGTTCACAGCCCCCACGCCCCCGGCTGGAGCATGACATGAACGCCACCACACGCCCCTCTCGACCCGGTGGTGCGTTGCGCTCCTGGCTGGCGCGCCTGCCCCGGTGGGCCGTCCGACCGGCATGGCAGGACGATGCCACGCCGATCAGGGGCGAGATTTTTGGCCCCGAACGGCTCGAAGCCCATGCCAGAAGCCTGGCCGCAGCCCAGGCCATAACCCCTGACCCACGCGGATACGGGCAGCCCCTGTCACGCAGGCTGGCGCAGAACAGCGCCTTTCTGCGCGCGGCGGACGTGCGCATAGCCGAGGCCATGCAGGCAGGCAGGCAACTGACCCCCGCCGCCCAGTGGCTGGCCGACAACTATGCCCTGATCGACATGCAGATCCGCGAGACGGACCTCGACCTGCCGCCGGGCTATTACGCGCGCCTGCCCAAGCTGGCGGGTGGACCGTTTGCGGGCCTGCCGCGCGTATTTGGCGTAGCGTGGGCGTTCGTGGCGCATACCGACAGCAACATCCAGCCCGCCATGCTCTACGCCTACCTGCTGGCCTACCAGAGTGTCACGCCACTGAACATTGGCGAATTGTGGGCCGTATCCATCACGCTGCGCATCGTGCTGATCGAGAACCTGCGGCGGGTTACGGGCGCCATCATGGCCAACAATGCCAGCAGGCGCGAAGCCGATGCCCTGGCCGACCGGCTTGCGGCCTGCCGCCAGGACACGCCCGCCGCCCTGTCCGCCCTGCTTGCCTCGGTGGCGCCCCACACGCTCACCCATGCCTTTACCGCCCAGCTTGCCCACCGCTCGCGCGGGCTGGACCCGGACAGGGACCCCGCCCTGATCTGGCTGGCCCAGCGCCTGGCCGACCGGGGCACCAGCATGGACAACGCCGTGCGCGATGACCTGCTTGAACAGGGCGCGTTCAACGCCACCATCCGCAACATCATCACCAGCCTGCGCCTGATCGCGGGGTTTGACTGGACCGAGGCGTTCGAGCGGGTCTGCCTCGTCAACCGGGTGTTTGCGGCCTATGACAGCTTCACCAGGGCCGATTTTGCCAGCCGTGACCTGTATCGCAAGGCCATAGAGGAACTGGCACGCGGCAGCGAACTGGGTGAAATCGCCATAGCCGAACGCGCGCTCGCCCTGGCGCGGCAGGCGCAGGCCGCCACACCGGATGACTCCCGCCGCGCCGATCCCGGCTATTACCTGCTCATGGCGGGACGGGCGCAACTGGAGGAGGCCATCGGTTTCCGCCCGCCCCTGAAACTCACGCTGGTCAGGGCATTCTGCGCACGCGGCATTACGGCCTACAGCATTGTCGTCACCGCGCTGACGCTGCTGTTCCTCGCCGTGCCGCTCTGGCTGTGCGATGCCGCCATGGGGGGCAATTCATGGCTGCTGGCGGCCCTTGCCTTCGTGCCCGCATCCGAGGCGGCGGTGGCGTGCGTGAACCGCCTGGCGCTTGAGGTCATACAGGCCACCGCCCTGCCGGGGCTTGAGTTCCGGGAGGGGATTGGACATGCCCGGCGCAGCATGGTGGTGGTGCCCGCGCTGCTCACCGCGCCCGCCACCGTGGCCGCCCTGCTGGCCCGCCTTGAGGTGCATTACCTCGCCACGCGTGATGATGAAGTTCACTTCGCCCTCCTGACCGACTGGCCCGACAGCCCCACGCCAGACACGCCCGATGACCAGCCCCTGCTGGCCGCCGTGCTGGCGGGGGTGGAAAAACTCAACCACAGATATGGCCCCGCCCCCGGCGGCACGCGCTTTTTCGTGCTGCACCGCAGGCGGGTGTGGGTGGAAAGCGAGCAGGCATGGATGGGCTGGGAGCGCAAGCGCGGCAAGCTGCATGAACTCAACCGCCTGCTGCGCGGCGCGACCGACACCACCTTCATGCCAGCCCCTGCCGCCCTGCCGCAGGCCATAAAATACATCATCACGCTCGATGCCGACACGCGCCTGCCGCTTGAAACCGTGCGCCGCCTGATCGGCAAGATCGCCCACCCGCTCAATGCCCCGCGCTTCGACCCCGTATCGGGCCGGGTGCATGAAGGCTATGCCATCCTCCAGCCACGGGTCACACCGGCGCTGCCGGTGGGCCACCACAGCACGCTGTTCCAGCGCATCTATGCCAGCGCCAGCGGCATAGACGCCTATTCCGCCGCCGTGTCCGACCTGTACCAGGACATGTTTGGCGAAGGCTCATATGCCGGCAAGGGCATATACGACATCGATGCCTTCGAGGCGGCGCTGGACCAGCGCGTGCCGGACTCCACGCTGCTCAGCCACGACCTGTTCGAGGGCATTTTCGCCCGCGCGGGGCTGGTGTCGGACATCGAGGTGGTGGAAGATTTTCCTACCGACTACCTTGTCGCCGCCCAGCGCCTTCATCGCTGGACACGCGGCGACTGGCAGCTTCTGCCCTGGATCGTGTCGGGCGCGGGCCACACGCCACGCAGCCATGTTTCGGGCATCGCGCGGTGGAAGATGCTCGACAACCTGCGCCGCACGCTCAGCATGCCGCTGGCGCTTGCCGCACTGGCAGGGGCGTGGTTCCTGCCTTTCCACATGGCCCTTGTCTGGACCACCTTCATGCTGCTGGCCCTTGCCCTGCCCGCCTACCTGCCCGTGCTGGCCGACCTCGTGCCCCGGCGGGAATGGATCACGCTGCGCAGCTATTTCAGCGTGCTGGGCGCCGCCAGCGCCGAGGCAGGGGTGATGACCTTCCTCAACATCACTTTCCTCGCCCATCAGGCCAGCCTCATGATGGATGCGATCGGGCGCACGCTGGTGCGCGTGTTCATGACAGGGCGGAACATGCTGCAATGGGTGCCCGCCGACCAGTTGGGCGGGCGCATGCGCCCCGGCCTTGCGGGGTATTACGGGCACATGCTGTCCGGCCCGGTGCTGGCGGGTGGCATGACGTGTGCCACCAGCCTGTGGGCGCCGTGGAGCCTGTTTTTATGCGTGCCGGTGGCGGTGCTGTGGGGGCTTTCGCCCGCCATCGCCATGTGGGCCAGCCGCACGCCGGTCATTGCCGCGCGCTCGCGCCCCTCGCGCACCGATATCCGCGCCCTGCGCATGACGGCGCGGCGCACGTGGCGCTTTTTCGAGACCTATGTCACCCCTGCCGACAACATGCTGCCGCCCGACAATTTTCAGGAAGACCCCACCCCCCTGCTGGCACGCCGCACCTCGCCCACCAATATCGGCCTTTACCTCCTGTGCACCATCAGCGCGCATGATTTTGGCTGGGCGGGACTGGCTGATACCGTGGCCCGGCTGGAGGCAACCTTCGCCACCCTCGCCCGCATGCCACGCTACCGGGGGCATTTTTACAACTGGTACGCCACCGATGACCTGCGCCCGCTTGATCCCGCCTATGTCTCGAGCGTGGATAGCGGCAACATGGCCGGTCACCTCATTGCGCTGGCCAGCGCGTGCCAGCGCTGGGCCGAACGCGGGCCGGAAACCGATCCCTGGCGGGCAGGCATGGCCGATGCGCTGAACATCGCCATGGCCGACCTTACCTTCAGCAACGGCGCACGCCGCAATCACAGCGCCCCCGAGCGGCAGTTGCTGCGCCTGCTCATGGGGCTCAAAAACGCGGTCCTGGCCGATACCGCCCCCCGGTCAGACGCGGAACTGGCCCGCCTGCGCCGCCAGGCGGCAGCCGGGGTGGACCATGCCGACGTGCTGTACAGCAACCTGCCCGACACGGCGCCTGACACCGCAACCGACCTGCTGTTCTGGATCGCGGCCCCGCTGCGCACGCTGGAGAGCCACCAGCGTGACCTCGACCCTGACCTGCACGCAACCCTTGGTCCGCGCCTTGCCGCAATCGCGCAGGCAGCGCGGCGCATGGCGCAGGAGATGGATTTCAGGTTCCTGTGCGACCCGGCGCGCAAGCTGCTCTCGATCGGCTACCTCGTGGCGGAGGACACGCAGGATACGAACTGCTACGACCTGCTGGCCTCGGAGGCGCGGCTGGCGGTGTTTTTCGCCATCGCCAAGGGCGACATGCCCGCACAGGACTGGTTCCGCCTTGGCCGCTCCATCACGCCGGTGGGCAACGGGGCGGCGCTGGTGTCGTGGTCGGGGTCGATGTTTGAATATCTCATGCCCTCGCTGGTCATGCGCGCGCCCATGGGCAGCCTGCTCGAGCAGACCAATACGCTGATCGTGCAGCGCCAGATCGCCTACGGGCAGGCCCGCGGCCTGCCGTGGGGCATATCGGAATCCGCCTATAACGTGCGCGACCTGGAATATACCTATCAGTATTCCAACTTCGGCGTGCCGGGGCTGGGACTCAAGCGCGGGCTGGGGCTTGACCGGGTCGTGGCCCCCTACGCCACGGCACTCGCCGCCATGGTCGACCCGCAGAAGGCGGTGGCCAATCTGTACGTGCTGGAAAAAACCGGCGCGCTGGGCCGGTACGGCTTTTATGAATCCCTCGACTACACGCCCGGCCGCGTGCCGGACCGTAGTCCTGTCGCCATCATACGGGCCTATATGGCGCACCATCAGGGCATGTCGATCCTGGCCGTGGCCGATACGCTGATGGGGGGCATCATGCGCACGCGCTTTCATGATGATCCGCTCATGGCCTCGGCCGAACTGCTGCTGCAGGAGCGCGCGCCGCGCCGGGGCGCCGTGGCCCGCCCCCTGCCGCTCGAGGATGACAGCAAGGCCCCGGTGCAGACGATCACCATGCCCGCAGGCCGTTACCTTGACCGGGCCGACACGGCGCAGCCGGTCACGCACCTGCTGTCCAACGGGCGGTACACGGTCATGCTCACGGCGGCGGGGTCAGGCTACAGCCGCTGGCTCGGCCACGCCATCACGCGCTGGCGCGAGGACATGACATGTGATGAATACGGCCAGTACATCTACCTGCGCGACCGGGGCACGGGCCGGGTGTGGTCCGCCACGGCACAGCCAGTCGCCGCACGGCCGGATGAATATGGCGTGGCCTTTCATGAAGACCGCGCCGAGTTCGCCCGCCGCGACGGCAACCTGACCACGACGCTGGAGATATTCGTCTCCGCCGAGGATGACGCCGAGGCCCGCCAGCTTTCTCTCTACAACGCCGGCAGCGAGGCGATGGATCTCGAGATCACGAGCTACGGCGAGCTGGCCCTGCTGGGGCAGGATGCCGACCTGGCGCACCCCGCCTTCACCAAGCTGTTCGTGCAGACCGACTACCTGCCCGAAGCCCGCGCCCTGATCGCCACCCGCCGCAGGCGCGCGCCAGATGAAGACGGGATATGGGTGGCGCATATGGCGGTGTGTGACAGCGCGATCGAGGTGGAGACCGACCGCGCCCGCTTTATCGGTCGCCGCCATGATGTGCATGACCCTGCCGCCCTGAACCCGCGCGCGCGCCTGTCGGGTACGACCGGCACGGTGCTCGACCCTGCTTTCGCCCTCCGCGCCACGTTCTCCATCCGGCCCGGTGCGATGGCGCGCATCACGCTGTGGACCATGGCCGCCCCCACCCGCGCCGCCCTGCTGGACATGATCGACACCCATCAGGACGCCGCGGCCTTCGAGCGCGTACGCACGCTGGCCTGGACGCAGGCACAGGTGCAGTTGCGCCATCTCGACATCAGCCCCGCCACGGCGGATCTGTTCCAGCGCCTTGCCGCCCACATCCTTTACGCAGGCCCCGCCCTGCGTGCCGATGCCGCGACCATTGCCCGCGGGGCCGGGCCACAGCCACTGCTGTGGGCGCAGGGCATTTCAGGCGACCTGCCGCTGCTCGTGCTGCGCATCAGGGCGGCAGATGACACGGCCCTGGTGCGCCTGCTGCTGGTAGCGCAGGAATATCTGCGCCTCAAGCAGGTGGCGGTGGACCTTGTCATCCTTAACGAACACCCGTCCTCCTACATGCAGGACCTGCAGGTGGCACTCGACCAGATGGTGCATGCAACCCCGCGCTCGGCCAGTACGGCGGGTTCGGTGCGCGTGCTGCGCGCCGACCTCATCACCCCCGTGGTGCTGGACCTGATCCTTTCGGTTGCGCGCGTGGTGCTGGTGGCAGGCCAGGGGCTGGCCGAACAGCTTGACCAGGCCGCAGCCCCGCAGGCACGCTCCGGCCCCCCTGCGCCCCCCGTGCCGCGCCAGCCTGCCACCGCCTTTGCCGTGCCGCCCGTGCCTGCGCTTGAATTCTTCAACGGGCATGGCGGATTTGCGCAGGACGGGCGCGAATACGTGATCGTGCTTGGCCCCGGCCAGACCACGCCCGCACCGTGGGTCAACATCATCACCAACGAGACCTTCGGCTTTCAGGTCACGGCGGAAGGCAGCGGCCATACCTGGTCGGGCAACAGCCGCGAGCACCAGATCACGCCGTGGTCGAACGACCCGGTCAGCGACCATAGCGGCGAGATCCTCTACCTGCGCGACGAGAACAGCGGCACGCTGTGGTGCCCGAGTGCCGCGACACGGCGCGACGCGGCGGCAACCTATGTTACCCGCCACGGGCGTGGCTACACACGGCAGGACCGCGTGGCCCACGGCATTGCCAGCACGCTGGTGCAGTACGTGCCACCCGCCGATCCGGTCAAGATCACGCGCATACAGTTGCGCAACCTCTCGGCCCAGCCACGCACCCTGTCGGTCACGGCCTATGTGGAATGGGTGCTTGGCCCCGCGCGCAGCAGGGCCGCCCCTTTCATCCTGACCGAACGCGACGGCGAGACGGGGGCGCTGTTCGCACATAACCGCTGGCAGGCGGACTATGCCGGGCGGGTCGCCTTTGCCGATATGGGCGGCTACCTGAGTGCAAGCTCGGGGGACCGCACGGCCTTTATCGGGCGCAACGGCACGGTGGAAAACCCTGCCGCCTTCACCCGCCCCAATGGCGTGCAGGGCCGCACCGGCGCGGGGCTGGACCCGTGTGGCGTGGTGCAGACCATGGCCACCGTGCCACCGGGCGGCCGTGTAGAGATCGTCTTTCTGCTCGGTGAAGGCGAAAACGAGGCCGAGGCCCGCCGCCTCATCACCCACTACCGTACGGCCAACCTTGACCGCGTGCTTGAAGCCGCAACCCGCCAGTGGGAACAGGTGACCGGCTCCATACAGGTCAGCACGCCCGACCGCTCGCTCGACATCATGCTCAATGGCTGGCTGCTGTACCAGACCCTGGCCAGCCGGGTGTGGGCGCGGGCAGGCTTCTATCAGGCCAGCGGGGCCTATGGCTTTCGCGACCAGTTGCAAGATGGCATGGCACTGGCGCTATGCCGCCCCGAAGCCGTGCGCGCCCACCTTCTGCGCGCCGCCAGCCGCCAGTTCGTGGAAGGCGACGTGCAGCACTGGTGGCTGCCACAGACCGGCGCGGGCGTGCGCACCCATATCTCCGATGACCGGGCGTGGCTGGCCTATACGGTGGCGCATTATGTCAGCACGACGGGAGATACGGGCGTGCTTGACGAGATCATCCCCTTCCTCGAAGCGCCGCCCCTGCCCATTGAAGAACATGACCGCTTCATGATCCCGGATGTCTCGTCACAGGCAGGCACGCTGTTCGAGCACTGCGCCCGCGCGCTGGATCAGGCACTGGCCACGGGCGCGCACGGCCTGCCGCTGATGGGCACGGGCGACTGGAACGATGGCATGAACCGCGTGGGCGAGCATGGCCGGGGCGAGAGCGTGTGGCTGGGCTGGTTCGTGCATGCGGCGCTGGGCGCCTTCATTCCACTGGCCCGCGACCGGGGTGAAAACGCGCGCGCGCAGGCGTGGGAAGCCCACAGGCAGGCCCTTGCCGTGGCGCTTGAAGCCACATGGGATGGCGACTGGTACCTGCGCGCCTATTTTGACGACGGCACGCCACTGGGATCGCACACCAGTGCTGAATGCCAGATCGATGCCATATCCCAGTCCTGGTCGGTGCTGTCCGGCGTGGGGGCGCCCGACCGGGTGGCCCATGCCATGCGCTCGGTGCGCGCACGCCTGGTCCGCGCCGATGAAGGGCTGGTGCTGGTGCTTGCCCCGCCCTTTGATAGCATTGGCCCTGATCCGGGCTATATTCGTGGCTACCCGCCCGGCATACGCGAAAATGGCGGCCAGTACACCCATGCCGCCCTGTGGACCGTCATGGCCATCGCCGCCCTGGGCGACGGCGCGCAGGCGCATGCCCTGCTGCACATCATCAACCCCATCAACCACAGCCTGAGCGCCGCCGCCGCCGCGCGTTACCGGCTGGAGCCCTATGTCGTCGCAGCCGACATCTATTCCCGCCCGCCGCATGTGGGCCGCGGCGGCTGGTCATGGTACACCGGGTCAGCGGGGTGGATGCAGCGCGTGGGCGTGGAGACCCTGCTCGGCCTGCGCGTGCTGGGCACGAAGCTGGTCGTTGACCCGTGCATTCCGCCCGGGTGGCCCGGATTTACGGCCCGGCTGCGCTGGCGCACCGCCACCTACGCCATAACGGTCAGCAACCCCGCGCATGTCAGCACGGGCGTGCGCGATATTGTGCTCGATGGCGCGGCCCTGCCCCCCACCGAGGCGATCGGGATGGTGGATGATGGCGCGACCCATGGCGTGACCGTGACACTCGGCCCGCCACCGCAGCCAGATCCATGATGGACGGGGTGGATTTGAGGCGCGGTTGCATCACTTATTAATTTACCACCACCCCTGCAAAAGCCCCGAACCATGCCACGCGTATGCCGTTGACTGACTGACAGCAGGAAAAGACGCGTTTTTTACTGCTGCCTTCCTATAAAGGACAGGAATCATGTCTTACCTTACGCACCAGCGCGCGCGTGGCGGCCCTACCCCTTCGACCCCCGTGGACGAAGGCCATGCCGCCCCGAAGGCTGAAGGGCACGGCAAGCCCCGCAAGGGCGAGGACGAGCCGGAATCCAGCCTCGACAATGACGAACGGGTCGAGGCCACCAGCCACAAGGGCCCGCAGCAGCACTGCGCCGAAAGCCGCGACAAACACGCCCGCCCCGCAGGCCAGCAGGGCGCGACACCCGCCCGCAAGCCCTGACGGCGCAACGGGCAGTCCGTCAGGTATTCATACCCGCATTCAGGCCGCATGGAAGTCTTCGCACGGCAGGCAGGTGCATGATGCACCCTTTGCCGGGCGCGATGCCTTCAATGCGCGGTGCATGCCCAGATGAAAGAAGACACAACCATGAAAAAGATCCTGCATTCCACCCTGCTTGCAGCCGTCGTGGCAAGTGTACCCGCCCTTGCCGCAGCCCAGTCATCGGCCATGCCCAACAACGGGCCTGCGCCCACGGCGGATTCAGCGGCCTCGCAGGTAGGGCGCAACCCGCCCTCGGCCACCTCCACGAACGGCCAGCGCGTCGAACCGTCGGACAAGCTGTGGAACAACCCGCGCACCGTGGGCGAACAGCCCGGCACGCAGCCGCCGGACAATAATGATCCTTCCGGCAGCGCCACCCCGCATGGCCACAGCCATACCCACCCCGGCTCAGAGGGGCGCAGCAGCCGTGGCGGGAACAAGACCCCCTCCCCCGCCGATAGTGGCGAACAGTAAGCCAAGCAGCCGCATGGAGCCCGCGCCCGATACCGCGCGGCTCCGTGCCTTATGTGAGAACAGGCATGTACTTCCCC
>NZ_JABJWC010000016.1 GCF_013155395.1 Komagataeibacter melomenusus | reverse complement strand
GCAAGCTCAAGGAGTTCAAGCGTATCGCCACGCGGAGCGACAAGACAGACAGATCATTCGCAGCGATGATTTATCTCTCCGCTGCAATCATCAATTCACGATAATTCCCAACAGGCCCTGAAAAAAGGCGGCACCCAAAAACTTTTATTTTTTTATCAACGTTATCTTACCAGCGATAATACACACGTCGCCGGGTATGCCGCCGCGCGTGCTTCGTGGCCGTACGCGCATGGCCAAGTGGCAGCGCCATGCAGTTCTGCTTGACGGATGCTGGCAGCGCGGGGAAGGGATCGACGCCGGTGATACGGGTCAGTTCCGCCACGCTGACATGGCTGCAACCGGGGCTGCGCGCCACATTATGGCAGACATACACGCCCGATTGCTGCCTGCGCGGGTCATAGACCGCCTTCCATGTCGAGGTCGGCACAAGCACGCGGTCCGGCCCGATGGCCGACAGGCTGCTTGCGTGGAAGGCCGGGCCGGTGACCACGTAAAGATTGCCCGTGCGCAGGGCAAGGCCCCGCACGGCGGATTCGATCTCGGCCCAGCGGCCCCGGTTCAGCGCCGCGCGCTGGGGCACGATGTTGGAGAGCGCGAAGGTCTCCTGCTGGCTCTGCCGGTCGGGCATGTCGCCCGAGGGGGCCATATGCCCGCGATCGAAGCCGGAGCGCACGTAATCCTCCAGTTCCGCGCGTGCACCAGGGGCTATGCGCGTGTCGGGGTGGAATTCGCCTTCGCGCGGGGTCTGCATGGCGGCGCGGACCATGGCGGTGTCGAGATGCTCGGCCGCCCAGAGCGGCTCACGCGCCAGGGCGGAATACAGTACGGCAAAGCGGGTGCTGCACAGGATTTGCGTATCGCGCGCCAGTTTCGGGTTATCCACCACGGGCAGGTGCTGGCCTGCGCCGTGTTCCGCGCAGTTCTGGGCCTGCGCCATGCGGCTGGGCAGGCTGGCCAGCATGAGCATGGAAAAAAGCAGCGCGGACCTGGCCCAGCGCGGGCGGAGAAAGGGAAGGGGCACGCTCTGGTGTTATCCATCTGTTCTGGTAAAACGGCTGCCTATCCATGAAACATCTGATGGAGCAGGGCAATGGCTGAACGACCCGATCAAGGCAATCCGCACCCGTCGCAGCGCTTTGTCATGAACCGGCGCGAACTGGCCCCCACCCCGCGCGAGCGCCGGTTGCGGCTGGCGCTGCGCGTGGTGACGGTGCTGCTGCTGGCAGCGGCCCTGATTGATCTGGCGCTTCAGTACATCAGGCACCCCGCCTAGCGCACTGGAATAAAACTGATAAAAGTTTTTGGTAAAGCTTTTTTCAGAAAGCTTTGAAAGAAAACACTTTTTTAAACACAGACAGCAGGCGGTTACCGTGTGCCCGTGCCCGCGTGTGAGGGCGGCGGCAGGTCGGTCTCCGGCGTGGCGCGGCCGAGTGCGATGGTCACGTCCACCGTCTCCTGATTGACCAGCGCATCAAAGCGGGGGTCTATCACCGGGTTGCGGGTGGCGGCTGCCATGTCGCCAAAGCGCAGATGCGCCCAGTCAATCCGTGCATCGGCCGCGCGCGTCATGTCAAAGCCCACCATGGGGTGGCGGGTGCCATCGGGGGCGGTATAAAACCAGTCGAAATGGCAGCTTGCCGGTGCGCCGCGCTGGGTAAACAGCGTATGTACGAAACCCGGCGTCACATCGACCTGCACTGTGTTCATCAGGTAATGGGGGATCTGTTTTTGCAGCGCGGGCGTGACCTGCGTGTTGAACAGTCCGGCCTGAATCATTTCCGGCATGTGGGCCAGAAAAGTTGCCTGATTGATCGACATCTCCACCCGGCAGGGCATGCTTCGGGCAAAACGCGTGTCGATGCCCCAGGCATGGGCCGTGCTCTGCGGCCCCATGATCGGCGCGGGATAGGCCGGTGCCGCATGGCCCTGAACAGGCAGCATGGCTGCGGCAAGACAGGCCCCGGCAGCCTGAAGCAGGCGAGGCAGGCGGTGCGGGTGGGGAAGGCAGGCTGGGCGGAGCAAGGTGGGAGGGGTCCGTATTCAGGGGCAGGAAAACAGTTCTGGCCCCATTCCTGTCATGAAGAGGGGCATCTTGCCAGCCCTGCCCGGCAGGCGGGGTATGCTTCATGGCAGGGTTGCGTATCAAATCTATGTAATTAAAAGCCTGTTTTCTGCAATTATTAAAAATATATCATATATCGTATGTATTGTTCCAGTATCGTTTTGTCATGCTGTAAAAGCAGCCCTTGAAATGCCACAATAATGCTCTTTCTATCCTTGCCAACAAATGCTACAGCATGCGGCAACACGATCGGCACGGCGTTATGGAATTTGACGCAAGTGTCTGTAAAAAAATGTTTTTAGAAGCCGATACGCCGGGCAACCCTTCAATCCGGGCCGCGTTGGCGCGTTACGACAATAGCAAGAAACAGGCCATGACCGGCATGCGGGTTTTCGCCACCAGGGGGGAACCGTACGGCGCGCTGGTGCAAAGGGCCGTGCAGGGCAGGAAGTCATGTTTGATTCAAAGATTATAGAAGTGGATGGCGTGTTCGTGGGGGCGGCCATCATTACCGGGCTGGCCACGTCGCTGCGCTTTTATGCCACGCATGACAGCGTGCGCTCGCTGCATAACGCCATCCTGCCCGACCTTGCGGCGCTGCGGCGCCATGTTACGGCGACCTTCCGCCGCATGGGGCGCGGCAGGCCCTGCCTGCCGGGCGCGTAAGGCATTCCTTGAAAAACAAAGGTTTTGGGTAAGGCTTTTTTCCAAAAATCTGCAAAAAAGGGGGGGCCTGCCTGCAAAGGCGGCACCCCGAACCGTTTAGCGGCTGGTGCGGCGGCCAAGCTGGCTGACATCGCGCACGGCGCCACGGGCCGCGCTGGTGGTCAGCGCGCTATAGGCCTGCAATGCAACCGAGACCGTGCGGGTGCGGTCAGGCTGCCAGGCGCGGTCGCCGCGCTCTTCCATGGCGTCGCGCCGGGCGGCGAGTGTTGCATCGCTGACGGTGGTGCGCAGGATGCGGTTGGGGATGTCGATCTCGATCGTGTCCCCTTCCTCCAGCAGGCCGATAATGCCGCCTTCCGCCGCCTCGGGCGAGATATGGCCGATCGAAAGCCCCGAACTGCCACCCGAGAAGCGGCCATCGGTAATCAGGGCGCATTTCTCGGCCAGGCCCTTGGATTTGAGGTAGCTGGTGGGGTACAGCATTTCCTGCATGCCCGGACCGCCCTTGGGGCCTTCGTAGCGGATCACCACCACGTCGCCCGCCACGATCTTGTTGCCAAGGATGGCCGAGACGGCGGCATCCTGGCTTTCAAAGATGCGGGCTGGGCCGGTGAAGGTGAGCAGGTTGTCCGCAACACCCGCGGTTTTGACGATGGCGCCATCCTCGGCCAGGTTGCCAAACAGCACGGCCAGGCCGCCATCGCGGCTGTAGGCATGTTCCGCATCGCGGATCGCGCCATTCGCCCGATCGGTATCAAGCGCCTTGTAGCGGCTGGACTGCGAGAAGGCCTGCGTGGTGCGCACGCCGCCCGGCGCCGCGCTGAAGAAGGTACGGGCCGCCTCGCTGGCCGTGTCGGTGCCGATATCCCACTGGGCCAGGGCCGCGCCCAGGTCGGCAGCATGCACGCTGGGTGCCTCCATGTTCAGCAGCCCCATGCGGGCCAGTTCACCCATGATGGCGGGAATGCCACCCGCGCGGTGCACGTCCTCCATGTGGATGTCCATGCGCGAGGGCGAGACCTTGCACAGATTGGGCACACGGCGCGAGAGGCGGTCGATATCGGCCATAGTGAAGGGCACCGCGCCCTCGTGCGCTGCGGCGAGCAGGTGCAGCACGGTGTTGGTCGAGCCGCCCATGGCGATATCGACCGTCATGGCGTTCTCGAACGCGGGCTTGGTGGCGATGCCACGCGGCAGGGCGGTGGCATCGTCGTTTTCATACCACCGCCTGGCCAGGGCCACGATGTCGCGGCCCGCGCGCTCGAACAGGTCGCGCCGGTCGGTGTGGGTGGCGACAAGGCTGCCATTGCCCGGCAGGGCCAGGCCGAGTGCCTCGGTCAGGCAGTTCATGGAATTGGCGGTGAACATGCCCGAGCATGAGCCGCAGGTGGGGCAGGCGGAGCGTTCGATCGTGGCCGACTGTTCATCGCTCACATCGGAATTGGCCGCCGCCACCATCGATGTGATGAGGTCAACCTGCTGCTCGGTGCCGTTATTGAGGATCTTGCCCGCTTCCATCGGCCCGCCAGAGACGAAGATGGTGGGGATGTTGAGCCGCATTGCCGCCATGAGCATGCCCGGCGTGATCTTGTCGCAGTTGCTGATGCACACCAGCGCATCGGCGCAGTGGGCGTTGACCATGTATTCCACCGCATCGGCAATCAGTTCGCGCGAGGGCAGGCTGTACAGCATGCCGCCATGGCCCATGGCGATGCCGTCATCCACTGCTATGGTGTTGAACTCGCGGCCAACGCCACCGGCCTCGGCCACGGCGCCCGCCACGAGCTGGCCAAGGTCCTTGAGGTGGACATGGCCGGGCACGAACTGCGTGAACGAATTGGCGATGGCGATGATGGGCTTGCCGAAGTCGCCATCCTTCATGCCGGTTGCACGCCACAGGCTGCGCGCACCGGCCATGTTGCGGCCATGGGTCGTAGTGCGGGAACGATAGGCGGGCATGACAGTGACCTCTCGCGTCAATCTGGTTACAGAAGGGGATAAAGTTGCCTGATCGCATACAGGACGCACGCCCCCCGCGCCACCCCAAAGCGTACCGGCCTGCACCAGCCGTTAACCCGGCGCGTGCAAGGCTGCGGGGAGTGTGGGGGCAACTCCACCGGGCAGCCAGTCGTTCATCTGATGGCTGACCCCCATCTGCACAAGGAGCACAAGCAGCAATGCCTCAACCGGAACCCAAGAACAGCACGCCACGGCACGGCGTGCTGGCGCAGATACGTTTTCCGGTTCTGGGGGTGCTGGCCATTGCGATCATGGCGCTGGTCATCTTCTGGTCATGGGACTGGTTCATTCCCATCGTGGAGCGCAGGGCGGGGGCGGCTCTGGGCCGCAAGGTCACGGTGGCGCACCTGCATGTGCATGTCGGGCGCGTGATCCGTGTCACGGCCGATGGCGTGCGCATTGACGAGCCGGACGGGTTTGAAAAACTGCCGCCCTTCGCCACCGCCGACCACCTGATGGTGGGCCTCAGCCTGTGGCACCTGCTTGGGGGCCGGATCGACCTGCCGGTCATAGCGCTGGACAGGCCGGTGGTTGAACTCAACGCGCCGCGTGGCAGGCAGGCCAACTACCAGTTTCCCGCCAGTGGCGGCAGGTCTTCGGGCGGCATGCCGCGCATTGGCGAACTCACGATCAATGAGGGCCTGCTCCACCTCGTGCATGCGGGCCTGCGCAGCGACATGCGCGCGCAGGTGCATACCACGCCCGGCAAGGGGGATGTGCAGCCCCGCATCGTGGCCGATATCCGCGGCACCTATACCGGGCAGGCGATTGTGGGGCATTTCTCGGGCGGGGCGCTGGTCTCGCTGGCGGACCGGACACAGCCCTACCCGGTGGATGTGGATGTGCGCCACGGGCCGACGCGGCTGACGCTGGTGGGGTCGGTGGATGATCCGCTCTCGTTTCGGGGCGCGCGGCTGCGGCTGACACTGGCGGGACCGGACATGTCGCTGCTCTATCCGCTGACCGGCGTGGTGATACCGCAAACCCCTGCCTACCATGTGGCGGGCGGGCTTGATTACGTCGATGGCCGGGTGCGCTTTCATGAATTCGCGGGCACGGTCGGCGCGAGCGACCTGGGCGGCACGATCAGCGTGGACCCGCACCAGGCCGTGACCTTTGTTGATACCGACCTGCATTCGCGCCATGTGGACCTGGCCGATCTGGGTGGTTTCTTTGGCGCGACTCCGGGCGATCACCCCTCCACCGCGCAGCAGGCGGTAGAGGAAAAGGCCCATGAGGCCAGTGGCGCCGTGCTGCCCACAACGCCGATCAACATGCCCAGGCTCAGGGCCACCAACGTCCATCTCGTCTATCATGGCGACCACATCGAGAACCGGCACGTCCCGCTCGACAATATCGACGTGCTGGCCGATATCCGCGATGGCACGATCGATGTGCACCACCTGAACTTTGGCGTGGGCAGGGGGCAACTGGCCAGCAGTGGCACCTTTGTGCCGCAGGGCAACGGGGTGGATGCGCGCATCCGCATCGACATGGAACAGATCGACCTTGCCCGCCTGATGCAGGCCATGGGCCGCAACCTGCACGGCCAGGGCATTATTGGCGGCCATATCATGGTGCATGGCCATGGCCAGTCGCTGGCCCAGATCGTAGGCAGCGGCAATGGCGGCGTGACCATGGCCCTTGATGAGGGGGGTGACATTTCCGCCATCCTGCCCGACCTGCTGGGGCTGGAACTGGGCAAGGCGCTGCTCTCCGCCCTCGGCCTGCCCGCGCGCACCGACCTCAAATGCCTCATAGCCGACATGCCGCTTGAGAGTGGCGTCTTCCACACCCGCACCATGCTGCTGGAAACGGGGGATACGCGCACCGTGGGCAAGGGCGACATCAAGTTCAGCAACAACACCATCGACTATACGCTGCTCACGCATTCGCGGCATTTCGCCATCGCGTCCTTTCCCGGCCCGCTCTACATCACCGGGCCGCTCAAAAGCCCCAGAATCCGCCCCGGTGCCGAGATTATCGGCCGCGCCGTGGCCTCGGTGCTGACGGGCTTCGTGTTCTCGCCCATCGGGCTGCTGCCCACCATTGAAGGCGGCGTGGGCAAGAATTCATCCTGCGCCAGCGCCATACAGGATGTGAACGAGAACCCGGCCGCAGGCATTGCGCCACATGCCTCGCACCCGGTGCGCCACGGGCGTCATGCGCGCACGCTCGCCTCCTCGGCTGGCAGCAATGGGCTGAGTGCGGCCGAACGCGCGCGGATTCATGCTGCCTGGGCCAAAAAGATGGCAGCGCATTAAAGGATTGTTTGTAATCAATGCATTGATTACGAATGATAAAAGTTTTTGGGTGCCGCCTTTTTTCAACAAGGCGGCGTCTTTTGAAGCTTTTTGAAAAAAGCTTCACCAAAAACTTTTTTCTGTTCGCATACAGTTTCTTGTGCGCGCTTTTCATGTCGTTGCCAGCCCCGCGAATCCCTGCTTGACCGTGCGGAACATTTCGGCAAAAAGGGAAAGCAGCATGGCAGTAGTGCTATAATGCCGGGTTAGCACAGTGGTAGTGCAGCGGTTTTGTAAACCGAAGGCCGGGGGTTCAAATCCCTCACCCGGCACCATTTTCATAAAAAACATGAAAAGTTTTTGGCGAAGCTTTTTGCAAAAAGCTTCGAAAAGACGCTGCCTTTTAAAATAAAGGCAGCGCCCAGGGCCGTTTAGGCAAAAATACGCGCCATCCATTCCTCCACCGTATCGCCGCTGCTGATGGCGGGGTCGATCAGGCCATCGACCATGAAGGTGGGCGAGACGTGAATGCCGTTCTGGCGGGAATATCTGCACTGCCACTTGATGGCTTTCTGCAAGGCGGGCACGGCAAAGGCTGCGGCAAGTTTCAGCCCGCTATAGCGTTCGATGCGGTGGATGATGTCGTTGGGCGTGGCATCCATGTTCGGTCCGGCGCAGTGGTCGGTGAACTCGAATTCCGTGCGGTGCGCGCCCACGGCAGCCATGACGGCACGGGCGGCTTCCCGCCCGTCGGGCAGGGTGGCTGCGGCAAGGATGCAGCGCACGATCACGCCCGAGAACATGTGCCACGGCTGTGATTGCAGGCGGATCTTGATGGTAAGGCGCTCCGGCCCCGCAGCCTTCAGCAGTTCGGGCAGCTTGCTGAAGGCCCGGACGGAAAACGGGCAGGTTGGCTCCAGGAAGGCCTCGAATATTTTCGGGCCATGGCCCCAGACGAGTTGGTCGACATGCAGGGTATCGGCGGGTGCCGCCATGGTGGGAACTCCTTCAGGGGTGGATAAGCCGGTTTCCAGAATTCTAGAAACCATACCCGTTCGCGTGGTTCCATGGGCATGGCCTGCAAAATGCGGCATAAGCATGCGTTTTTCCGTTTCTGTATGATGGTGGCCCATGGCTCGTACCCTTTTGCTCAAGAATACACTGCGTCTGGTGACGATGGATGCCACACGGCGCGAGATCGAAGGCGGCTGGGTGCTTGTGCGTGACCGGCAGGTGGCGGCCATCGGCACGGCCACCGACCCGTTGCCTGCCGCCGATGAGGTGATGGACATGACCGGCCATGTGGTCATGCCCGGCATGGTCAATACCCATCACCACATGTACCAGACGCTGACCCGCGTTATTCCCGCAGCACAGGATGCCTCGCTGTTCGGGTGGCTGCAGGCGCTCTATCCCATCTGGGCGGGGCTGACGCCCGAGATGATCCGCGTTTCCGCCTGCACGGCCATGACCGAACTGCTGTGGTCAGGTTGCACCACGAGCAGCGACCATCTGTACCTGTTCCCCAATGGCGCGCGGCTTGATGATGAGATCGAGGCCGCACGGCAGATGGGCCTGCGCTTTCATGCCGCCCGGGGTGCCATGAGCGTGGGCGAGAGCAAGGGCGGCCTGCCGCCCGATAGCGTGGTGGAGGATGAGGATGCGATCCTGGCCGACACGCAGCGTGTGATCGCGGCCTATCACGACCCCGCACCACTGGCCATGCAGCGCATTGCGGTCGCACCGTGCTCGCCCTTTTCCGTCAGTCGCGACCTCATGCGCAATGCCGCCGCCCTGGCGCGGGCCACCGGTACCATGCTGCACACCCATCTGGCCGAAAACGCCAGTGACATCGCCTATAGCCGCGAAAAATTCAACATGACGCCTGCCGAATATGCCGAGGATACCGGCTGGATCGGCCCCGATGTATGGCATGCGCATTGCGTGCGGCTTGATGATGCGGGCATTCACCGTTTTGGCGCCACCCATACTGGCATGGCGCATTGCCCGTGCTCCAACATGCGCCTAGGCTCGGGCATTGCGCCCGTGCGCCGCATGGTGGCGGCGGGCATGCGGGTGGGGCTGGGGGTGGATGGATCGGCCTCGAATGACGGCAGCCACATGCTGGGCGAGGCCCGGCAGGCCATGCTGCTTGGCCGCCTGGTTGACACACCGGAGGGCCAGCCCATGATGCAGGCGCGCGAAGTGCTGGAACTGGCCACGCGCGGCGGGGCGACCGTGCTGGGGCGTGACGACATCGGCCATCTCGCGCCGGGCATGGCGGCGGATATCGTGGCGTTTGACCTGCGCGGCATCGACCATGCGGGGGCTCAGGCCGATCCGGTGGCGGCCCTTGTGTTCTGCACGCCGCGCCGCACCGCCTGCACCATTGTTAACGGGCGCGTGCTGATCCGTGACGGGCAGTTTACCGACCATGACCCCGCACGGCTGGCCCGGCGGCACAATGAACTGGCGCGCGAACTGCTGCTCAGGGCCTGAATGCGGCCCCGTGGGTCAGGACCGGGGGGTAAGGCTGCGCTGGTAGCGGCGGTAGCCCCTGCGCCCGAGCAGTTTCATGATGGGCAGGCTCAGGTTGAGCAGCCGCATGGAGGCAAGGCAGGCATGGGTGAACAGCTTGTCGAACACGGAACTGAAGCGTTCACGGCTGTGGCCCTCGCAGCATTCAAGGATGCGCTGCGCCGTGACATCGGGTTCCTGCGGCGGATCGATGAAGTTGTAGATCGACCCGCCTGCCGCCATTTCATTGCTGAGCATGGGGGTGTTGACGCTGGCGGGATAGATGGAGGAAACCTGTATGCACCGGGGCCGCAGTTCCTGTTCGAGCGCGCGCGCGAACCCGCGCAGGCCGAATTTGGCCGCCGTATAGACACTGCTGCCCGCCAGCGGAAAAGCCGCCGCCATGGAATTGACAAAAACAATATGCCCCCTGCGCCGCATGATGGGCAGCAGGGCATTGGTCAGTTCGATCGGCGCGGTCAGGTCAACGGCAATCTGGGTGGCAATGGTGGCGCTGTCGAGTGCGCCCACGGCCTGCGGCGTAATGATGCCCGCGCAGTGCACCAGCACATCCACCTGGGGCGTATGGGCGGCAATGTGGGTTACGGCCTGCTTTATGCTCTCGCTATCGGTCAGGTCACATATGACGGTCGTGATGCCGGGGGTCGCTGCCCGTGGATGGCGCGACAGGATGATGATGGCATAGCCCCGCGCGCGCATGCGACGGACCAGCGCCTGCCCGATACCGCCCGTTGCCCCCGTGACAACGGCAACCCGGCCTTCACCTGCGCCGGGTTTTTCGTTTAACGCACTCTTTTCCAATGATCTTCGTACTTCCCTGAGCGCAATGCCTGTTGTCGCGCCTGATACGCGCCAGACCGGATATTCCGCAAGCTGTTTTGTGTCATGCCATGACGAGAGGATATCATCGCAGATTCAATCGTCTTAAACAGATGCAGCGTATCGCGCCCGTTACGCCAAGACCACCATGTCTTTCATAAGTCTGCTCAATCCTGCCATGGCAGGAGCCTGGACGGCCTGACAGAACGACTCAAATACACTCAAGCGGCGTTATCGAATTTTCTGGCAATCTTTTTTTGCCGTATCCATGCGGATGGCGCTCACGCCAATGCAGGGCCGTCGTGACAATGCTGTCAATATCCTGATATTGCGGCTGCCATCCGATCTCTCGCTGGATACGGGAGGAATCGGCCACCAGCGTAGCCGGATCGCCGTGACGGCGGTCTGCCCATTCCCAATGGACCTTGCGGCCGCTCACCCTTTCCACGCTCTGGATAATTTCCAGGTTGCTAAATCCCTTACCATTGCCAAGGTTGTAGGCAACGGATGCATTATCCAGTTGATCGATAACGCGAATATGGGCATCGGCCAGATCGGTTACGTGCACATAGTCCCTGACGCATGTGCCGTCAGGCGTATTGTAATCACTGCCAAATATCTTCAGCAGGGGATTCAGGCCCAGGGCTGTATCAATCGTGAGGGGAATAAGGTGCGTTTCCGGTCGGTGGTCTTCACCCAGGCGGCCAAGTGGATCAGCACCAGCCGCATTGAAATACCGCAGGCAGGCGCTCCGCATGCCATAAATACGGTCTGCCCAGACAAGGGCGCGCTCGGTGACGTATTTGCTATCCCCATAAGGGGAACTCGGATCGATCGCGGCGTTGTCCGGAATCAGCCCGTGATGCGTTTTTCCATTGAACAGTGCGGCAGTGGACGAAAACACAAAGCGCTTGACGCCCTGATGGGCGCAGGCCTCGATCAGGTTGAGAGAGCTGAGCGTGTTCTGGCGCAGATAATGAAAGGGCCGGTTGACGGATTCACTGACAGATGAAAGGGCGGCAAAATGGAATACGACATCCCATTTCTTCTGGCTGACGACCTTTTTCGTAGCCTGTGCGTCCGTTAAATCAGCATTATGAAAGCCGACGCCAGGGGGGATGGCCGCCAGATGCCCGGTGCTGAGGTTATCCAGAACAGTAACTTCGTGTCCTGCTTCCAGTAGGCCAATTATAACGTGGCTACCCACATAGCCTGCACCACCTGCAACAAGACATTTCATTACAGTAATATACTTTCCCAATGAGCAATAATCACTAAACCGGTCTGCTATTATAATGGATAAACATATCCATTGCCAAGGGGTATAGCCAGATTTTTGCGGTATGTCAGGATTATACCCAGTATCGCTAATGCACGCGTGACCGTGTGGTAGCATATCGGCGCGATGATATGTGTCATTTTCTGCTCAACCTCTGGTAGAGGGCTATTTTCGCGGCTTGGGTCAGGACTTTTCATGCTCTCTGAAACATGACGGTCGCTGCGAGTTTGATGACCGAGAAAAAGTATGGTTGAACCGAGCGTATCGCGTTGTGATACGACGCCAGCCCCTGGGGTTCTCGACCCTGTGCCGCTTCCTCTCCGGGCATCTTCGGGTTTTTGCTGATGAAAGGCACGGAGCAATACCGCTCGGGGGAAGAGCATCATGGAAGCTGGGATTATCATACCTTTCATCCATAATCACAGAGCAGGTATCTGGCAGGACTGACGGCAGGATACAGGCACCACAGATGACTGCTCATCTGCCTTTCTGCCAGAGGCATAGCAATAGAGTGCCTCCATTGCCACAGATTGTGCAGTAAGCATTGAATTCAGGCAGCCTTGTGTCTGGCCGATCCTGCGGGCGTCGCTGCTTTTACGCAGCGCGGTTGCAATAAGGCGTGCCTCAAGATGTATGGTGTGGATCATGAGGCATTCATGACCGCGGGCCTGCGTATAGCGAGTGTTGTGGAAATCTTCTCGAAAACGCTAGGCTTGCTCCAATGAATGAACCGGTTGTAGGGATTATCCGAACTCACACCGATGCACTTTTCCGCTTTAGGGCGTTAGGGATCATGTAAATGAGTCCGCTGATGATCCAATGATCACCCTTACGTTGTAACCCCGTATATAGGAATTGGTTGCAGAACTTTTTTCATTCACTACTCAGCACTGGTAGTCTGTTTATTCCCTTTCTCGATAGCATCGTGAAAGTGCATGGAAGTTACTATGTAAATCAGTGTTATTTATATATTACTGAAATAAAATTAGAGCGATAATAAAAAATATTAGTATCGCTCTAATTGTTCTGAAAACTTATGGTGATTTATATATTTTGCACTCGTCTTGGTTAAATTCGCGTGGGGATTTATCCATTATATACACCGTATAGCCACTTTCCATCCGCCCACTTTTGAAAAATGCAACATCACGGGCTTCTTTATTTAATCTATCAACCTGATTTTGATCAGCCGTAAAATAATATATTCTATTAAGCCTAAAATATTTTTTCCCGTTTATGTTTGAAAAAGCTTTCTCTCCATAAAAGTCATTTTCAAACATCATAATTACAGGCACGTTGTTACAGTAATTTATTTTTTCTGCTACATCTAGCACGTAGTCAAGATCATAGTGATGAATGCCAATAGGAGCATATGGAGAGACAATGCCATACCTATTTTGTGATAATAGAAAACGTTTATTCTTTATATAGTAAAATGTAGGTACATTTAAATAGTCGGGAGAATCAAGGATGATACCATCGCGCCATTCCGGATGAGAAAGTATGAATTTAGAAAAGTCTGCCGCAGGACTTTTGGGTTTGTTAGACTCTTCCCAATAACAAAATACCAATCCATTAATGTCCTGGAAAACCAAAAGTATGAAAAAGGATACAGTACCAATCGAAAGCAAACGTTCTTTCTTGAAGCTTAATGCAACGGGCTTGGAATCTGTTTGAGTGCATTTCTCGATCCAGAGGAGCATGATAACAAAAACAAGCCAAAGTGCTTGATGTCGATAACCACCAGGATAAATAAACTGGAAAAATACACCAAATATCACAAGAGAAACATAAGCAGATATCATCCATCCGCGAGAACGTATCAAGCATAATGGCGAGAAGTACATTATTATAGAAAATAATATCTTAGATAAATTTCGCAAAAATATAAGAATAGAACTCTGAATATGCCTTGATTTTTTATTTATTTCTTCAAAATCCTCGTCTGTTGCAAAATGGTCTGTTTTTATAATGTGTGACAAATCCTTGTATTCTTTTTCATAAAAAATTTCTGTAATGAAATCAAATACGGGGGCATAAGAAGAATTGTAAAATTGAGTAGAGATATTGGCAATATTCTTTATATTTTTAATATGCCTGTTGTCTGCATCCAATGAGTTGGCAGATTTTACAAAAGGAGGGTATATGGTAAGAAAACAAATTATAGCTCCGACAAGCATAACGGAGCCATTTAAACATAGTACGCGTAGATCATGGCGTTTATTTATAGATTTTTCCTGAATGACATTGATGAGCCATCCCAGAAAGAATGAAAAACACAAGATAACAGAGTGTACGTTTGTATTTTCTATCAATAATAATATTACACCAGTCCAGGTGTTTCTATACTTTTTATTTGAAAATACTATGGCCAGTATGAACATAAGCAGCATGCTGATGCCATAGTTTCGTGCCATAACAACATATTCATAAAGTGCAAATCCGCTAAATGAAATTACGGCTTTATATTTAAAATCAAATGGCGATTTAAAAATTAAAATATAAATTGCAATTGTGGCTACAATAAAAGATATTAAAGGTAGTACTATATAAGATCCAGATATATAATATCCAAATCTAAGAAATAAGAACCAGATAGATGGATGACCATTCCCATGTATACCATATACGGGATCAGCACCTATGCCATAGACAAGATTAACAACTTCATCAAACCAAAATTTATGATTAAAAATCATGAAGCATACAAATGAAATCCATAATAAAAATAGAATAACACATTTGTTGTAATCGTTTATTTTTTTATTCATGGTTGATTCCTTGTTTGTTTTTATCGTTTCCACAGAAAAGTATTGACATATATTCATACACTTATGTCTATAAAAGACTTTTTGAAAATTGAGATATGCCCGGAAATGGGAAAGTTGGAACCAGATATGGCACGATAGCCTTTCCGCCTTACTGATCCTCACATACCTATGAAATGCCCCATATGATATCGATTTTGAACATTCTACTAATTTTCAAAAAGGCTCCCAGAACAATGACACAACATGCTATATGCTGTTTTCTCGGCTTCGTATCAATCAAATTATGGGTCTATAGAGGTTTCTCATACTGTTCTACCAGAACTGCCAGTGTCTGCGCCATCCGATGACGTGCCCCCAAGACCCTTATCTGGCAACCTGATTCGATGCTCTACCGTCCAGTAGGGAATGTGGGCGCACCGTATCGTAGTCTCCTCGCCAGTTAGCCAGAAACTGGTGGGTATGCGTCAGGGACGTGAACAGTGTCTCGTTAAGGCATTCATCCCTGAGCCGGTCATTGAATTTTTTGACAAACCTGTTCTACTACGATTTCTTCAGGGCAATATAGTGTCATTCGATCTATACCTTGTAGGCTTATTTCAGGATGGCATGGGATGTAAATTCCGTTCTGCTATCACTGATAATAATGAGAGGTCTGCCATATTGCTCTACCAGGGACGTCAGTTCCCGCGCTACACGTCCCGTGTGACAGCGATGTGTCAGCAACTGGCTCGCGGTTCTCTGGGCTGGAATCGTCGATAACGGTCAGAATGCGAAACCGGCAGTCACAGATCAGGGCGTTCGACGCAAAATACAGGCTCCAGTGCTGTACGAGCACCATAGCAGGTCCTTCATTTGTAGAAGGTTGCGTTATGCCCCCGTGTTTGCAGCAAAGATCAGAGACCTCCAGCCCAGATTCTTGTCCTTTGAGGAACCCTATGATCTGCTCTTGCGTAAAGCGACAGTGTTTCATCCGTCCGTATCCTTCGCGATCGGACTTTATTTTGAAATGATTATATTTTCGGGGGCATCATATCGAGCATTGTTTCAATCGCCTTATGCATTTCTGGCGCGTCGCTATCTGATATGATCGACGCACCATACATTTCCAGGGCTTTGTTCATTTCACCTGGCAACACCAGCAAAAGCGCAGGTGCATCGTTCACTCAGATCCCACGCATCGTAAATATATATCCAGATGATGTGGTATTTTTTACGAAATTCGTTTTAGATAAGAAGATTACTTGTTTAATTTAAAATAATCCCTATTTATTTTGTATTCTACTGTGCACTTATATTGTTTTTTGACGGAGGATCTATCTAATTTGTAAATAGAATAGCCTTCTTCCAGAAGAGTACGATTGAATGATGCTACCTTTGTTGTTTCTGCATACAGTCGAGACAGTTGCTTGTTGTCAACATAGAAATCCATGTACTGATAGCGAAATATTGTAGGCTTTTTTATTTCTTCATCATCTATTCTACCATAATTTTTAGATAAGAAGATGATCACACCAGTATTGTTGCAATATGATATTTTTTCAGCATCATCCAGAACGTTATCCAGGCTATTAAAATTGAAAGCACTTAATGAGAATGGGAAGATCAAGGCAAACCTACGTTGTGATATGTAAAAGGTAGGGTTATCCAGATAATAATGTAATGCAGGGATATTAAGATCATTTGTTGATATGATAGCAGAATCTCTCATGGTCGGATCCTTGCTTATAATATTTGCAACTTTATATGAGTTTGAAGTGGGATATCCAAAATACCCTCCAAATATATTCGCAAATGCCGGGAATATCTGCATTGATAGGAGAATGCATAAGCAATAATATCCATATTTGCGAATTTTTATCTGCTTTTCAGTAAAGGTATTCACGCTGTTTCTGGATATCCAGAGCGCAGAAACCATAAATGCCAGCCATAAGGCATGATGGCGGTACATGCCCCAATAACCGAAAACAAAAAAAACATCGAGAACATATAGAGATATCAATGCAGAGATAAATAAAGTTAAGTCGCCATAAACAGAAAAAACGCTCATAAAAATAATAATCGATGTAAATATCGTCAGTATAGACTTTATAATATTGTGCCATAGGTGCTCAATTTTTTCTTTATGAGAAAGAGAGCAGTTTTTTGTTTTTTGTTTTGATGAATATTCTTTCACGCACTCCGGGTAATCTATATAAAGATTCCGTGCGCCATTTATGCGAGGAAGATTATAAGCGTCGTTTATCTGGTCAATTTTGCTTTTAGGATCAGGAATAAGATCAGAATAGGGAGCATATGAAATCGAGTTAAATGCCTTGGATACCAAGAATATTTTTCCTATATTTTCAACTGCAGCTTTCCTGAAATTTTCAGTAGACAAATAGGCAGCCGTATCAAAGGTAGGAAACACCGTTAAAAAACACACCACGAGTCCGATAAAATTGTAAACAGATAATTTTATACAGAATCTCATATTGTTGGTAAGAGAAATCCCCCCTTTTTTTAAGGAACTAATCGTATTTCCAACAACAAAAGACGTAGATATCAAGGCAGATGGTATGTTTGTATTACATAAAAGGAATAGAAGTGGGCCAGTAAGCTTGTGTTTTAATTTTTCATTTGAGTATATAGTTGCGATTATAAACATAAATAACATGCTTATACCGTAGTTTCGGGCCATAACTACGTATTCAAACATGCACATATTGGTGCAGAGGAAGATTAATTTAAATTTCTTGCTGAATGGTGATTTGAACAGAAAAAGATAAACTGAAAGAAACGCAACAGCAAAGGATGCTAGAGGCAGTACCCATACTTTATGAAAAATGGAATATAAGAACCTTAATAATAAAAACCAGACTGCCGGATGGCCATTGCCATGTATGCCGTATATGTCATCTGCACCGATGCCGAATATTAAGTTTATAACTTCATCCATCCAAAAAGGATGTTGACTGATATTAAAAACTGAAAAAGAAGACCAGATGAAAAGAAATATGCAATTCCAAAATAAATCTTTTTTGGAAGAACCTACGTTTTCTTTTATCATGATCATGTCTTTCATTGGCACTCTATATGAAATGAAGCCCACTATATTGATAATAGTGGGCTTCAGTGCACTTCAAAATTAATACCCTAGAGGATATTTATTTTTTCTCTTCGTGGTAATCGTCACCAATGTTGATCTGCCAGATCTTTTCTTTGTCATATTTGCCAGAGATGATCTGATCCGCGGCTTCCTTGGCCGTCAGCATCGAGTGATCCTGGTTGTTGTATCGATGCATGCCGTTCCGCCCGATCAGGAACAGGTTGTCAACCGCATCCAGCGCCTCACGAACAGCACCAAAGGACTTGTAGGATTCCCCGAAATAACCCGGATAGGCCTTGGGAACATGCACCACGATGCTGTCCTGAGCCTTGGCAGCGGAAACGAGGCCAATCTTCTTCATTTCAAAGCAGGCCAGGTCAATCATGTCCTGATCCTTGAGTTCCCACAGCCTGTCGCCTTCCTTGCAGAAGAATTCCAGACCCAGCCACACCGTTCCCGGCTTCTTGACCAGATACGGGCTCCAGTTATTGAAAATCTGGACACGGCCCACATTCACGCCCGGCTCCTGGATATAAATCCAGTTATCCTTGAGCTGGCGCGGCATGTCGGACTCATTGTACAGCAGGCCAACGGTAATGAAGTCGCGATATTGCAGATCCTGCGCAACCTTGCGGATGGTCTCGGGCCAGTAACTTGCTGATGCCTGAACCAGATCCTTGACCGGCATGGTCGAAACCATGACATCGCAGGGAACGGTTTCCTGCTTCTTCTCCTTGTCGATCACATCAACGGACACGACCTTCTGGTCCTTGATGTTGATGCCGGTAACCTGCTGCTCCATCATGATCTTGCCACCCAGGGCCTCGATCTCGCGGGCAACAACTTCCCACATCTGGCCTGGGCCAAATTTGGGGTAGATGAACTGTTCGATCAGCGATGTCTGGACCTTCTTGCCTTTTTCCAGGCCCAGTGCGGTCTTGGCGGCATGTATGAGGGCACTGACAATGGACAGGCTCTTGACGCGCTGCGCACCCCAGTCCGCACTGATGCTCGAACACGGAACACCCCAGACTTTCTCAGTGTATTCCTTGAAGAATTGCAGATACAGCTTACGCCCGAAACGGTTGATGAAAAAATCCTCAAGCGTCAGTTCCGGCGTGATCTTGTGCAGGTGCGACCAGACATAGCTCAGGCCAAACAGGACCGTTTTCTTAAGGCCCAGCTTGGCCAGATTTTCAGGCGTCAGTTTGAGAGGGTAGTCGAAAAACGACTGGTTATAATAAATGCGCGAAAGGCGCGAACGAACCAGCATGATATCATCGGCAGAAGCGCTGCCCGGATTCTGCACGACATGGCTCCGCTCCTTGCCCTGATATTTCAGGGAAAGCGATTGCCCGGGGGAAGCGACGACCGGCAGGAAATTCTCCCACCACGACATCACCCATTCGGATTTGGAGAAAAACCGGTGACCACCGATGTCGATACGGTTGCCGTTATGATTGACAGTTTTGGAGATGCCACCGACCTGCGTATCGGATTCATACACAACAACGTTTTTGTATCCGGCTTTCAAAAGCTCATAGGCAAGCGTCAGGCCTGCGGGGCCTGCACCGACAACAACAACTTTTTCGTCCTGCTTCATAACTTCTTCGTCTTTCCATCACGTTATAATTTAAAAAAGGATGATTTTCCTGACAACAAAATTGAATATAAATGTCAATATGCTGGCGAATACCCGGGTTATTTCTGGTTGGAACCCCTCTAGATTGATACCAACCCATAGAGTCAACTCACACAGAAGCAACCCGCATATGCCAATGATAAGGAAAAGAAAAAATTCTTTATTCTGGTGTGTTTTCATCCTGCGCGATTTGAAAACCCAGAATATGCTACCCAGGTAGGCGGTGATGGAACCTAGAATGAATCCCAAACCAGCAGCATACGCCCAATGGATACCTAGAAAATGGATCGCGAAACTGAAGGAGCCGATATCGATACCCAGCGAAAACACTGAGCAAAGGAAATATCGTATGAATTCTCCTATATCCCGGGATATTTCTTCTTTTTCTGTATGGCAGGTATCCAACGTCGCCATGCTATAGTTCACGTTCTAATTTACGGAACAATTTTATCACCTCTCGATAGATAACGCTGAACCCGCAATTAACACACATGCCCTATAAAAAAAAGATATTCCATTCCCCGTGATATTATGGGGAGCGCCATCGCATTGTAGAGATGCGATAAGAGAACTTCCAACTATTTCAAGGTATTATTATGGCGGAGAGAGTGGGATTCGAACCCACGGTACGCTATTAACGTACACACGCTTTCCAAGCGTGCGCCTTAAGCCGCTCGGCCATCTCTCCAGCCGTATCGAAGACTGGCCACGCCCGTGGGGTGGCCGTATCCGATGGGTGCGGAACATATCACCAAATTCCGTCCGCGCAAGGGAAAAACGGCATGCCCTGACCGTCTGCCGCAATTCGGCGCGGCAGGCGGTCGGGGCAGGGGTTACTGGTCCATCTTGAGGGCGGCGAGGAAGGCGCTCTGCGGGATCTCGACCTTGCCGAACTGGCGCATGCGCTTTTTGCCTTCCTTCTGCTTTTCCAGCAGCTTGCGCTTGCGCGAGATGTCACCGCCATAGCATTTGGCGGTCACATCCTTCGACATGGCGCCAATGGTCTCGCGCGCGATGATGCGGCTGCCAATGGCGGCCTGCACCGCGATCTTGAACAACTGACGCGGAATCAGTTCCTTGAGCTTGGCGCAGATGGAGCGCCCGCGCGTCTCGGCGGCCGAGCGGTGGGCGATGAAGGACAGCGCATCCACCGGCTCCTGGTTGACAAGGATGGAAATGCGCACGAGGTCGCTCTCCTCATAACCATCCATCTGGTAGTCAAAGCTGGCATAGCCGCGGGTGACGGATTTCAGGCGGTCATAGAAGTCGAACACCACCTCGTTGAGCGGCAGGCGATAGACCGCCATGGCGCGGTTGCCCACATAGGTCAGGTCCTCCTGCACGCCGCGCCGTTCGCTGCACAGGGTCAGCACCGCACCCAGATATTCATCGGGCACCATGATGGTGGCCTTGATCCACGGCTCCTCGATCTTCTCGATCAGCGACAGGTCGGGCATGTCGGCGGGGTTGTGCAGTTCCGCCGTCTCGCCGTTGGTCAACTGCATCTTGTAGACCACCGAAGGCGCGGTCGCGATCAGGTCGAGGTCGAATTCGCGGCTCAGCCGCTCCTGGATGATCTCGAGGTGCAGCAGGCCAAGGAACCCGCAGCGGAAGCCAAAGCCAAGGGCGGCGGATGTCTCGGCCTCGTAATGGAAGGAGGCATCATTGAGCCGCAGCTTGGCCAGGCTGTCGCGCAGCTTTTCAAAATCATCGGCTACGATGGGGTACATGCCGCACCACACCACCGGGATGGAAGGCTTGAAGCCTGCCAGCGGGGTCTCGGCGGGGCGGCGGTCATCGGTAATGGTGTCGCCTACATTGGTGTCGGCCACGGTCTTGATGGCGGCATTGATGTAGCCGATCTCGCCCGGGCCAAGCTCGGCCACGTTGGTCATGCGCGGCGCGAACACGCCCACCTGGTCCACAAGATGCACCACGCCAGAGGACATCATGCGGATGCGCATGCCGCGCTTGAGCCGGCCTTCCTTCACGCGCACCAGCGTGATGACGCCCAGGTACGGGTCGTACCAGCTATCAACCAGCAGGGCCTTGAGCGGGGCTTCGGCGTCACCCGTGGGGGGCGGCAGGCGCTTGACGAGGGCTTCGAGCACGGCCTCGATGTTCAGCCCGGTCTTGGCCGAGACCTCGACGGCATCCTCGGCGTCGATGCCGACCACTTCCTCGATCTGCTCCTTGACGCGCGGGCAGTCGGCGGCGGGCAGGTCAACCTTGTTGAGCACCGGCACGATCTCGTGATTGGCGTCAATGGCCTGGTACACGTTGGCCAGGGTCTGCGCCTCCACCCCCTGCGAGGCATCGACGACGAGCAGCGAGCCCTCGCATGCTGCGAGCGAGCGGCTGACCTCATAGGCAAAGTCGACATGGCCCGGCGTGTCCATGAGGTTGAGCACGTAGGTCTTGCCATCTTCCGCCGGGTAGGTCAGGCGGACGGTCTGGGCCTTGATGGTGATGCCGCGTTCACGTTCCAGATCCATGTTGTCCAGAACCTGATTGGTCATTTCCCGCTGTGTCAGCGCGCCGCAGGCCTGGATCAGGCGGTCGGCCAGGGTCGATTTGCCATGGTCGATATGCGCGATGATCGAGAAATTGCGGATCAGGGAGAGGGGCGTGTCGGTCATGGGCGAGACATAGTGTAAAATTGCATGAAAGTCAGCCGCTACCTGTCATGCCAGGCAGGAAAATATCGGGGTCGGGCTGCGCGTGGGCCTACATGCACGCCATCGTGATGCGATGGATGCGCGTGGTGCCATCGAGAATGATTTCCTGCCCGTCAATGGCACCGAGGCCGCGGATGCGCACGAGTTCATGCAGCGGGGCGGTGACAGGCGCATCATGCCAGCGCTCGACCACATGCCCGCAGCAGGCCATGCCCTGCGCGGTATGGAGCAGCACGCGATCGCCCACGCGTATGGCCGCCGTGGGCGAGATGATGAGCGTGCCATTCTTGCGGAAAATCGGCTCCATTGCATCACTATCGATGTGCACGGCATAGGAATGATGGTCCGCCATGCCGTGATAGTCCCATTTCTCCCACCGTTCGCCATCGGGCAGGCCGGTTTCATCAAAGAGTTCGGGGTGGGCGAGTTGCGAGAACAGGGCAATCTTGAGGTGGGAATGGTGCACCTTGCTACTTGTCTCGGGGTCGCCATGGCCCGCGAGCAGGCGGCTGAACCCCTCGAAGGATATGCCGGTGGCGCTGAGCGTGCGGGCAAGGCTTTCGGTGCCCGGCCAGCGCGGGCGGCCCGAGGGGGTGATCCGCTTGGAGGGGTTGAAGGTGGTGCTGTCCAGCCCCGCCGCCCGCGCCAGGCCTGAAGGGGTCAGTCCGCGCTCGGCGGCCAGGCGGTCGATTGCGCGCCAGATGTCGGCATGGGTGATCATGGGGCCAGTTTCAGTATTTCGGTCCGGTGGCGGGCCTGCCCCTGCTCGGTCATGGTGAAGCGGGTCCCGTCCTGCGCATGCGCCAGGCCCATGCCCGTGAGCCTGCGCAGGCAGGGGTCATCGCGCAGGCCGGCCGGGCGTCCGTTTCCACCACTCAGCTTCAGCCGGTGCAGGGCCGAGCGGCAGCAGGTTTCAAGGTATGGTTCATTCCACATCGCGGCTGGGACCATCGCAGGCAGGCGGCCGCACTGCCGCCGGGTGGGGCAGGTGCAACCAGGTTCAGGATTTATGGTTCGGAATAGATATGTGTTTATGTGTCACATAGTGCCATTATCGCAGGCTGTCTACCATGGGCATCAGGCTCACCTGCGTTGGCAGGGCAGGTGGCATGTGCTGCATGCGCTACGCTTTCAGCGCCTGATTACTATATTCAGGAGCGATGACAGTGCATTGTCATGTTTCTGACCGGAATCTGACATATGTTTCTGTAAAGTTTCAGGTAGAAACCATTTTGTGCAGGGCTCTGTTTATGAAGTTTCGTGAATATATGCTTGTTCTGGCCGTTGTCGCAGCAGGCACGGGCGTTTCCATGACGGCGCGCGCCGCTGATTGCGATAATGGCCAGAGCACCTCCAAATGGGATGTGCTCGGTCGCGTGGCGCAGGCCGGTGACTGCGCCAACACCCGCCTGCAGGACCGTGAGCAGGCGTGGAAGGACAAGCAGCAGAACATGGAGCAGGGCTATCAGGACCGCAAGGATGCGCTGCGCCAGGACACGGTGGGCCGGTGGGACAGTGCAAAGCAGAACCTGAGCGATGACCGCGATCGCGTGGACCAGAAGATCCAGAACGGCCGGGACCGGCTTGATGCGATTCGCAACGCGCCAAAGAACCGCCTCGACAAGCTGCGTGACGCTGGCAGCGAGGAACGCCAGCGCTGGGATAACCTGAAAAGCCAGACCGGCTCCGATGTGAGTAGCCTGTTCGGGGGCAATAGCCAGAACAGCCAGTAAAGAATTGTTTGCGAATGGGTTTTAAGAGACTGTTTGAAAACAAATCATTGATAAAAATAATAAAAGTTTTTGGGTGCCGCCTTTTTTCAAAAAGGCGGCATTTTTTGTACCTTTCCAGCACAAGCGTTGCCGCAACGGCTCTGATTCTTGCGGTGTTTTTCAGAATGGACTGTTTTTATGATTTTTTTTGGAAAGCGGCGTACGCGGCATTGGGGCTGAAAGCGCATGGTCCCGGCAGCGGAAAAGGCGGAACGGGATGGGCCGCATGAAAGATGGCCCTGTTTCACGACCTTGAAACGCAACATGCCCGGACAATGCCGGGCATGAAGGATAACGGAAGAAAGGTGCCTGGCGCTTACGGGCGCGGCGGGCGCTTGCGCGATGAAGCCGCCCCGCGCGGCCCCCCGCCAAACCCGCCACCGGGGCGACCGCCACCACCACCGGGCTTGCGGGCGAAGGGGCGCCCACCGCGCGGCGGCCCACTGCGGCGCGGGCCTGCGCCGCCGGGCGGGGCCGCGGCAGGCGAGATCTGCACTTCGTCATTCTCGATCGCGGCGATGCACGAGCGGAACTTCTCGGTCGATTCCGGCGTGATCTCGAACAGCGTCTGGCTGTCATTGATGCGGATGGCGCCGATATCCGCCTTGCGCACGCCACCAAGGCGGCAGATCAGCGGGATCAGCCATTTCGGGTCGGCCTTTTCCTGTCGGCCCACGTTCATGGCAAACCAGGCACCCGGCTCGCCGCTGCCATAGCTCTCGCGCGGGGGGCGGGCGCCATCGCGCTCGGGGCGCTCACGCACGGGGCGCGGGGCATCGGGCGTGATGTGGCGCACGTTCTCCGGCGCGGGCAGGCGGGCGCGATACATCTGCAGAAGCGCCGCGGCAAGCTGCTCGCTCGTGCGGCCTTCCACCAACTGGCCCACCAGTTCGGCATCAGCTTCCGCCACGTCCTGGTTCAGCACGGGGTCAGCCAGCAGGCGCTTGGCGTCATTGGCACGGATCTCGGCTGCCGTCGGCACGCCGGACCACGTGGCGGTGATCTTGGCACCCTGCATCAGGCGCTCGGCGCGGCGGCGCTGCGACATGGGCACCATCAGCACGCACACGCCCTTGCGGCCTGCGCGGCCGGTGCGGCCCGAGCGATGCAGCAGGGTGGCGGGGTCGGTCGGCAGGGTGGCATGCACCACCAGCGCCAGCGCGGGGATGTCGATGCCACGGGCGGCCACGTCGGTGGCCACGCACACATTGGCCTGGCCCTTGCGCAGGCTGTCGATGGCGCGCGTGCGCTCGTTCTGCCCCAGCTCGCCCGAAAGGGCGACCGAGGAGAAGCCGCGCTCGACCAGGGCCGCCTGCATGTGGCGCACCATCTCGCGCGTGGCGCAGAACACCATGGTGGTCTGGCTGTCGGTATAGCGCAGCACGTTGACCACGGCGGGGATCAGTTCGCGCGCATCGGCCACCACGGCGCGGTATTCGATGTCGGCATGCTGCTTGGCGCCAGACAGCGTATCGATGCGCACGGCATCATTCTGGTAGCGGCGCGCCAGTGATGCGATTTCCTTGGCGATGGTGGCCGAGAACAGCAGCGTGCGGCGGGTCTTGGGCATGGCGTCGAGCAACTGCTCGAGTTCATCGCGGAAGCCGAGGTCCAGCATCTCGTCGGCTTCATCCAGCACGACCACGCGCAGGTCCGACATGTCCAGCCGGCCACGGGACTGGTGATCGCACAGCCGTCCCGGCGTGCCGACCACGATATGCGCCCCCATCTGGAGCGCGCGCGCCTCGCGCCTTGCGTCCATGCCGCCAATGCACGACACGATGCGCCCGCCTGCCGGGGCGTACAGCCACGTCAGTTCACGCGTGACCTGCATGGCCAGTTCGCGCGTTGGTGCGATGATGACCGCCAGCGGCGGCCCCGCGGGGCCAAAATGCTCCGCGCCGCCAAGCAGGGTGTCAGCCATGGCGAGGCCGAAGGCGACGGTCTTGCCCGAGCCGGTCTGGGCGGAGACGAGGAGGTCACGCCCCTCGGCTGCGACATCCAGGACCGCTTTCTGGACGGGAGTCGGGTTATCATACCCACGCTCGTCCAGCGCGCGTTGCAGGGCGGGGTGGGTTTCGGGAAACGGCATGTATCGGGCAATCCGGACAAAAACATGAAGAACATGGGCGACGCAGGAAGGAAACTGGCCGCCGGCCGTGTTCATGCGTCAGGGGAGAAGGCCGGTGCATAAAGAATGATTGCCCCAAAAGCCAGAATTAATAATGGGCCGGGCGTTTTTGCATGCCCTCCCAATGCGCCTCAGGGGGAAGGATAAAGTTTCTGGATGCCGCCTTGGCGCATGAGGCGCGGTGCTTTGGAAGCGTTTGAAAAAAGCTTCACCAGAAACTTTTCCAGGTTTTTCAGGGCACCAGCACGGCGGCGCCTTCAAAGCGGCCATGACGCAGGTCATCAAGCGCCTTGTTGGCGTCCTTGAGCGCATACGGCGTTGTGGTGGTGCGGATACCCACGCGCGGCACGCGTTCAAGGAAGTCGATCCCGTCCTGCCGCGTCAGGTTGGCCACCGACATGATCTGGCGTTCCTCCCACAGCAGGTCATACGAAAAGGCCGGGATCTCGCTCATGTGGATGCCCGCGCAGACCACGCGGCCTGCCTTGTGCACCGCCTTGAGCGCTGCGGGCACGAGTGCGCCCACGGGGGCGAAGATGATGGTGGCGTCAAGCTGCTCGGGCGGGGCTTCATCCGAGCCACCGGCCCACACGCAGCCGAGCGAGCGGGCGAATTCCTGCGTCTTTGTGTCACCGGGGCGGGTAAAGGCATAGACCTTGCGGCCCTGCCACGCCGCCACCTGCGCAATGATGTGGGCGGCCGCCCCAAAGCCATACAGCCCGATGCTGCGTGCGTCCGTGCCTGCCATGACCAGCGAGCGCCAGCCGATCAGCCCCGCGCAGAGCAGCGGCGCCACGGCCACGTCGTCATCGCCATCAGGCAGGGGGAAGGTGAAATGCGCATCTGCCACCGCCTTGGTGGCATAGCCGCCATCACGCGTGTAGCCGGTGAACAGCGGGTGGTCGCACAGGTTCTCGTGGTCGGTCTGGCAGTAGTGGCAGCAGCCGCAGGTATGGCCAAGCCACGGAATGCCCACGCGCTGGCCCATGTGCAGCCCTTCCACATTCGGGCCAATGGCGTCGATCCGCCCCACGATCTCGTGGCCGGGGGTCAGTGCATGACCGGGGAAGGGCAGGTCGGCATCGACCACATGCAGGTCGGTGCGGCACACGCCACAGGCCCCTACGGTTACGCGGACCTGCCCCGGCCCCGGCTGCGGGTCGGGCAGTTCGGTCCATTGCAGGGGGGTATGGGGGGCGAGCAGTCGCATTGCGTACATGGTGGCGCTCCTTTGGCGGTACAGGGGCGGCCTGCTGGCCGCGGGTGCCATGATGCGCACTCTAGCATGGCCGTGGCCCCTGCGGCATGACCTGCATCATCGCGCTGTTCGGCTTCAAAAAAACAGAAGTTTCCGGTGCCGCCTTTTTTTCAACCAGGCGGTGTTCCCTGAAGCTTTTGAACCGGTTCCGGGCCTATTCTTCTGTCCGGTAAGGCGTCATGGCATCAAGAGCGGGCAGTTCGGCCCGTATGGCCGCGCGCTCGTGTTGCAGGAATTCGGCCACGGCCTCGCGCAGGCCGGGGTGGCTGATCCAGTGGGCGGAATGGGTCAGGCAGGGGCGGTAGCCGCGTTGCAGCTTGTGCTCGCCCTGGGCGCCCGCTTCCACCCGTTTCAGCCCGTGGGCTATGGCAAAGTCGATGGCGCGGTAATAGCACAGCTCGAAATGCAGGAACGGCCACTCGCCTTCACGCCGCCCCCAGTTGCGGCCGTACAGCGTATCGCGCCCCATCAGGTTCAGCGCCCCTGCCACCGGCACGCCGTCCTGCCTTGCAACCATCAGCACGACCTTATCGCCCAGCCGTTCGGACAGGAGCGGGAAGAAGGCGGGCTGCAGGTAGGCGCTGCCCCATTTGCGGTCCACGGTGGAGAGGTAGAAATGGTAGAAATCCTGCCACAGCGCCTTCGTAATCTCCGCGCCGCGATAGGTGTGGAAGCTCAGCCCGCAGGCATTGGCATCGCGCCGCTCGCGCCTTATGGCCTTGCGCTTGCGTGAGGCGAGCATGCCCAGAAAATCATCGAAGCTGGTGTAGTTCTGGTTATCCCAATGGTACTGCACGCCAAGGCGCTGCAACCAGCCGCCTTCGCCCAGCAGTTCATATTCATGCGCGGAGCAGAAGGTGACATGCACGGAGGAAAGAGACATTTCCCCACAGGCCTGCCGCAGCGCGCGGCCCGCCAGCAGGCGCAGGCTGTCGGCATCGGGAGCGGTGGGGTGAACGAGCAGGCGCGGCCCCGGCACGGGCGAGAACGGCACGGCCACCTGCAGTTTGGGGTAGTACTGCCCGCCCGCCTGCTCGAAGGCACGCGCCCAGGCGTGGTCGAACACGTATTCGCCAAAGGAATGACCCTTGGCATAAAGCGGGGCGACCGCCAGCAGTGCCCCTTCGGCATCACGCAGGGCCAGGTGCTGGGGCATCCAGCCGGTCTGCGGGCCGGTGGAGCCGCTGTCTTCAAGGGCCGAGAGGAAGGCGTGGCTGACAAACGGGTTTTCATCGCCCGCGCAGCCATCCCACTGCGCCGTCGGAATTTCGGCAATCCGGCGGTGCAGGGTCATGGTGGTGCCGGTCATGATGCCTGCGCCGGGGTGCAGGCTGTGCGGGGCGGTGCGGTCATGACTGGCTCCCTCATGTTTGTGCGTGGTGGTTACATCACCCGATTTCGAACAGGCCCTCGACCTCGACGGCGGAGTCGAGCGGCAGCGAGGGCACGCCCACGGTCGAGCGGGCATGGCGGCCCGCATCGCCAAACACGGCCACCGCCAGGTCGGAGGCCCCGTTCATGACAGCGGCATGCTGCGTGAAGTCGGGCGTGCAGGCAATGAACCCGCCCAGCCGCACCACGCGCCTGACGCGTGAAAGATCGCCCACGGCGGCCTTCACCTGTGCGATCACGTTGATCATGCTGTAGCGCGCGGCTTCCACCGCCAGTTCCACAGCTACGGTGCCGCCAAGCTTGCCGGTGGTCAGCAGCTTGCCATCAACCAGCGGCAACTGGCCGGACACCACCAGCGTGGACCCGCTGATGACGGTGCCCACGTAATTGGCCACCGGGGCGGCAGGCGTGGGCAGCACGATGCCAAGCTGCTTGAGGCGCTGTTCGGGTGTTGTATCGGGCATGGGCAACAATCCTTACATTCAGGTGGCGGGGCGTGGGGCCGGGTTATCCGACCAGCCGCAGCCCGCGCCGCCGGGGGGGCGTGTCATCGCCATCGTCATTGCCGGAGCCGGGCAGGTCGAGCGGCAGCATGGGGGCGGGGCTTTCGGCCAGTGCGTCCTCATGCGGGGCATCGGGTAGCCTGCGGCCCAGATAGGCATCTGACAGGGCGCGGAAGGCGTAGTCGAGCATGGATGTGGCGTAGGATGCAACCGGGTCGCCCTCTACCGTGCCAGCAGGGCCGAACTGGGTATAGGCAAAGGCTTCCACGTAGCTTTCCAGCGGCGCGCCGTATTGCAGGCCAATGCTCACGGCCTGACCCAGCGTATCCATCAGGCCGCGCACCATCGGGCTTTCACGCGTGGGCGTGAGGCTGATCTCGCCCAGCGAGCCATCGGCATATTCCCCCGTGCGCAGGAACAGGCGGTGGCCGCCGATGCGGGTCTTCTGCGTAAAGCCGCCGTGGCGGGCGGGCAGGTGGCGGCGCACCCCGCGCTCCAGCCCGGCGCGGGTGGCCAGCGTGTCACGCGTGGCATCGGGGCGTGCGGGCACGCGATCGACAAAGCCACTGAGCGCGCGGTGCATGGCCTGATGGGATGCCGCACCCGGCAGGGGCAGCACGCTCTCGCCTGCAAGGGTTGCGGCAAAGGCGGCCTCCAGCGTCAGGCCCCGGCTGGCCAGGCGGGCCAGCGTGCTCATGGCCAGCCGCCCGTCAGGCCGCAGCGGGGAAAAGACGGGGGCCAGCCCGCAGGCTTCCACGCCCAGCAGCGCATCGATGGGGCCGGGGGCGGAAAAGCCGGTCTCGACGCGGGCTGCGGGCTGGTCGGTCTCGACTGCGGCCTCCTGCCACACGCTGCGCGCGATCTGGCTCACGCCGGGCAGGATGCTGCGCACGGGGGGCAGCGGCATGGCATCCGCCCCTTCGCCCGCATGGGCCACGAGGGTGGCAAGGGCTACAATGCTGCATGCCGCGTCGCGCCCGGCCTCGCTGTCATAATCAAGCCCCAGCCCGGCCAGGCAGGCATCGAGGTTGGTCAGCAGCAGCGCGCCCGCAACCGTGGGGCGCTCATGGCTTTCGCCAGCAGGGGGCAGGGCCACGGCGCGCAGGTGGGCCACCGCTGCGCCTTCGGGCTCGGGCAGGGGCAGTTCGCCATTGCGCATGTGCAGCTTCTGGTGTGCCAGGGTGCGCAGCACGCGGGCGAGCAGGCGCAGGGCCGCCACGAAGTCGCGCGCCATGAAGCTGTTATCGGCCTCGACAAAGGCGGCAAGGTTGATCACGAAGGCCGGCCTGCGGTCATGGTGGCCATGCCACAGGCTCTCGCCCGGTGCGGCCTGGCGCATGAGCAGCAGGCACGACAGCGCGCGCGCGACCGGGCCAATGACCGGGCCGGACACCTCGCCAGCGCACAGGTCATCGATCCATCGTGCCGCGAGTTCGGGCAGGTTGGCGGGGCCATGGCCGGGGGCCAGCCGGGCCACGGCCTCGGCTGCCGTGTCATCCCAGTCGGCGGGCAGGGTTACGGAACGCGGCGCGTCGTCTGGGTCCGCTGCGGCTTCAACGGTACGCATACGCACGCCGTTCCAGTGGCTTCGTGCTGTCATGCTTTATGTTTACCGGGCGGCTGCACGCCAGCGGAACCCGCTTACAACGGAGTCGCAACTATACATGGCACTGGATACAGTGGATATGGGGGATAACTGTGCAATGCGCCCGCGCACGGCCATCACCGCGGCGTGAGGCGGTCGCCCTGCGCGCTTTATGGACAGGAATTTCCGGCAGTCGCCGTTTTCCAGGCCGCCGCAACGCCCGCCCCGCGCCGATCCCGCAGATGTGACGGGCCTGCGCGCAGATGCGCGTGGACCGGGCGGCCGCGGGCGGATTAGGCTTGCGGCATGGCAAATCTAGGCACCCGCATCTATACCCGCTTCAGGGGGCGGCTGGTCGGCAAGGATGCCGATGGCCGCTGTTATTATGAGGCCCGCACCCCCAACCGCACCGGCGGCGGGGAAAAGCGCCATGAGCGCTGGGTCATTTACCACAGGGGCGAGGACGCATCCGCCGTGCCGCCCGAATGGTGGGGCTGGCTGCACCACATGGAGGCCGCCCCCCTGCCCGAAAGCGCGCGCCAGCCGTGGCAGCAGCCCTGGCAGCCCAACCAGACCGGAACGGCGGCCGCCTACCACCCGCCGGGCAGCGACTGCCGCGGCGGCCAGCGGGCTTCAACCACCAGTGATTATGAGGCATGGTACCCCGAGGGATGAAACCCGTGGCGTAACCTGCTAGGGTGCGCGCCATTGGATATTGGGGAAGCTTTGCCACCATGGTTGCTGCTGTTTCAGGGCGCGCGGGCCGTCAGCCAGCGGAACTTATTGCCGGTTTTGCCGTGCTGGCGGGGCTTGCGGGGCTGCTGGCCTATGCCGTGCTCGACAAGGGCCGCCCGCATGAAACCGGCTACCGGCTCAATGCCGCGTTCACCCATATCGATGGCCTGTCCATCGGCTCGGATGTCAGGCTTGCGGGCATTACGGTGGGGCAGGTGGTCGATGAGCGCGTCAATCCCAAAACTTATGGCGCGCAGGTGACCTTTACCGTGCGCCCCGACATCAAGCTGCCCGATGATACGGCGGCCATCATTACCAGCGACAGCCTGCTGGGCGGCAAATACATCGCCCTCTCACCCGGGGGCGATGACAAGATGCTCGCCCCCGGCAGCACGATTGGCGAGACCCAGGGCGCGATCAGCCTCGAGCAGCTCCTCAGCAAATTCATTTTCTCGGTAACCGATACGCTGACCAAGGCCCGGCAGGACAAGGCCAATGCGGCGGCCCCCGCGCCGGGTGGAGATGCGCCATGAGCGGCGAGCACGCCCCGCCCGCCATGTGGCCCCAGCGCGATGGCACGCCGGTCTCCTGCCGCGACAAGCTGCTGGTGTTGCAGGAAAATTATCAGGAAGTGCAGGGTATCTTGCAAGATGCGTTCGAGGATGCCGTGCTGATGGGCGTGGATGAGGCGGCCATGCGCCAGATCCTGATCGAGGTGGTCAACACCCTACGGAGCCCCCGCGCATGAGGCGCGTGCTCTGCTGCCTGCCCGCCCTGCTGCTTGCTGGCCTGCCCGGTCTTGCCCGTGCCACCGAATGGCTGGCCCCCCCCGCCATGTACCCGCCCGATACGTGGCAGGGCCGCACGGTGGCGGTGGTGCGCGTGCTCGACAAGCTCGATGCCCATACCGAACTGCTCAACGTGCCCATGGGCCAGGACGTGCCCTATAAAAGCCTGACCCTGCACGCCACGTCATGCCTGCAGCGCCCCGCCACCCTGCCGGCCGATAGCGCCGCGTGGCTCGACGTGCATGACGCGCATGAGGGCATGCCCGCCTTCCAGGGCTGGATGGCGGTGGCCGAGCCCGCGACCGGCGTGTTCCAGAACCCGCTTTATGATGTGCAACTGGCCGGTTGCGCGGGGGATGCTATCGCCCCCACCCCGCCGCCACTAGCCGCGGCGACCGTCCCCACGGAGGCCGCACCCGTGGCCCCTGCCGCAGCCTTGCCCGATGGCCAGCCCGCGCCGCCGGCAGCCGGTGGCACGGGTGCCGCGCCCGTGGCCCCCCCGGTCGCGCCGCAGCCGCCCTCACCGCCATTGCCCACCCCGCCGCCCGAGCCTGCCGATGAGGGGGCTGCCCCCCTCATGCTGCATTAGAAAATAATTTAATTTGTGTCGTATAAATGCTGCAGCCCTGTCCAGCACCCTTGTGGGCTTGCGTATTCTCCAGCTTTGCCAGAGGCTAGACCCACCATGAGCAAGACACCCTCCTCCCCTTCGCTCGATCGGCTGCCGTCTCCCGCGCGGGCGGCCTTCCTTCTGGATTTTGACGGCACGCTGGTGGATATCGCGCCCACGCCCGAATCCGTGGTCGTGGCACCCGGTCTGCGCGATACCCTGCGCCGCCTGCGCGAGAAATGCGGCAATGCGCTTGCGGTCATCTCGGGCCGCCCCATCGAGCAGATCGACCATTTCCTGCCTGATGTGCCCTATGCCGTGGCGGGCGAGCATGGCATCGCCATCCGCCATGCGCCGGGCCAGCCCATCGAGCGGGCCGCATTGCCGCCGGTGCCCGGGGCATGGATGGAGGAGGCGGAGAAACTGGCCGCGACCCATCCCGGCGTGCGGATCGAACACAAGAAGGCGGGGCTGGTGCTGCATTATCGCGGCGCGCCCGATGCCGGCCCGGCGCTGGGCCGGATCGCGGATGAATGGGTTGGCGCCACGAACGGCGCATTCCACGTGCAGGCCGCCAAGATGGCGTGGGAAATCCGCCCCGCTGGCATCGACAAGGGGCATGCGGTTGAAGCCCTGATGCAGAGCGCGCCGTTTGCGGGGCGGCTCCCCATCTTCGTGGGGGATGACGTGACCGATGAGGATGGCATGCGCGCGGCGGTCAGCCTGGGTGGCGTGGGCTTTCGCATTCCTGATGATTTCCCTGATCCGGCAGCCTTCCGTGCATGGCTGGCCCGGTTGGCACAGGGGGGTGATGGCGCATGGGGCGGCTGATTATCGTATCCAACCGCGTGCCTTCCCCGCGTGAGCGCAGCCAGCCTGCCGGCGGGCTGGCGGTGGGGCTGAAAGATGCGCTGCGCGAGGGGGAATCGCTGTGGTTTGGCTGGTCGGGCAAGCAGGTGCAACTGCATGGCGGCGACCCGGTGCCCCGGCTCGACAGGGTCGATAACGTCACCTACGCCACCATTGACCTGACCCCGCTGCAATATGAGGGGTTCTACCAGAATTTCTCCAACGGCATCCTGTGGCCGCTGTTCCATTACCGTGTCGGACTGATGAACTATTCCCGCACGGACTGGAAAACGTATCTTGCGGTCAACGCCATGTTTGCCCGCACGTTGCTGCCCCTGCTCAAGCCGGATGACACGATCTGGGTGCATGACTACCACCTGTTCCCGCTCGGGCAGGCGTTGCGTGACCTTGGGGTGAAGTGCCGCATCGGCTTCTTCCTGCATATTCCGTTCCCGCCATGGAGCCTCGTGCGCTCGCTGCCCGGCGCGGACCTGCTGCTTGAGGATATGCAGAGCTACGACCTGATTGGCGTGCAGACGCCCGAGGATGCCGAGAACCTCAACCACTCCCTTCAGGCCAACGGGCTTGCAGCACGCGGGCAGGCTTTTCCCATCGGCATCGACCCCGATGAGTTCCGCGCACAGGCCGAAAAGAGCATGAAAGGCCCGGAGGTCGAGCGGCTTGAAGGCAGCCTGCGCGGCGCCAAGCTGGTACTGGGCGTGGACCGGCTGGATTATTCCAAGGGCCTGCCCGAGCGCTTTCGCGGCTATGAGGCGCTGCTGGCGCGCTACCCCGAGCATCGCGGCAAGGTCACCTTCCTGCAGGTCGCCCCCATCTCGCGTGGCAGCGTGGAGGAATACCGCCAGTTGCGCCGCCAGCTTGATGAACTGACCGGGCGGATCAACGGCGCCTATTCCGAATTTGACTGGACGCCGATCCGCTACATCACCCGCCCGCTGGCGCGTGAGGTGCTGGCCGGGTTCTACCGCCGCGCCGAAGCCGCCCTGATCACGCCGTTGCGCGATGGCATGAACCTCGTGGCCAAGGAATACGTGGCAGCCCAGAATCCGGCCAATCCGGGCGTGCTGATTCTGTCGCATTTTGCCGGTGCCGCGCCGGAAATGGATGAGGGCATTCTGGTCAACCCCTATGACCCGGACGAGATTGCCGATGCCCTGCACGCTGCCCTGACCATGGGGCTGGCGGAGCGGCGCACGCGCTGGCAGGCGCTGGAGCAGGAAGTCAGCAGCACCACGGCCATCAGCTGGGCAGCGGATTTCCTGCGCGCACTTGATGCGGCGCCCGTTGCGGGGCGATCGTAACCGCCCATGCGTTCAACCGCTTTATTGATGGTACTGGCCGGGTGCGCCGCCCTTGGCGTGGCCTGGTGGAGTGAATCCATGCTGGGCCACGTGCCCTGTGGCCTGTGTTTGTGGGAGCGCTGGCCCTATCGGGTGCTGGCGGGGCTGGGGCTGCTGGGCCTCGTGCTGCCGCGTGATGCGGCGCGTGGCGCGCTGTGGCTGTGCATGCCGGTGCTGCTGGTGGCGGCAGGCCTTGGCGGGTTGCATGTGGGCGTGGAGCAGGGATGGTGGCCCAGCCCGCTGCCCGAATGCCGTGCGCCCACGTTCCATGGCGGCAGTTTCGCGCAGCGTCTGGCGTCCATGCCGCGCCGCCCGGCCAAGCCGTGCGATGCGGCAACCTATCTTGTGCCCGGCGTGCCGCTCTCCATGGCGGCGATGGGCGGGCTCTACGCGCTGGCGCTGATCCCTGTCGTGCGCCAGGGGTTACGGATCAGGGCGAAGTTCCGCGGCCGCGGCCGAAAAACAATCCAAGGATGAACAGCACGATGAAGATGAAGAAGAGCACCTTGCCGAAATAGGCAAATGTGTCCGAAATGCCGCCGAAGCCAAAAACCGCGGCGATCAGGGCGAGAACAAGGAATGTGATGGTCCAGCGTAACAGGTCCATGATCCGGTTCCTTCCGATCGATGTTGTGACAGACGCGGGCATGACATCCGCCCTCTAACAATGCGCCAGAGGGCGACGGGTTCATCGCAATACGTTATTTTGGCCCCGGCGCGGTCCCGACCCGAGCGGGGTTTTGCGTAGAACAGGCGGGAGGCACCCCATGAAAGACGGCACGGATACGGCAGGTTTTTACAGCCTGTATAACCACGGCTTTGCCCGGCTCGCAGCCTGCACGCTGCCCGTGGCCCTGGCCGACCCGATGGAAAATGCCCGCCGCACGCACCATGCCATCACGGCCTGCCACGAAGGGGGAGCCGTGTTGGCGGTGTTCCCCGAGCTTGGCCTGTCGGGCTATGCCATTGATGACCTGCGCCAGCAGGATGTGCTGCTCGATGGCGTGCGCGAGGCAATTGGCTGGCTGGCCGGGCAGACGGCGGGCCTGCTGCCGCTGGTGCTTGTCGGCGCGCCGCTGGCGGTAGGCGATGCGCTGTATAACTGCGCCATCGCCCTGCATGACGGGCGCGTGGTGGGCGTGGTGCCCAAATCCTACCTGCCCAATTACCGCGAATTTTACGAGGCGCGGCAGTTCACGCCGGGCGCGGGCCTGCGCGGTGGCATGGTCATGCTTGGCGGCACGGCCGTGCCGTTTGGCACCGACCTTCTGTTCCATGCGCCTGCGGTGCAGGGGCTGGTCGTGGCCGCCGAGATCTGCGAGGACATGTGGGTGCCGCACCCGCCGGGTGTTGATGCCGCCCTGGCCGGGGCCACGGTCATTGCCAATCTTTCCGCCAGCAACATCACGGTGGGCAAGGCGCGCACGCGCACGCTGCTGTGCCAGTCGCATTCGGCGCGCTGCCTGTGCGCCTATGTCTATGCGGCGGCGGGCGAGGGCGAATCCACCACCGACGTGGCATGGGACGGTCAGACCTCGATTTTTGAAAATGGCGTGACACTGGCCCAAAGCGCGCGTTTTCCCTCGGGGCAGGTCACGCTCATGGCCGATGTGGACCTTGACCTGCTGCGCCAGGAACGCCTGCGCATGGGCACCTTTGCCGATAACCGCGCCCAGAGCACGGCGGGCGGGTGGCGGCATATCGACCTGTCCATCACCCCGCCAGAGACCGATCTGGGGCTGCGGCGCGATATTGCGCGCTTTCCCTTCGTGCCCAGTGACCCGGCCCTGCTCGATCAGGACTGCTACGAGGCGTTTACCATTCAGGTCACCGCCCTCAAGCGCCGCCTGCTGGCCTCGCGCGCCAAGACGCTGGTCATTGGCGTATCGGGGGGGCTGGATTCCACCCATGCGCTGCTCGTCGCCGCCCGTGCTGCGGAGGAATGCGGGCTGGGGCGGCAGGCGGTGCTGGGCTACACCATGCCCGGTTTTGGCACCACGGGGGCCACGCGCGACAACGCGCATGAACTCATGGCCGCCCTTGGCGTGCAGGCGCGCGAGATCGACATCCGCCCCGCAGCCCGCCTCATGCTCGAGCAGATGGGCCACCCCTTTGCCGCGGGTGAGCCTGTGTATGACGTGACATTCGAGAACGTGCAGGCGGGCCTGCGGACCGATTTCCTGTTCCGGCTGGCCAACCAGACAGGCGGGATCGTAATCGGCACGGGCGACCTGTCGGAACTGGCGCTGGGGTGGTGCACCTATGGCGTGGGCGACCAGATGGCGCATTACAACGTCAATGCCGGGCTGCCCAAGACCCTGATCCAGCACCTGATCCGCTGGGTCATGGCCAGCGGGCGCGAACAGGCGCGCACCTGCACGGTGCTCGACGCCATCCTGCGCACCGAGATCTCGCCAGAACTGGTGCCCGCGACCGCAACACAGGCGGTGCAGAGCACGGAATCGCTGATCGGACCCTATGCGTTGCAGGATTTTACCCTGTTCCATGTGCTGCGCTATGGGTTCCGCCCCTCCAGGATCGCGTTCATGGCGCTGCATGCCTGGGGTGATGCAGCAGGCGGGGACTGGCCTCCCGGCTTTCCCGCCGAGGGCAGGCGGGCTTATGCCCTGGCGGAAATACGCCACTGGCTGGGGGTATTCCTTAACCGTTTCTTTGGCTTCAGCCAGTTCAAGCGCTCGGCCATGCCCAACGGGCCGAAGGTGGTGGCCGGTGGCGCGCTGTCGCCGCGCGGGGACTGGCGCGCGCCATCGGATGGCAATGCCCGGCTGTGGCTGGAAGAACTGGAGCGGCGCGTGCCACGAGATTGATCCAGATCAATCTTGATTCCGAATTTCTTAACCCATTCCTGACAAAGACGGTCCTGAAAGAATGCTTTCTCCGCCCTGACCGGGCGCGGGCAGTTCATCATCTGCGGCGAGGTCGGTTCCTGCCGCCGTGAGACAAGGAACGCAATGAATGGGATACGTGACCGTAGCCGGTGCCACCGGCCTCACGCTGGGGCTTAACCAGGACACGACGACACTGATGCAGGGCCTGCTGGACACGGCGCAGGAAATACAGAACGGCCTGAATGCCGGGCATGAAGGGATCCCCCAGTCCGAGATCTCCGCGCTGGAAGGGGACGGCAGTAACCCGGCATGGGGCGCGCTGCTGGCGGCCCAGGCCGTGGGTGTGGTGGCCATTGACGGGGCACTCAAGCAGGATTCGGGCGGCAGTATCGAGACGCTGGCCGGACAGGGCACCTATAATGCCACGGCCAGCACGATCGAGATCGGCAGCACGACAGGCAGCGGGCTGGACCAGTCGGTCAACATCCGCGGCGGGTCCGGCACGACCAATGTGATGGATGGCGATGCAGGCACGGTGGCCTACGTTGGCGGATCAGGCGACGTGAATTACTACGCCGCTGCAGGTGACACGTTCTTCCTCAGCGGAACGGGCAAGGATGTCATCCATACCATGGGTGGCACGGACACCATCTATGCCTATGGCAGCACTCCCACCGTAACCGGCAACTGGACCGCCCCCGGCACGGCGGGCAGCGATGATGCCACGCAGTTTGAAGGCACGGGTAGCACGCTCGATGTGTACAATGGCGTGGTGGTGCAGGATACCGCGTACGACACGGTCAATACCGTGGATAGCGTAAGTTTTTTCAACGGTAACTCGAACAATGCGGTCGTCACCATCAATGGTGGTGTGTTTGACACCATAAACGGCGGCTCCGCGCTGTTTGTGCAAGACCTGAGTGACAGCACGATCAATGCTGACAGCGGGCTGACGGTATCGGGTGGCACGCAGGACACGATTGCGGCCAGCGGGTCCGCCACCCTGACCTTCATCAGCGCGAGCACGGCGACACCCGTGGCCGATACCATAACGGGCAGCAACGCCACCATTTTCGGCGCGGCCGGAGTGGACCTGACGGCCGCCACCAGCGGCACGACCACCTATTATGCCGGTAGCGGCAACGAAACGCTCGATGGCGGGACGGCAGGCGCGGTCTATGCCGTGGCAGGCAGCGGCAACGATACGCTTGTGGGTGGCACGGGTAACGACACGCTTGTGGGCGGCACTGGCGCGACCGAATTCGAGTTCATCAAGGGCCGGGATGGTGGCACTGATATCATTCAGGATTTTGGCAAGTCAGCCGGGAACACCGTTCTTCTGTCCGGGTATGATGCGACTCCGGCTTCCATCCAGGCGATGCTTGACCAGGCCACCATTAGCGGGGGCAATACCACCATCAGCCTCGATGACCAGACCCAGATTACGTTCGTGGGTGTGACCGACCTCAAGGCGCAGAATTTCAAAAGCTGACACCGGGGGGCGGAATCGCCCCCCAACCAGCCTGTGCGGGCCGTGATGATGGCTATAAAAGCCAGTCGATGAGAGCCTGGGAAATTAAAGGAAGTTTTTTGACGAAGTTTTTTTCAAAAAGCTTCGGACAACACGGATTTTTTTAAAAAAAGAAAATTTCCATACGTTTTTATCGTTTTTTATCAATGCGTTGCTTTTACGCAAACGCATAATGATGCCTGATCGATATGAAGTTTTCATGGTGCAATATATCGGTGGCCAGCACAGCCCTTTTATGGGTCCAGCCGGTTATTGCAGCACATATCAGCGATAATTTTCATGTGATAACAAAAAATTGCTGGTCTAACCTCAATCATCAGGTTACAAGCCGCGACCGTCCGGCCCGGTGGGGCAACTGGCCTGTTTTCAAGACGGGTGCAGTATATTTACGAAATTCATTTCCAGCCCGGAAGGAGCAGGCAGTTCCGATGAGTAAGGCCTTCATTGCAGCCGTCATTCAGGATTCGATCGATTGCACTGGCGTCGCGGCCAATCAGGCCGCATCTGACCTGATTGCGGCCATTGTCAAGGAACTGAAGCGCGAGGGTGGTTTTACCCTGCCGTCTTTTGGCACGTTTACGGTCAAGAAGACCAAGGCTCGCAAGGCGCTTAACCCGCGCACGGGCGAGCCAGTCAAGGTCAAGGCTGGCAAGACCGTGCGCTTCAAGGCCAGCCCGAACCTGAAAAAGGCGGTCTGAGCTTACTTTATGTCCGGCCCCTTCCGGCAAGGAAGGAGCCGTTCTGCATTCAGGTAAACCAGACCGAAAGCGTGCGAACGCCCTGCGCGCCACGGATCAGCACGCCCTGAATATCCGCCGTGGCGGAGGGGCCGCTCATCAGCACGCCGTAATTGGCGGTCTTGAACTCGGGCCGCTCCTGATAAGCGGTGTGCATGTTGGCCGTCAGCTGATCGGCTGCAAGCAGCACCACGATATGCTGGCCCAGATGGGCAAACGAGTTGATGGGCAGTTGCGCCTCGCTCAGGAAGATCGAGCCCATCTCCGCAATGCCGAAGGGCGCGCGCACCACGGTTACGTCAATGGTGGCGGCATCCTGCGGGGTCTTTACCTTCTCGACCGGCAGCGTGCCTTTTGCTTCGGGCACGTTGGAGCAGATCACCTTGGCATCAGGGTGGCGGCGCACGATGGCCTGGTCCAGCGTTTCACCCTCAAGCGGCTCCAGCACGTCACCGCCCAGGATCCTGAGGCTGGTGATGAAGCGCTCGCGGCTGGCATCAAGGTCGCCAAGGGTGGCCACCGGCGGCAGCGGATGGTTTTCCGGCGTGGGGCTGTTGGCCCGCAGCGCCTGGAGGATTTCGTCGCGTGCGGTGCTCATTTCTTGGTCTCCGGTGCGGCAGCGGGCTTGGCTGCGGTCTCGCGGTTCTTGCGATACCAGTCATTGAAGGTCTGCTTGACCGGATGCGGGTTTTCGCGGTGCTTGCCCCACGGGTTGAGCCAGTTATAGAGCACGAAGCGCGGCATGGTGCTGAGCGAGACCTCGGTGGCCTTGATGGCGGCGCGGTACATCTTGGGCTGGCCCATCAGCTTGCCCGCCATGTGCATGATCTCGCGCTTGACGAACGGCATCTCATGGTGCTGCACCAGCACGCGGCGCCATTTGTAAAGCTGTTCGTGGATGTTGATCTTGACCGGGCAGACATTGGTGCAACTGCCATTGAGCGTGGAGGCATAGGGCAGGGTGCTGTATTTGCGCTCGTTGAAGGTGGGGTCGATGATCGCGCCGATCGGGCCGGAATACACCGCCCCATAGGACAGCCCGCCCGAGCGGCGATAGACCGGGCAGGTGTTCATGCATGCGCCGCAGCGGATGCATTTGAGTGAGGTCCAGAAATCTTCCATGCCCAGGCGGGCGGAACGCCCGTTGTCAACCAGCACCACATGCATCTCGCCACCCTTCTGCGGGCCGCGGAAATGGGTGGTGTACTGCGTGATGGGCGAGCCGAGCGCGCTGCGCGAGAGCAGGCGGATGAACACGCCCATATCCGCCATGCGCGGCACGAGGCGCTCGATGCCGATTGTCGCGATGTGCAGGTTGGGCACCGTCGCACTCAGGTCAGCATTGCCTTCATTGGTGCAGACCACGAAGGTGCCGGTTTCCGCCACCACGAAGTTGCCGCCGGTCATGCCCGCATCGGCATGCAGGATCACGGGGCGGGCGGCCTGGCGCTGGGCCTCGGCCAGCAGGTGCGGATCGCGGATGTCGGGGTCGGTGTGGTAGTCCTTGGCAAAGATCTTCGCCACGTCGGCGGTCAGCTTGTGCACCGCCGGCACCACGATGTGGCTGGGTAGCTGGTCATCAAGCTGCTGGATGCGCTCGCCAAGGTCGGTCTCGGTGACCGTCACGCCCTGTTTGGCAAGATAGGGCCGCATGTCACACTCTTCGGTGACCATGGACTTGCTCTTGATCAGGTTGCGCGCGTTATGGGCCTTGAGGATCTCGCCCACGATGCGGTTGTGCTCCGCCCCGTCGCGCGCCCAGTGCACGTGAATGCCGTTCTTCTTGGCGTTGGCCTCGAACTGCTCAAGGTATTCGGGCAGGCGCGAGAGCGTGTGTTCCTTGATGCGCGAGGCTTCCTCGCGCAGTTCCTGCCACTCGGGCAGGATGTGCATCTGGGCATCACGCTTCTGGCGCATGTCCCACAGGCGTTCATCATGGAACTGCAGGTGGGGCGTATCCTCGATGAAGTGCTCCGCCGCCCTGGCGTGATTGACCGGCTTGTCGCTCATTGGGATGCTCCGTTGAGGATCTGCGCAATGTGAATGAAGCGGATCGGCACGCCCGCGCGCTCGGCGCAGCCCTGCTGGTGCATGATGCACGATGAATCGGCCGAGACGATGTATTCCGCACCCGCCTGGTGGTGGTCGCGCACCTTGTCCACGCCCATCTTGGCGGACACCGCCTCTTCCGTGACCGAGAAGGTGCCGCCGAATCCGCAGCATTCATCCGGCCTCTTGGGGGTGACAAAGCGGATGCCCTTGACCTTGCTCAGCAGGTCCATCGGCTTGGAGAAGGGTTTCTCGCCCAGTTCGGACATGCTGGCCGTGCGCAGCGCGCGCAGCGTGCCGCAGCTATTGTGCAGGCCCACGGTGTGGTTGAACTCGGCCCAGGGGAAGGCATCGACCTTCAGGATATCGTGCAGGAATTCCACCAGCTCGTAGGTGTTTTCACGCACGTGGCGGACTTCATCCGTCTGGGGAATCGCATCGAAGTTGTCACGTACATGGTGCGTGCAACTGCCGGATGGCATGACGATCTTGTCGTATTTGGCAAAGTTGCGCACGAACAGCGCTTCTGCCGCCGCGGCATCCGAGTTGCAGCCGGAGTTGCCCATGGGCTGGCCGCAGCAGGTCTGGTCCAGCGGATATTCGACATCCTGCCCCAGTTTTTCCAGCAGTTCCAGCGTGGCGATCCCGGCATCGGGATAGAATGCGTCGATATAACACGGAATGAACAGGCCAATTTTCATCAGGGGATACTCATCCTCAGCACGGTTGGCGCGAAACGTGGCGCATGGCATGTTATTTCGTCAAATATATATTGAAGAAGATTCCCATATATAATTTATATGGAATATGGATTTAAGGCATTTACGATATTTCGTGGCGGTTGCCGAGAACGGAAGCTTCACGCGCGCTGCAGAGCAGCTAGGCATGGAACAGCCCCCTCTGAGCCAGCAGATCAAGCAACTGGAAAACGAACTTGGCGTGCTGCTGTTCCAGCGCCTGACGCGCGGCGTCAAGCTGACCGATATCGGTCTTGTGCTGCTTGACCAGGCCCGCGCGCTTCTGGGCATGCAGCAGCAGTTCATCGCGACCGCCACGGGGCTGGCGCGCGGCGAGAAGGGGCATATCCGCGTGGGGCTGGCAGGCGCGGTCTCGCTGCTGCCCATGATTCCGCTGACCGTGCGCCGCTTTCGTGAAGTATGGCCCGATGTGACCATCTACCTTGAGGAAAGCAACACCCCCGCCCTGCGCAAGGCGCTGCATGACCGCGCGATCGACATCGCCATCGTGCGCCCGCCGGTGCCTGATGGGGCGGGGCTGCTGGTCTCACCGCTGCTGGAGGAGGAAACGGTCGTGGCCCTGCCCAAGGGGCACCCGCTTGCCGTCCATCCGCATCTGGAACTCGAGATGCTGGCTGATGAACCCTTCATCATCTTTCCGCGGGAACTGGGGCCGGGCTTTCACGATGCCATCCTGTCCGCCTGCCACAATGCGGGTTTTACGCCGCGCATGGGCCAGCAGGCTCCGCAGATCGCCTCGACCGTGCCGCTGGTTGCGGCGGGGCTCGGGGTTTCGGTCGTGCCGCGCTCGCTGCGCCAGATCCATTCCGGCGGCGTGACCTATCATTCGCTCGGCGCCAAGGCGCCGCGCGCGGAACTGGCCATTGCCATGCGCGCGGGCCAGCATGTGCCGCTGCTGTCCAATTTCATCTCGACCCTGCGGGCATGCTGCCGCGACATGCATGCCGGGGCGCAGGTCATCGCGCTGGGTGAGGCTGAGGGGGAATGACGGACGTTCCTGGGGCGACCCGGCTGGCTACCCCACGCGGCTCTCGCGGATCAGGTCGTGAATGAAGGCAAGCTTGCGCAGGATCTCGGGCGTGAGCACGAAGGGGTAGAAATCCGGCAGCCCCATGGAGCGGTTGAGGCTGTTGACGGCATAGGTCAGCGGCAGCCAGCCCTGCGTGATCTCCTCGAAGGTCATCTCGGTGTAGGGGTCGCGCGTGACGCTGGCGCGTAGCGGCGGGGCCTGCGCGCCGCGTGCGTCAAGCGACATGCCATAGGCCCAGGCGGTCTCCAGCGTCGAGATGATGTGCAGGTAATGCGCCCATGTCTCGGCAAAGTCCTCCCACGGGTGGGAGGTGGCATACTGGCTGACATACCGCCCCCGCCATGCGGTGGTGGTGCCCGTGGCGTAATAGGCACGCAGGCTTTCGGCGTAGTCGCGCCGGTCATCGCCAAACACCGCGCGGCAGGCGGCCTGGCGTTCGGGGCCTGCATCGCGGATGAGCAGGTTCCAGTAGTAATGGCCGATCTCATGGCGGAAATGGCCGAGCAGGGTACGGTAATATTCCCCCATTTCCAGCCGCAGGCGTTCGCGCTGGGCATCATCGGCCTCGTGGATGGCGATGGTGATGATGCCATTCATGTGCCCGGTCATGGCAGGCGTGCCATCGGGCAGGCTGTCGAGAAAATCGAAGGCGAGCCCGCCCTCGGGGTCCTGCCTGCGGTTGCGCAGCGGCAGGTCCAGGCGCAGCAGGGTGTAGAACAGCCGGTGCTTGGCTATCTCCAGCTTCTGCCACCGCTCGATATTGCCGGGCACCGACAGGTTGGGAATGGTGCGGTTGAAACTGCATGCGATGCAGTAGGCCTGCCCTGGCGGCGCCAGCCAGTTGCACGCGCTATGGGCATTGTTGGCGCACAGCGCGCGTGCCTGATCGGGGGCGGCGAGGGGCTTCCACAGATCGCCGCCGAGCGCATCGAGCGCGCTGAGTTCGGTCTGCTCGGGCAGGTAGCCCAGCGTGTGGCCACAGCGCTCGCAGGCCGTATTCTCGAAAAACAGGATCTGCTGGCACGACTGGCAGAAAAACAGCTTCATGAAGACAGGCTCGACCGCAGCGTTCCGCATGTGGCGTGGGGCGGCAGCACGGTGGTCTGCATCGTCGCCTCGAAGGTCGCCTTGCACTGGTCAAGCAGCCCGCTTACGGGGGCGGCCTGCTGCGGGCGCGGGGCTACGGCCAGCGCCACATGCCCCTGTGCCGCGCGCAGGCCCGATGTCGTGTCCAGCCCCACCCATCCGGCGCCGGGCACGTGAACCTGCGTCCAGGCATGCAGTTCGCAGCCCATCTGCCCGGGCTGATCGCGCTCGGGCTGGAACAGGTAGCCCGACACGAAACGCGCGGCAAAGCCCAGGCGGCGCAGGACGGCAATGAGCAGCCACGCGGTGTCGCGGCATGACCCCGCGCCGTGGCGCAGCGTTTCCTCGGGCGACCACACCCCGGCCTCGGGGCGGATGCGGTAGGTGATGTCGGTCGCGATGGCGCGCGTCAGGTCCATGAGCAGCCCGGCCGTGGGGCAGGGCAGGCGCGCGCGCCATTCTTCCACCAGCGCGTCCAGCCGGGGGGTGGGCGTGGTGGGCGCATCGGTTGGGGCGGGCTGGCGGTATGCCACAAGCGACGGGCTGGCATCCACGCTCTGCGCCGTCCAGGTCCGGGCGGCCGGTGCGATGGCCAGGGCGCACGGCATGGTGGGCGTCTGGTCGGTGGTGAGGTGGACGGTAATATCGAAATGCGTGACACGCTCATCAAACGTGACGCGGGCGACGCGGTTGCCAAACGGGTCATGGCACCATGCCTGCGTGCTGGGGGCAGGGCTGATCTCCAGCCCGTGCGCGAGCACGCTGGCGCAGCCGGGCAGGGGGTGCAGGCGGATGGTCTGCGGGCCGAGGTGGACAGGCCGGTCGTAGCGGTAGCGTGTGTGGTGGACCAGCATGGCACGCGCGTTCATGTAATCCTGAGCCTCGGTAAACTGTTCGGCCTGCCATCGTGATCCCGGCGATGGTACGGTTCGGACATGGTTATGTATGCCATCCCCACGGTATCAGGATTGGCGGTGGCAGCAATATCGTATTTTTCCGGCATTTTGGGCTGAAAGGGAAGGGAATGCAGATTCGTTCTTGGCAAGAGGTGATTTTCTTGCTCCGCTAGTAACGGATCGAAATGAAACAGCAGGTGGGTGGACATGATTCCTTCACGCCTGATCCTTCTCCCCGCAAGCGGAGGCAGGGCATGAGTGACATGAAGATGGCGGCACAGGCCGCCGGGCTGTTCGCGACGTATGATGTCCCGGATTTTTTCTGTGAACTGCTCAACCGCAAGGACATCCCGCCCCCGGGGCTGCAACAGGTGCGCGACCGGCTGGCCCGCTTCGACCTGGCCGAGCTTCGCCGCCGCGCCGCCGCCGTCGAGGCGCAGTTCTACCGCCTGGGCATCACCTTTACCGTCTATTCCGACCGCGAGGCGATCGACCGCGTGCTGCCGTTCGATGTCATTCCCCGCGTGCTGACAGCACCCGAGTGGGATCATGTCGAGCGCGGCGTGCAGCAGCGCGTGCGGGCCATCAACCTGTTCCTGCACGATATCTATCACGAGCGGCGCATATTGCGCGATGGCGTGATCCCCGCACAACTGGTGCTGGGCAATGCCAATTACTGCCAGGCCATGGTCGGGCTGGACGTGCCCGGCGGGGTGTACGTGCACATCAACGGCACCGATCTCGTGCGCGACCGCGATGGCCGCTTCCTGGTGCTGGAGGATAACGCGCGCACGCCATCGGGCGTATCCTACGTGCTCGAGGACCGGCAGATGATGCTGCGCCTCATGCCCGACCTCGCCACCGGGCTGGACCTGCGCCCGGTCGATGAATACGGCCCCCGCCTGCACCGCGCATTGGCCGAGGTGGCGCCTGCGGGCGTGGATGACCCGCAGGTGGTCCTGCTCTCGCCGGGCATCTACAACGCGGCCTATTTCGAGCATGTGTTCCTTGCGCGCGAGATGGGCATTCCGCTGGTGGAAGGCCGCGACCTGACCGTGGAGGACGGGCGGGTGTACATGCGCACCGTAGCCGGGCTGCGGCCGGTGCATTCCATCTATCGCAGGCTCAATGACGACTTCCTCGACCCGCAGGTATTCAACCCCGACAGCCTGCTTGGCGTGCCGGGTCTGGTCGATGCCTACCGGCGCGGCAATGTCACGCTGGCCAATGCCATCGGCACCGGGGTGGCCGATGACAAGGCGGTCTATGCCTACATGCCGCGCATCATTCGCTACTATCTCGATGAAGAGCCGATCCTGACCAATGTGGAGACGCATATCTGCGCCGAGCCCGAGGGGCTGGCCTACACGCTGGCCAATCTTGAGCACCTTGTGGTCAAGCCGGTGGGGGAATCCGGCGGCTACGGCCTGCTGATCGGCCCGCATGCAACCCAGGCCGAACTGGAGGACTTCCGCGGCAGGCTGCGCGCGGACCCGGCCAATTACATCAGCCAGCCTGTCATCAGCCTGTCGGTCTCGCCCACGCTGTGCCCCGCAGGTGTCGAGGCGCGGCATGTGGACCTGCGCCCCTTTGCCGTAACCGGGCGCGAGACATGGGTGCTGCCCGGCGGCCTGTCGCGGGTGGCGTTGCGCAAGGGGTCGCTTGTGGTCAATTCCTCGCAGGGTGGCGGGGCGAAGGATACATGGGTGCTGGCGTCATGACACAGGTTTCGGTTTTTCCCACCCCGGTGCTGCCGGGCCTGCGCAACCTGCTCTCGCGCTATGCGGAAAGCACGATGTGGCTGGCGCGCTACATGGAGCGCATCGAGAACATGGCCCGGCTGATCGAGGTCACGGGCACATCGGTGCATGCCAGCAACATGGATGCGGGATGGGACAGCATCATCCGCATCAATGCCGATGAAGACACATTCTTCCTGCGCCACAAGGTGGCGACCGAGCGCACCGTGGTCGAATTTTACATCATTGACCCTGATAATCCGGATTCAATCGTGTCCATGGCGCGGTGCGTGCGCGAGAATGCCCGCGTGCTGCGCCCGCTGATCTCGACCGAAATGTGGATGCACCTCAACGTCTTTACCCGCTGGGCCATGGATCTCGGGCCTGATGATGTGGGGGCAGGTTACCTGTCCACGCTGTGCACGCGCCTCAAGCAGGAATGCCAGACGCATTTCGGCATTACCGAGGGCACGCTGTACCGTGACCAGGCCTGGCTGTTCTACCTGCTGGGCAAGAACCTCGAGCGCGCCGACCAGATCACGCGGCTGATCGACATCAAATACCACACCCTGCTGCCCAGTGGCGAAGGGGTGGGCTCGGATATCGACCTGAGCCAGTGGACATCGGTGCTGCGCTCGGCTGCGGCCTACCATGCCTTCCGCCGCGTGCTGCCCGAGGGCATGACGCCTGCCAATATCGTGGGTTTCCTGCTCAAGAATGACGGGTTTCCCCGTTCGCTCTCCACCAGCCTGCGCTGTGTCTACAGCGTGCTTGGCTCGCTGGCGGGGGAATACCGGCTGCGCCATTGCGGGCCGATTCTGGAGCGGGTGGAGGAACTGCGCGTGACGCTGGCCGAACAGACGGTGGAGGACATCATCCTGCGCGGCCTGCATGAATACATGGACTGGATCCAGCGCGAATTGCGGCTGATCCAGAACGAGATCGCGGGAGCGTTCTGGCCCCCGGTGGCCTTGCAGGCAGCGGGGGGCGGGTAAGGGCAAAAGCTTCTACGAACGCTGCCTTTTTAAAAAGGCAGCAGCCCAAAACGTTTATTTTAGCGCAGTCGGCCCCTTCACGGTCCCGCACGGTCTGGGCCGGACATGCCGGATGTTCTTTTTTCAGGAAGGAAACTGGCTGGGGCGGGAGGGTTCGAACCTCCGCATGGCGGAATCAAAATCCGCTGCCTTACCACTTGGCTACGCCCCAACAGGCCATACGCTGCGCGATTCGCGTAACGTCATGCTGTTCTAATATCTCAGGCGCGGTTTGAAAAGTCTGCTCCCGAAACATCGCGCCATGTAGAAAAAGTTTTTGGTGAAGCTTTTTGCAAAAAGCTTCAAAAGAACGCTGCCTTTCTGGAAAGAGGCAGCACCCCCAAACTGTTATTCTGTTTTATCAGACTGTTATTTTCAACAGCGTCCTGACACGTCAGGCTGAAGGCTCAAGCGGCAGGTCCACCAGCGGGTCGGTATCGTGGCCATGGCCTGTGGGTACCGTGGACCCGTCGGTTTCCGGCCCGAAGGAGACAAAGCGGCCCGCGCGTTTGAGCGCCTCCTCCAGGGCTGCCATGGTCAGGCCCATATCGGCGCTGTCATCGCGGTCCCATGTGCGCAGGGTGAGGGTCCATACGCCCACCAGCGCCTGCAGGCGCAGCGCCCCGGCCAGGCCGTTTGTGTCCACGCCCGCGGCGGTGGCGATCCACTTCATGCTTTCCAGCGTGGCGCCACCAAGCAGCACGGCCAGTGCGGGGTCGGTGGGCAGGGCGCGCAGCACGCTGCGCACGCCCTCGCGGTATTGCTGGAATACATCAAGCCGGCGCATGAGCATGTCGAACAGTCTGTCGCGCACGCTGCCTTGCATTTCGTCTTCCACCAGTGCCGATTCATCGGCTAGGCGGCCGAGCGTGAACAGCAGCTTGGTCTTGCATGCAAAGCGCTTGCGCGCGGTCTCGAGGCTCAGCCCGGCATCACGCGCGGCATCAACGACCGTGGTGCGCCGCCATCCGTGCGAGCCGGCACGCTCCAGCACGGAGCGGAGAAGGGTGGCGTCAAACAGGTCGTTATCCATGGAGGGTCTGATCTTCCGGGTTGGGGATGGAAATGGGGGCCGCAGGTTGCCGCTGGGTCATGAAACGGGCTGCGGGCCTGACAGTTCGCGCGCGCGCCGGGCGGCGGCGGCAAGGGCGGCATCAAGCGTGGCGGGCCAGGCATCAGGCGCCATCAGCACTGCAAGCGCCTGCTGCGTGGTGCCGCCGGGGCTGGTCACGTTCTGGCGCAGGGTGGCGGCATCAAGCCCGCTGGCCTGCATGAGCGCGCCGGAGCCTGCCACCGTCTGGCGCGCGATCTGGCGGGCGAGGGGGGCAGGCAGGCCGCGGTCGATGCCCACCTGCTCGAGCAGTTCGGCAAGCAGGAACACATAGGCCGGTCCACTGCCTGAAATGGCGGTGACCATGTCCATCTGGTCTTCATGCTCGATCCAGGCCACTTCGCCCACGGCACTCATCAGCCGCGCGCACAGCCTGCGATCGGCCGGGGTGGCGGGTGGCGGGGCATAACACACCGTCATGCCCTGCCCGATGGCGCTGGGCGTGTTGGGCATGGCACGGATCACGGCAGGGGGCGGGCTGCCCGCGGGCAGGCAGGCGTTCAGTGCCGCGCTCAGGCTTTCCACCGTGCGGCCCGCGAGCACGGACAGAACGGGGGCGTGGGCGGCAAAGGGCGCCAGGGCGGGCAGCACTGCATCCACCTTCTGCGGTTTGGTGGCCAGCACGATCATGCCGGGGCGGAAACTGGCGGGCACCGCGTCAAGGCTGCGCACGAGCTGATGCGGCGGCGGCACCGAATCGCGATGGCGATCGACGATGAAGGAGGGGGCGAGCCCCTCCTTCAGCCAGCCATCAAGCATGGCCCCCCCCATCTTGCCGCAGCCAATGAGCTGCAGGGGCGGAAGGAGTTCGCCCATTACGCCATCCCCGCGCAGTCGAGCATGGCGGCCTCAAGGGCTTCGGCCGGCTTCCTGCCGCCCCACAGCACGAACTGGAAGGCGGGGTAGAATCGCTCGCATTCCGTCAGCGCGATGTCGATCATGTCCTCAAGGCTTTCCATCGAGGCCCCGCGCGAGCCGCGCAGCAGCACCGCATGGCGGAATACCGGCGTGCCGTGCTCGAGATCCATGCCGAAATGGCCGATCCACAGCCGCTCATTGGCCAGCGCCACGAGTTCAAACAGGTTGCGGCGCTGCTCGGGCGGCACCTTGAGGTCGAACGTGCAGGTGAAGTGCATGGCGTTCACCTCTTCCGACCAGCAGAAGAACAGGCCGTAATCGCACCATTTGCCCGGTGCCTCGGCTGCCATTTCCGAATCGCTGCGGCGCTCGAAATTCCAGTCGTATCCGCCCACGATCTGTTCCATCTGGTCGAGCGGGTTCGTATTACGCGCGGTGGTGATCTGAGTCAGAGCAGGCATGTGGCACTCCCCGAAGCCGTCGTGGAGGAGATCCGGGCATGAGGCCGGATTCCGTGTCTCTGCAACCTGGTCCGTGTCCTGTTACGGGGAATCAGGGCGCGGACCGTCCTGTTACACTATGGCCCGCAGGCATTGGCTGCAAGCCTCGTTCAGCCGCCGGTATGCGGGGTGGGGGCGGTCAGGCTGGCTTCAAGGTCGGAGACGCGCTCTTCAAGGCGGGCGATGCGGTTTTCCATCTCGCCCTGTGCCAGGCGCGCGCGGGTGGCGACTTCGCGCACCACTTCAAATTCATCGCGGCGCACGAGGTTCAGGCTGCCGAGTGTTTCATCCACGCGGGCACGGACCATGGCGCCGATTTCCTCGCGCACGCCAGCAAGGGCCGAGAACGCGCCGCCGGCCACACCGGCAAGGTCATCAAGAATGCGGGGCCTGTCGGACATAGTGGATACTCCATGACGTTCCGCGCAACCACCAGAACCGGGCTGCCGCGCGAAGGGGGAAAGCCGTTACTATAGACACATTGCCGCCTCAGGGCTATCCGCACGATTGTGGCGGCCTTCGGGTGCGGCCATCAATGTGCAGGCAGCAGCGGGGGGCGGAGCAGTGATCGTGATTACGGGGGGCGCGGGCTTTATCGGCTCGTGCATGCAGCAGGCCCTGCACGCGCGCGGGGTCGATACGGTGGTGGTGGACTGGCTGGGCAGCGCTGGCAAATGGCGCAACCTGCGCCACCATGCTCCCATGCAGATCGTGGCCCCCGAGGCGCTCGAGGGGTGGCTGGCCACCCGGCCCGATGTCTCGGCGGTGGTGCATCTCGGTGCGATCAGCGAGACCACGGCCAGTGATGGCGATCTTGTATGGCGCACCAATGTCGACCTGTCATGCCGGCTGGCGGAATGGTGCGCGCATGAGGGCGTGCGCTTCATCTATGCCTCATCGGCCGCGACCTATGGGGCCGCCGACAGGGTCGAGCAGTTCAGCGATGACCCGGCGGGGCTGGACCGGCTCAGCCCGCTCAACCTGTATGGCTGGTCCAAGCAGGCGTTCGACCAGATCCTGCAGCACCGGCTGGCGCGTGGCGAATTGTCGGGCCTGTCATGGGCGGGGCTGAAGTTCTTCAATGTCTATGGCCCCAACGAGTACCACAAGGGGCGCATGATCTCGGTGGTCAAGGTCAAGTATGACGAGGCGCGGGCCGGCGGCCCGCTCACGCTGTTCCGCTCCGACGTGCCGGGGCTGGCCGATGGCGCGCAGGCGCGTGACTTCATCTGGGTGGGCGATGTGGTCAATGTCATGCTGTGGCTGCTTGACCATACGAATGTGTGCGGGCTGTTCAACTGCGGCACCGGCATTGCGCGCACCTATGCCGACCTTGCGCATGCGGTGTGCGATGCGGCGGGGGTTGCGCCCAAAATCGAGTTCATCGACATGCCGCAATCCCTGCGCGGGCAGTACCAGTCCTTTACCTGTGCCGACATGCGCAGGCTGCGGGCGGCGGGCTACAGCCACCCCTTCATCACGCTGGAAGACGGTGTGCGGCGTTACGTGCACGATTACCTTGCCACGCCCGATCCCTATCTCTAGGCATCGACCGCTGCCCTGCTCCTTCCCTGATTACTGAAAGTCGGCCCATGCTGCCTGTTCTGGTCTTTCCGCAGTTTGATCCGGTCATGGTCCATTTCGGGCCGTTTGCCATACGCTGGTATGCCATGGCCTATATCGTGGCGCTGGTGGCGGGGTGGCGCATCGCCCGCCGCCTTGCAGCCCTGGCCCCCCGGGCCGCCACGGCGCTGCAGGTCGATGACTTCCTGACATGGGCGACACTGGGCGTGGTGCTGGGCGGCAGGCTGGGCTACATCCTGTTCTACCAGCCCGGCTATTACCTCACGCATCCGCTGGCCATATTGCAGGTATGGCATGGGGGCATGTCGTTCCATGGGGGGGCTGCGGGCGTGATCATTGCGCTGATCGTGTTTACGCGGCTCAACGGGCTGAGCTTCCTCGCCTTTTCCGACCGGATCACCACGGTGGTGCCCATCGGGCTGGGGCTGGGGCGCATCGCCAACTTCATCAATGGTGAATTGTGGGGCAGGCCCGCCTCGCCCTCGCTGCCCTGGGCCATGATCTTCCCCGATGCGGGGCCGGAGCCACGCCACCCATCCGAACTGTATGAAGCCTTTGCCGAGGGGCTTTTGCTGTTTACCCTGCTGTGGTGTGTCTCGCGCAGCCTGAAGGTGCGCCAGCATCCCGGCTTCATCGCGGGGCTGTTCCTGTTTGGCTACGCGGTGGCGCGCACGGTGTGCGAATGCTTCCGCGAGCCCGATGCGTTCATCGGCTTCCTGCCCTTTGGCGTGACCATGGGGCAGGTGCTGTGCGTGCCCATGGCCATTGGCGGGCTGGGGCTGATGCTCAATGCGTATATGCGCCCCGCCCGCACCGTGGTGATGGCGGAACCGGCGGAAGAGCCTGCCGGGGCGAAGGGATGACCGGCCAGCCCGAACGGCTGGACCACTTCATGGCGCGGGCCAACGCGGCCTATTATGCAGGCCGCGACCCGTTTGCCGATTTCATTACATCGCCCGAGATCTCGCAGATGTTTGGTGAATTGCTGGGTGCCTGGGTGGCCGTGGTGTGGGGCCAGCTTGGCCGTCCTGATCCGTTCGTGCTGGCCGAGGCGGGGCCGGGGCGGGGCACGCTCATGGCCGATGCCCTGCGCCTGCTGCAACGTGTCGCGCCCGCCTGCCACAAGGCAGCACAGGTGCATCTGATCGAGACCTCGCCCCGCCTGCGCGCCTGCCAGAACGCGGCCCTGAAGGCGGCCACGGCCAACCCGGTCAACTGGCATGACGCTCTGGCCAGCCTACCCGAGGGGCCGTTCATCCTGCTGGCCAACGAGTTTGTCGATGCGCTGCCCATCCGCCAGTTTGTCCGCCATGGTCAGGGCTGGGCGGAGCGCTTTGTGCAGGCAGGGCGCTTTGTGGAGCACGCGGCTGTTTTGCCGCCCACCCACCCGGCTCTGGCGCGGCCCGTGCCGGAGGGCTGCGTGCTGGAAACCTGCCAGCCCGCGCTGGATTTTGTCCACGCCCTTGCCATCCGCCTGCAACGCGGGCGCGGGGCGGCGCTGCTGATCGATTACGGTTACGATGCCCCGGCCTGGGGCGACAGCCTGCAGGCGCTAAGGGCAGGCCGACCCGTTGACCCGCTCCGTGACCCCGGCATGGCGGACCTGACCGCCCATGTCGATTTTGCCAGCATGGCGCAGGCAGCGCACAGGGTGGATGTATGGGGCAGCGTGAAGCAGGGCGATTTTCTCGCAGCCCTCGGGCTGGGTGCGCGCGCCGGGCAGCTTGCGCGGGCAGCGCCCGACCAGGCGGACGACATAAGGGCCGCAGCAAGGCGGCTGGCAGCACCTGAGCAGATGGGGCGGCTGTTTCGCGTGCTGGGGCTGTCGGTGGGGGTTACGGGCCTGCTGCCGGGTTTTGCGGGGTTGCGCGCAACATAAGGAAGTTTTTGGTGAAGCTTTTTTCAAAAAGCCTCGAAGAACGCTGCCTTTTTGAAAAAAGGTGGCCCCCAGAAACTTTTATAAATTTTCCTGTTACGGGATGAGGGGAAAACACGGATGACGGATAGCGCGATCACGGATGCGCAGGTGGTGCAGGCCCCCGCCCTTGCAGGCATGCGGCATGGATTCTTCACCCGCCTTGGAGGGGTCTCCACCGGGCCCTATGCCACGCTCAACTGCTCGACCCGCTCGGCGGATGATCCACATGCCTTGCGCGAGAACCGTCGCCGCGTGGCGCAATATGTCGGGGTAGCGCCTGACAGCCTGCTGGGCCTGACCCAAGTGCATGGCGACCGGGTGCTGACGGTAACAGCCCCCTGGGCCGCCGGTGCCGGGCCGGAGGGCGATGCGCTGGTCACGGCCACGCCCGGCCTGGCGCTGGGCGTGATTACGGCGGATTGCGCCCCGATTCTGTTCAGCAATGCGCAGGGCACGGTGGTGGGTGCTGCCCATGCGGGCTGGCGGGGCGCGTGTGGCGGCATTATCGAGGCCACGGTGGCGGCGATGGGCGCGCTGGGCTGCATGCCCGGCGAGATCACCGCCGTCGTCGGCCCCTGCATCGCCCCTGCAAGCTACGAGGTTGGCCCCGACATGCGCGATGCCGTGCTGGCCTGTGATGCGGCGGGCGATGCGTTTTTCAGCCCGGCCGCGCGGGCGGGGCATTTCATGTTCGACCTGCCGGGTTACTGCGTCATGCGCCTTGAGCGGGGCGGGGTGGGGGCGGCCATGGCGCTCGGCCTCGATACCCTGCATGACGAAACGCGGTTTTTCAGCCATCGCCGCCGCACGCTGGCAGGTGGCGGGCCGATCGGGCACCAGATTTCCGTTATCGCCTGCCGGGCGGTATAAGGGGGCCATGATGTCAGACGTTTCTGCCCGCCGGTCGGGCGCGCTCGCGGCCCTTGTGGGGCTTTCCCTGCTGGGTGGCTGCGTGGATGTGCCGCACCCCTTCCGCCATGATGGCGCGGGCGCGCAGCCCCCCACGGCGCGGCTGGCCGTGCCGGTCTCCACCGCATCGGGCACGGATGAGGCGGGCGCGCAGGCCTGGCAGCACGCCATGGTCGAGGCCATGCTGGCGCAGTCGGTGCCCGCCATGGGCCAGCCGGTCAAGCCCGGTGACTGGTGGCTGAAAATGACCACCACGGCGCAGGGCGATACGGTCATTCCCACCTATGCCGTCATGACCCCCAAGGGCGAGGAACGCGGCCATATGAGCGGCGCTGCGGTGCCGGCTGCGCAGTGGCAGGCAACGGACGGGCAGGCCGAGACCCGCTCGGCGCAGGAGGTGGCGCCCGGCGTTGCCGAACTGCTGACCGGCATCCAGGCCGCCCAGATGCAAAAAGACCCCAACAGCCTCAAGAACCGCCCCGCCCATGTCTATTTCGCGGGCGTGCAGGGCGCGCCGGGCGATGGCGACCACGCGCTGGCCCGCGCCTTTACCGCAGCCTTCCCCGATGCGCATGAAGACCTGCGCCATGCGGCCACGGGCGCGGATTACACCGTGCGCTGCACCGTGGTGCTCAATGATGCGGTGACCACCACCTCGACCACGCCCCAGCAGCATATCGTGCTGACATGGAAGGTGCTCGACGCGCAGGGCACCGAAGCCGGTGCCGCCACCCAGATTCATGATATCGCGGCGCATTCGCTGGATTCCCGCTGGGGCGACGTGGCCGTGGCCGCCGCCGATGAGGCGGCAGGGGCCGTGCGCCAGATCATCACCCGCTATTCCGGCCGCGAAAACGCACCACTTGCCGCCGATGGCACCCTGCCCGCGCCGGGCAGCGCATCTCCCGCAGCGCCTGCACAGCCCTGAATTTGAATGAATTCTTAAAAACAAGGCATTGATAAAAAAGAATAAAGGTTTTGGGGTGCCGCCTTTTTTCAAAAAAGGCGGCGTTCCGGCGCGGCCTGTAGAAAAAAGCCGCCTTGCCGCCTGCCAGGCCACAAGGGTGTGACGGATCGGCAACGGGGGGCAGACGTGCAGGTTTGCACACCCTTAGGCAGGTGACAGGCCATGTGCCGGTTGATAGAACGCCGCACATACACGACGGGGGCGGAAAAAACCGCCCTCCAGCGCCTCTACCGCCGCCCGGGAGCGTCACACGATGAAGATTGTCGCCTGTAACAGCAACCTGCCTCTCGCCGAGAAAGTTGCGGCGGAGCTGGGGCTACCGCTCTGCAACGCGACCGTGCGGCGTTTTGCCGACATGGAAATTTTTGTCGAGATTCATGAGAACGTGCGGGGCGAGGATGTGTTCGTCATCCAGAGCACCTGCTCGCCCACCAACGACAACCTCATGGAACTGCTGATCATGCTCGATGCCCTGCGCCGGGGCTCGGCGCGGCGCATCACGGCGGTCATGCCGTATTTCGGCTATGCCCGGCAGGACCGCAAATCCGGCCCCCGCACGCCCATCAGCGCCAAGCTCGTGGCCAATATCCTGGTCGAGGCCGGTGCCAACCGCGTGCTGACCATGGACCTGCACGCCATGCAGATCCAGGGCTTCTTCGACATCCCCGTCGACAACCTTTACGCTGCCCCCCTGTTCACGCGTGACATCCGCGGCCGCATGAAGCTCGAGGGCGAGCCCCCGCTGCCCTATGACGCCCCGCCGATGGACATTCCCGGCGGCCCGCACAACCTCATGATCGTCTCGCCCGATGTCGGCGGCGTGGTGCGCGCCCGCCAGCTTGCGCAGCGGCTGAACGTGGATCTTGCCATCATCGACAAGCGCCGCGAGCGCGCGGGCGTATCGGAGGTGATGAACGTGATCGGTGACGTGCGGGGCCGTTACTGCATCCTGGTCGATGATATCGTCGATAGCGGCGGCTCGCTGTGCAACGCGGCCGAAGCGCTGATGAAGCACGGGGCCGCTGCGGTCGAGGCATATGTGACCCACGGCGTGCTGACCGGCAGCGCGGTGAGCCGCGTGGGCCAGTCGCCGCTGGGCATGCTGACCCTGACCGACAGCATCAAGGCCACCGAGGCCGTGAAGGAAGCCGCCAATATCCGCCAGATCAGCACGGCGGCGCTCATTTCACGCGCCATGCAGGCCATCTCGGATGAAAGCTCGGTCTCCTCGCTGTTCGACTGAATGCAGGCGGTTCGGGGCCGGGCGCGGGATTGACCGCCCCGGCCCCCCGGCGCTACCCCCAAGGGCGTAGTAGAGTGAAGGAACGACGCATGACTGATCTGATGACCCGGCCATACTGGTATCTGCGCCATGGGGAAACGGACTGGAATGCGCAGGGCCGCTCGCAGGGGCGCACCGATATCCCGCTCAACGCCACGGGTGTTGCCCAGGCCGAGGCGGCAGGCCTGCTGCTGGCGCGGCACTGGCGCGATCATGCGCCCATCGTGCGGATCGTGTCCTCGCCCCTGTCACGCGCGCGGCGCACGGCCGAGATCGTGGCCGACCAGCTTGCGGCGCACGGCGCCCCCCGCCTTGAGGTTGCGCTTGATGACGGGCTGAAGGAAGTCTGCTTCGGCGCGGAAGAAGGCAAGCCGATGGGCTCGTGGTACGACAGCTGGATTGCAGGCGAGTACACCCCCCCTGATGGCGAAAGCTTTGCCGACCTGCGCGAGCGCGCGGTCTCGGCGGTCAATCGCGCGCTGGAGCTTGATGGCGTGCCGCTGATCGTGTGCCATGGCGCCATGTTCCGCGCCCTGCGCGCGGCCATGCACCTCAAGCCCAATGTGCGCCTGCCCAACGCCACCCCCATGTGGGTCGAGCCGGGGGCCACCGAAGTGTGGAGTCTCACCGCACTTTCCTGAAAAACCGGGCCTGCCCGGGCTTGGTGATTGCATAAGGCGCGGTTTTCCGTTAAACGCCGCGCACGCGCTGGCACCCCTGGAGGCCCGCGCGCTTGTGTTTCAGGAGCAGACAAGTGACCAAATTCACCAAAATCGAAGTCTCTTCGCGCGCGAAGGCTGGTAAGGGGGCAGCGCGTGCAACGAGGCGTGCCGGCAAGGTGCCCGGCGTGATCTATGGCGGCGGCCAGGAACCCACCCTGATCGCCCTTGACCCCCGCATCGTGCACCGTGAGCTGCACAAGTCCGGCTGGCGCTCGCGCATCTATGACATCTCCGTTGAAGGGGGTGCGTCCGTGCACGCCCTGCTGCGCGAGATCCAGCTGCACCCCGTAACCGATGCCCCGATCCATGTGGACTACCAGCGCCTCGCCGCTGGCCACAAGGTGCATGTGGAAGTGGAAATCCGCTTCACGGGTGAAGAGCTTTCCCCGGGTGTGAAGCGCGGTGGCGTGATGAACATCGTCCGCCACACGGTCGATGTCGTGGTTGATCCGGCCGATATTCCGGAATTCTTCACCGCCGACCTGTCCAAGCTCGACTTCCACGACAACGTGCGCTGGGAAGACCTCAAGGGCACGGAAAAAGTGACCCCCGTGCTGCATGACAACAACTTCGTCATCGCCAACGTGGCACCGCCGAGCGTTGATGACGAGCCCGAGGCCGCCGAGGCCGCCGAAGGCGCAGCCGAGGGCTGATTGCCCGCCCACCGCCACGAATGCCCGACAGGAGACTGAACGATGCTGCTCTGGACCGGTCTTGGTAATCCCGAGACGGGGATGAGCCGGAATCGTCACAATGTCGGCTTCATGGCGGTGGACCGGATCGCGCAGCGCCACGGGTTTGGCCCGTGGCGCAAGCGCTTCCGTGGCGAGATTGCCGAAGGCATGGTGGGGCGGCACAAGGTGCTGCTGCTCAAGCCCATGACCTACATGAACCTCTCGGGCGAGAGCGTTCAGCAGGCGGCGGCCTTCTACAAGCTGCCGCCCGAGGCCATTACGGCCTTCCATGATGAACTTGACCTCGAGCCGGGCCGCATCCGCGTCAAGCGTGGCGGCGGGGCGGCAGGGCATAATGGCCTGCGGTCGATGGATCGCATGCTGGGCACGAAAGAATACTGGCGCGTGCGGCTTGGCATCGGGCATCCCGGCAGCCGCGAGCGTGTGACGGGCCATGTGCTGGGCGATTTCTCCCGCACGGACCGCGAGTGGCTGGACCCGATGCTTGATACGCTGGCTGATGAAGCCACGCTGCTGGCGGATGGCAGGCCGGAACTGTTCATGACAAGAATGGCCGCGCAGGCCGGGGAGTAAGGGCGTATGGGCTTTAACTGTGGCATCGTGGGCCTGCCCAACGTGGGCAAATCGACCCTGTTCAACGCCCTGACCGAGACCGCGTCGGCACAGGCCGCGAACTATCCGTTCTGCACCATCGAGCCCAATGTCGGGCGCGTGGCCGTGCCCGATGCGCGGCTGGCGGAACTGGCGCGGATTGGCAAATCACAGAAGATCCTGCCCACCAGCCTTGAATTCGTCGATATCGCGGGCCTGGTGCGCGGCGCCTCGCGCGGGGAGGGACTGGGCAACCAGTTCCTGGCCAATATCCGCGAGGTGGATGCCATCATCCACGTGCTGCGCTGCTTTGAAGATGATGACATCACCCATGTGGAAGGCGGCGTGGACCCCATCCGCGATGCCGAGATCATCGAGACCGAACTGATGCTGGCCGACCTCGAATCGCTGGAAAAGCGGATCGTGGCGCTGCAGAAGAAGGCACGCGGCAATGACCGCGAGGCCGCAGCCCAGGTCGAGCTGATGGAGCCGCTGATCGCGGCCCTGCGCGAGGGACTGCCCGCGCGCAAGGCCATTCCGGCAGGGCAGGAGGAGGCCGTGCGCCGCCTGCAGCTCATGACGTCCAAGCCCGTGCTGTATGTGTGCAACGTGGATGAAGCCTCGGCTGCCACCGGCAACGAATTTTCCGAGCGCGTGCGGGCGCGGGCGCAAGAGGAGGGGGCGGCGATGGTTGTCGTCTCGGCCGCGATCGAGGCCGAGGTGAGCCAGTTGGGTGCCGAGGACCGGGTCGAGTTCCTTGAAGGCCTCGGCCTGAAGGATAGCGGGCTCGACCGCGTGATTGCCGCGGGCTACCGCCTTCTGGGCCTGAGCACCTACTTTACCGTGGGGCCGAAGGAGACGCGCGCCTGGACCATTACCGAAGGCACGAAGGCCCCGCAGGCCGCCGCCGTCATTCATAACGATTTCGAGCGGGGCTTCATTGCGTGCGAAACCATTGCATATGATGATTACATCGCCTGCAATGGCGAGGCAGGGGCCCGTGAGGCGGGCAAGCTGCGCATCGAAGGGCGGGATTACGTGGTGCAGGATGGTGATGTCCTGCTGTTCCGCTTCAACGTCTGATACGGGCGCGGTGCCCGTTCAGGGATAGATCAGGGAGTTAGGGATCATGGATCAGGCTGTTGCAACCCCCGCGCGGGCCGACGCACCGCAGCCGGACGTGATCCGCACCATGGCGCTCGCCGCCCGCGTGGCGGCCCGCGTGCTGGCCCGCAGCACGACCGAAACCCGCAATAAAGCGCTGAGCGCTGCCGCCGCCGCCCTGCGCGCGGCCGAGCCGGAACTGCTGGCGGCCAATGCGCGCGACGTGGCGGCCTTTAGCGGGGCGGCGTCCTTTCGCGACCGGCTGACGCTCAATCACGAGCGGGTCGAGGCCATGGCGCAGGGGCTGGAACAGATTGCCGCCCTGCCTGACCCTGTGGGTCACGTCATGGCACAGTGGGACCGGCCCAATGGCCTGCGCATCCGCCGGGTGGCAACGCCCGTGGGCGTGATCGGCATGATTTATGAAAGCCGCCCCAATGTGGGCGCGGATGCAGCGGCGCTGTGCATCAAGTCTGGCAATGCCGTGATCCTGCGTGGCGGGTCGGACAGCCTGAACAGCGCGCGCGTGATCCATGCGGCCATGCAGGCGGGGCTTGCCGCCGCCGGCCTGCCGGTTGAATGCGTGCAGATCCCGCCTGATGCCGACCGTGCCCATGTGGCCGCCATGCTGGGGGCGGCCGGGCTGATCGACCTCATCATTCCGCGTGGTGGCAAGTCGCTGGTCGAGCGCGTCTGCGCCGAGGCCCGCGTGCCGGTGCTGGCCCATGCCGAGGGGCTGTGCCACACCTACGTGCATGCGGCGGCGGATCTGGAGATGGCGCGGCGCATCGTGCTCAACGCCAAGCTGCGCCGCCCCGGCATCTGTGGCGCGACCGAGACGCTGCTGGTCGATCAGGCCATCGCCCCGAAAATCCTGCCCGGCCTGATCGAGGACCTGGCCACGCGCGGCTGCACCTTCCGCGCCGATGAGCGCGCGCGCGCGATCATTCCCGACCTGCCTGCCGCCACCGATGCGGATTTCGCCACCGAATGGCTCGATGCCGTGCTGTCGGTTGCGGTGGTGGATGGCGTGGAGGATGCACTGGCCCATATCGCCCGCTATGGCAGCGCCCATACCGAGGCCATCGTGACGGAAGATGCCCAGGCGGCCACCACCTTCCTCAATGGTACGGATAGCGCGGTGGTGATGTGGAATGCCTCCACCCAGTTCTGTGATGGCGGCGAGTTCGGCTTCGGGGCCGAGATCGGCATCGCCACCGGGCGCTTCCATGCCCGTGGCCCGGTCGGGCTGGAGCAACTCACCACCTTCCGCTACGAGGTGATCGGCACGGGGCAGGTCCGGCCCTGATCTGGCCGTGCGTGGGCATGTGCCGCCTGTAATCCCGACCCATGGCGATGGGCGGCGCATGCGCGTGGGCCTGCTTGGTGGTTCGTTCAACCCGGTGCATGAAGGCCATGTGCAACTGGCCTGCCGCGGGTTGCGGCAACTGGAACTGGATCAGGTGTGGTTTCTTGTCTCGCCGGGCAATCCGCTCAAGCCGGTGGCGGGCATGGCCCCGCTGGCGCAGCGCCTGGCGGGGGTGCGGGCGCGTATTGATGGGGTTGCGGGCAGGCGGCTGGTGGCCACCGATATCGAAAGCCGTATCGGCACCCGCTATACGGTCGATACGCTGGGGCGGTTGAAGCGACTCTTCCCCCATGTGCGTTTTGTCTGGCTGATGGGGGCGGACGGGCTGGCGCAGATGGGCCGGTGGCGGCGGTGGCGCGATATCGTGCATATGGTGCCCTTCGCCGTATTGCCGCGGCCGGGCTATAATCCTGCCGCATTGCATGGCCAGATTGCCCGCAGGCTTGCGCGCTGGCGGCTGCCCGCGCGCAGGGCGGGAACGCTGGCAACATGCATGCCGCCCGCATGGGTCTTTCTTCCCGCGCCGCAGAACGCTATATCAGCTACAGAAATACGTGCATCGCAGGCCGCGCATGGCCGCCGACGGGAGTAACAGCCATAACCAGAAAGCCTATAGCCGAGAGTGGCGCCAAGCGCCGTACCGGCAGCCCCCATGCCGCGCCGCGTGCCGTCACGGGTTCACTGGGGAGTGCCGTGCAGGTGCCGGGCACGCCGCGCAAGAAGGCTGCCGTGGCAGGCCCCGCCCCCGCTGAAACGCGTGCGCCCGACCCGCGCGTGGAGCAGTTTCTGGAGATCATCACCACCAGCCTTGAAGATGACAAGGCCGAGGATATCGTGGTGATCGACCTGACAGGCCGCGCCTCCTTTGCCGACCGCATGGTGATCGCCACCGGCCTTGCTGACCGCCAGATTGCCGCCATGGCCGCGCATATCGAGCGCAAGCTGGGCGAGGCCGGGCTCAAGCGCGTGCGCACGGAAGGGGCGACCGGCTCTGACTGGGTGCTGCTCGATGCCGGTGATATCGTGGTGCATCTGTTCAAGGCCGAGGCTCGTGCGCTTTACGGGCTGGAGCGCATGTGGGGCGATGACCTCGACGTGCCGCCGGAGGCGCCCGCAGGCCCGGTGGCGTAAGCCTTGTTTCACCTGATTGCCGTGGGCCGCATGAAGGACCGGGTGGAACGCGACCTGTTCGAGCGTTATGCCACCCGGCTTTCGCCCCGCATCAAGCTGGTTGAACTGCCCGAAGGGCGCGGTGCGCCCAACGAGATCAAGCGCAGGGAAGGGCAGGCGATTCTGGCGGCCCTGCCGGATCGTGCCATTGTCGTTGCCATGGATGAAGGCGGCCGCACCTATGACAGCGTGGCCTTCTCGCGTGCGGTGGAGCAGTGGATCGAGACGCCACGACCGCTATGCTTTGTCATTGGTGGGGCGGAAGGGCTTGATGGCCCGGTCGTGCAGCGCGCCGACCATACGCTCTCGCTCGGCAAGATGACATGGCCGCATATGCTGGTGCGTGGCATGCTGGCCGAGCAGCTTTATCGTGCCCGCGCCATTTCATCCGGGCATCCCTATCACCGTGCGGGCCGCCCTGACTGAACATCGCCCGCGTATGCGCTGACATGCTGCTTTTGCAAAAGGGCCGTGCTACCCAAAGCTTTTTGAAAAAAGCTTCACACAAGACTTTCCGGGTATCAGGCCTGGTGCCGCGTGCGCCTGATTAGCGCAGCGAGCGGTTGGGCGCATCATCCGAATAGGCGAGGGATGAGGACGCACGCCCCGCAATGCCCTCGGGCGCCTCGGCTACTTCCGTGCCGTTGCGGCGGGTGGAGGTGTTGCGCGCCATCACGGCAGGGTTGCGCATGGCCTTCTGGTAGGTGCTCAGCATCATGTGCGCGGTGGTGTCAGGCCGGGCGTAGATGAAGCCGTAGGTGGGGTAAATGCTGCCAAAAGCGCCGTTGTGGCTGTTAAGCGCCACGCGCACGGCGGACCAGTCGTTATTGGGGGAAACATCGATCACCGGCACGTCACGGCTGATGCCGCGCTGGCCCCAGTGCGACTGGTCAATGACGATGGTGCGGTTATTGACCACCTGGCGCACCACGGCCACGTGGCCAAGCGGCATGCGGCGCGTGCCACGGAAGTTGAGCACGCTGCCTTCCTCCGGTGCGCTGCCGCGTGCGTAGCGGCCTGCGGCATTGTACCACCAGTCTACCGCGTTGCCACGGATCTCGACATCGGATGCCGATTTGGCGAAGGCCACGCACTGGATCACATGCCCGCGCTCATGGCCATGGGTGCCGTGATAGGCGGTGTGATGGATGGACGCATGATGGGAAGAGGCCGTGTGCGCCGCGACCGGGTGCACATGGCTGACATGCCGAACGGTATGGGCGGCGTTGCCCTGTTCAGAAAACATGAAGCCGAAAGTGGCCGTAAGGACGGAAAGCAGGACGCCACGCTTCATGTTTCTGATCCGCATTTTTCGCAATCTCTCCACCGCATCCGGGTGATTCTCAAAATGATCCGCTCACATCGCGTTCATCGAGTAGCAAGCCCGTTGCAAGTCTGACAAGCCTGCGCTGTGGAGGATGAAGAGCAACATTGCATATTTCCTCCAAAAACGCGTTCAAAATGAAAAAATAGGAATATATTCTTTATCCGGACTATTCACACCCTGATTTTCCGTCGCTTATTCCAAGGATTTCAGCGGGGAGAACAGAAGTAGAATGATTCTGGGAAAGCGGGAAAGTTGCAAAAATGTGACATGTTTCACAGGCGCCCTTCCCGCTGCCCCGGGGTCTTATTTGGTCGCGATGATCATGATTTCGACCAGCACGTCCGGGTGCGCCATCTTGGCCTCGACACAGGCGCGGGCCGGTGCGCCGCCCTTGGGCAGCCAGGGGCCCCACACGGCATTCAGCGCGTCACGGTCATTGATGTCCTTCAGCCAGATCTGGGCCTGCAGCAGGCGGGTGTTGTCGGTGCCATGCAGTTCCAGCGCCTCGTCGATCTGGGCCAGCACGTCCTTGGTCTGTGCCGTGACATCGGCGGACAGGTCGCGCGCCACGAATCCCTGCGTGAACAGGAAACCATGATACTCCACCACTTTGGACAGGATGGGGTTGGGCTCGGTGCGAATGATCTTGCTCATGTTATGGGTCCTGGTTGGTTGGTTGGCATGCGGCGCGCCACATGCGCTGCCTTCCCTCTTCGCGCCGGGCCGGGCCGAGGTCAACTCCCCTCGAAAAGGCGGCTGAATTCAGCCAGTCGCTCCGGCGTGTCAAAATCCGCCGCGATTTCCGCGCCAGCCGCCACGCGGGGCATGGCGGGGGCATGCTGCGCCAGCAGGTGGCGGGCCCCGCTATCGCCCTGGCCTGCCATCAGGGCGGGAAACAGGGCGCGCGCCCACAGCACCGGATTGCCGCGCCTGCCCTCATGCATGGCCAGCACGCCGGGGCAGCCGGGATGGGCATGGAAAGTGGCCATCATGCGGTCGAGCAGTTCCGCGCTGACCAGCGGCATGTCACCAAGGCAGATCAGCGCGCCTGTTATGGAGGGGTCATCCATGGCCGCCCGCACGCCTGCCGCCAGCGTGCGTGACAGGCCGCGGGCATGGTCGGGCGCTGTAATGAAATGGGGCAGCGGGTCGGGCCGGAGCCCCTGCGCTGCCGCCTGCCGGATCGCGTCGGCCCGGTGGCCCAGCACGACCATGACGGGCTCGGCACGGCTGGCCGTGACCGCGCGCAGGGTGCGGGCGATCATGGGCAGGCCGGTGGCATCCGGGGCCAGCAGCTTGTGCGCGGGCGCCGTGCGGCTTGAGGCACCTCCTGCCAGCACGATGGCGGCAATGCGCCCCGGTGCGGCTGTCACGCCCAGCCCGATATCCGCCCCAGTGGCCTGTTGTGCCGCACGGCCACGATCTCGGCCAGGATGGAAAGCGCGATTTCCGCAGCACCCACAGCGCCAATGGCCAGCCCGACGGGACCGTGGATGCGCGCGATCTGGCCCGCGTCAAAACCCGCCTCCTGCAGCCGCGCCACGCGTGACGCCTGCGTTTTGCGCGAGCCCAGCGCGCCGATATAGAAGGTCTCGCTGCCCAGGGCGTATTGCAGCGTCGGGTCATCGAGCTTGGCGTCATGCGTCAGGGTAACGATGGCGGTCTGGTTATCGATGCCCAATCGCGCAAGGGCTTCATCCGGCCAGTCGGTATCGAGCGTGATGCCGGGAAAGCGCTCCGGCGTGGCAAGCTGCGTGCGCGGGTCGATGACCGTGACCGAGAAGCCGGTGGTCTGCGCCATGGGGGCCAGTACCTGCGCGATATGCACCGCCCCTACAATCAGCAGGCGCGGCGGCATGGGCACGAGGTGCAGGAACCACATGGCCTGCCCCGTTTCACCTTCCAGCCGCAGGCTGCGCCCGGTTTCAAAAACCTCACGCGCGCGGGCGGCCAGGCGGGCCTCGAGTTCCGTGGCGATGGGGGTGGTCGTATCATACAGCAGGCGGCATGCGCCGGTGGCAAGTTCGGTCGCGATGATGACCGGCACGCGGGCGCGGCGCTTTTCGGCCACGGTTTCCAGCATTTCCAGCGGCAGCGTGCCCTGCGGGCGGGCGGGCGTGCCGATGGCGGCCACATACACATCAAGCAGCCCGCCACAGGCCAGCCCCACCGCCCACGCATCATCGCTCGATACGCCATAGGACAGGGCCGCCGGTGTGCCGTTGCGCATGACGGTGGTGGCTTCTTCTATCACGGCGCCTTCAACGCAGCCGCCGCTGACCGAACCTTCGATGCGGCCATTCTCGCACACGGCCATCATGCTGCCCGCGGGCCGGGGGGAACTGCCCCACGTCGAGGTGACGGTGGCAAGGGCGCAGGGCAGTCCGGCCCGGGCCCATTCGATCAGGAGATCCAGCGGATCGGGCGTAGAGGAAAGCTTTGTCATGGCAGACTTACTTTATCAGCACGCATGCGCGCCTGTCACCCGCTGGACATGCATGCCCGAACACCCCATGTAGTGTGACAACACGCGGGCCACCACAGGGTGGCCTGATGCATGAATGGAGTATTTTATATGAGCTATGTCGATCCGGTCTGGTATGTAGTGGCCGACAGCATTCACGCGCGCATTCTCAAGCACGGCGAACACGGCCTGGCCACCATCACCCACCTCAAGAGCGACGATGCCAAGGGCATGGACGCCCCGCGCAACGGTGCCTATGGCAAGGTGATTGCCGAATTCCTGAACAAGGCCGTCCGCGCGAAGGAAGCGCCGGGTCTTGCACTGGCCGCCCCCGGCGAGGTGATGCACCAGATCCGCGAACATCTGGACGTGGAAGCCCGCCCGCTGGTGGTGAAGGTTGTCGAGCATGACCTGACCAACACGCCGGACAACAAGCTGGCCCCGCATTTCGATATTCCGGCCACCGGCTGGCCGCTCGCCAAGGAGCGCTGAGCCACCCGTCGTGGTTCAGTAACGGTGCGCCCTGCGGTAACGTGGGGCGCATTTTTTGTTTGTAGGGCTTTTTATCATGCCAGCACCCCTGTCACTCGAAGTCGTGCCCGTGACCGCGTTCGGGCAGAACTGCTCCATCTTGTGGAACCCCGATACGCATCATGCCGTCGTGGTCGATCCGGGCGGGGATGTGCCCCGCATCATGGCGGCGCTGACGGACAAGGCCCTGACGGTAGAGGCCATCTGGCTCACCCACGGCCATCTCGACCACGCGGGCGGGGCCGATGCCCTGCGGCGCGAACTCTCGGCCCGGCAGGGTGCGCCCGTGCCGGTGCTGGGGCCGGACCGGGCGGACGCGCCCCTGCTTGCCTCCATTCCCCAGCAGGCCGCCCTGTTCGGCCTGACCGGGCTGGAAAACGTCCAGCCAGACCGTTTTGTAAAACATGGCGAAACGCTCGAAGCGCTGGGGCACAGCTTTCAAGTGCGTCATGTGCCTGGCCATACGCCCGGCCATGTCGTGTTTTATGATCCGGATGCCCGCTTCGCCTTCGTGGGTGATACGCTGTTCAAGGGCGGCGTGGGCCGCACCGATTTTCCCTATGGCGACCACGACCAGCTGATTGCCGCGATCGGGCGGGAATTGCTTACATTGCATGATGATGTCACGATCCTGCCCGGTCATGGCCCCGCAACGACAATCGGCGCGGAGCGGAAGGGCAATCCCTTCCTGGCCTGACGCATGGATTAAAGGGTGCAGGAGAGTATTTGCTTATGATGTCCTTCAAGGCGGGCCGGTGGCTGGCCCTGGCCGCATGCATGGCCGCAGTGTCCGTTCCCGCCATGGCGGCGGAGGAAACGGGTGAACCCACCCATGCGCAGGCCCCGCTGCCGACCGTGCCGCTCACCATCACCACGGCCGATGGCGCAAAGCATGTCTTCACGGTGGAAAAAGCCATGACCCCGCGCGAGCAGCAGGTGGGTGAAATGTTCCGCCCATCAGTGCCCGCTGATGCGGGGATGATCTTCGTATGGTCCTACCCGCGCCAGAGCGACATGTGGATGGAGAACACAAAAGCCCCGCTCGATATCGTCTTCATCGGGGCGGATAACCACATTTCCTCCATTGTCGAGAACGCCGTGCCACTCAGCCTGGCCCGCATCAGCAGCCATGGCCCCGTGCGCGCAACCCTCGAACTGCAGGCCGGGATTACCGAAAAACTGGGAATCGTCGTGGGTGACAAGGTCGATTCTGAGGTGCTGGCAAACAAGCCCGCCGGTAAGTGATTCTATTTTCTGGCTGTTTCCCGGGGGCTGAATGGCACCCCGGAGCATATTTTTCATATTCGGGGCATTTTTCTGATTGACGGTTGGGGGTGTGGGTCCTATATCCCCAATCACTGGCGGCGCTGAGGAAACTTCTTGAGGTTCTTTGGTGGATTTGCTAGGTTACTCGGCCCTGTTGGGTTGAGGGTTCTTTGACAAGAGAATAGAGAGAGTATCTGGAAGGGATATGCTGGCGGCGCGATTGTTGTCCTTTAGGGGATGATGATTGGCGG
>NZ_JABJWC010000015.1 GCF_013155395.1 Komagataeibacter melomenusus | reverse complement strand
GCTTGCCAAGGCACAGCGGTTCCATTTTCGCCCATTGGGCATCCGTCAATATCAAGCGATCCATATGCAGTTTAAAGCACATCAGGGACCTTGTGAAAAATCAATTCCAAACAGACCCTGAAAAAAGCTTCACCAAGAACTTTTATCGGCCTTCGTCCGCATTCGCGGCTTCAAGCTCTGTTTCGGCCTCCAGCCAGTCTTCCTCCGCGCGGTCATGTTCGCGCGCGATGGCGGCCAGGCGGGTGTTGAGCGCCGTCACTTCCTCGGGCTTGCCGGTTTCATACAGTTTCGGGTCGGCCAGGCGGGCTTCCAGCTTTGTGCGCTCGGCCACCAGCTTTGCCATAAGCTGCTCGGCATCGCGGATGCGCTTGCGCAGGGGGGCGGTGGCCTTGCGGGCCTCGGCGCGTTCGCGGCGGTCATCGCGCTTTGGGGCGGCGGCGGGGCGGTCAGGGTTGTTTGCTGCCACCGCGCGGGCGCGTTCGGTCAGCCAGACGCGGTATTCCGCCATGTCACCTTCAAACGGGCGCATCGTGCCATCGCCCACCAGCCATAGCCGGTCGGCCACGAGCTCAACCAGATGCGGGTCATGGCTGATCAGCAGCACCGCGCCCTCGAATTCGGCCAGGGCACGGATCAGCGCATCGCGCGCATCAAGGTCGAGGTGGTTGGTCGGTTCATCCAGGATCAGCAGGTGCGGGGCATCGCGCGTGGCCAGTGCCAGCAGCAGGCGGGCCTTCTCGCCGCCTGACAGGTCGCGCGTGGGGGTTTCGGCCCGCTCCGCATCCAGCCCGAAACGGGCAAGCTGCGCGCGCACGGCAGGCGGCGTGGCCTCGGGCAGGGCGCGGGCCATGTGGTCGACCGGGGTCTCGTCAGGCCGCAGTTCCTCGGCCTGATGCTGGGCAAAATAGCCCACCTTCAGCTTGGGGCTGTGCTGGATCGTGCCTGATTGTGGCGCAAGCCTGCCCGCGACCAGCTTGGCGAAGGTGGATTTGCCGTTGCCGTTGGCGCCAAGCAGGGCGATGCGGTCCTCCATGTCGATGCGCAGCGACAGGTTGGACAGGATGGTATGATCGCCATACCCCGCACGCACGCGCTCCATGGTCAGCATGGGGGGCGGCAGGGGCGAGGGCTCGGGGAAGGAGAAGTGGCTGGGCGTATCCTCCACCACGCTGTCGATCTGGGGCAGTTTTTCCAGCGCCTTGATGCGGGCCTGCGCCTGCTTGGCCTTGGTGGCCTTGGCGCGGAAACGATCGACAAAGGACTGCATGTGCGCGCGCTTGGCATTGATGCGCTCGGCCATGCGGGCCTGTTGCAGCGCCTGCTCGGTGCGGATGCGCACGAATTCCTCATACCCGCCGGGCGTAAGCGTGAGCTTGCCGTGGTCAAGATGGGCGATGGCATCCACCGCGCGGTCAAGCAGGCCGCGGTCGTGGCTGACAATCAGGGCAGCACCCCCAAAGCGGGCCAGCCAATTCTCGAGCCAGATCGTGGCTTCCAGATCAAGATGGTTGGTCGGCTCATCAAGCAGCAGCAGGTCGGGGTTAAGGAACAGCGCCGTCGCCAGCGCCACGCGCATGCGCCACCCGCCCGAAAAGTCGGATACCGGGCGGCCCTGGGCGCTGGCGTCAAAGCCGAGGCCGGACAGGATGGCGGCGGCGCGGGCAGGCGCGCTGTGGGCATCGATGGCCAGCAGGCGCTCGTGGATATCGGCAATGCGGGCGGGGTCGGTGCAGGTTTCGGATTCGGCCAGCAGGCTCGTGCGCTCGGTATCGCCCGCCAGCACGGTGTCGAGCAGGGAGCCGTAGCCGGTAGGCGCCTCCTGCTTGATGCGGGCCATGCGCGCACGGGCGGAAAGGTGAATGGTGCCGCCATCGGGCGCGATATCACCCGCAATGGCGGCCAGCAGCGTGGACTTGCCCGCCCCGTTGCGGCCCACGAGGCCGATCTTGCGGCCGGGGTCGATGCTCAGGCTCGCGCCATCAAGCAGGGTGCGCCCTGCAATGCGCAGGGTCAGGTCAGATATGACGAGCAGGCTCACGGGCGGAAAACTCCGGCAATAAAGGGGGGCATGGCTGGTTTCGTGCGGGTTTGTACCTACCAGTCTGCGGCGATATGCTCTAGATGGCGGTTGTAAGGTGATGTCGGCCTATGTCCAATGCCGCCTCGTATATTTTGCAACCTGTTGAAAGGAGCTGTCCCATGGCAGTCGAACGTACCCTCTCCATCATCAAGCCCGATGCGACCCGCCGTAACCTGACCGGCAAGATCAATGCCGTGTTCGAAGGCAATGGCCTGCGCATCGTTGCCCAGAAGCGCATCCAGCTGACCAAGGCGACCGCTGGCGCGTTCTATGAAGTGCACAAGGAGCGTCCGTTCTACAACGACCTCGTGTCCTTCATGATCTCCGGCCCGGTCGTGGTGCAGGTGCTTGAAGGCGAGAACGCCGTGCTGAAGAACCGCGAAGTGATGGGTGCGACCGACCCCAAGAAGGCCGAAGCCCACACCATCCGCGCCCAGTTTGCCGAGAGCATCGAAGCCAACTCCGTGCACGGTTCCGACAGCCTCGAGAACGCGAAGAACGAGATCTCCTTCTTCTTCGCTGGCACCGAGATCCTGCCCTGATCCTTCCCGATCAGTGACGGGCCGGGGTGTGATGCCCCGGTTACGGAAAAGCCGACCTGCGGGTCGGCTTTTTTTATGCCTGCGGGCGGATTGCCGCCTCAATATTTTATCGCACATAATGACATTGAAAAACGGAAAGGGCCGCACAGGCCGCAGCACAGGCCCGGCAAAGGACAGCAGAAGAGAAAAGTTTTTGGTGAAGCTTTTTTCAAAAAGCTTCGACCGGACGCTGTCCTGTCAAAAAAGGCAGCGCCGGGAAGCCTGTTTAAACTGACAGCAGGCTGTCAGCCGCGTCAGGCACGGGTGTCGTGGCCGGGGCCAGCACGCGGCGCAGGGCGGCGGGGTAGAGCCTGTGTTCCTGCACCAGCACGCGGGCGGCGAGCATGTCTGGCGTGTCGCCATCAAGCACGGGCACGGCGGCCTGGCCGATGACCGGGCCTTCATCCATGCCCTCGGTTACCCAATGCACGGTGCAGCCATGGATGCGGGTGCCGTTTTCCAGCGCGCGCTCATGCGTGTGCAGGCCGGGAAAGGCGGGGAGCAGGCTGGGGTGGATGTTGAGCATCCGCCCCTTCCACGCCGTGGTGAGGAAGGGCGTGAGCAGGCGCATGTAGCCCGCAAGGCAGATATACTCCACGCCTGCCGCCCGCAGCGTGGCATCGAGCGCGCGCTCGTGGCCCTCGCGGTCGCGGGGGTAGGCGCGGTGGTCGATGGCCCGTGCCTCAAGTCCTGCGGAACGGGCCACGTCCAGCCCCGGCGCGTCGGGGTTGTTGCTCAGCACCAGGGCGATGCGGGCTGGGTAGTCGGGTCGCGCACAGGCTTCGATCAGCGCGCGCATGTTGCTGCCGCGCCCGCTGATGAGGATGGCGATGGGGGTCTTTTGCATCGGGGCGGGGTCAGTCACGCAGTTCGGGCAGTTCATCAAAGGTCAGGGTGGCGGGGCTGTCCGGGCTCTCGCCCGGCGTGATGGTGCCGATGATGAAGGCCTGCTGCCCGCGCTCGGCCAGCTTCGCCATGGCGGCATCGGCATCGCGCACCACCAGCACCATGCCCACGCCGCAGTTGAACACGCGCAGCATTTCCTCGGTGGTGACATTGCCAATGCTGGCCAGCCACGGGAAGACCGGCGGCACCGGCCAGGCCGTGCCATCCAGCACGGCGCGCACGCCCTTGGGCAGCACGCGCGGCAGGTTGCCCGGCAGGCCGCCGCCGGTAATGTGGGCAGCACCCACCAGCAGGCCCGCGTGGTGCAGGTCGAGCACGGGGCGCACGTATAGCGTGGTGGGCGTCATCAGCGCCTCGCCCAGGGTCTGGCCCTCGGCAAACGGGCAGGGGGCATCCCAGCCCAGCCCGCTGCGCTTGACAATGTTGCGCACCAGCGAGAACCCGTTGGAATGCACGCCTGCCGATGGCAGCGCGATCAGCGTGTCACCGGGGCGGATATCGCCGGGCAGCAGCGCCGTGCGCTCGGCCGCACCGACCGAAAAGCCGGCCAGGTCGTAATGGCCGGGGCCGTACATGCCCGGCATCTCGGCGGTCTCGCCACCCACCAGCGCACAGCCCGACTCGGCGCAGCCCTTGGCTATGCCGCGCACCACCTTGGCGGCATCCTCGACGGCGAGCTTGCCGGTGGCGAAGTAGTCGAGGAAAAACAGCGGCGTTGCCCCCTGCACCACAAGGTCGTTCACGCACATGGCCACGAGGTCGATGCCCACGGTTTCATGCAGGCCGCTCTCGATGGCGATCATGAGCTTGGTGCCCACGCCATCGGTGCAGGATACGAGGATGGGATCGGAAAAACCGGCGGCCTTGAGGTCGAACAGCGCGCCGAATCCGCCAAGCCCGCCCATGGTGCCGGGGCGGTCCGTGGCCTTGGCCGCAGGCTTGATGACTTCGACAAGCGCGTCACCCGCGGCAATGTCCACCCCGGCATCGCGGTAGGTGGCGCTGGGCGCGTTGTCGGAGGCAGGGGTGGTCGGGCGGGGGGCGGACGTCATGCAGCAGGCCTTTTTCACAAGCAAACTATCACTTTCCCGGACTCCCTCGCGCAGGCTATGAAAACCGCCCTTGGAGCCGGGTTCAAACGGACTTCCGGCTTTCTTTACGTCATGGTGGGGCTGCGCACAAAGCGGTGGTTGAGCATACGAAGCTGAAAACGGATGAAAACACGCCTGCCGGGGTGATCGGGCAGATGGTGTTGCCGTTTGCCCACACGCCGCGTTTCCATGCTGCCGATTTCGTTTTTGCCCCCTCCAACGCCGCCGCCCGCAGCTGGCTGCTTGGCCCCACGCCCTGGCCCGAGCGCAGGCTGGCGCTGTGGGGCGCGGCGGGCACCGGCAAGACCCACCTGCTTGAAATCTGGGCCAACCGTCATGGCGCGCGGCTGCTGCATGGGGCTAGCCTGTCACGCGCGCATGTGGCGGCATTGTTCCCGGCCTGCGGGGCGCGGGTGCCGCTCATGGCCATTGCGCTCGACAGTGCGGATGAATGCGCCGATGAGCGCGCGCTCCTGCACCTGATCAATGCCGCGCGCGAGCATGGCATGGTGCTGCTGCTTGGCGCGCGCACGCCGCCCGCGCGCTGGGCGGTGGCCCTGCCGGACCTGGCCAGCCGGCTGCGCGCGACGATGGCGGTGGCCATTGGCCAGCCGGGCGACGGGCTGTTGCGTGTGCTGCTGCTGCGGCTTCTGGCCGAGCGGCAGATCGTGGTGGCACAGCCGGTGGTGGAGTGGCTGCTGCGCCGCCTGCCACGCACGGCGCTGGCCATGCAGGAGGCCGCGAACCGGCTGGATCACACGGCCCTTGCCTCGGGCCGCCCGGTCACCCGCGCCCTCGCCGCACACGCGCTGGCCGACCTGCTGCCGGTCGAACCGCCACGGCTCCCTTCCGACTGGAAAAACAGGGGCCCGCGCGTGTCATGAAAAATTCATGGGCCGCAGGCTGAAGCGCGCTGGCAGGCATCCCTTGAGGAATAAAAGGTTCCGGGTGCCGCCTTTTTTCAAAAAGGCGGTGTTCCCTTCAGGCATTTTGAAAAAAGCTTCACCAGAAACCGCGGGGTGCTGCCCTTAAGGGGGAGCGGAGCAAGCGCGGGCTTGGCGCTGGCCAAGAGGATGCTCCGTCGTCTAGAATCACTTGCAACAAGCAATGCCACCGCCGAACGGGAGCGCGAATCCATTGGCCAGAACGCCACGCAAGCCTGCCACGGGCGCAAGACCGGCGCCCCGCGCGCGCAGCCGCGCCACGTCCACCAAGACGGCAGGGCGGCAGGTCGCCCTGCGCGAAGCGCCTGAAACCCTGATCGACATCACATCGCCCGCCCGCTTCATCAACCGCGAACTCTCCTGGCTCGACTTCAACCAGCGCGTGGTTGACGAGGCCGACAACCCCCGCAACCCGTTGCTCGAGCGCGTGCGCTTCCTGTCGATCAGTGCTTCGAACCTTGATGAATTCTATTCCGTGCGCGTGGCCGGGCTTGTGGGGCAGGTGCGCGAGGGGCTGGTCAAGACCTCGCCCGATGGGCTGACACCGCAGCAGCAGCTTTCCGCCGTGCGCGAGCGGACGGGGCGGCTGTTGCAGGAGCAGCAGCGCATCTGGCGCGACCTGCAGCGCGAACTCGAGGCCGCGGGCGTGGTGGTGTGCGATGAGGTCTCGTTCACCGCCGAGGAGCAGGAATGGCTCGATAGCTGCTTCATGGAGCGCGTCTTCCCCGTGCTTACGCCGCTGGCCATCGACCCCGCCCATCCGCTGCCCTTCATCCCCAACATGGGCATAGCCCAGGCGCTGCGGCTGATGAATGCCGAGACCGGGCAGTTCGTGATGGAGGCGCTGATCCTGCTGCCCGCGCGCATCGAGCGTTTCATCCGCCTGCCTGCCGCCCTGTCGCCGCCCGGCGTTACGCGCTTCATCCTGCTCGAGCGCCTGATCGTGATGTGCATCGACCGCCTGTTCCCCGGCCTCGTGGCAGGCGACTGGGGCGTGATGCGCGTGGTGCGCGACACGGATGTGGAGTTCGAGGACGAGGCGGAGGATCTGGTCCGCTCCTATGAGAGCGCGCTCAAGCGGCGCAGGCGTGGCGTGGTGATCCATCTCGATATCGAATCGCGCATGCCCGAGGACCTGGCCCGCTCCATGGCCGACGGGCTTGCCCCCCCGCCTGATGAAGTGTTCGTGCAGTCCGGGCTGATCGGGGTGGTGGACCTCAAGCAGCTTATTGTCGATGACCGGCCCGACCTTCTGTTCCCGCCCTATACGCCGCGCTTCCCCGAGCGGATTGTCGATTGCGGGGGCGACTGCTTTGCCGCCATCCGCGCGCGCGACATGATCGTCCACCACCCGTTTGAAAGTTTTGACGTGGTGGTGCAGTTCCTGCGGCAGGCAGCGCTCGACCCCGCCGTGGTGGCGATCAAGCAGACACTGTACCGCACCTCGCGTGACAGCCCGATCGTCAAGGCGCTGATCGAGGCGGCGGAAGCAGGCAAGGCGGTCACCGCCATGGTGGAACTGCGCGCCCGGTTTGATGAGGAGGCAAACATCCGCCTCGCCCGCGCGCTCGAGGCGGCGGGCGTGCAGGTGGTCTTTGGCTTCTCCGACCTCAAGACCCACGCCAAGCTCAGCCTCGTGGTGCGGCGCGAGGGCAGTGGCCTGCGCTCGTACGCGCATTTCGGCACCGGCAACTACCATCCCATCACCGCGCGGATCTATACCGACCTGTCGTTCTTTACGTGCAACCCGGAGCTTGCGCGCGATTCGGCGCGGCTGTTCAACTACATGACCGGCTACGCCATGCCTGCGAAGATGGAGGCGATCGCGTTCTCGCCCGTGACCATCCGCCGCACGCTGGAAGACCTGATTGCAGGCGAGATCGCGCATGTGCAGGCGGGCAGGCCGGGGCAGATCTGGCTCAAGATGAACTCGCTGGTCGATCCCGACCTGATCGACCGGCTGTATGCCGCATCCAACGCGGGGGTGCGCATCGTGGCCGTGGTGCGCGGCATCTGCTGCCTGCGCCCCGGTGTTCCGGGCCTTTCGGAGAACATCAAGGTCAAGTCCATCGTGGGGCGCTTTTTGGAGCATGCGCGCATCTATGCCTTTGGCGACGGGCACCGCCTGCCGTCGAAGCAGGCGAAGCTGTACATTTCCTCGGCGGACTGGATGCAGCGCAACATGGACTGGCGGGTGGAAAGCATGGTGCCCATGCTCGACCCGCAAATTCATGCCCGCGTGCTTGACCAGATCATGATGATCGATCTCAAAGACAACCTGCAGTCGTGGATTCTACAGCGTAACGGGGTCTGGCGGCGGCTGGAGCCGGGGCGCAGGCCCTTTTCATCGCATGAGTATTTCATGGAGCATCCGGGCTATCCGGTGCGTGGCGCGCCAGAAGCCCCGATCCGGGTCAGCGCATCGCAGCCGTGGCATGCGGAACAGATTATTGAGGACTGAGGATTACGGCATGGGCACGCTCAAGGCAGGATGCGCTGGCAGCATATGGGGCGCGATGTGACGGGTGCTGGCGGGTTTCGCCGTTCGGCGGTCATTGATCTGGGTTCGAATTCCGTGCGCCTTGTGGTGTTTGACGGCATTTCGCGCAATCCGGCGCCCATCTTCAACGAGAAGGTCGTGCTCAGGCTGGGCCGGGGGCTCAACGCCACGGGCCGGCTGAACGAGGAGGCGGTGCCCCTGGCCATGGAGGTCATGGCCCGCTTCAACGCCATTGCGCGCGGCATGGAGGCCAGCCCGTTCGAGGTACTGGCCACGGCGGCGGTGCGTGACGCCACCAACGGACCGGAATTCGTGGCGGGGCTGAAATCACGCCTGCCCGGCGTGCCGATCCGCATATTGAGCGGAGAGGAGGAGGCCGATTATTCCGCCACCGGCGTGCTGTGCGGCATACCTGATGCCAACGGTCTGGTGGCTGATATTGGTGGTGGCTCCCTTGAGCTGATCCGGATTGAGAACGGGCGCAAGCGCGATGCCTGCACCCTGCCGCTGGGCGTGATCCGGCTCAATGACCGTGCCGATGGTGACCTGGCCCGCGCGCGCGCGCTGGTTGATGAAGACCTGGCCCGCGTGGACTGGCTGGAGGCCGTGCGCGGGCAGGATCTGTACCTGGTGGGCGGCGCCTTTCGGGCGCTGGCGCGCATGCAGATCGCGCGCACGGCCTATCCGCTCAATATCGTGCACCTGTACCAGCTTGCGCCCGACACCGCGCGCGAGATGACGGACTGGATCCTGAGCGCCAGCAAGCGCTCGATCGAGCGCCTGCCCGGCGTGCCGCGCAAGCGGCTTGATGATGCGCCCTTCGCCGCGACCGTGCTGCGCCGCCTCATGCGGCATGCGCAGCCTAATGGGCTGGTCTTCTGCGTCGATGGCCTGCGCGAGGGATGGTACATGCGCAATGTCGCCGCAAGTGTGGCCGATAACGACCCGCAGGATGCCGTGGCGCGTGAAATGTGCAGCATGCTCGGCCGCAGCATGCAGTTGCCCGAGCGTCTGGCGGACTGGACGGCCCCGCTCTTCTCCGATGATGACCCCGTGGCCGCCCGGCTGCGCGCGGTGGCGTGCTGGCTGTCGGATGTGGGGGCGCATGACCACCCGGAATACCGCGCCGAGCAGACCTACCTGCGCATCCTGCGCCTGCAGGGCGTGGGCTTTACGCATCAGGCGCGGGCGTTCCTGTCGCTTACGCTTGCGGTGCGCTACGGGGCCGACCTGTCGGTGGCATATCTGCAACCCTCGCGCCAGTTGCTGGACCCCGCGCAGTTTGCCCGTGCCGTGGTGCTGGGGCAGGCGCTGCGGCTGGCCTATACGGTGAGTGGCGGCACGGAGGCCCTGCTTGATGGCACGCGGCTGGAAATGGCGGGTGGCACGCTGTCGCTGCATTTCGCGCCGGGACGCGACGTGGTGCAGGGCGAGAGCGTGCGCCGCAGGCTCGAGCGCCTGGGCAGCGCCATGGACATGCCGGTGCGCATCCGCGATCATTAAGTGAGAAACTGAAGCAGAATAGAAGTGTCCAGAGCAGATCCAGTTTGAATGGATACATCCGAACTGGTGAAGAGGCTCGATAAACAATGAGTTGGAGCAATTCCACTTTTTCTAAAAAGGCGGCACCTGCGTGATTGCCCGCAGGCAGATCGGTGACGGAGGGCAGCATGAAGCACGGAGCGCAGCGTGACCTGCTGCTGGTCCGCGGGGGCACGGTGGTCACGGGGCAGGCCAGCCTGCGGGTGGACGTGCTGTGTGGCGGCGTGGGTGAAATCCTGGCCGTGGGGCCTGAACTCGAGGCCCCCACCGCCTGCACGGTCATTGATGCCGGTGGCCTGCTGGTGCTGCCGGGCGGGGTGGACCCCCACACCGGCATCGGCGCGGATGAAGCCGGTTTTGCCGCAACGGCCGAGGCGCTGGCTGGCGGTACCACCACCATCATTGATGTGATGCGGCCCGAGGGGCGGGACGTGGCGCGCGCCGGGCGCGACTGGCGGCACGCGGCAGCCCGCGCGCCGGTTGATGTCGGGCTGTGCATGGGGCTGCCTGGGGCCGGTGGCGCTGTCATGGGCGGCATGGACACGCTGGCGGGCCTTGGGGTCAACAGCTTTCACCTGCCCATGGCATCGGGCATGGCGGATCGTGACATCCTTGATCTGGCGACCCATGCGGCAGGGCTTGGCGCATTGTGCGTGATCGAGGCGCAGAACGCGCAGGCCATGGCTTACCTGCGCACAGCCCTTGACCATGCGGGGGTGAGCGGGGCCGAGGCCTGCGCGCTGGCCTGCCCGCCAGCCATCGAGGCGGAAGCCGTGGGCCGGGCCATCATGCTGGCAGGGCTGGTGGGGGCGCCGGTGCATGTCGGCCCGGTTTCAACCGCGGGCGCGTGTGCCGCCATCATCACCGCCCGCGCCCAGGCCCAGCGCGTGCAGGCGCATGTGCTCGCCCCGCATCTCGTGCTCGATGAGGCGGTTTATGACGCCGATGACCCGTCCCCCTACCTGAGTCGCCCGCCCTTTCGGGATGGCACGCATCGCCGCGCGCTGTGGGGTGCGCTGTCCTGTGGGGCGGTGGGCATGGTGGCCAGCGGCTTCAGCCCGGCCCGGCAGGCGGGGCATGGCATGGCGGAGGGGCTGGCCGAGCGGATGCGCGTGGTGTGGCGGCATGGCGTGCAGGCAGGCGTGCTGACGGCGGAGGAATTCGTCCGCGCCACGGCGGAGGCGGCGGCAATGGCATTCAACATCTATCCCCGCAAGGGGGCCATCATGCCGGGCGCGGATGCCGACCTCGTGCTGTGGAACCCCGATGCGCAGGCGTTGCGCCCAGCCAGCGCGGGCGGCCTGTACGGGGGCATCATGCTCGGTGGCCAGCCAGAATGCGTCATCCGGGGCGGCGTGGTCGTGTTCCGCAACGGGGCATTGCATGAAGGCACAGGCCAGGGGGCCTACGTGCCATGCCCCGCGTTCCGGCCCGGCCTGTCCGCGCGGATGCGGCAGGCAGCGCGGTTATCCGTTTGAAAACAGGCCAGGAATGAAACTTTTGGGCACCGCTTTTTTTGCAAAAAGGCGGCGTGCCGGCCCGCACCTGCAAAAAACGCGTCACGGCATTGTCCTTTGCCTTGGGGTGGGGTGACAGGGTAGGATCACTTTCCCATATAAGGGGATCAACAGACATCAATGGCTGTTCCGGCTGTCTGCCTTGAGGGGGGTGAGGCAGTCCGTGGCCACAGGACTAAGGGAACAGGTTTGACGGGGATCAGACACGATATCCGTTTCTATGTCGGAAACGAATATCATGCGTTGGCCAGCATCGCGCCAACACGTACGCTGCTGGACTGGCTGCGCGAGGAGCGTGGCCTGACCGGCACCAAGGAAGGCTGTAACGAGGGCGATTGCGGCGCCTGCACGGTGCTCGTGGTCAGGCTTGAGGGCGCGCGCCTGGTCTGGCGCGCGGTCAATGCGTGCATCCAGTTCGTATGCATGCTCGATGGCGCGCAGGTGCTCACCATCGAGGACATGCGCGCCCCCGATGGCAGCCTGCACCCGGTGCAGCAGGCCATGGTGGAGCATCACGGCTCGCAATGCGGCTTCTGCACGCCGGGCTTTGTCATGTCCATGGTGGCGGGCCGCAAGGCGGCGGGACTGGCGCAGGATGAACGCGGCATTGACGACATGCTGGCAGGCAATCTGTGCCGCTGCACCGGCTATGCGCCCATCGTGCGCGCCATGCGCCACGCCATGCAGGCCGGGCCGGACCATTTCGATGCCATGGCCGATGATATGGCCGCGCGCCTGCGCGCCCTGCGTGACGGGGCCACGGTTGACATGACCGGGCCTGCGGGCCGCCTGAGCATTCCCGCAACGGCGGATGGACTGGCCCACACGCTGCTTGAAAGCCCGCAGGCCCGCATCGTGGCGGGGGCGACCGATGTGGGGCTGTGGGTGATCAAGGGCCTGCGCGACCTGCCGCATGTGATCTCCATTGGCCAGATTGCCGACCTGCGGCGTATCGCGGCCACGGCGGACGGGCTGTACATCGGCGCGGCGGTAACATGGCAGGAAGCCCGCGCGGCGCTGGCGCACATCCTGCCCCAGCCGGATGAGGAAGTGTTCCGCCGCATCGGCTCGGTGCAGGTGCGCAATGCGGGCACGGTGTGCGGCAACATTGCCAACGGCTCGCCCATTGGCGATGGGCCGCCGGTGCTGATCGCGGCAGGGGCGCAGTTGCACCTGCGCCGGGGCGATACGCGCCGCACCCTCGCGCTGGAAGATTTCTTTGTGGATTACGGCCAGCAGGACCGCGCGCCGGGCGAGTTTGTGGAAGGGATCACCATTCCTGCCCCGGCACCCGATACGCTCATCCGCGCATGGAAAGTGTCCAAGCGGTTCGATCAGGACATCTCGGCCATTCTGGGCGCGTTTTCGCTCACGCTTGCGCCTGATGGCACCATCAGTAACCCGCGCATCGCCTTTGGCGGCATGGCGGCCACCCCGCGGCGCGCCACCCGCACGGAAGCCGCCCTGGCGGGCCGGAAGTGGACTGAAGCCACGCTGGCAGCCGCGCGTGAGGCGATCACGGCAGATTTCACGCCGCTGAGCGACATGCGGGCCAGCGCGTGGTACCGCAGCACGGTGGCCGCCAACCTGCTCACCCGGCTTTACGCTGAGTGCGGGCCGCAGGCCGCCCGTGCATCCACCAGCGTGCACGCCGCCTGTACCGCCACGGGAGAACACGCTCATGGCTGATGCACACATCACGGCCACCACCGCCCCCGTATCGGCTGCGGGCATCGTGCCCGGCGGCGCATCGGAAAGCCTGCGCCACGAGAGTGCGGCCATGCACGTGCAGGGCACGGCCAGTTATATTGACGACCTGCCCGAACCGCGTGGCACGCTGCACCTCGTGCCCGGCCTGAGCACGCGCGCCCATGCCCGCATCGTGTCCATGAACCTTGATGCCGTGCGGCAGGCCAAAGGCGTGGTGGCGGTCTATACGGCGGCCGACATACCGGGCGAGAACCAGATCAGCCCGGTGGGCAAGGGTGATGAGCCGTTGCTGGCAAAAGATATTGTCTCCTTTTACGGCCAGCCGCTCTTTGTCGTGGCCGCCACCACGCGGGGAGCGGCCCGGCGCGCGGCGCGTCTGGCGGTTGTGGATTATGAAGACCTGCCCGCCATCCTCAATATCGCGCAGGCCCGTGAGAATGGCAGCCCGCTGGTCTGGCGGCCCATGGAAATGAAGCGCGGCGACGTTCTGGCCGGGCTGGAACACGCGCCGCGCAGGCTGTCGGGCCGGATCACGGTGGGCGGGCAGGAGCATTTCTACCTTGAGGGGCAGGTGGCGCTGGCCCGGCCGGGCGAGGAGGGGGAGATGCATGTCACTTCATCCACCCAGCACCCGACCGAGACACAGCATATGGTCGCCCATGTGCTCGACCGCCCCGCCAACCTCATCACCGTCGAGGTGCGGCGCATGGGCGGCGGCTTTGGCGGCAAGGAAACGCAGGCCAATGCCTGTGCCTGCCTCGCCGCCCTTGTGGCTGACAGGACGGGCCGGGCGGCCAAGATGCGCCTCGACCGCGATGACGACATGACCATGACCGGCAAGCGCCATGACTTCGTGATCGATTACGATGCAGGCTTTACCGATGATGGGCGCATCGTGGCGGTGGACATGGTGCTTGCCGCGCGGTGTGGCTGGTCGGCCGACCTGTCCGGCCCGGTCATCGACCGGGCGCTGTTCCATGCCGATAACGCCTATTTCTACCCCGATGTGCGCCTGCGCTCGGAGCCGCTGCGCACCAACACGCAGTCCAACACCGCCTATCGCGGCTTTGGCGGCCCGCAGGGCATTGTCGCTGCCGAGCGCGTGATCGAGGAGATTGCGTTTGCCACCGGCCTCGACCCGCTCGAAGTGCGGCTGCGCAACGTCTATGGCACGCATGAGCGCAATGTCACGCCGTACAACATGGTGGTGGAGGACTCGATCACCCACGACCTGCTGCCCGCACTGGCCCGGCGCTGCCATTATACCGAACGCCGCGCGGCATGCCGCGAATTCAACGCCACCAGCCCCTACCTGCGGCGCGGCATTGCCATCACGCCAGTCAAATTCGGCATCTCGTTCACAGCCACCCATTACAACCAGGCCGGTGCGCTGGTGCATGTCTATACCGATGGCTCGGTGCAGGTGAACCACGGCGGCACCGAGATGGGCCAGGGCCTGCACACCAAGATGGTGCAGGTGGCCATGCGCGAATTCGGCCTGGGCACCGACCAGGTGCGCATTACCGCCACCACTACCGGCAAGGTGCCCAACACGTCCGCCACGGCGGCCTCGAGTGGGGCGGACCTCAACGGCATGGCGGTGCTCGATGCCGTGCGCCGCATCAAGCGCAGGCTGGTTGAATTTGCCGCCAGCCACTGGAACGTAGGCGAGGACGCGGTGCGCTTCGCCCCCGATGGCGTGCATGTGGGTGAGAAGGTGATCGCGTTTGCGCACCTGACCCGGCAGGCCTATTTCGCGCGCGTGTCCATGTCGGCCAACGGGTTCTACAAAACGCCCAGGATCTCGTGGAATGGCGATACGGGGCAGGGGCGGCCCTTCTATTACTTCGCCTACGGGGCCGCGTGTTCGGAGGTGGTGATCGACCTGCTGACGGGCGAGACGAAGATTGACCGGGTCGATATCCTGCATGACGCGGGCCAGTCGCTGAACCCGGCCCTCGACATCGGCCAGATCGAGGGCGGTTTCGTGCAGGGGGCTGGCTGGCTGACATGCGAGGAACTGGTGTGGGACGATGCAGGCCGCCTGCGCACGCACGCGCCCAGCACCTATAAAATCCCCGCCTGTTCCGACCGCCCGCGCGTGTTCAACGTGGAATTGCTGGAAAACGCGCCCAACCGCGAGCACACCATCTTCCGCTCCAAGGCGGTAGGCGAGCCGCCCTTCGTGCATGGGGTGTCGGTGCTGCAGGCCATATCGGATGCGCTGGCCAGCCTTGATGGCTACCGCACCTGCCCCCGGCTGGACGCGCCCGCCACGCCGGAGATGATCCTGCGCACGGCAGATCGCCTGCGCTGCGGCCAGCCTGCCGCTGGCTGAACCCCATGAGCATGGAAATGCGCGCCGATCTGGCCCGCTGGCGGCTCATGGGCCAGCCGGTCGCCCGGATCAGCGTGGCTGCCGCGCGGGGGTCCACCCCGCGTGAGGCGGGCACCTTCATGCTGGTCACCGCCACGGAGCAGTCCGGCACGGTGGGCGGTGGGGATCTGGAATGGAACGCCGTCTATCACGCCCGCCACCTGCTGGCCACGGGGGGTGGCGGGCAGGACCTGCGCATCGACCTTGGGGGCAACTCCGGGCAATGCTGCGGGGGCGAGGTGAGGCTGTTCATCGACGTGCCCGATGGCAGGGGGCTGGACGCTGTCATGGCGCAACTCGAGCGCCAGCGCCGCGAGGCTCCGCTGCTGTTGCTGTTCGGGGCAGGGCATGTGGGCCGCGCCCTGGCGCATGTGCTGGCCCCGCTGCCGCTGCGGCTGGCATGGTGCGATTCGCGCCCGCATGAATTCGGCCCCGTCATTCCCGCAGGGGTAGAGGTGCATGATGATGGCGACTGGCAGCGCCTTGTAACCGATGCGCCCGCCGGATCAGGCGCGCTGGTGCTGACCCAGAGCCACGCGCTTGACAGCCTGATTGTTGCATCCATCCTCGAACGGGGCGACTTTCGCTATGTGGGCCTGATCGGCTCGCACACCAAGCGCCGCCGCTTCGAGATGGCCTTCCGCGCGCTCGGCCTGCCTGAAGAGCGCATCAGGGCCATGGTCTGCCCCATCGGGGGGCAGGGCGTGCGTGACAAGCGGCCTTCGGTCATCGCGGCGCTGGTGGCGGCGGAAATCGTCACGCGCTTCGTGCATGCCGCACAGGAAGGCCGTGATGCAGATGGGGATGAGAGACGCCTATGAACGATCCGCTTTCGCGCACGCCCCGCATGATGCGCCTGCACGCGCGGGGCATTTCCTATTTCAATGCGGTGCGCGAATGCCGCTCCATCCGCGAGGCGGCGCGCAGGCTCAATGTCACGCCCTCGGCGCTGACGCGCCAGCTTGCGCAGATGGAGGCCGAGATCGGCGCGCCCCTGTTCGACCGCCTGCCCGAGGGCATGGTCCTGACCGAGGTGGGCACCATCATGGCCCGCCATATCGTGACCGTGATGCAGGATGCCGCCCGGACGGAGGAGCAGATCAACGCCCTGTCCGGCCGGCATGACGGCAGGCTGCGCATCATGGCGGTGGAAGGGATTGCGGGCCAGCTCTTGCCCGCGCTGCTCGAGCGCATCATCTCGGCCTTCCCCAGCGTTGAGCTGCATGTGGAGGTCGGCGCCCCAAAAACCATCGTCTCGGCGTTGCAGGATGGGCGGGTGGACCTTGGCATCGCGTTCTCGCTGGCGCTGTACCCCGAACTGCGGCGGGTGGCGGTGGGGCACTTCCCGGTCGGCGCGGTGGTGCGGGCCGATCATCCGCTGGCACACCTGCGCACCGTAACGGTGGAGGAATGCGTGGCCTACCGGCTGATCCTGCCCACGCGCACGCTCTCGCTCTACCGCGTGATGGAGCCCATGCTGCGCCCGTGGCAGGACCGGCTGAACGTGGTGCTGCATACCGGCTCGATCGAACTGACCAACCGCATGGTGCTTGCCGGCGCGGGGCTGGCCTTCCAGTCGCCGCTGGCCGTAGGCGTGCAGCCCGGCCAGGACAGCCTGCGCCATGTGCCATTGCGTGATACCCGCGCCGTGACCGACCTCGGGGCCTATGTGCGTGAATCCCGCTGGCTGCCGCCATTGCTGGAAACCGTGATCGAGGAACTGCGCCTCGAGTTGCGCCGCGTGCAGGGCGTGGGCGACGAGCGCGTGGTCTGAACCCTGTTGCGATTTACGCAACGGAACGATGAAATCATTCTACTGGACGGAACAGCCTGCGGGCTGATTAGATCAACCCATCGTGGTGCGGTTGGGGGATATCCGTATGGCGTCGGGGGACGTCATACGGGGCTGCATCAGCACAAGACGCAAAAACAGATGGGGACCCGCAGATGGATACCAACATGCAGCCGAAAGACGGGGGGCTGGCAGCGCTCGATGCAGCCGTGCGCCGCGATCTGGAAATCATCCGCTACCCGCGCAAGGAATGGATTCCCCCCATCGAGCGTGATGGACAGCGCGTGCTGGATGTGGCGATCATCGGCGCGGGGCAGGGCGGGCTTGCCACGGCCTTTGCGCTCAAGCGCAACAACATCACCAACGTGCGCATCTTCGACCGCGCCGCAAAAGGTGGCGAAGGCCCGTGGGTGACCTTCGCGCGCATGATCACGCTGCGCACCCCCAAATACGTGACCGGCCCCGACCTTGGCGTGCCCTCGCTCACCCCGCGCTCGTGGTATGAGGCGCGATACGGCGCGCAGGCGTGGGAGAAACTGGACAAGATCCCCCGTGGGGACTGGCAGGCCTATCTCGACTGGTACCGCGACATCCTTGACCTGCCGGTGGCCAATGACCACGAATTCAGCGGCGTGACGTGGGAGGACGGCCTGCTGCGCCTGACCTTCCGCCGCCCCGATGGCACGAGCCATGTGCATTATGCCCGCAAGCTGGTGCTGGCCACCGGCATCGAGGGCTGTGGCACGTGGCATGTGCCCGACTTCATCCGCAACGGCCTGCCGCGCGACCGTTATGCCCATACATCCGAGGCGATCGATTTCGCAGCGCTCAGGGGCAAGCGCATCGGCGTGCTCGGCGCCGGGGCCTCGGCGTTCGATAATGCCGCCACGGCACTCGAGGAAGGTGCGGGCAGTGTCACGCTGTGCCTGCGGCGTAAGGAAATCCCTTCCATCAACCCGTACCGGTGGATGGAGAATACCGGCTTCCTCGCCTACTACCCCGCCCTGTCCGATGAACTGCGCTGGGGCTTCATGCGCCGTATCTTCGACCTCAACCAGCCGCCGCCGCAAGATACGTTCTGGCGCTGCCGCAGGCATGAAAACTTTGCCTACCGCACCGGCTGCCCCTGGACCGCCGCCCGCATGGAAGGCGATGAAATCGTTGTCGATTCGCCCACCGGCGAGATGCGCTTTGACTTCGTGATCATTGGCACGGGCTTCGCAACCGACCTGTCCCGCAGGCCCGAGACCGCATCGTTTGCCCCCTCCGTCGCCCTGTGGGGCGAGCGCTACAAGGCACCCGCAGGGGCCGAGAGCGCGGTGCTCGAAAGCTATCCCTACCTGGGCGACTGCTACCAGTTCCTGCCGCGCGAGCCGAATGATCCGCTGGCGCCCATGCTGGCCAACATCCACAATTTCACGTTCTCGGCCACGCCGAGCATGGGGCTTTCGGGGGCGTCGATCAGCGGCATGCGCTTTGGCGTGGAGCGTCTTGCCCACGGGCTGGGGCGTGACCTGTACGTGGCCGATGGCCGCAAGCACCTTGAAAGTCTGCTGTCTTATGACGTGGCGGAACTAGTCAGTCTCGATCCTCCTGTTGCATGATGCGCCCCGGGTAGATTTATCCATTCGGGAGAGAGTGAGTAGATGAGCAGCACTGTAAGCCTTTCACCTTCCGCGCCGGGTGTTGCCGGCGCGGGGGCGAGCAATGACCACAAGGTGCCCCCCGTGGCAGACATGGCCCGGATGATCGGCCTGAACATTCCGGTGGCCTGCCTGCCAGATGTCGTGGCCAATATGGCGCTGCTGCAGGGCTATGCCGACCTCGTGACAGGCTTCGTGCTGCCTGATGACTGCGAGCCAGCCTATGAGTACGCGCCATGAGCGCCCATGCCATGGGTGCCGCGCTTGGCATTGCCGCCGACATACGCGCCGGCCGCCGCAATGCCGTGGGCGTGGTCACGGCGGTCATTTCCGATATCGAGGCGCGTGACACCCGCTTCAACAGCGTAACCCGCATTCTTGGCCCCGCCGCCGTGGCGCAGGCCGAGGCGGTGGACAAGGCCATGGCCGCGGGTCAGGACCCCGGCCCGCTCGCAGGCGTGCCCTTTGGCGTAAAAGACCTGTTTGACGTGCGCGGCGAAGTCACCACCGCAGGCTCGATCGTGCTGCGCGACAACCTGCCCGCCACCGAGGACGCCACCGTCATCGCCCGCCTGCGCGCGGCTGGCGCCGTGCCGGTGGCCACCCTGAACATGGATGAGTTTGCCTACGGCTTCTCCACCGAGAACGCCCATAACGGCACCACCCGCAACCCGCATGACCGCGACCGCCTTGCCGGTGGCTCGTCGGGCGGGTCGGCAGCCGCCGTGGCGGCGGGGCTGCTGCCCTTTACGCTGGGCTCGGACACCAATGGCTCGATCCGCATCCCCTCCGCGCTGTGCGGGGTGTGGGGGCTCAAGCCCACCTATGGCCAGGTGCCGCTGCGCGGTGTCTATCCCTTCGTGGCCAGCCTTGATACCGCAGGCCCCATGGCCGATACGCTTGAGGACCTGATGGCGGTATATGCCATCATGGCAGGCCGGGACGTATCGGTCCTGCCTGATGTGGCATCCGTTAAAGTGGCGCGGCTGGGGGGGTGGTTTGCCCGCAATGTCAGCACCGGGCTGACGGCCGCGATCGATGGCGTGATGGCGCATCTGGGCCATGACCGTGTCATTGAACTGCCCGAGGTGGCGCGCGCGCGGGCATCGGCCTTCCTCATCAGCGCGGCGGAAGGGGGCAACCTGCACCTGCCGCGCCTGCGCCGACGCTCCATGCAGTATGATCCCGCCACCCGCAGCCGCCTCATGGCGGGCGCCATGCTGCCCGCGGCGACCTTCGTGCAGGCGCAGCGCTTCCGCCGGTGGTTCCGCGCGCAGGTGCATGAAGCCCTGACGCAGGCCGATGTGCTGGTGGCGCCGACCACGGTGGGGGTTGCGCCGCGTATCGACCAGCCTTCCATCATGGTGGATGGCAAGAGCGTTTCCGCGCGGGCCAATCTGGGCATTTACACCCAGCCCATCAGCCTGGCCGGGCTGCCGGTGCTGGCCACCCCGCTGGCCGCGCCGGGCCTGCCGCTGGGCATCCAGCTCATCGGCGCGCCCGGAGCCGAGGCAAAGCTGTTTGCCGTGGCGGCCGAACTGCAGCGCGCGGGCCTTGCCGCCTGCCGCCCGCTTGATGCGGGTTACGCGCGGAAGGAAAAGGCATGCTGAATACGCCACGTTCATGCCGGGGGATGGTCACATCCCCCCACCACCTTGCCAGCCAGGCCGGTCTTGACGTGCTCAAGGCAGGCGGCACGGCCATCGAGGCCGCCGTTGCCACCGCCGCGGCCCTGGCCGTGGTCTATCCGCACATGACCGGCATTGGCGGCGATGCCTTCTGGCTGACCATGTGGCCCGATGGAAGGGTGGAAACCATCGATGCCTGCGGGGCTGCCGCAGGCAAGGCGGATGCCGCGTTCTATCACGCCGCGGGCCATGACACGATTCCGTGGCGTGGCCCGCTTGCGGCCAATACGGTCGCGGGCACGGTGTCGGGGTGGGAGATGGCCCTGTCATGGAGCCACGCCATGGCGCCGGGCCTGCCGCTTGGCCGCGTGCTGCGCGATGCGCTGTACTATGCCGAACAGGGCGTGCCCGTCACGGCGGGGGCTGCCGAGATCACCCGCCAGAAGGCGGAAGAACTCAAGGACGTGCCCGGTTTTGCCGCACAGTTCATGCCCGGCGGCAAGCTGCCGCAGGCAGGCGACATCCTGCATAACCCGCGCCTGGCAACGACCCTGCGCCAACTGGTTGATGAAGGGCTTTCCAGCTTCTATCGCGGCACGGTGGCGCGTGAACTCGCCGCCGACCTGCAGGCCCTTGGCAGCCCGCTGGCACTGGCCGACCTGCAGGCGCACAAGGCAACCCACCAGCCCGCACTCCATGCCCGCATTCACGGCGCGGACCTGTACAACATGGCGCCGCCCACGCAGGGCGTGGCCTCGCTGCTGATCCTGGCGCTGTTTGACCGGCTCAAGGCGGCAGAAGCGGATGATTTCGATTACCTGCACGGGCTGGTCGAGGCCACCAAGCAGGCCTTCCGCTACCGCGACACGCATGTGGGCGACCCCGCCTACATGACCGTGCAGGCGCAGGACATCCTTGATGACCGCAAGGCACTCGACCGCATGGCGGCAGGCATCGACCCCAACAAGGCGGCGCCGTGGCCATGGCAATCACAGCAGGGCGATACGGTCTGGCTGGGCGTGATCGATTCCGACGGGCTGGCCGTGAGCATGATCCAGAGCCTGTATTTTGAATATGGCTCGGGCGTGGTGCTGCCGCGCACCGGCGTGGTGTGGCAGAACCGCGGCACCAGCTTCGGGCTTGACCCGCAGGGGTGGAACGGGCTGCAGCCGGGCCGCAAGCCGTTCCATACGCTCAACCCGGCGGGTGCGCGCTTCGAGGATGGCCGGACCATGGTGTACGGTACCATGGGCGGCGAAGGCCAGCCCCAGACACAGGCGGCCCTTTTCACCCGCTATGCACGCTATGGCATGCCGTTGCAGCGCGCCATCACCGCGCCGCGCTGGCTGCTGGGCCGCACATGGGGCGAATCAAGCGTCAGCCTGAAATATGAGGACCGCTTCGACCCCGAGGTGATCGCCCGCATGCGTGCCGCAGGCCACCAGATGGAACGCGTGCCGCCATTTTCCTCCATCATGGGGCATGCGGGTGCGCTGGTGCGCCATGAATCGGGGCTGCTGGAGGGAGCGAGCGACCCCCGGAGTGACGGGTGTGTCGCGGCATGGTGAATCTTGTAGAACAGAGGCGGCAGCCTTCCGGCCCGCGCGCGGTCCGGCGCTGCACCGAACTGGGGCGTGCGCCGTATTCCGAGATGGAGGGCGGGCTGTTCCGCCCCTATCTCGGCCCCTCCTACCGCGCCACCTGCGACCGGCTGGCCACATGGATGCACGAAGCGGACATGACAACGCGCATGGATGCGGCCGGCAACCTGCTGGGGCGCTATGAAGGGTTGACACCTGATGCCCCGGTGCTGCTGATCGGCTCGCATATCGACAGCGTGCGTGATGGTGGCTTCTTTGATGGCATGCTCGGTGTCATCCTGGGTATCGAGACCGTGGCCCATTTTGCCCGGCAGGGAAAACGCTTCCCCTTTGCGCTGGAAGTGATCGGTTTTGGCGATGAGGAGGGCTCGCGCTTTCCATCCGGCATGCTGACCTCGCATGCCGTGGCAGGCGTGCTCGAAACCCCCGATCCCGCCATGCGCGACTGGGCCGAGACCACCACGCTGGCCACGGCGCTGGGGGCATTCGGGCTGGATGCGGGGCAGATGCACACGGCATCGCGCAGGGGCGAAAAGATCCTTGCCTATGTCGAGGCGCATATCGAGCAGGGGCCCGTGCTCGAGGCCGAGGGCCGTGCGCTTGGCGTGGTCAGCGCCATTGCCGCCCAGCACCGCTACCGCATGACCCTGCGCGGCATGGCGGGGCATGCGGGCACCGTATCGATGGACCTGCGGCGTGATGCGCTGGCAGGCGCTGCCGAGATCATCCTCGCCGCCGAGCGGATCGGCCGCGCGGGCACGGATGGGCTGGTGGCCACCGTGGGGTCGCTTGACGTGGTGCCGGGGGCGGCCAACGTGGTGCCGGGCGAGGTGGTGTTCACCCTGGACCTGCGTGCCGGCACCAATGAAGTGCGTGACCGTGCGGCCCGCGACATCCTGGCCGTAGCCCATGAAGTGGCAAAGGCACGCAGGCTGGAACTCGCCATCAGCATGCAGCAGGATCTTGATGCCACGCCGTGCGACCCGAGGCTGACCACCTTCATGGAACAGGCGGTCGGTACCGTAACCGGGCATGAGGCGCGGCTGCTGGTCAGCGGTGCCGGGCATGACGCCATGATCATGGCGCATCTGGCTCCTGTTTCCATGTTGTTCATCCGCTGTGCGGGCGGTATCAGCCATAACCCCGCTGAATCCGTAACCGATGCGGATACGGATGCAGCCCTGCGGGCGATGATCGCCTTTATCGGACTTTTTGAGAGACATTTCGGATGACCCAGACCTTTTTCGGCCAGATCAACCCTCCCGCCCGGCTGCTGATGGGGCCGGGGCCGGTCAACGCGCACCCGCGCGTGCTGCGCGCCATGGCGGCCGACATGCTGGGCCAGTTCGACCCCGAGATGACCGACTACATGAACCAGACGATGGATCTCTACCGTCAGGTGTTCATGACCAACAACCGCTGGACCCTGCTGGTCGATGGCACGGCGCGCGCGGGTATCGAGGCGGCCCTCGTCTCGCTCGTCGAGCCGGGCATGAAGCTTTTGATCGTGCGCGCGGGGCGCTTTGGCCTGCTGCTCTCCGAGATCGCGCAGCGCATCGGCGCCGAGATCGTGACGCTGGACCTGCCCTGGGGCGAGGTGGCCAGCCTCGAACAGATCGAGGACGCCATCATCACCCACCGCCCGCATGTGCTGGCGTGCATTCATGGCGATACCTCCACCACCATGGCCCAGCCGCTTGATGGCGTGGGCGCATTGTGCCGCAAATACGATGTGCTCTCCTATGTCGACACCACGGCCACCCTGGGCGGCATGGAAGTGGCGACCGACCGCTGGGGCGTGGACGTGGTGAGTTCGGGCCTGCAGAAATGCATGGGCGGCCCGCCGGGCTCGGCGCCCATCACCCTCTCCGACCGCGCGGCCGAGCACATCTTCGCCCGCCGCCATGTCGAGGCGGGCATCCGCGGCAGCGACACCACGGACGGCACGCGCGTGCGCATTCCGTCGAACTATTTCGACCTGGCCATGGTCATGGATTACTGGTCCGAAAAGCGCCTGAATCACCACACCGAGGCCACCACCATGCTGTATGGCGCGCGTGAAGCCGCCCGCGTGGTGCTGGAGGAAGGGCTTCAGGCCCGCTTCGCCCGCCATGCCGCCGCCTCGCGCGCGGTGTGCGCCGGGCTGCGCGCCATGGGGCTGGAACTGTTTGGCGGCGACGCACACCGCATGACCAACGTGACCGGCGTGTACATCCCCAGGGGCATTGACGGGGAGCAGGTGCGCAGGCGCATGCGCGAGGATTTCGAGATCGAGATCGGCTCCGCCTTTGGCCCGCTGCAGGGCAAAATCTGGCGCATCGGCGCCATGGGCTACAACGCTGAAAAGCACAAGGTGCTGCTGACCATGGGCGCGCTTGAAACCGTGCTGCGCCATGAGGGCCACGGCTTTGCCGCGGGCGCAGGCGTCGATGCTGCCCTTGCCGCCTATAACGACTGATAACGGGAGATTACGGCATAATGTCTGACACAGGTGCCTATCCGCGCGACATGGTTGGCTACGCGGGCAACCCGCCAGATGCAAAATGGCCTGGCGGGGCGCGGATCGCGGTCCAGTTCGTCATCAATTACGAGGAGGGGGCCGAGAACTCGGTCCTCCATGGCGATCGCGGGTCGGAGGCATTCCTGTCCGAGATGGTGGGCGCGCAGTCCATTCCCGGCGCCCGCGCCATTGCGATGGAAAGCCTGTACGAATATGGCTCGCGCGCCGGGTTCTGGCGGCTGCACCGCATCTTTACCCAGCGCAGGCAGCCGCTCACGGTGTTTGCCGTGGCTGCCGCCATGGCGCGCAACCCCGCAGCGGTTGCCGCGATGAAGGAAGCCGGGTGGGAAATCGCCTCCCACGGGCTGCGCTGGATCGACTACCAGCACATACCCGAGGCCGTGGAGCGCGCCCATATCCTTGAATGCATCGCGCTGCATGAAAAGCTGACCGGCTCGCGCCCGCTGGGCTGGTACCAGGGCCGCACCAGCCCCAACACCGCCCGCATCGTGGCGGAGGAAGGCGGCTTTGTGTACGACGCTGATTCCTACGCCGATGACCTGCCTTATTACGACCGTAGTGCGGGGCGGCCGCAACTGATCGTGCCCTACACGCTCGATGTGAACGACATGCGCTTCGTGGCGCTGAACGGCTTTACCGAGGGCGAGCAGTTCTTCAACTACCTGCGTGACACGTTTGACGAACTGTATGAGGAAGGGGCCGAGAAGCCGCGCATGATGTCGGTCGGCCTGCACTGCCGCGTGGCGGGCCGCCCCGGCCGTGCAAGGGCGGTGGCGCGGTTCCTTGACTATATTGCCCAGCGCGAGAAGGTCTGGGTTGCGACCCGGCTGGACATCGCCCGGCACTGGCTGGAGACGCACCCGGCATGAACCGTGTTTTTGACCGGGTGAATTCGCTCTCCGCCGTGCGGTTTGTGGAACTGTTCGGCCCGATATACGAGCATTCCCCCTGGATTGCCCAGCGCGCCCATGGCCATGCGCCCTTTACCGGGCGCGAGGCCATGCTGGCGGCCATGGCGCTGGTGCTGGAACAGGCGGACGAGGCCGAAAAGATGGCCCTCATCCGCGCCCACCCCGAACTGGCGCAGCGCATGGGGGTTGACCCCACGCTCACCTCGGCCTCGGCAGCCGAGCAGGCCTCCGCCGGGCTGGACCGGCTGACGCCGGATGAGTTTTCCAGCTTCCGCGCGCTCAATGAGGCTTATGCCGCCAAATTCGGCATGCCGTTCATCATCTGCGTGCGGCGCTCGGACAAGCAGGCGATCCTCAACGGCCTGCGCACCCGGCTGGACAACACGCCACAGGCCGAGCAGCAGACCGCGCTGGCCGAGATCAACAAGATTGCGGCACTCCGCCTGGCCGATGTGCTTGAACGCCTGGAGCATGACCTGTGAGCACGCTTTCCACCCATGTGCTTGACCTCGTATCGGGCAGGCCCGCTGCTGGCATGGCCATCAGCCTGTGGGCGGGGCAGGACTGCCTGTTCCGTGGCGTGACCAACGCCGATGGGCGCTGCCCTGAACTGGGCCAGCAGATGGGCGAGATGCAGCCCGGTGCCTACCGGCTGGAATTTGCCGTGGCCGCCTATTTCCGCGCGCAGGGCGCTGCCTTGTCCGAGCCGCCTTTCCTTGACGTGGTGCCGATTGCATTCGGCATGGCGGCAGCGGGGGCCGATGGCAGGGGCGGGCATTACCACGTGCCGCTCCTGGCCTCGCCGTTCGGGTTTTCGACCTATCGCGGGAGCTGAAAGCCAGACGTTTCCGGTGAAGCTTTTTTCAAAAATCTTCGGATAACGGTAACTTCTGGAAAATGCAAAAAGGGCCGCGGCAGTCATGCCACGGCCCTTTTTGCATGCCCCTGCGGCAGGTTGCCCCGCCGCAGGATGCACCGAAATCAGGAAACAGCCTGCTTCAGCGCTGCCGTCAGGTCGGTCGTGCTGGCCTTGCCGCCAAGGTCGCCGGTGCGCACGGCACCCGAGGAGATGACCTTCTCGATGGCCTTGTCGATGCGGGTGGCCAGATCCTGGCGGCCCACATGCTGCAACATCATGTTCGCTGCCAGCAGCAGCGAGGTCGGGTTGGCCTTGTTCTGGCCCGCAATGTCGGGGGCCGAGCCATGCACGGCTTCGAACACGGCAGCCTTTTCGCCAATATTCGCACCCGGTGCCAGGCCAAGCCCGCCCACGAGGCCAGCGGTCAGGTCGGACAGGATATCACCAAACAGGTTGGTGGTAACGATGCAGTCATACTGCCACGGATCGGTCACGAGCTGCATGGCGCAGGCGTCAACGATGCGCTCGTTCACTTCCACGCGGCCTTCATATTCCTTGGCGACCTTGCGGCCTTCTTCCAGGAACAGGCCGGTCAGCAGCTTGAGGATGTTGGCCTTGTGCACCAGGGTGACGCGCTTGCGGTTGTTCTTGACCGCGTATTCAAAGGCATAGCGCACGATGCGGTTGCATTCCGCGCGCGAGGTGTAGCCTGCGCTGGTGGCGATGGCGTGCGGGTCATCACCGACGGGGATGTAGTTTTCGAGTGCGGCGTAATAGCCCTCGAGGTTCTCGCGGAAGATGACGAGGTTGATGTTCTCGAACCGCCCGCCCGGCACGATCGTCTTTGTGGGGCGCACATTCGCGAACAGGCCGAACTCCTGGCGCAGTGTGACGTTGATGGACTTGAAGCCACCACCGACGGGCGTGGTCAGCGGGCCTTTCAGCGCAAGGCCGGTGCGGCGGATGCTTTCGATCGTCTCCTTGGGCAGCGGGCTGCCGGTGGCTTCAAGCGCGGACACACCACCAAGCGCCTTTTCCCATTTGAAGGGGGCGCCAACCGCATCCAGGATCTCGATAACGGAGTCGACAATTTCAGGCCCGATTCCATCACCGGGAATCAGGGTAGCGGGAATTGTTTTTTCTGCAGACATTCTCGAACGTCTCCCTTTAGTGCTTGCTACTGAAAAGCGTTTCAGCATACGCACCGGCTTGGCGGACCCGGTTCGTTGCCGGGTGCCCCGTCGGAACTGGTTAAAAGTCCTAGGCCCCCCAGTCCGGCGTGACAATCGGGCCACGGGGCCGGGCTGGCGGTTTTACAGTCACATTATCCGGCGTGCAGCGGCGCGCAGGCTGCCGCAAGCCATGTGCGCGCCGGAGTTTGCAGATGCGGCGCGACGCTTTCAAAAACCCGTGCATGATAGCCATCCAGCCATGCCGTCTCGGCTGCTGACAGGCTGGCTGCATCGATCAGCCGCCTGTCGAATGGGGCCAGGGTAAGCACCTCGAATTCCAGAAACGAGCGATTGGCCTCGCCCACATTGCTGGGCTGGACCAGATGCAGGTTTTCAAGCCGGATGCCAAACGCGCCGGGGCGGTAATAGCCCGGCTCGTTGGACAGGATCATGCCCGCATGCAGTGCTATGGGCCGGAACACGGGCGAGATCGTGGCCGGTCCCTCATGCACCGACAGGTAGCTGCCAATGCCGTGGCCGGTGCCGTGGTCGTAATTCAGCCCGCCCTCCCACAGGGCATGGCGGGCCAGCGCATCGAGCGCGTGGCCGGTTACGCCAGTGGGGAAGCGCGCGCGGGCCAGCGCGATATGCCCGCGCAGCACGCGGGTAAAGGCATCGCGCACATCCGCATCGGGCGCCCCCGGCCCGGTCCAGATGGTGCGGGTGATGTCGGTGGTGCCAAAGGGGTACTGCCCGCCGCTATCGATCAGGTAGACCTCGTTGGGGCGCAGCGCGCGGTTGCTCTCGGGGGTGACGCGGTAATGGATGATCGCCCCGTTCGGCCCCGCGCCGGAAATGGCGGGAAAGCTCTCCTCGCGGTAATCGGGGCAGTCGGCGCGAAAGCCATTGAGCTGTTCAGCCGCATCAAGCTCCGTGGTGCGGGCTGCATTGTCATCCAGCCAGTGCAGGAAGCGGCATATGGCCACGCCATCAAGCAGGTGGGCACGCCTGCTGCCCTCCTGCTCGGTCGGGTTCTTGATGGCCTTGGGCAACTGGCACGGGTCATCCTTGCGGATGATCGTGGCCCCCGCCTGTTCCAGCACCTGCATGAACCATATCGCGTTGCGGGCGGGGTCAACCTGCACGCGGGCCGGGGCGAGGGCGCGCAGGCTCTCCTCCAGTGCTGATGGCGGCAGCAGGGTCACGTCGGCGCCCAGCCAGTCGCGCGTCTGCTGCGCCACCTTGGCCGGGTTGATGAACAGCGTCACCTGTCCGTCGCCCTGCACAATGGCAAAGCTCAGGCTGAGCGGCGTGTAGGGCACATCATTGCCGCGGATGTTGAGCAGCCACGCAATCGAGGCCGGATCACTCAGCACCAGCGCGTGCTCGCCCGCTGCGCGCAGGCTGGCGGCAAGGGCTTCGCGCTTGGCGGCACTTGCCTGCCCCGCCCAGGCCTCGGGCTGGGGCACGCAGGGCGTGCAGGGGGCAGCAGGGCGGTCGGTCCAGACCTGGTCCACGGGGTTTTCGGCCAGCGGCACCAGCGTCAGCCCCGCATCACTGAACGGGCGCAGCGCGCTCTCGCTGGTCAGGCGCGGGTCGTAGCCGATGCGCAGGCTCGCTCCATGCTGCGCCAGCCAGCCTGCGGGCGGGGTCCGGGTAATGTGCAGCCGCTCCCACGCTGCTGCATCAACCTGCTGGTCCATCTGGGTCATGTAGCGCCCGTCGGAGAACACGGCGGCGCACCCGGGCAGGATGGCCGCCAGCCCCGCGCTGCCGGTAAAGCCGGTGAGCCAGGCCAGCCGTTCCGCGCAGGGGGCGACATATTCGCCCAGATGTTCATCGCCACGCGGCAGGATGAAACCGTCCACGCCCATCCGGCTCAGGGCGGCGCGCAGGGCATCGGGGCGGCTGGAAACAGGCAACATGGGGGTATCCTTGCTGGGGGTGGAACTACGCCGGTGACATGATGCGGTACAGGAACAGGAGGTCCATCCAGCGGCCGTACTTGGTGCCGCATTCAGGCAGCAGGCCCCCATGCTGGAAGCCAAAGCGCTCATGCAGCCTGCGCGAGGCGATGTTGGTGGACGTAATGCCCGCGATCATGACATGCACGTTTGCAGCCGTCGCCCGCTCGCACAGGGCCTGCAGCAGGGCGCTGCCAATGCCCTGGCGCTTGTAGGCGGGCGCGATATAGAGCGAATGCTCCACCGTATGGCGATAACCCGAGAACGGGCGGAACATCTTCCAGCTACTGTAGCCCGCCACATTGCCATCGGGCATCTGCGCCACCAGCACGGGAAAGCCGCTGGCCTGGCTGGTGTGCAGCCAGTCCAGCCGGGCCTCGAGCGTGGTTTCCTGCGTTTCCCACATCGAGGTGCTGTTGCGGATGGCGTGGTTGACGATCTCGACAATGGCCGGGATGTCATCATCCGTCGCATCGCGGATCAGGAGGGCGGGGGTATCAGCCATGGGGTTTGCGCAGGATCAGCGTGCCCCAGTCTCCCTCGCGCAGGTGGCGCTCGAGCACAAGCCCGTGCCGCCTGTGGGCGGCCAGCACCATGCGCACCTGCGTGTTGAGCAGCCCCGCCAGGATGGCGGTGCCGCCGGGCATCAGGTTAAGCGCGAGGTCAGCGGCCATGGCGCAGAGCGGGCGGGCCAGGATGTTGGCGAACACAAGGTCGTAAGGCGCATGGCGGCGGATGGCGGGCGTGGACCAGCCATTACCCAGATGGCAGTCGATCAGGTTGGACAGCCCGTTCATGGCGGCGTTGCGTCTGGTCACCCGCACCGACCACGGATCGATATCGGTGGCCAGCACCGGCTTGTGCAGCAGCGCTGCCGCCGCCATGGCCAGAATGCCCGACCCGCAGCCAAGGTCGAGAATGCGTTGCGGCCTGCGATATGCCACCATCTCGAGTGCGCGCAGGCAGCCGCGCGTGGAGCCGTGCTCGCCCGAGCCGAAGGCAACCCCCGCATCGAGTGTTATGGTAATGCGCTGCGGGTTGGGGGCATCCTCAAGGTGGGTGCCGCGAATGGCGAAGCGCCTGCCTGCAAGCTGCTCGGGGAAGGATTCGTAGGTGCGGGCCAGCCAGCCTTCGGCCTCGGTGTGGCTGCGCTCGAGTTCGGCATCCACGCCGCTGGTCAGGGCGGCGAGGATCAGGGCCGCGCGCAGTTCGTCCTCGCCGCTGCCGGTGTCCTTCACCCCTTCCACGCGCCACAGGGTCTGGCTGTCATCGAGTTCGAAGATGCCGATGGTGGCGCACACGGTGGCGAGGGCGGATTCATAGGCCTCGACCGCATCAGGCGGAACGGTGACCGATATGGTTTCAAGTTCGGTGGCGTGACGCCGGGGGGAAAGGCTCATCTATACCTGCTCAACAAATTTATCGATCACCCGCTTGGGGCCTGCTTTTTCAAATGCGACTTCCAGCCGGTTTCCCTCGACCGAGGTAATCGTGCCGTAGCCGAATTTCTGGTGGAATACACGCACCCCCACCTTCATGCCCGCAGCCGGGGCGGCTGCGGGGGTGACGTCATGCACCCGTCTGGCCGCCACGAGCGGGAAGGGGGAGGACCCGAATACCGCAGGCCGCCCGAGGAAGTTGCGGCGGCTGTTGGCGCTGTCGCCCCGGCTTTCAATGTGCTCGGCGGGCAGTTCTTCCACAAACCGACTGGGAATGGCGGACTGCCAGCTACCATAGATGAGCCGGTTGGCGGCGTGGCTGATGATGGCCAGCCTGCGCGCGCGCGTAATGCCCACATAGGCCAGGCGGCGTTCCTCCTCCAGCCCCTTCAGGCCGCCTTCATCAAGCGTGCGCTGCGAGGGGAACACGCCTTCCTCCCAGCCGGGCAGGAATACGGTGTCGAATTCCAGCCCCTTGGCGCCATGCAGCGTCATGATGCTCATGCTGTCATCGCCCGCCTTCGCCTCGGTATCCATGACAAGGGCGACATGTTCGAGGAAGCCGCCAAGGTTCTCGTAATCCGCCAGCGAGCGGACGAGTTCCTTGAGGTTCTCGATCCGGCCCGGCGCGTCGGGTGACTTGTCGGCCTTCCACATCTCGATATACCCGCTTTCATCAAGCAGGTTGTCGATGGCCACGACATGCCCCTCGCGCCCGGCCTGCTCGCGTGCGGTGGCGAGTGCGTGCATCAGCGCGGTCAACTGTTCCTTTGCCTTGCCCCTGATCTCGCCGGTAGCCAGCATTTCCAGCACGGCGGCGGTGAGCGGGATCTGGCGCTCGCGGGCGTGCATGTGCAGCTTCTGCAACCCCGTGGCGCCCACGCCCCGGCGCGGCACGTTGATGATGCGCTCGAACGCCAGGTCATCGGAGGGCTGGCTGACCACGCGCATATAGGCAATGGCATCGCGGATCTCGGCGCGCTCGTAAAAGCGCAGGCCACCCACCACGCGGTAAGGCAGGCCGAGGGTGATCAGCCGTTCCTCGAATGCGCGGGTCTGGAAGCCCGCGCGCACGAGGATGGCGATCTCGCTCATGGCGTGGCCATCGGCGCGCAGGCGCTCGATCTCGGCGCCGACCATGCGGGCCTCGTCATCGGAGTCCTGCACGGCAATCACGCGCACTTTCTCGCCTTCCGCATCCTCGCGGCCGGGGTGCAGCGTTTTGCCAAGGCGCTCCTCGTTATGGGCGATCAGGCCCGAGGCCGCGCCAAGGATCTGGCGGGTGGAGCGGTAATTGCGCTCGAGCCGCACCACGCGCGCACCAGGGAAGTCACGCTCGAAGCGCAGGATGTTCTCCACCTCCGCCCCGCGCCATGAGTAGATGGACTGGTCATCATCCCCCACGCAGCAGATGTTCGATGGCTGGCCCGGCCTGTGGGCCAGCAGCCGCAGCCACAGGTACTGGATGGTGTTGGTGTCCTGATATTCATCAACCAGGATGTAGCGGAAGTAGCGGTGATACTGCTCGAGCACGGCAGGATGCCTGCGCAGGATTTCCGTCATGTGCAGCATCAGGTCGCCAAAGTCGCAGGCGTTGATCTGCTTCAGCCGGTTCTGATAGTCGGTATAGATCTCGGCGCAGCGGCCATTGGCGAAATCCGTGTCCTCGGCCGCCGTGATGGCGTCGGGCATGAGGCCACGGTCCTTCCAGCGCTGGATCACGCCCATGATCGCCTGTGGCGGCCAGCGCTTGGTGTCGATACGGTAGGGCTCGAGCACCTGCTTGAGCAGGCGCAACTGGTCATCGGTATCAAGGATGGTGAAGCTGCTGGTAAGACCCACATATTCCGCATGGCGGCGCAGCATGCGCGCGCATAGCGCGTGGAAGGTGCCCAGCCACAGCCCCTCCGCCGGTTCACCGAGCAGCGCGCTCACGCGCTCGCGCATCTCGCGCGCGGCCTTGTTGGTGAAGGTCACGGCCAGGATCTGGTTGGGCCGCGCCCGGCCCGAGAGCAGGATATGCGCGAACCGCGTGGTCAGCACCCGCGTCTTGCCCGTGCCTGCGCCGGCAAGGACCAGCAGCGGGCCGTCGGTCGTCTCGATCGCGGCGCGCTGCTCGGGGTTGAGGCGGCTGAGGTATTCCGGCGCGTTGCCGGTGGGGATAAGGCTGTCCATCACGCTTTCTTCTATACCAATCCGGCGGGTCAGCACCAATGCTATCGGCTGTCAGGAGGGGGAATGAAAGAAACGGAACCCGCAAAGACACCGGCACGGATCGGCCCCGGTGGGCACAGGGCGCGCATGCGCCAGCGCATCCGCATGGCGGGCGCGCATTCGCTGGCTGATTATGAACTGCTCGAGGTGCTGCTTTTTGCAGCAACCCCCCGGCGCGACACCAAGCCGCAGGCCAAGGCGCTGCTGGCAGCCTTTGGCAGCCTCGAGGCGGTGCTTGAAGCGACGCCCGCCGCCCTGCGGGCAGCAGGACTCGGCCCGCGCGGGGTGGCGGTCATGGGCGTGCCGGGCGCGGTGGCGCAGCGCCTGGCCCATGCCGATCTGCGCGGGCAGGTGGTGTTTGCCGACATGGCGGTGCTGCTCGATTACTGCGACCGCCTGCCTGCCACCGCACCCGATGGCATGCGGCTGTTCTACCTTGATTCAGCCCGCCAGATGCTGGCCGATGAGGTCGTGCCCGCAGGTGCTGCTGCCGCGCAGTGCCGCGTGGTACTGGCCCGCGCGCTGGAACTGCATGCGGTCTCGCTCATTGCGGTGCGCGACATGGGCCAGCACGCGCCCCCACCGCCACACAGCCTGCCCGAACTGCGCTTTGTGCGCATGCTGCACACGCATGCCCGCCTGCTTGGCCTGGTGTTTCAGGACTGCCTGCTGCGCGGAGCAGGGCAGGTGGTGAGCATGCGGGGGCTGATGGACCGCTGAAACCGTCCTTCTTCAGGTGTGGGGATGGGCTTCTTCCGCCGCGAATTGCTGGCGGATGGCGGCCAGCAGTTCGGCAGGCTGGCTGACCAGCGCATCAGCACCCGCCTGCACCAGTTCCTCGCGCGTGCCATAGCCCCACAGCACGCCCAGCGCGCGCACGTGGTTGGCATGCGCGCCGCTGATGTCGAAGCGGCGGTCACCGATCATCAGCGCATCCTCGCGGTTGACCGCGTATTCACGCAGCACGGCGGCGATCAGTTCGGGCTTTTCGGCCCCGCTTTCATCCTCGCGCGCGCCGGACAGGCCATCAAAATACTGCACGAGGCCGCGCATGTGCAGGATCTTGCGCGCCAGGTAGCGCGGCTTGGAGGTGGCCACGAACAGCCGCACGCCCTCGGCCGAGAGGGTCTCGATCACCTCGCGCATGTGCTCGAAAACCGGGCTCTTGTGCATGCCGGCCGACTCGTAGTGCTTGCGATACAGCGCCATTGCCTCCTGAACCCGGTCATCGCCATAATGGGCAAGGATGTGGCCGATCAGTTCCTCAAGCGGTGGGCCGACCACCCAGGTCAGGTCCATCGACAGGTCGGGTTCATGCCCGAGGTCGCGCAGCACGGCATGGATGGATTCGACAATGCCATCGCGCGAGCGGATGATGGTGCCGTCGAGGTCAAAAAGTACGGTATGGGACTGATGAAGACGCATGCAGGTTCATAACCTCCTTATTTTGCCGCCATCATGCACCATGGCGGCGCGTTCTGTCCTGCAATTGTTGGGGAAGGGCCGTTTTGTCCGACCATAAGCCACCCGCCCCCGCATCGGTGCCGCTTGGCGGCAGCATCAGCCGCGCGCAGGACCATGCCCTGCTGCATCGTCTCATCCGCACGCTTGATACGGCGCACCCCGCTCCTGACCGGCTGGCTGCCAGCCTTCTGGCCCGGTTTGGTTCGGCGGGCATGGCGCTTTCGGCGCATGTGGGCGGGCTGGATGAAGTGGCGGGGCGCGAGGCCCTCGTGCCGCCACTGCTGGCAGTGGCGCGTGAGGCGGCGCTACGGCTGTACCGGAGCCGGGTGCGCAGGACTGATGTGCTCGCGGGCCGCAAGGGGCTGGAGGCCTACCTGCAGGCCTGCATGGGCCATGAGGTGATCGAGCAGTTCCGGGTGCTGTTCCTTGACGGGGATTTCCATCTGCTGGCTGATGACCTGATGGGCACCGGCACGGTCAACCATTCCCCCGTCTATCCGCGCGAGATCATGCGCCGTGCCCTGCACCTTGGCGCGCAGAAGCTGGTGCTGGCCCATAACCACCCCGCAGGCCGCCCCGAGCCATCGGGGGCCGATATCGAGATGACCATGCGCATTGCCCAGATCGGCAGGCTGATGGGCGTTGTGGTACATGACCATATTATCGTGGGTAACGGGCGCAGCCATAGCTTTCGCGCCATGGGGCTGATTGCCTGAGTAAGTGTTTGGTGAAGCCTTTTTCAAAAAGCTTCAAAGAGCACCGCCTTTTTGAAAAAAGGCGGCACCCCAAAACTTTTATCATTTTTCATCAATGAGTTGTTTTCAAACAGTCTCTTATTGATCAGCGGCGTCGTCTTTTGGGTTCACGGGCGTTGCCAGCGGGCCAAGGGCGGCTTCAACACCGAACGCGCCAGGCAGGCTGCCGGGCGGAAAGATCACGTTCACATGCCCCATCTTGCGCCCCGGCCGGGCCTCGGCCTTGCCGTAATGGTGGGCCAGCAGGCGCGGGGTGGCCATGATCTCGGGCCACAGCGCCATGTCTTCGGGGCCGATCAGGTTTTTCATCACCGCGTCGCTGTGGCGGGTGGCGGGCGGCAGCGGCAGATTGGTCACGGCACGCACATGCATCTCGAACTGGTCCACCGGGCAGGCATTCATGGTCCAGTGGCCCGAATTATGCGGGCGGGGCGCGATCTCGTTCACGCGCAGGCTGCCGTCATGATCGACGAACATTTCCACGCCCAGCAGGCCCACAAGGCCGAGGGCCGTGGCAATGCGGCGGGCCAGATCACGCGCCTGCGCCGCCAGATCGGGTGCAATGCGGGCCGGGGCCAGGCTGATGTCGAGAATGCCGTTGCGGTGGCGGTTCTCGGTTACGTCAAAGGTGCTGATCTCGCCGCGCTCATTACGCGCCACCATCACGCTCACTTCACACGCGAAGCGGATCATGCCCTCGGCCACCAGCGGGTGCGGGCGCAGCGCATCAAAGGCATGGTCGAGGTCGGCCGCGCTGTGAATGCGGGCCTGGCCCTTGCCGTCATAGCCCAGCCGGGTGGTCTTGAGGATGAAGGGATAGCCCAGCACGTCTGCCGCGCGGTCCAGGTCGGCCCGGCTTTCCACCGCGTGCCAGGGGGCGACGGGAATGCCGTGCTCGCCCATGAAGCTTTTCTCGGCAATGCGGTCCTGGCTGATGCGCAGGATCGCACCCGCCGGGTGAACCGGGCGCAGGCTCGAGAGCAGGTCCAGTCCGTCGGCGCTGATGTTCTCGAACTCGAAGGTGATGACATCCACCGCACCGGCAAAGCGGCGCAGGGCATCATGGTCATCATACGCGCCAAGGGTTACGGCATGCGCCACCTGGGCGGCCGGGCCATCGGCCTCGGTGGTCAGGATATGGGCGCGGTAGCCAAGGCGGGCGGCGGCAATGGCGGACATGCGGCCAAGCTGGCCACCGCCCACGATGCCCAGAACGGAACCGGGGGGCAGCATGCTCATCGGGTCGGCTCATCGGCCACGGCCGCCGTCTGGGCCGCGCGCCACGCTGCCAGCCGCGTGCCCAGTGCCGGGTCAGCCAGGGCGAGGATGGAGGCTGCCATCAGGGCGGCATTGGTGGCCCCTGCCTTGCCAATGGCCAGCGTGCCTACGGGAATGCCGCCGGGCATCTGCACGATGGAAAGCAGGCTGTCCATGCCCTTGAGCGCATGCGATTCGACCGGAACCCCCAGCACCGGCAGCGCCGTCCAGGCCGCGCACATGCCCGGCAGGTGCGCGGCCCCGCCAGCCCCCGCGATGATGACCGAAAGCCCGCGCCCCTGCGCGGCTTTTGCATAGTCGGCCAGCCGGTCTGGCGTGCGGTGGGCGGAGACGATGCGCACCTCATGCGCAACCGCGAGCTTTTCCAGCACGGCGGTGGCGTGGCGCATGGTTTCCCAGTCGGACTGGCTGCCCATGATGATCCCCACGCGGGGGGAGGCGGAAGAGGCGGGGGAAGGGTGGCTCACGGTTTGGAATACTCTCGTCAGGTCGTCAGGCAATACTGTCGGGGATCAGGCGGCTTTCCAGCCAGGTGATCTCGTCCTTGAGCAGCAGTTTGCGCTTTTTCAGCCGTTGCAGTTGCAACTGGTCCGATATCTGCAGGGCCATGCGGCTTATGACCGTATCAAGGTCACGATGTTCGCTGCGCAGTTCATGCAGCTTGCGAAGGAGGGTCTCGCGATCTGTCAGCATGGCGGCTCATCTGTTCGGTGGGCAGGGGGCCAGTCTAAGCATATCCGCGCCAAAAGGCGAAATGCGTGCCTTGCCCCACGGCCTGCAATTTTAGCATGGAATTTGCCTGCGCGTCTGGTCTAGCCTGATCGGGTCGTAGCAAAGACGCTGGAGGGTTCCATGTCGTATGAAGCGCGTATCAACAGCCTCAAAACTCGCCATGCGCGGCTTGATGCCCGCATTTTTGATGAAGACCGCCGCCCGCTGCCTGATGAAGGCGCGATCAGGCGCCTCAAGCTGGAAAAACTGCGCGTAAAGGAAGAAATCGAGCGACTGGCCAGGCTGGGCTGAACAAAGGCCCTGCTTTCGCCCGGCGGGTCATGCCGCCGGGCGGTCAGGCTTACAGTGCGTGCTCGCTGTCGTCATCAAGCTCGAGCGGCGGCGGCACGGCCTGACCTTCACGGGCAAGGCGCTCATTGGCGGCGGCAACCATGGCATTGAGGTCGGTCTGGCTGCACAGGCCCAGCGTGACAGGATCGCGCGGCTTGATGTTGGGGCTGTTCCAGTGCTGCTTGCTGCGCACTTTCTCGATCGTGTCCTTGGTGGTGCCCAGCAGCTTGCTGGTCTGCTGCTCGGACAGCTGCGGGAAGTTGCGCAGGATGAACGCAATCGCATCAGGCCGGTCGTTGCGCTTGGCCACCGGGGTGTAGCGCGCGCCCTTCGAGCGGCGGTTGATCGGGTTGGCGGGCGGCAGGATCTTGAGGCGCGACTCAGGGTCCTTTTCGCAGCGGTCGATTTCCGCCTGGGTCAACTGGTGGTTGGCAATCGGGTCATAGCCCACGATTCCCTGCGCCACTTCGCCATCGGCGATGGCCTGCACCTCAAGGGGGTGCATTCCACAGAATTCGGCAATCTGGGTAAAGGTCAGCGCCGTCTTTTCAATAAGCCACACGGCGGTTGCCTTGGGCATCAGGGGCAGGGCAGTCATTGTCACTCAGGTCCTACAGCGTGTGGCGCCACACGCAGGCACCTGAAAGGGTGTTTGAAACGGCTCCATCCCGAAGCGGGAACCGTGCGGGCCTGCTGGCGCGCTTAAACGGAAAACACTCGTGGAAGTGATATGAAGGTTGAGGGCGCCAAAGGTCAAGACATCAATCCGCCCGCACCGGATGTTTCGCATCCATCAGCCCGGAGCCTGAAAAGATGCGGACCAGCAATGCCGACGCGCGTACCGTACAAAAACGGGGGCGGGCCATCTGGCCCGCCCCCGCAATCAATGACCGTGCTCAGGCCGCGCAGCCGCACGCGGCGGGCTGTGGGGCAGGGGTGGCAACGGAGGCTGGCGCGGGCTGCGCGCCCTCCATGGCCACGACCTGCCCTGACGAGATGGGAATGCGCCGCGGCTTGAGCGCCTCGGGCACGATCTGGCGCACGGCAATGCGCAGCAGCCCGTTGGTCATGTCGGCCTTTTCCACCACCACATGGTCGGCCAGCACGAAGCGGCGCTCGAAGGCACGGGTGGCGATGCCGCGATGGAGCATCTCGCGCTCCTGCGTGTTTTCTGCCACGCGACCGGCCACGATCAGCGTGTTGTCCTGCACGGTCAGCTCGATGTCATCGGGGCCGAAGCCTGCCACCGCCATGGTCAGGGCGTAACGGGCATCGGACAGTTTTTCGATATTGTAGGGCGGGTAGGACGGGCTGACCGGATTCTGGGCCGCCGTGTCGACAAGCTGGGCCAGCCGGTCAAATCCGATCGCGCTGCGAAACAGCGGTGCGAAATCATAAGCCATGTTCAAAACCTCCATGAAGCAAGGTCTGCGGATAAGCGGCCCCTCGGTCGAGCAGGCCGCGCTGTAGGGATCATGCGAACCCGCTCGGGCATTCGCATGATCCAGACATGGGAATGCCCGGCCCCCCGTTCAAGGGACCGGGCATTGCCGGTAACCGCAGTGTGTATTCGGTGGAGGTGAGGGTTATCAGCCCTTCTTGCGCTGGCCCAGCGCGCCGAACTTCTTGTTGAACTTGGCGACCTGGCCCCCGGTGTCCATCATGCGCTGCACGCCGGTCCACGCCGGGTGGGACTTGGTATCGATGTCGAGGCGGAGCGTATCGCCCGGCTTGCCGTAGCAGGAGCGGGTCTTGTACTCGGTGCCATCGGTCATGATGACATTGATCTCGTGGTAGTCGGGGTGGATGCCGGATTTCATTTCAAACAACTTTCGCGCTGGGCCCACCGATGCCGACCGGGGGCGTATGTTCGGCTGGCCTATAGACGAGATGGGCGCCCGAGATCAACACCCGATGGCAAGAAAACCCACGCCTGTTGCGGGCAGGCAGGGTGTTACCGCGTTGCATCAGGCGCGCGGAATGGCAAAAAAGCAGCGTTGATGCAGTCGTCACGCGCGCCCGATGTTGCTAGGAGTAAATATCTTCTGAGAAATAAAGGATTGGCGTTAATGGCAAAACTGCCGGATCACGTGCCTGAACTGCACGTCAAGGATATTCATGTACCCGGTTGGCTGGGCGAATTCCGTAACTTCCTCATGCGCGGCAACGTGGTTGACCTCGCTGTCGGTGTTATCGTCGGCGCGGCGTTCACGGCCATCGTGAACAGCCTGGTGAAGGATATCTTCACCCCCATCCTTGGCCTGCTCATTGGTGGTATCGACTTCACCAACCTGTTCATCACCCTGCGCGGCCCGCATCTGGCCACGCTGGCCGATGCGCAGAAGGCGGGCGCGGTCACCCTGAACGTGGGCCTGTTCCTCAATGCCGTGATCCAGTTCGTCATCATCGGCTTCGTGATTTTCTGGGTGGTCAAGGTCATCAACCGCCTGACCGCGAAGAAAGAAGCCGAGAAGCCGACAACGCCGCCCGCCCCCCCGCGCAGCGAAGTGCTGCTGCAGGACATTCTCGACGTGCTCAAGACCGAAGCCGCCCAGAAAGGCGAGGCCCCCAAGGCCTGAACGCCCGCCCCCGGCGCAGCGTAAGGAACGGGCACCCTGTCGGGGTGCCCGTTTTTTTGTGTCCGCCCGCGCCCTTGTGCCCGGTGGCCTGCGTGCCCACTATGGCAGGCGCGGGTTGATCCCTTGCGGCGTTTGTGTAACCCGATGGCCGTAACCCGCCCGCCTGAACTGGCCACGGTGCGGGGCATGCGTTGTGCATGAGAGAATTTTCACAGCCGTTACAGGGTTGGCGCTACATGACTGATTTCCTACGACATGTCCGTTCCGGCATGCTGCTTGTGGCAGCGGCCAGCGTGCTGGCGGGCTGCCATGGCCCGCAGCGCCCGGACATGGCGCGCCTGCCCGGCCCGGCCCAGGATTACCTGCTGGTCTCGACCTATTTCATGGCCGAGGGCAGCCTTGTCAGCCGCCTGCAGGATGGCGGGCTGTCCGGCCAGCAGGTGTATGACATGGCGGCCTCGCTCAAATATGGCAAGCACACGATCATGACCGTGCTGCAGAAGCCCTCGCGCCGCGCCCGCCGCGAAGGCCAGCAGGCCGTCGCCCTGATGGTGGCCTGCGCCAACCAGCCCGATCCCTCCACGCTCAATGGCGTAGCGCCCCCGCGCTGCCTTCCCGGCGCGCCGCTCATGCCCGTCAATGCACAAGGGCAGGTTCAACCGCCATCGGTTAAACCTGCCCCCAGATAATCTTGAGAAAAGTTGTTGAAGGCGTCTTTCGAAGCTTTTTGAAAAAAGCTTCACCCACAACTTTTATTTTTTATCATTCTGCCCGGCACGTGCTCAGGAGCGCGCGGGCGGTCGTGCATCGCGGCGCAGGCGCTTCTCGCCCATCAGCAGCAGCAAAGGCGCTGCGATGAAGATGGAAGACGACGTGCCCACCACGATCCCGAACAGCATCACCCACGCAAAGCCGGACAGGCTGGCCCCGCCAAACAGGGCCAGCGGCAGGGCGGCCAGGAACACGGTGCATGACGTGCCCAGCGTGCGGCTGAGTGTTTCGTTGATCGACAGGTCGATCAGTTCGGCCAGCGGCATGGTGCGGTATTTGCGCAGGTTCTCGCGCACGCGGTCATACACCACCACCTTGTCGTTGGTGGAATAGCCCAGGATGGTCAGGATGGCGGCCACCATCACCAGATCGAACTCGAAATGCGTAATGACCAGGAAGCCGATGGCCTTGGTCAGGTCCAGCACCAGCGTCACCACCGCGCTGACCGCGAACTCCCATTCAAAACGGAACCAGATATAGGCCAGGATCATCAGCAGGCTGATGCCCAGCGCCAGCATGCCGTTGCGGAACAGTTCCTTCGACACCGAAGCCCCCACCGCATCCGCCCGCAGCACCTGGGCGCCGGGCAGGGTGGCGATGGCATGGCGCACGGAGTCGACCATGGCCTGCGTGCGGGCCTCGTGGTCGGGCTCGCTGTCGGGCGGCGTATCAAGGCGGATCAGCACGTCATCCGGCCCGCCAAAGGACTGCACGCCCGCAGCCGAGACATGCTGGGCGGCAAGGGCTGCGCGGATGACGTTGAAATCGGCCGGACCCTGCGTGCGGGCCTCGACCACGATGCCACCCCTGAAATCCAACCCCAGCGTAAGCCCGGGGTGGAAGAACAGGATCAGCGAGGCGATGGACAGCACGGCCGACGTGGCCAGCCCGATGAAGCGCCCGCGCATGAAGTTGATTTTCGTGCCACGCGGCACGAACCGGAGAAGGGGACGATCAAACATCATTCGGCGCGCCTCAGACCGGCAGGGTGCTGGGGCGTGTGCGGGCATACCAGCGCACCATCAGCATCCTTGAGAGGAGAAGGGTGGTAAACAGGGTCGTCACGATACCGATCGTGATGGTGAGCGCGAAGCCGCGCACCGGCCCGGTTCCGAAAACGAACAGCATCACATGGGCCAGCAGGGCGGTGGCGTTACTGTCCACGATGGTGGCGGTGGCCCGCTCGAAGCCTGCCTGCATGGCCTGCAGCGCGCTGCGGCCACGGGCTACTTCCTCACGGATGCGCTCGTTGATCAGGATGTTGGCATCCACCGCCATGCCCAGGGTCAGCAGCATGCCCGCCATGCCCGGCAGGGTCAGTGTTGCCTCGAACAGCGAGAGGATGGCGGTCATCAGCACCAGGTTGGCCAGCAGCGCAATGTTGGCGTACCAGCCAAACCGGCCATAGAACAGCGCCATGAACGCGATCACGAGCACGAAGCCAGCCGCGAGGCTGTAGCCACCCGCCCGGATCGAATCCGCACCGAGCGACGGGCCGATGGAGCGCTGCTCGATCACGTTGAGCGGGGCGGGCAGGGCGCCCGCGCGCAGCAGCAGGGCGATGTCGGTGGCCTGCTGGGCGGAGAAGCCGCCGGTAATCTGCCCATTGCCGCCGGTAATGGCGGTGCGGATGACCGGAGCCTCGATCACCTTGTTATCGAGCACGATGGCAAAGCGCTTGCCCACATTGGCGCGGGTGACATCGCCGAATTCCTGCGCGCCGGTCGAATCGAAGGTGAAGTTCACCGCCCATTCGCCGCCTTCCTGATCGATCGAGGCGCTGGCGTTGGTCAGGTCCGCGCCATCCACGTCCACGTGGGAGAACACCGGCAGCGTGCCCTGCCCGTCGCTCATGGGCAGCATTTCCACGCCCGCGGGCGGTACAGCGGAGCCAATGGCGGAATCCGCCACGAGGTGGAAGGTCATCTTCGCCGTGGTGCCGAGCAGGTTCTTCACCCGCTCGGGGTCGCTGATGCCGGGCAGTTCGACAATGATCCGGTCCTCGCCCTGGCGGGTGATCTCGGGGTCGATGGCGCCGGTGGCGTCAATGCGGCGGCGCACGATCTCGATGGACTGGGTCACGGCGTCATAGGCGCGCTGGCGGGCCGCATCGGGCGAGAGGGTGATGGCAACCTGCCCGCCTTCGCTCTCTTCCACCCTGAACTCGCCCGGTGCGTTCATCGGCATGGCGCGCAGCGCCTTGAGGTCGGGCTGCGTCTCGTCGGGCGTGCGGGGCGTGAAGGTCACGCCACGGGGGCCGGTGGCGAGGTTGCGGTAGCCCAGCCCGGCCTTGAGCAGGGTCTGGCGGGTTTCATCCTGCAGGGCGTGCAGCCTGTCGGCGGCGACACTGGCCATGTCCACCTGCAACAGCAGGTATGAGCCGCCACGCAGGTCAAGGCCCAGATGGATCTGGCGCCAGGGTAGGGAGGGGCTGGGCTGGCGGATGAAATTGGGCAGGCACAGCGCCAGCCCGACCAGACATACGCCAATGACCGAAGCCATTCTGAGCCGACTGTAATACATCATGACTTGATGGAAAGCTCCCTGCGCCCGGCTGAGCCGGTTCCCTTGCCCGGCATGGTCAATGTGTCGTGTGCACGTAAAATCAGTGCGGGAACATGCCGCCCCGCGCCCGATGATGCAACCGCTGATGCACCGAGCGCCTGCCCGGCGTTGCCGTTTTGCCGCATTGGCGGGGGCGCGCCGGCAGGGCGGGGGCTGTGCGACCGGCGTGCTGGCTGCTAATCCGGCAGGGGGACCGTTTCAAAAGCATGGTCGGGGCAGGCCGGTTTTTGAAACGGTCTTTTGAAAAAACAGTACGCAGGGGAGGCAGGATATGGCGCAGGCAGCACGGCGGTTACGCATCGGCATTGTGGGGGCAGGGCATTTTGGCCGCTTCCACGCGCTCAAGGTGTTGTCTGGCGCGCGGGAGGAACTCGTGGGCATCCACGATCCCGACACCGCGCGGGCGCGCAGGGTAGCTGATGAGGCCGGGGGCGTGCCGGTGCTGTCCTATCCCGACCTGCTGGCCTGTTCGGATGCGATCATCGTGGCGGCCCCGGCGGAATATCATTTCGACCTTGCCCGCGCGGCACTGGCGGCGGGCAGGCATGTGCTGGTGGAAAAACCCATGGCCGCGACGCTGGAGCAGGCCGATGAACTGATGCATCTCGCACAAAGGCACGGCGTGGTGCTCCAGGTTGGCCACCTGCTGCGCTATTCCGCCGAGCACCGCGCCATTACCGAGCGCATCACCCGCCCGCTCTATATCGAGGCAACCCGCATCGCGCCCTACAAGCCGCGCGGCACGGATGTATCGGTCATCCTCGACCTCATGATCCATGACCTCGACCTGGTGCTGGCCATTGTCGACAGCCCGATCGAGAGCGTGGATGCGCTGGGCGCTGCGGTGAGTTCCCCGTTCGAGGATATCGCCAATGCCCGCGTGCGTTTTGAAAATGGCTGTGTCGCCACGATTGCGGCCAGCCGCATCTCGCTCAAGACCGAGCGGCGCATGCGCCTGTTCTCGCAGGAGGGCTATCTCTCCGCCGATTTCATGAAGCGCGAACTGACCATGATCGGGCGCGAGCGGGGCCTGCCGCTGCCAGGCACCGGCGGCTTCCGCCGCGAATCGGTCACGTGGCGCGACCATGACACGCTGGCCGCCGAGCACGCGGCCTTCGCCGCTGCCTGCCTTGATGGCGCGAAAGTGCTGGTTGATGGCGCGGCAGGCCGCCGGGCGCTGGCAGCCGCCCTTGCGGTGACACAGGGCATTGCCGCGACACGGGCGCGGATGGAGGCCTCGGGGCTGATCATTCCCCCCGTTCAGGAGGACTGAAGCGTCTCGCGCAGCATTTCAAGCTCCAGCCAGCGCTCCTCGGCGGCGGTCAGGCCAGCCTGCGCCTTTTCCAGTGCTGCGGTGGCGGCGGTGAAGGCAGCGGGGTCGCGGGCATAAAGCCCGCCATCGCTCAGGATGGCGCGCAGGCGCTCGATGTCCGCCTCAAGGGCTGCCATCTGCCCCGGCAACTGCTCGAGCGCATGCCTGTCCTTGTAGGTCATCTTGCGTGCGGGCTGGCGGGGCGAGGCGCTGGGCGTGACATCGGTTTTTGCCGGTGCGGCGGCCTCAACGCGTTCGGCGCGGGGGCGGGCAGCGAGTGTGGCATCCTGGCGCTGGGCCAGCATGTCGCTGTAGCCACCGGCATATTCCACCCATTTGCCCCCGCCTTCGGCCATCAGGATGGAGGAGGCGACCCGGTCGAGGAAGTCACGGTCGTGGCTGACGAGCAGCACCGTGCCGGAATAGGCGGCCAGCATCTCCTGCAGCAGGTCGAGCGTTTCAAGGTCGAGGTCGTTGGTCGGCTCATCAAGCACCAGCAGGTTAGAAGGCCGCGCCAGCGCACAGGCCAGCATCAGCCGCCCGCGCTCGCCGCCTGACAGCACGCCCACCGGGGTGCGCGCCTGCTCGGGGCGGAACAGGAAGTCCTTCATGTAGCCAATGACATGGCGCTTCTCGTCGCCCACCTGCACCATGTCGCCCCCGCCGCCGGTCAGCGTATCGGCCAGGGTGGCCTTGGGGTCGAGCGTGCGGCGCTGCTGGTCAAGGGTCACGACCGACAGCGCGCTGCCGATGGTAATCGTGCCGGAATCGGGCTGGTCCTGCCCGGTGAGCAGGCGCAGCAGCGTACTCTTGCCCGCACCATTGGCCCCTACAATGCCCAGCCGGTCCTTACGCAGCACGCGCAGGTCGAGGTGGCTGACCACGGGGTGGGCGGGGTCATAGGCGCGGCACACATCCTCGGCCACGGCGACGAGCTTGCCCGACAGGTCGCTCTCGCGGGCTTCCATCTTCAGCCCGCCCTGCGGGCGGATGGCGGTGCGGCGTTGGTTACGCAGTTCGGCCAGTTCGGCCACGCGGCGCACGTTGCGCTTGCGCCGCGCGGTTACGCCGTAGCGCATCCAGTCTTCCTCGCGCGCGATCTGGCGGTCGAGCTTGTGGCTGTCGCGTTCCTCCTGCTCCAGCACTTCCTCGCGCCAGGTCTCGAAGCGGGCGAAGCCCTGGTCGAGCCTGCGGGTCACGCCACGGTCGAGCCACACCACCGAGCGCGACAGCGTTTCAAGCAGGCGGCGGTCATGGCTGATGATGACCATGGCTGATGACAGCGAAAGCAGTTCGCGCTCCAGCCATTCAATGGTGGGCATGTCGAGGTGGTTGGTCGGCTCATCAAGCAGGAGCAGGTCCGGCTCGGGGGCGAGCGCGCGGGCCAGCGCGCAGCGGCGCGCTTCCCCGCCCGAGAGGGTGGCGGGGTCTTCCGTGCCGTTCAGGCCGAGTTCGGTCAGCAGCAGTTCGGCGCGGTATTCGGGGTCGTTTGGCCCCATGCCCGCGCGCACGTAATCCAGCGTGGTGGCAAAGCCCGACAGGTCGGGCTCCTGCGGCAGGTAGCGCACCGTGGTGCCGGGCTGGAGGAACACGGTGCCGGAATCGGCCTGGATCTCGCCTGCGGCAATGCGCAGCAGGGTGGACTTGCCGCAGCCATTGCGCCCGACAAGGCAGACCCGCTCGCCGGGGCCGATGCCAAACCCCGCGCCATCAAGCAGCGGCGCGCCGCCAAGGGTCAGGGTAATATCCTGGAGGAGGAGAAGGGGAGGAGGAGCCATACCCGCTTATGTCGTGTCAGACAGGCCGGGCGCAAGGTCCGTGTGGGCAACCCCTATTTGCGCGCCGTGCTTTCCAGCAGTTTCAGGAAGGACAGCCCCCAGCCCAGTGCCGTGCGGTTGGCGATGGCGTTCCAGCACGCCTGCCAGCGTTCACGCTTTTCGGCCGCCGGCATGGCCAGCGCGCGCTCGAGCGCATCGGCCATGCCATCATGGTCGAGCGGGTTGACCAGCAGGGCGGCATCAAGCTGGTTGGCGGCCCCCGCCAGCCGCGACAGGATCAGCACGCCGGGATTTTCAGGGTCCTGGGCTGCGATGAATTCCTTGGCCACGAGGTTCATGCCATCACGCAGCGGGGTGATGTAGCCGATATCGGCCAGGCGCATGTAGCCCGCCACCGTGGGGCGCGGGCTGCCGCGGGTGAGGAAGCGCAGCGGCGTCCAGTCCGCCTGGCCGCGATGGGCGTTGAGCTTGCCGATCTGGAGTTCGAGCTTCTTGCGCAGCGCCTTGTAGGATTCGACCTCGGTGCGGCTTTCGGCTGCGATCTGCAGGAAGGTGACCTGCCGCTCGCGCTCGGGGTAGGTCTCGAGCATGCGCTCGTAGCCCGCCAGCCGGTGGTCCAGCCCCTTGGTGGGGTCCATGCGGTCCACGCCAAAGATCAGCTTGCGCCCCGCCAGCGAGCCCGAAAGGCGCTTGAGGTCCTGCGAATCGGCGGCTGCCGCGGCCACCCGGGCAAAGGCCTGCGGGTCGATCTCGACGGGAAAGGTGCCGACGCGCACCACATGGCCCTCGAACACCAGCGTGTCCTCGTCCTTTAGCACCGCGCCTGCCGTGCGGGTTGCGGCGAAGATGAAATTGGCGGTGTCATCAGCCGTCTGGAAGCCCAGCAGGTCCGCCCTGAGCAGGTCGCGCAGGAAGGTGCCGCCATCAGGGGCGGTGGCCAGCATGTCGGGCGCGGGGAAGGGCGTGTGCAGGAAGAAGCCGATGGGCTGGCGCACGCCGCTGCGGCGCAGCAGGGCGGGTAGCGGCAGCAGGTGGTAGTCGTGAATCCAGATGATGTCATCGGGCCGCAGCAGGGGCAGCAGGTTCTCGCAGAAGCGCTGGTTGACCGACCAGTAGGTGGCAAGCTCGCGCCGCTCGAAGTGGATGTGCTCGGGCAGTGAATGCATGAGCGGCCACAGCGTGGCATTGGAAAAGCCGGTGTAGTAATTGCGGTGCTCGGCCGGGGTGAGGCCGATGGTGGCGTATTCCACCCCTTCGGCCTGCTGGTGTTCAGGTGGCAGGTGGGCGGCGTCGGGGTGGCAGGTGCCGTTCCAGCCGAACCACATGCCGCCCTGGCGGGCGAGCAGGTCCTTGAGCACGACCGCGAGGCCACCGGGCCGCAGCCCCTCCTTGGGAACCGGAACGCGATTGGAGACGATGACCAGCCGTTTCATTCTGCCCTCTCTTCACTCAGCTGTCGCATGGCGGCCCAGCTTTGTCCGGCAGCACGACGGGGGCAGCATACACATCTTGCCGGGCAGCGGGATGGCAGTTGCGCCGGGACTGGCATGCGGCTTTGTCAGTTCAGCGGCACGCCACCCGATACGGCCTGATAGGTGGAGACCGCCAGCGTCAGCGGCTCGAATGGCTTGGTGATGACAAAGGCGGGCTCGATCGTATCGCCCGTGAGCAGGCGCTCGGGGTAGGCGGTGACGAAGATGATCGGAATATCCTGGTGCTGCAATATGGCCGAGACGGCCTTCATCCCGTCGCCGCCATCGCCAAGGTTGATGTCGGCCAGGATCAGGCCGGGCCGGGTCTCGCGCGCAAGGCGCACGGCCTCTTCCTCGCTGCTGGCAACGCCTGCGATGGTGTGGCCGCACTGGCGCACCAGTTCCTCGATATCCATCGCGATGATCGGCTCATCCTCGATGATCAGCACGCTGGTCTGGGCGCACGAGCGCAGGCGGGCATGCGCATCCTCCAGCATGGCGGCGGCCTGGGGCTGGGCAATGGCCAGCACGCGGGCGGCATCATTCACGCTCAGTTCCTCAAGCGAGGTGAGCAGGAGCAGCTTGCGCGCCAGCGGCGGCATGCCGCCCGCCTTCGTCTCCTGTGCGCCGTGCTGGGCATGGTGGCGCGAGATCCATTGGTACAGGCGTAGCCTCGGTGGCAGGGTGGGGTCATCCACCGCCATGAGTTCGCGCAGGCTCTCGGCTACCAGAAGGTCGCCGCTTGACTGGCTGCCACATAACGCGCGGGCGTAACGCCGGGCATAGGGCAGGGCGCGAAGCAGGTCTTGACGCCGTGATAGCGGCATGAGGCATTCATCTCCCCAGATAAACTGTTACACTCCGGATCATGACAGCGTTAGGCTGTGCTGCAAGAGTTGAAGAGTAAACAAACTGGAATCCAGAATACCATTTGATCCGTCACGGGTCACGCACTTGCGTGGGGAGATCCTGTCCCTCCTGCCACAGTTGCGTGGTTTTGCCCGTTTCCTGACCGGCCAGCCCGCGGCGGCGGATGACCTGGTGCAGGAAACCGTGCTGCGCGCGCTCGGCGCGCTCGAGCAGTTCACGCCGGGCACGAGCATGAAGGCGTGGCTCTATACCATCGCGCGCAACCTGTTTTACGAACAGGCACGAAAAGGCAGGCGCGAGCGCGATGTGATGTCGGACTACGCCCTGCGCCCCGACCAGGCCGAAAGCGGCGCCGGCGCGGGGGAGGCCGATGCGTTGCGCGACCTCAACGGCGCGATCTGGCAGCTCACCCCCCGCCTGCGTGAGGCGCTGGTGCTGGTGGGCGTGCAGGAAATGACCTATGCCGAGGCCGCGCATGTGTGCGGCGTGACAGTGGGCACGCTCAAGGCCCGCGTGTCACGCGCGCGCGCCCAGATCATGGACTACATGCAGGCGGGCGCTGCGGGCGAAGGCTGAGGCAAGCGCCGTGTCGTGCTCGCGTTTTCGTTACATGGAAAATGTAACCTTTCCTCCCGCCCGTTCATTGCACTGGCATGAACGACGAAACAGGGGAAATGAAAATGACCAGCAGCTTTCATGACCAGATGATTGCAATCCTGCCCCGACTGCGTGTGCAGGCCCTGTCGCTCACGCGCAACCGCGCCGCAGCCGATGACCTGGTGCAGGATGCCGTGTGCAATGCGCTGGCCGCCCAGCACAGCTTTACGCCGGGCACCAATTTCTCGGCATGGATGCACCGTATCCTGCGCAACCGCTTCATTTCCGACCTGCGCAAGAAGCGCGAGACCGGCAATATCGAGGATGTGCCCGCATCCAGCATGGCGGGCAGTGGCGCGCATGAAGAGCGCCTGATGGTCAAGGAACTGGCCGAGGCCATGAACCGCCTGCCCGCTGACCAGCGCGAGGCGCTGGTGCTCGTGGTGATGCAGGGCATGAGTTACGATGAACTCGCCGCCGCCACAAGCTGCGCCGTGGGCACCGCCAAGAGCCGCGTGTTCCGCGCGCGCCGCCAGCTTGCCACATGGCTGTATGGCGAGGAGCGCGATATCTCCACCGTTGAACTGCGCGGGGCGGTGCAGCGCCTGCGTTCACGCACGCAGGCCCGTGGCGCCACGGCTGCGGCATCGGTCTGAAACGGGAATTCCCGCTTTGAATCATGGCGTGAATATGGCACTGACAATGGCATCGCCGTTGATATCCCGGGCTTCGGAAGGGTAGAGCGTGCTGGCACATCCAGCGGTTGTATGAGGGCAGGTGACATATGCACGATCATGAGCAGTATATATTCGGACTCTTCAACGCACAGTGGTGGTATGAGCGCCCCTCCTATCTGGCGCTCCTGCTTGTCAGCATGCTGATCGTGTGGCTTTCGTCCGCGTATCTGCTGAATCTGGCCATTTACAACATCACGTTCAATAGTGAGGAAGAAGAAAAGAAGAAGAAGAAAAAAGACGACGGTGACAAGACGTTCGGCGCGCTTATTCTTTCCGGTGTGGCCTTTCTTTACGATCACGGCCTTGCCTATTTCTTGATGTTTCTTCTCATGGGGGCCATCGGTCCGTTCGTGCTGGTCATACCGGCTGTTCTGATGGCGGTTTCAAGTTACTGGCGCAGCAACGACAAGGCGACCGGCGCCACGCCGGAGTGAGGGTATGCGTGAACATGGCCGTATGAACGGCGCCATGGTCTGCGGTTATGTTTAAGGGAAAAGCAAGATACATTTCCAATGAAACCGCCCGAGAATACGGCTACGAACGGGAATTTACTTCGGGATAATGCGATGGCTCTGAAGGACAGGTGTCCTCCCAGGCAACCAGGAAAGAAGTCCACAAGCAGATCGGATGATGCATTCGAGCTATGGCTGCGGCGAGGGCTGCACCAGTTATTCGATGATGTGACCAAAGAGCCTGTTCCCGAGGAACTGCTGCGTCTTATCGAGGAAGACCGGAAGCGGACAAAATAGATGTCCGTTCCACCTTCCTCCGGTCGGGGCGGCAGGCACGGGCGCCATCGCAGCCTGTTTACGCGGGTCGGGCGCGTGTTCGACGCCGTGCGGGGCCGGATGATGGCGATCATCCTGCTCGCGGCCATGCCCATTGCCCTGATCGGGGCCGTGCAGGCGTGGCACAGCTATCATAATACCCTCGAGGCGCCAGGCTACCGCACGGACATGGCCGTGGCGCGGATCGATCTTGAACTGCACCATGAATCCGAGCATCTCGCCTCCCTGCTGCAGGCGGTGGCGCGCATGCGGCTCGATAACGGTGGGCTTGCGCGCATGCTTGAGCTTGTGCAGTCCCTGACCGGGCGGCATTACAGCCAGATCGCGCTGGCGGATGACCGGGGCAACATCGCCGCCGCCGTCGGCCCCGACCACGACATGACCCCCCTGACCATTGACGAGATGCCCCGCTTTCAGGGTGATGTGAAACTCGTGGCCATACCTGACGCGCTGACAGGCGTGCCCGATCATTTCCGCATCACGGTTGCGGCCATGATTGGCGATGACGCGGGCCGCCCGGCGCGCGCGGGCTACCTGACCGCCATCATGCCGCTGTCATGGCGCAGCGCCATGCTCCAGACCAGCGACCCCCGGCTTGACCTGATGCAGCAGAACGGCCCCATCGAGATCTGGGTCATGGACAGCCGCGCCCGCGCCACGACCCCCCTCTGCGCGGACTGCAACTGGCAGGCCCATCCCCCGGTGCGGATCATGCAGTGGGCGCGTTTCGAGGTCACGCATGGCATGGAGCATGACCACATCACCCTGCCGGAGGGCTCGTATTCCATCGGGCGGGTGCAGGGCGGCGTTTATGTGCTGACCATGACGCGGCGCAACGCCAGCGAGCGGCATGCGGTGGTCATGTTCGCCATTTCGCTCGTTACCAGCGGGGTGCTGCTGCTCGTGGGGCTTCTCGGTGCCTCGAAAAGTGCTGACGTGCTGGTGATCACGCCGCTGCGCCAGCTTACGGCGTCGGTCAACCAGTGGCAGCTCGGGGGCGTGTATGACGTGCGCTCGAACTGGGCCATGCCGCTTGAGGTCAGGCAGTTGGCCCATGCCTTCAGCAAGGCCACGCGCAGGCTGGCGCGGCATGAAAGGCGCCTTGAGCGCGCGCAGGTGCGCCAGGAACTGCTGCTCAAGGAGATGCACCACCGCGTCAAGAACAACCTGCAGATCGTGGCCTCCCTGCTCAACCTGCAGGCGGGCCGCATCCGCCAGCCCGGCGCGCGCGAGGAATTTGCCCAGGCGCGTGACCGCGTGCGCGCGCTGGCCACCCTGCACCGCTACCTGTATGCCGATGGCGAGCTGTACAGCCTGAACATGCAGAGCTTCGTGCGTGAACTGTGCGGCCAGATCATGCACGCCATTGGTGAATCCGATGAAGGGCGCATCACGCTCGATATCCGCGTCGATGACCTGCTGATGGTGCCCGACCAGGCGGTGCCGCTGGCCCTGATCGTGACCGAGGCGGTGAGCAACACCATCAAATACGCTTTTCCCGACCAGTTGCACGGCACGCTTGAAGTCGGGCTGCGCGCGCTTGATGGCGGGCGGGCGTGTCTGTGGATTGCCGATAACGGCGTGGGCATGGCGGCGGGCCGCAACCTCAGGGGGGCGGAAGACGAACGCGGCGGGATCGGCATGCAACTGATCCGCGGCTTTGCGCGGCAGCTGGGGGGCACGTTGCAGATGTTTGAGGAGAACGGCACCCGCTATGTGCTTGTTTTTCCGTTAAAGCAGCCTGATCAGGACGAACTGGCCGACTGAATGCATGCAAAAATGCATGGCAGAGTTATCTCACGGGCAGTTTATCGCGGCGCATGATGGCTGTCCCTGTGTCGTGTCATTCGGTATAGGGAGCGGTCATGAGTGATGACAAGACAGTGATGAAGGCGTGGACCCGGGCACAGTCGCGCCTGGGGCGCAGGCAGGCCATGCCTGTGGTGTTGCTGGGTCTGGCCATATCCGCCATCGCCGTGGGGCAGGTGTGGTGCATCGCCACCGTGCTGGCCTGCGTGCTGGTGCCCGGTGGCATGCCGGTTGTTGCATGGCCGCTGGCCGGGCTGGTCGGGCTGGCTGTGGCGCGCGCGGGCCTGCAGGCGGCATCGGACACGCTGGCCGCGCGCGCGGGCATGAAGGGCCGCGCCCGCCTGCGTGGCGGCGTGATCGAGGCCATCATGCGTGGCGGCCCGGGCCTGTTGCGCCAGCACCATACGGGCGAGCTGACCGCGCTGGCCGTTGACCGGATCGAGGCGCTGGACGGGTTCTTTGCCCGCTGGCTGCCTGCTTCCGTGCTGTGGGTGGCGGCACCGCTTGTCATTGGCGTGCTGGCGGCGCTCGTGCAGCCGGGCTCGGCGCTGATCATGGCCGTGTGCGGCCTTGCCGTGCCGTTTGGCCAGGCGCTGTTCGGCATCGGGGCGGCGGTGGCCTCGCGCAACCAGTTCCTGGCCATGACCCGCCTTCAGGCCCGCTTCCTTGACCGGGTGCGCGGCATCGCCACCATCGTGCTGTCCGGCCGCACCGAGGATGAAACCCGCAGGCTTGCGGCAAGTGCTGAGGAGTTGCGCCTGCGCACCATGAAGGTGCTGCGCGTGGCATTCCTCTCTTCCGCCTCCATTGACTGCGCCATGGTCGTGGCCCTTGTGCTCATTGCCCTGCGCAACGGTGCGCATCTGATGGACCTGCACGAGCAGGGCGTGCCCGCTGCCTTCATGGCAGGGCAGGTCGCGCGCGGGCTGTTCGTGGTGCTGGTGGTGCCGGAATTCTTTGCGCCTTTCCGCAGCCTTGCCCTGGCCTATCAGGACCGGGCGCATGCCTCGGGTGCGGCAAGTGCGATGCGCATCCTGCCCGATGGGGCCACGCCCGCGCGGGTGGGCGGCCAGGCGGTGTGCGACATGACGGGGGGCGTCGCGGTTGCCTTCGAGCATGTCAGCTTCGCATGGGACATCGCACGCGGCATGGCGGTTGATGATGTGTCCTTCAGCGTGCCCGCGGGCCAGACGCTGCTGCTGTGCGGTGCGTCGGGCTCGGGCAAGTCCACCATCATCGAACTGCTGCTCGGCTTTATCCAGCCGGCCAGCGGGCGCATTACGTTCAACGGCGTGGACATGACCACGCTGGCGCCGGAAGCCCTGGTGGCCATGACCTCATGGATCGGGCAGAAGCCGGTGCTGTTTGCGGGCACGCTGCGCGAGAACATCCTTTTCGCCCGCCCCGATGCAACCGAAGACCAGCTTCGTGCCGCGGTGGAGGCGGCAGCAGCCGGGAATTTCGTGGCCAGCCTGCCCCATGGGCTAGATACCTTTATTGGCGAGGGCGGCTTTGGCCTGTCTGGCGGCCAGGCGCAGCGCGTGGCGATTGCGCGTGCCTTCCTCAAGGATGCGCCGCTTGTGGTGCTGGACGAGCCCACCGCGCATCTCGACCCTGATACCGAGGCCGATGTGTTTGAAAGCCTGCGCCGCCTTGCCGCCCGGCGCACCGTCATCCTGGCCACCCATTCCAGCGCGGTGGCGGGGTTTGACGGCCAGCGCATCGACCTGGCGCAGGGCCATGTCGTGACCAGTGGGGAGAAAGTATCGTGAAATCCTCACAGACAAGGGAACTCGACCGTCAGGCACAGCGCGAGGGCGTGCTCGCCCCCGTGGGCCGCATCCTGCACATCTGGCAGCGCCGTGCGCCGCTGCTTACGGCAGGTGCTCTGCTGTCGCTGCTGGCGCTGATCATCGGCCTTGTGCTGATGCGCGAGGCCGGCATCCGTGTCGCCGCCATGACCATGGGCATGATCGTGGTCACGACCGGGGCGCTGCGCATCTTTGGCAGTGCGCGCGTGATCCTGCGCTATGCGGAGCGGCTGGTCGCGCATGATGCCATGTTCCGCGCGCTGGCCGATGTGCGGGTGTGGTTCTTCCGCCACCTTGCGCGCGGGGCGGCGGCGGGGCTTGGCTTCCGCCGCGCGGGCGACCTGCTCTCGCGCCTCGTGTCGGATGTCGAGACGCTGGACGGGCTGTACCTGCGCATCATCCTGCCGCTGGCGGGCGCGTGTCTTGTGCTGCCGTTCCTGTTCATTGCCATCAACATGGTCTGCACGGTGCTGGCCGTGGTGGTCTGCGCGCTGTTCGCCTGCGGGGCCTTCGTGCTGCCGCTGTGCGCCGCCGTGCTGGGGCGGCGCGAAGGCGGACAGGTCAACCATGAGGCGGCGCAACTGCGCGTGGGCGTGCTCGACATGGTCGGTGGCCTGCGTGAAATCGCCACCTTCGGGGCGGAGGGGCGCATGCTCGACCATGTGCGCGACCGTGACGCCGGCCTCTACCGTGCGCAGATGAAGCAGGCCCGCATGCTGGCGCTGGCCGGTGCCGCCTCCTATCTGTGCGGGCAGGCGGCGGTTGTGGCGGTTCTGGCCGCAGCACTGGGTCTGGGCCTGCCGCGTATTGCCCCGCTGCAGGCGGCTGCCGTGCTGTTCCTGACGGTCGCGGCCTTCGAGAGCATTGGCGGGCTGACGCGCGCGGGCGCGCTTGCAGGCAACATTACCCGCGCCGCCGCCCGCGTGGTGGCGGTGGGCGACCTGCCCGAGCACGCGCCGCCCGAAGGCACGCAGCCTGCGCCCGCGGGCACCGACATCCGCTTCGAGCAGGTTTCCTTCCGGTGGGATGCGGCGCGCGCCCCGGTGCTCGACCATCTTGACCTGAGCATTCCCGCAGGCCAGCGCATTGCGGTCATGGGGCCTTCGGGGGCGGGCAAGTCCACGCTGGCAGCGCTGCTGCTCAAGGTGGTGGGGCCGCAGGCGGGGCGCATTATGCTTGGCGGCGAGGATATCGCCACCATCCGCGATGAGGCGATGCGCGCGCGGATTGCGTGGCTTTCTCAGGCGACGCATCTGTTTACCGATACGATTCGCGCCAACCTGCTGCTCGGCCGCCCCGACGCCACCGAGGCCGACCTGTGGGCGGCGCTGGAGCAGGCCCGCGTGGCCGATGTGGTGCGCGCCCTGCCCGATGGGCTGGATAGCTGGCTGGGTGAAGGCGGGGCAAGCGTGTCAGGCGGGCAGGGACGGCGGCTGGCGCTGGCGCGTGTGCTGCTGTCGCGCGCGCCGATCCTGATCCTGGATGAACCGGCCACCGGGCTGGATGCCCAGACCGAGCGCGAATTCCTGCTCACCCTCAATGAGGTGACGCAGGGGCGCACGGTCATTCTGATCGTGCACCGGCTGACGGGTGTGGAAAAGCTGGATCAGGCATGGCGTATCGTCGGTGGCAAAACCGTGGCCGCTACGGCATGAAGGGGCGGCCATGCCTGCCGAAAGGATTGACGTGCCCCGCCCCAGCGGGCACGAAGTAGCTCAAAACCGGATCGGACACACCTCAAGGCTGGGCGCGGTCCGTCATGCATATCTGAAACGGGAGTAACTCCATCATGCGTCGCCTGTCCCTTCTTCTTGGTCTTGGTCTGCTGGCAGGATGCGCTGGTGGCCATCCGGGCAAGTATGTCGTGTTCTTCACCCCCAATTCGGCCCAGCTTGATGCCCCGGCCCAGACCGTGATCTCGCAGGCGGCCCAGCGTGCCGTGGCCAACAACGCCAAGGTGCGGGTTGAAGGCTATGCCGCCGCCAGCCATGACCTGTCGGCTGATGAACTGCTGGCCATTGACCGCGCCAAGATCGTGGCCCGCCAGCTTGCGGTTGACGGCGTGGATGCCGGCCATATCACCCAGCAGCCGCGTGGCCCGATGAACAACGAGGACGGTGCGCTGGCCTCGCGCCGGGTCGAGATCGAGGTTGGCGGACACTGAGCCAAGGCCCCGCCTTTCATGATATGATGCCGCCCGAAGGCAGCACGCGCGACCCGCGCGCGGTGCTGGCCGAGGTATTCGGCTTCCCTGATTTCCGTGGCCTGCAGCAGCAGGCTGTCGCCGAGGTCATGGCCGGGCGCGACTGCCTCGTGCTCATGCCGACCGGCGGCGGCAAGAGCGTGTGCTATCAGGTGCCCGCCCTGGCCCGGCCCGGCACGGGGCTGGTCATATCTCCCCTGATCGCGTTGATGGATGACCAGGTGGCCGCGCTGCGGCAGCTTGGCGTCAATGCCGGTGCCCTGCACTCCGAGCAGGAACCCGAGGATGCCGCCCGCGTGCGCTCGGACCTGATGGCGGGTCGGCTCGATATTCTCTACGTCTCGCCCGAGCGCCTGCTCTCGCCGGGCATGCTCGACCGGCTCGGGCGGCTCACGCTTTCGGTCATCGCCATTGACGAGGCGCACTGCATCTCGGCCTGGGGGCATGAATTCCGCCCCGAATACCGTGAACTTGCGGCCCTGCCGCAGCATTTCCCAAATGTGCCGCGCATCGCACTCACCGCCACGGCGGATGCGCGCACGCGCAGCGATATCCTTGAAGCCCTGGCCATGCCGGATGCCACGGTGTTCAAGGCCAGTTTCCATCGCCCCAACCTCGATATCGCGGTCAAGCCCAAGACATCGGAAATCCGGCAGCTCACCACCATTCTCGACCGGCACCGGGGGGCGGCCTCCATCGTGTATTGTGGCAGCCGCAGCAAGACCGAGCGCGTGGCGCGTTCGCTGGCGGGCAAGGGCTATGCGGCGCTGCCGTTCCATGCCGGCCTCTCGCCGGTGGAAAAGCGCGCGGCACTGATGCGCTTCCGCTCGGGCGAGCCGGTGGTGATCGTGGCTACCATCGCCTTTGGCATGGGCATCGACCGGCCCGACGTACGCGCCGTGGTGCATCTGGACATGCCATCCTCGCCTGAAGGGTATTACCAGCAGATCGGTCGTGCCGGGCGTGATGGCGAGCAGGCCGAGACCGTGCTGCTGTATGGCGGCGATGACATGGCACGTGCGCGCTACTGGCTGGAGCAGTCCAACGCGCCCGATGCGCAGAAACGCATCATGAGCGCACGGCTCGAGGCCATGATCGCCCTGACCGAAACCACGGGCTGCCGCACCCAGGCGCTGCTCTCGTGCTTTGGCGAGGAACTTGATGAAGCCTGCGGCCATTGCGACAACTGCCGCAGCCCGGTGGCCACGTTTGATGGCACCGTGGCCGCGCAGAAGGTGCTCTCGGCCATCTACCGCACCGGCCAGCGCTTTGGCGCGGTGCATGTGGCGGGCGTGCTGCGGGGCAAGACATCGGACATGACGGCGCGGCACGGACATGAAAAGCTGAGCGTGTTCGGCATCGGCCGCGACCGGCCCGAGCCGTTCTGGCGCGGCGTGATCCGCCAGCTTATCGCGCGTGGCGCCATCAGGGTAACGGGCGAATATAACGCCCTTGCCCTTGAGGAAGGCCGCGCGCGCCCCATATTGCGCGGCGAGGAACCGATCATGCTGCGCGAGGACGCGACCGAGGACCTCAAGGCCGCGCGCGGCACCGGGGGCGGCACGCGCCCTGCCATGGCCGACCTGACCCCCGAGGCCGCTGCCCGCTACGAGGCGCTGCGCGCCTGGCGGCTGGGCGAGGCGCGTGAGCAGGAAATTCCGCCTTATGTCATTTTTCATGATGCGGTGCTGCATGATATTGCCCTCGAGCGCCCGACCTCGCTCGATGAACTTGGCATGATCCGTGGCGTGGGCGGCTCGAAGCTGGCCCGCTATGGCGAGGCGGTGCTCGACGTGCTGGCGCAGACCGGGGCCTGAGGCCACGCCACGCGTGTTTTTGCCCCCAGATCAGGAACAGCTTGCCCATGCGTTGCCCTTTTTGCGGACATGACGACACACAGGTAAAGGACAGCCGCCCGCATGAAGATGGGGCGGCCATCCGCCGCAGGCGCATCTGTGGCTCGTGCGGGCAGCGCTTCACCACCATCGAGCGCGTGCAGTTGCGTGATCTGGTGGTGATCAAGGCCGATGCGCGGCGCGTGCCCTTCGAGCGTGACAAGCTGGCCCGCTCGGTCAAGGTCGCGCTGCGCAAGCGCCCGGTCGATGCCGAGCGCATCGAGCGGATTGTCAACGGGCTGGTGCGCAGGCTCGAGGCGATGGGGGAGACGGACATCCCCTCACGCGATATCGGGCGGCTGGTCATGGAAACGCTGCGTGAAATTGATTCAGTCGCCTATATCCGCTTTGCCAGCGTGCACTGGGATTTCCGTGAAACCAAGGATTTTGCTGATATTCTGGCCACGATTTCAACCGCGGGACCGGGGGCGGGCAGCGAGGACTTTCCGCCTTCCGGCCCGAAAGACAAAGATTGAACTGGACCCCGCCGCCCAAAGAGGCGATGAAGCCGTGATTTTGCAGCAACGCCACAGCAGGAGTAACGCGCCATGACACAGACAGACGGCGACCGGCAGCCCAAGGTCCGTTCCCGCACCGCTTCACGCGTGGCAGCAGTGCAGGCCCTGTTCCAGATCGAGCAGGGGCATGAAGGGGCGGAGCAGGTCATCAACCAGTTCAACCGGCACCGCCTTGGCGGGGCCAGTTCCGAATATGCCGAAGGCCAGGTGCCCGAGGCCGATGCCCGGCTGTTCGGCATCGTGGTGCGCGGGGCCGTGGCCCGGCAGGAGCGTATCGACGCGCTGCTGCACGAGATCCTGCCCGCCTCATGGCCGCTGGCCCGCCTTGACCCGGTGCTGCGCGCCATCATGCACGCCGCAGGCGGCGAGATGCTGGCAGCCGACCCCGCGCCCGCGCGCGTCATCATCAACGAATACATGGATATCGGGCACGGCTTCCTCGCCGGTGACGAGCCGCGCATGCTCAACGGCGTGCTCGATGCCCTGTCGCGCCGCGTGAACGAACCCGCCCCCGCAGCCCCTGCCGATGCGGCGCAGGATGGCGTTGATGAAGCGCCTGACAGCCAGGCTTCCTGAAGCGGGGTCATTAAGGAGGGCGGCCATGGCACCGGATCGCGCTGGCGAGCACGGCCTGCCGGCTGAATTCGGCTTCATTGCCCGCGTGTTCCGCCCGCTGGCGGGTGATGGCGCGCTGGACCTGCGTGATGACGCGGCCGTCTTCACGCCGCCAGCCGGGCGGCAGCTTGTTGTCGCGGCGGATGCCATGGTCGAGGGCGTGCATTTCCTGCCCGATGACCCTTCGCACACCATTGGCCGCAAGCTGCTGCGCTGCAACCTGTCCGACCTTGCGGCCATGGATGCTACGCCTCTGGGCTACCTGCTGACCGTGTCCATGCCGCCTGCGCGTGATGAAGCCTGGTTTGCCGGTTTTGCGGCCGGTCTTGCACGCGACCAGCAGCAGTTCGCCCTTGCCCTGCTGGGTGGCGATACGACCGCGACAACCGGCCCGCTGGTGCTCTCGCTGACCATACTGGGGCATGTGGCGCCCGGCATGGCGCTGCGGCGCAGTACCGCGCAGGCGGGGGATGGCATATGGGTGACCGGTACGATTGGCGATGGCGCCATGGGCCTGCTGGCCCGGCAGGGGCAGGTGCCCGACCCTGATGGCTACCTGGCCAGCCGCTACCAGCTACCGCGCCCGCGGCTGGGGCTTGAACTCGGCGGCATTGCCTCGGCAGGCATGGATGTATCCGACGGGCTGGTGCAGGATCTGGGGCACATGGCGCGCGAGAGCGGGGTGGGGGCCATGATCGAGGCCGCACGGGTGCCGCTTTCGCCCGCGGTGCGCGCGCTTGGCCCCACATGGCTGCCGCGGTGCCTGACAGGCGGCGATGATTATGAATTGCTGCTGGCCGTACCGCCCGCGCAGGAAAGCCGCCTGCTGGCCCATGCCGCCCGCGTGGGCATTGCCGTGACCCGCATCGGCCAGATCGTGCCAGGGAGCGGCGTGCGGGTGCATGATGATGCGGGGCAGGACATAAAGCTGGCCCGGCAGGGCTGGAGCCATGTCGCCAGCCCTGACACATAGGAAAGTTTTTGGTGAAGCTTTTTTCAAAAAGCTTTGAAAGAGCACCGCCTTTTTGGAAAAAAAGGCGGCACCCAAGAACTTTTATTTTCTCTTATTCTTCCAAAAGGCGGTCATACACCCGGTAGCGCTTGCACGGCTCGGGCGTGATGCGCTCGATCAGGCGGCGCATTGACGTGTTGGTCTCCAGCACCCAGCCCAGTTCGATGGTGCGGTAGGGCAGGCTGCGGCCGCGCTTCATGAGTTCGGTAATGGCCAGGGCGGGCATGATCGCGCCAAGGGCCGTGCCATCGAGCACGGAGCTTACGCCCAGCAGGATCACGCGCGCGGAATGGAACTCGTGGCGCAGCAGCCGCTTGCCCAGCTTGAGCCAGCCCAGCGGCGAAGGATCGCCATTGAGGTCGGCCGAGATGTCGAACACGTTGGGCACCACCAGCGCCACGCACACCGGCTTGCCCGCCTGCTCGATCAGCACGAAATGCTCGGGCTTGAGCAGTGGCTTCATCTCCACGATCATGGATTCGATATCTTCGCGCGCCAGCGGGATCGAGCCCCAGTTATTGCGCCACGCATCGTTGTAAAGCTGGCGCAGGATCTCGCCATCTTCCTTGATGCGGTCCATGCGCAGGCCGCGCGTGGTGACATTGCCCAGCCTGCCTTCGCCCAGCCGCAGGCTGGCGGGCACGAGATGGGCTTCCTCCGCATCAGGCCCGGTATGCATCTGGTAGGCCACGAGGTCGCGCACCTTGGTGCAGCCGCAGGCCTCCATCATGCCGGGCAGCCATTTGGGGTGCCACGGCATGGCCACCATGGGCAGGGCGTGGTGGCCTTCGAGCATCATCCCGAACTCGCCATTGCTGTCGAGCGTCTGGGGGCCGCGCATGGTCTTCATGCCGCGCTGCCGCAGCCAGGTGCCCGCCGTATCGAGCAGGGCGGAGACCACCTCAAGGTCGTCAATCGCATCGAGCGCGCCAAAAAAGCCGATCGGCGCGCCGTAATGCTCCATCGAGACCGGATCGATCTGCGCCGAGATGCGGCCCACGGCCCGCCTGCCGCGCATGGCCAGGAAATACTGCGCCCGCCCGTTGCGGAAAAAGGAGTTCTTGCGCGGGGTGAGCAGGTCGCGCTGGGTCAGGTCGAGCGGCGGCACATAGCCCGGCAGCCCCGCATAGAGGTGGCGGGGCAACTGGATGAAGGTGGTCATCTGACGAAAACCGGAAACGGGTATGATAGTAAGACGATCGGTTTCGTTCATGACCGGTTCGTTGCATCCTGAACATTACCGGCATCGACCTCATTCCGTGGCAAAACGGGGCAGGCTATGCAGGCATGGGTTAAAAGAAATGATTCGGTGGTCCGTCCTGTTGTTGTGCTCATGGCACAGATGGACCCCGAAAAGGAAGATGGACAATGACAGGAAGCACCGCATCACGCACGGATGAAGGCCGATATGTGCTGATTACGGGGGCCTCGAGCGGGATAGGAGCGGAACTGGCATGGCTCTATGCCGCCCAAGGGCGGCCGCTTTTGCTGTGGGGGCGCGACGCGGCGCGGCTCGAGGCGGTGGCGGCGCGCGCGCGGGCCTGCGGTGTGACGGTGCAGACCCGCGTGCTCGACCTGGCCGATGGCGCCGCCGCCATCGCGGCCCTGCGCGCCGATGATGCGGCCCATCCCATTGGCATCGCCATCCTTGCCGCAGGGCTTGGCGACATGCGGCGCAGCGATGACGTGGTGGAAAAGGCGGAGGACGTGCTGCGGCTGGGGCTGGTCAACTACGCCACCCCTTCCGCCATGGCGGCGGCGGCGGCGGAATGCATGGTGGCGCGCGGGCGGGGGCATATCGTCATGCTCGCTTCGGTCGCGGCCTTTCATGCGCTGCCGTTTGCTGCGGCCTATTCCGGCTCAAAGGCCGGGCTCAAGCGCTTTGCCGAGGCCCAGCAGATGGCGCTCGCGCCCCTGGGCATCGGGGTGACGCTGGTCTCGCCGGGGTTTGTCGATACCCCCATGAGCCGCCGCGTGGTGGGGGCCAAGCCCTTCCTGCAGAGCGCGCCCTCTGCCGCGCGCCGCATTGCGCGCGCGGTGGCGCGTAACCAGCCGCACCTGGTCTTTCCGTTCGTGTTTTCGGTGCTGCGGCTGGTCGATACGCTGGTGCCGTGGCCGCTCAAGCGGCGCATCCTTGCCGCCATCAGGGCGGACCAGACGGACTGATCTGCCGCTGTGTTGCGGTTATAAAATGTATTTTAGTCCTGATCGCAACGATTAGGGCCATTTTGTGACTTCGATCAATGAAATGCCGACCCGGCTGGTCTCTTTTCAGGATCGAGATGTGAATCCACAGGCCTGCGAAGCCCGAATTGATCCGCCTGTTGCATGCAATGCCGGGGACGGGCACACTTGCAGGCCATTTTTATTACAATGATGCGGGCAGCCATCTGCCGTATGGCCACGGAGCGTGACCGGACATGAAAGAGATCGTAGCAGTTGACATTGGTGGAACCCATGCGCGGTTCGCCATTGCCCAGGTGGACCAGGGCCGTGTCGTCACGCTGGGGGAGGCCACGACCCTGAAATGTGCCGATCACGCCAGCCTGCAACTGGCATGGGAGGCCTTTGCCCGCGTGGTCGACCGCCCGCTGCCCAAGGCGGCCGGCATTGCCGTGGCGTGCCCGATCAAGGGCGATATCCTCAAGCTGACCAACAACCCTTGGGTGATCCAGCCTGCGTGGCTGCCGGTCAAGCTCGGGGTGGATGAACTGATCCTGGTCAATGACTTCGGCGCCGTGGCCCACGCCGTGGCGCAGGTGGGGGCGGATAGCCTCCAGCATATCTGCGGGCCTGACGTGCCGCTGCCCGAGCAGGGCGTGACCACCGTGGTGGGGCCGGGCACGGGGCTGGGCTCGGCTTACATCGTGCGGCGCAAAAACGGTTACTTCGTGTGCGAGACCGAGGGCGGGCATATCGATTTCTCGCCGCTCGACCCGCTTGAAGACCGTATCCTGACCGTGCTGCGCCGCCGTTACCGTCGCGTGTCGGTCGAGCGCGTGGTGTCCGGGCCGGGCCTGCTGAACCTGTATGAGGCGATTGCCGAGATGGGGGAACTCTCGGTCAAGGCGCGTGATGACAAGGCCCTGTGGACCATGGCGCTGGAAGGCTCCGACCCCGTGGCGGCGGCGGCCCTCGAGCGCTTCTGCCTCAGCCTGGGCACCGTGGCGGGCGACCTTGCGCTGGCGCAGGGCGGCAGTGCCGTGGTGATTGCAGGCGGCCTGGGGCTGCGCCTAGCCAAGCACCTGCCCAATTCCGGCTTTGCCGAGCGCTTCGTGGCCAAGGGCCGGTTCGAGGGCATGATGTCGGAAATGCCGGTGAAACTGATCACCTATCCGCAGCCCGGCCTGCTTGGCGCGGCCGCGGCCTTTGCCGAGGCGTACCGCCAGGACTGACAGCCTGCCTGAAAACGGCTGACTGATAAAAATTAAAGACAGTTTCCCGATGCCGCCTTTTCGCGAGAAAGGGCGGCATTTTTTTAGGCGACTGTTTAAAAATGAGAAAAGTTCCTAGGCGACGTCTTCTGAAACTTTTATGATTTCAGGCTATGATAGAGGCTGCCAGTTTCAGCCGCGCCACAGGTGGCCGGGCATGGCATCGTAATGCCGGGTCAGGAAATCAAGCAGCAGGGCCAGAACCTGCCCCATATGCTCGGGGTCGTGGCGCGCATGGCGGGCAAGTTCGGCCAGGGGCCGGTGATCGATCATCGCGGCGACGAGCACGCGCTCGTAACGCGCCCCGATGATATCATGGATATGGCGATACCGGTTGATCGACCCGATCCGCCCGTTGAGCGGGCGACGCGACAGGCCGAGCGATGTCCGGTCAAACAGCGGGTCATCCAGCCCCATCACGCCAATCCGGTAATCCGTGGCCCAGAACCGTGCCGCCTCGACCTGGCGGGCGGTGATGATGCCATCATGGCGCAGCGCCTCGATAATGACGGGAAGTGCCGGGTCATGATCCGCCTGCGCGCCGTGGGCGGTTGTCTGTGCAGTCGGTGGCGCGGGACTGTCGGCAGGCAAGGGAGCGTACTTTCATGGTCGCGTAAGCGTGTATCATCTTCGTGTTGCAGCAGGTGGTCAATCACAAGATGCACGCTTGTGCGCGTCGGTACCGTGGGCCTGTGATGCCCGTGATAAAAAACGGCATCACCCGGGTGCAGGTGATGCCGCAAGTTGCCGTGGGAAGGGTTGGGAAATCGACGGTTGGGAATCTGTCGGGGAACCCACGGGGTGCATTACTGATAATGATAATCACTATCATTATCAAGATAAAAATTGACACCTGCCTGCCCCGCCGCTGCTGGACCCGCACCCCAAAACGTGGTGCCATGACCCACACCTTCAAAGCAGGCAGGGAACAGCATGGCCATTACACCGCTTGAGGTCGCGGCACGGGGAACGGGCGGTCGGCGCGGCGCCGACATCCTTCTCGAAATTCTGGAAAGTGAAGGGGTGCGCTATATCTTTGGCAATCCCGGCACGACGGAACTGCCCCTGATCGATGCCCTGCAGCGCCGCCCGGACCTGAAATACATCCTGGCCCTGCAGGAGGCGAGTGTTGTGGCCATGGCCGATGGCTATGCGCAGGCGGCAGGCCGCCCCGGCTTTCTCAACCTGCATACGGCGGGCGGGCTGGGGCATGGCATGGGCAACCTGCTCAATGCCAGCGTATCACAGACACCGCTGGTGGTGACGGCGGGCCAGCAGGATTCGCGGCATACCATTTCCGACCCGCTGCTGTTTGGCGATCTGGTCAGCATCGCCACCCCGGCGGTGAAATGGGCGCAGGAAGTGCTGCATGCCGACCAGTTGCCCGTGCTGGTGCGCCGGGCTTTCAACGATTCGATGGCCGCGCCCTCGGGGCCGGTTTTCCTGTCGCTGCCTATGGATGTAATGGAGGAGGCCAGTGATATCGACATCGGCAGGCCCTCTGTCATCAACCGCGAGGCCATAGCCGGTGGGCTGCCCGAACTGGCCCGCGCGCTGGCTGGCATCACGCCGGGGCGGCTGGCCATCATCGCGGGCGACGAGGTGCATGGAGCCGGTGCCGCAGCACAGGTCGCGGCCGTGGCTGACATACTGGGTGCGCCGGTTTATGGCGCGTCATGGCCCTCGCGCATTCCGTTCGCCACGTCGTGCCCGCTCTGGGCAGGCAACATGCCCACGCGCGCAACCGACATAGCCAGCCGCCTTGCGGATTATGATGCGATTTTCGCACTCGGCGGCAAGTCGCTCATCACCATCCTGTATTCCGAGGGCTCGCCTGTGCCACCGGGCTGCGCGGTCTATCAGGTCTCGGCCGATGCGCGTGACCTTGGCCGCACGTTCCAGACGCCGCTCTCCCTCGTGGGCAATATCCGTGCCTCGCTCGAGGTACTGCTGCCGCTGCTCGGGCGCGAGACCGAACCCCGTCGCGCGGCGTATGTCGCCGCGCGTGAAAACGTCGTGGCCGCCCGCGCCCGCAGGCGGCGCGAGGCTGAAGAACTGGTCGTGGCCCATCAGGATGATGCCGTCATCGCCCCGTGTGTTGCTGCCCATGAGGCCGTGCGCGCCATAGGCCCGCAGGTTGCCATCGTGGATGAGGCGATCGCCACCTCGTCCTACACGCGCATGTTCCTCAACAGCGACTGGGCGGCGCAGTATTCCTTTCTGCGCGGGGGCGCGCTGGGCTGGGGCATGCCGGCTGCGGTAGGCGCTTCGCTCGGGCTGGGGCGCGAGCCGGTGGTCTGCCTGGTGGGCGATGGCGCGGCCCTTTATTCCCCACAGGCGATCTGGACGGCGGCGCATGAGCAGTTGCCCGTGACATTCGTGGTGATGAACAACCGCGAATATAACGTGCTCAAGGGCTTCATGCGCGGGCAGACGCATTATGTCTCGGCCCGGCAGGGCAATTTCCTGGCGATGGACCTGTGTGATCCGCCCATTGATTATCAGGCGATGGCGACGTCATACGGGCTGGAATCCCGGCAGATCACGCGGGCCGCCGACATTGCCCCGGCCATTGAGGCCGCGATGGCATCGGGGCGGCCCAACCTTGTCGAGATCGTGATCAGTACAGTCTAGCGGGGAAGGAAAGACCCGATAATGCCCTGAAATAACAAAATTTTTTACACACGTTCCTAGCGGATGGGGAAACTGCAGGAGGCGGGCATGGCCTCGACCCGCTCCCCACCAGGATCAACCTTCAGGGTCAGGCGCATGACGGCGGCGGCCAGATGCGCCCCGCTCGTTCGCATGCTCGCCTTGATATCAACGCCATGGTTGTTATCGAGCACTGTTACGTTACGGCCCCGGCCAATCGTACCTTCGGCCCGAACCGACCAGTACGTGCCATTGATGTCGGACAGGCGGGCAAGGTTGTAGACTTTCCCTTCGCCCCGCAGCGTGCTGTAGCCGATTCCCACCGCGCCGCCACCCGTGATCTTGACCGGGTAGGAATGGCCGCCAAAATAAAGCCGCCCCTTGCCCCATGAATAGCCACCGGCAAGGGCAGCGTCATGCAGGCGGAAGCACAGCGAAGCCGTTGGCTGGCCCAGCGCGTCAGCCGCCCGGGCGGAGGGGGCGGCCAGTAGTCCCGCTACAAGAAGGACGGGGGCGGAAAGAAGGGCTGGGCGCACGATATGTTCCTGTTACGATAGGCTGGCTGGGAGCATGAAGGCCGTCACTGGGTTCCGGCATGGTTGACCGGCTTCGTTCTTTGTTTTTCAGTTGATTATCATCAAAAGGCAACCCCTGTCTGCTTCATGCCCACTGTCTGCATGACGGGAAGGGAAGGGAACGTAACCATGCATTCTGTAACATGTGTCACGCGCCGCATGCAGTATGACAGTCCCGATTGCGGCCCCGCCCTGCGGCGCATCCGCTCCCAGGCACCATTTGTTTATGGCCTGACGAATTATGTCGCAGCCACCTTAAGCGCCAACGTGCTGCTTGCGGCAGGTGCCGCGCCAGCGATCGGGGCAGCACCCGGCTGGCCCGCGGCCTTCGGCGCGCAGGCCGGTGGGCTATGGGTGAACGCGGCAGGGCTGATCAATGCGACAATGCAGGACATGCTGGCCGCGATCGACGCCGCCAATGCGGCAGGGGTGCCCTGGGTGCTCGACCCCGTCGCCATGGGGGCGGGTGCTGCGGAATATGACGATATCATTCGCACCATGGCGGCGCGCAGGCCCGCTGTCATTCGCGGCAATGCCAGTGAAATCATGGCCTTGGCAGGCGGCGCAGCCTCCGCGCGCGGGGTGGAGACAACCGCCTCGATCGCGCAGGCCGTGCCGCCGGGGCAGGCGCTGGCACGCAGGCTGGGTGCGATCGTGGCCATTAGCGGGCCGGAGGACCATGTCCTTTCGCCTGATGGCCAGCAGGTCATCATACCGGGCGGGCACCGTTGGCTGACAACCGTAACCGGGGCGGGCTGCGCCCTTGGTGGCCTGATTGCAGCAGGGCTTGCGGTAACGCCCCTGCCGGGCGAGCAACTGACAATGGTTGCGGCCGTGCATGCCCTGTATGCCCGCGCGGCTGAAAAAGCGGCTGGTGCTGCGCAGGGCCCGGCCTCCTTCGCCACGGGGTTTGTCGATGCCCTGGCGCAGCTACAGGGCATGGCAGGCGACTAGAGAAATTCCACTGAACTCAGGCTCAGTGGAATTTCTCTAACTCATTGTTTATCGAGCATCTTCACCAGTTCGAATGTATCTATTCAAACGGTATCTGTCCTAGGTCAGGAAATATCGGCCATGAGGGAGACATGCGCCGCAATGATTTTCCATCCATCGGGCATGCGCACCCATGTCTGGCTCTGCCGCCCGATGCGTTCGCCACCGTGGCGGCGGAATTCCAGGTCAACCGTGCCCAGATCCGTGCCGATGGCGGTAATGTGCCGGCGCAGCACATCGCGCGGCGGCGAGCCGCCGGTGCGGTTACGGCGGAAGGCGGCAATCTCGTCATATCCATACAGCGTCTCGCCGACGCCATAACGCACCGTTTCCGGGCCATGATAGAACAGGGCATCGAGTTCGGGGATGTCGTTTTCACCCAATGCACGCTCGTAGCGGTCGGACATGGCGGTCAGTTCCGCCACGATTTCACAGCGGTTCAGTTCCGGAGGCATGCGGTTCTCCCTTAATATATGCGACAGGTCAGGATGCCGGGGCAGGCGGGGTGGCGTGCGGCGCTTCATCCGTCACATTGATAACAGCCTCATCAGAAATCGATACGACTTCTGACGGCGGGCGATGGGCTACTTCATCCGTTTTGCGGGTCAGGTCACTGATGACCGTTTTCAGTTCGGTGACCTCGTCGCGCACGTCATTGAGAATTTCCATCAGGGCTGCATGGTCTTCCGCCGCGCGCTGGTCGGCCCCGCGGCTCAGAACCGCGTTGCCCACCATCAATGCGGGCAGGGCAACGAGCTGGATGCAGTTGCTTATATAGAGCAGCGTATTCTGCCATGCGGGTGCCGCCAGTGGAATGAGCGAAAAAACCAGAAAGCCGTAAACACACCAGATGCTGCCGAAGATGATGGTCATGCGCACGGCAACGCGCTCGTTGACCTCGCTGATGAGGGAAGACTTGGGGGACTGATTCGTCATGAGACCCTGCTTTTTGCAATGAATGACACTGGTTCAGGCGGTATGTCTCAAAACATGTCGCTTTGCGCCTGCCTTAAATGGATAGGATTTATGCCTTCAATGGGGGAAGCCCCTTTTTGACGGTTGTTTTTTTATGGCCAGAAACCCGCAGTCTGATGCCGTTTTCCGGGCATATGCCTTGAGATAGGGGCAAGTTTTTTCGCCCAGGCTGCATTTTTCTAATTGACGGTGGTTGGTGGTGGTCCTATATCCCCAATCACCGGCGGCGCTGAGGAAACTTCTTGAGGTTTCTTGGTGGATTTGCTAGGTTACTCGGCCCTGTTGGGTTGAGGGTTCTTTGACAAGAGAATAGAGAGAGTATCTGGAAGGGATATGCTGGCGGCGCGATTGTTGTCCTTTAGGGGATGATGATTGGCGGTCTGGACTGGGTGAGACTGGTCTGGGTAGCTTGGCGTATC
>NZ_JABJWC010000014.1 GCF_013155395.1 Komagataeibacter melomenusus | reverse complement strand
GCCAGCAACAGCGCCCCCGCCCCCTTCGGCCCGCCAAATTTATGGCCCGAGATGGCCACGCTGTCAGCGCCCAGCCCGTCCACGCCAAAGGCGATCCGCCCTGCCGCCTGCACCGCATCGACATGCAGCAGCGCACCATGGGCGTGGCACAGATCAGCAATCTCACGCACGGGGTTGATCACGCCGGTCTCGTTATTGGCCAGCATGGCGCAGACCAGCGCAGGGGTCTCCCCGTTCGCCAGCATGCGCTCGAGGGCGGCAAGGTCCAGCACGCCATCGGCCCGCACGGGAATGGTGGTGGAACTGGCCGCGGCCCGCACGGCATCATGCTCGCTCGCGCCCACGAGCACGCGCCTGCCGGTCGCCTGCCCGGTGATGGCCAGCACATTGGCTTCCGTGCCGCCTGAGGTGAACACGCAGTTCTCGGCCGCAGCCCCGAACAGGGGCGCAATCGCCTCACGCGCGGTCTCGAGCACGGCGCGGGCCGCGCGCCCCGCCCGGTGCACGGAGGCCGGGTTGCCCGCCACGACTGCGGCCTGCGTCATGGCCTCACACGCCTCGGGCCGGATGGGTTCGGCGGCATTGGCGTCAAGATATGTAAAACGGTCGCTCAGGGTGCTCATGCTGTCCAGCCATATGGGTTGCGCCAAGTCCTTTGTGCTACGGGAATTACGATTTATCTGGCATTTTGTGAATCCACCCCGCTATAAGGCAGCGCAACATAATATTTATTGCAACGTGTTATGGGTGATGGACACCCCTTACCCATACCGCTGCCTCAATGTCGCCCGCCCGCCATCCGGGCCATGGCAAGGAGAGCAAACCGACACGAGACACCCGGCGCGCAGGCGCGAAAGGGATGTTGCCCCCACGGCGCGTCATGGCCATGGCCCGCCATATCTGCCCCCCGCGCAGGGCACGCCTGCCGAAGATGCACTGTTACCCGGTAGGCATAATGCCCATTATTGAGGTGGGTTGGTATATTTCGTGCCTGGCGCGCCGGGTCATTTCTGCTTTCCGAGTTGTAGCCACCGGGTGAAGACAGGCTGCCTGCCTGCATCCGGCACGCGTGGCAGCCGGAAGGTGGTCTTTATTTCTCTGCCTGCCGACCTGACGGGGCATCGCCGGTCGGGCAGGCTGTAACAGAAACCGTTCCCGTTGCAATGCCTGGAATGCACGGGGAGATGCAAATGCGGGATACCTATGCCTGAGGTCATGTTTGCCGGCCCTGATGGCCGCCTGGAAGGTCGATACCACCACTCAAGCGCGCCCAACGCGCCGCTCGCCCTGGTGCTCCATCCCCACCCGCTGCATGGCGGTACCATGAACAACCGCATCACCTACGCCATGTACCGCGCGTTCGAGAAGATGGGCTTCTCGGTCATGCGCTACAATTCGCGCGGGGTCGGCCGCTCGCAGGGGCGCTATGATGGCGGCATTGGCGAGATTTCGGATGCCGCCGCCGCCCTTGACTGGATGCAGATGGTCAACCCCAATGCCAGCGGGCTGTGGATCGCGGGCTATTCCTTCGGGGCCTTCGTGGGCATGCAGCTGCTCATGCGCCGCCCCGAGATTACCGGCTGGATCAGTGTCGCCCCCCCTGCCAACTACTATGATTTCGGCTTCCTCGCCCCGTGTCCGTGCGGCGGGCTGATGATCGCGGGCGAGAACGACGAACTCGTGCCCGAGCCCGCCGTGCGCAAGCTGGTGGACAAGCTGAACACCCAGAAGGGCGTGAGCGTGGACTACCGCATCTTCAAGGGAGCCGACCACGTCTTTGCCAACCAGGCCGAACAGGTAGCCGAAGCGCTGGAAGACCATGTGAGCACGGTCATGAACCGCAAGATGCTCGCCCTCGCGGCGGACTGATTTACGCCCCTGCCTGTTCCGGGCGGTTTCATCAACGGCAGCGAACATGCTAGAGGCTGGTCCGCGCCGGGGCGGCCCGGCCAGCGACGGACCTTACAGCGCGGAACAGATCATGCCCAAGAGTGAATTCCTCCGGGAAGCCGAAGCACGCGGCTTCATATTCCAGTGCACCGACATGGAGGCGCTCGACGCCGCCATGCAGGCCGGACCGGTAGGGGGCTATATCGGGTTCGACCCCACGGCGGACAGCCTGCATGTGGGCAGCCTGATCCAGATCATGATGCTGCGCCTGATGCACCGCCACGGCCACCGTCCGGTGGCCCTGGTGGGTGGCGGCACCGCAAAAATCGGCGATCCCTCCTTCCGCGAGGAAGCCCGCAAGCTCATGACGGCGGACACCATCGCCGCCAACCTGCGCGGGGTGGAGGACTGCCTGCGCCAGTTCCTGCCGCTGGGCACCGCCCCTGACGCGCCGCTCCTGACCAATAATGCCGACTGGCTGGACAAGCTCTCCTACATCGACCTGTTGCGTGATGTGGGCATCCATTTTTCCATCAACCGCATGCTGTCGTTCGACTCGGTGCGCTCGCGGCTGGAGCGCGAGCAGGGACTGACCTTCCTGGAGTTCAATTACTCCATCCTCCAGTCCTATGACTTCCGCGAACTCAACCTCCGTCATGGCGTGACGCTCCAGATGGGGGGATCGGACCAGTGGGGCAACATCGTATCGGGCATCGACCTGGTGCGCCGCATGAACGGGGCGCAGGTTTTCGGCCTCACAACGCCGCTGCTCACCACAAGTTCCGGCGCCAAGATGGGCAAGACGGCACAGGGTGCGGTCTGGCTCTCGGCCAGGCGGCTGCCGGTGTTCGATTACTGGCAGTTCTGGCGCAATGTGGAGGATGCGGATGTGGGCCGCTTCCTCAAGCTGTTTACCGAACTGCCCATTGAGGAATGCGATCGCCTGGCAGCCCTTGAGGGTGCCGGGATCAACGAGGCGAAAAAGGTGCTGGCCACCGAGGCCACGGCGCTGTGCCACGGCCGCGCCGCAGCCGAGGAAGCCGCCGAGGCCGCCCGCCGCACCTTTGAGGAAGGCGCCGTGACGGCTGCCGCCCTGCCCGCCACCACCGTGCCCGCCGCATTGCTGGCCGAAGGCGTACCGGCCTTCCGCCTGTTTGTTGAAGCCGGTCTTGCTGCCAGCAATGGCGAAGCCCGCCGCCTGATCCGTGGCGGTGGCGCGCGCGTGAATGACGTGGTGGTGAAGGACGAGGCGCAGGTCATGACCAATGCCGACCTGATTGATGGCGCGGTCAAGCTCTCATCGGGGCGCAAGCGCCATATTCTGGTGCAGCCGGCCTGAGCCATGGCGCGCAGGCCCGCACGCAAGGCAGGCCAGGCGGAGCAGGCCGACCTGTTTGCGCCCGCTGCGCCGCCGCCTGCGCCTGCTCCTGCGCCACTGGCCGATCTGTCCGTCCTGCCGCCTGTCGCGCCAGAGTTATGGACACGGCTGGCCTACTCCCAATTCCGCGCCCGCTTTCACCTTGGGGCGAAGGAGCGGGATTATCTGGCCAGCCGGGGCCTGCCCGCAGTCATGCGCCACGCGGCCGACTTCATCGCCACCCGCCTTGCTCCTGCACACCCCGCGCGCGATGGCAGGCAGACGCCGTGGCGCGGGCACCCGGTGTTCATTGCCCAGCATGCCACCGGCACCTGCTGCCGGGGCTGCGTTGCCAAATGGCATGCCATGCCCGAAGGCGAGCAGCTTGATGCAGCGCAGCAGGCTTACCTGCTGGCCGTGATACAGGAATGGATCAGGCGCGATGGCAGCCAGGAATCATAAGAAAGTTTTTGGTGAAGCTTTTTTCAAAAAGCTTCAGAAAACCGCCGCCTTTAAAAAAACGGCACCCAAAAACTCTTATTGTTTTTTATCAATAATTTGTTTTCAAACAGTTTTTAAATCTTTTTCCAAAAAACGCGGCTTTTATCCATCAATCCGCGCCCAGACTTCATCCCCGCTGATCCAGCTTTCATAGGCCTGTGGCATCGGCCCCGCCGCCTCCATGCGGCCACCGGGGGCCTGCGCGCGGCCATCGGCGCCAAAGGTCCACATATGCAGCGGGCAGACGATACGGCCATACAGCACGTACCCATCGGACAGGCGGGCATTGCCATGCGGGCAGCGGTCATCGATCACGGCGGGGCGGTCATCGTCCACCATCCACACCACCACGGCCCGGCCATCGCACACCACGCGCTGCGGGGCCTCAAGGGCTGCCGCTCGCGTGCATAACGCGCGGGAACCCGGTACCGCCTGTTTCATTGAATGCATGCCCCCGCTGGTTTGCGGTTATCATTTTACGCACCGGGCGTGTGTCGTCTATCCTGCGAAGCACGTTTCGCAGGCCCGCGGCACGCCGCCTGCCTTTTACAGGATATGATGACGCATGGCTCTTTCCCCCCGGCATGAACATCTTCTGGACCGCCTGGCTGAAGTCGCCGTCCGCGTGGGCGTGAACATCGCGCACGGGCAGCAGCTTCTCATTACCGCACCGCTCGACGCCGTGCCGCTGGTGCGCCGCATTACCGAGCACGCCTACCGGGCAGGCGCATCCCTGGTCACGCCGTTCTATTCCGATGACGTGACCACGCTGGCGCGCTTCCACCATGCGGCGGATGACACGCTCGACACCGCCGCCGACTGGCTGCACGAAGGCATGGCCAGCGCCTACCGCAAGGGGGCGGCGCGCATGGCCATTACCGGGGCCAACCCGGTGCTGCTGGCCAATGAGGATGCCGAGCGCGTCTCGCGCATCGGCCGCGCGGCCTCGAAGGCGGGGCGACCGGCCATGGAACTGATCACGCGATTCGCCATCAACTGGAACATCGTGGCCTTTGCCACCCCGGCCTGGGCGGCGCAGGTCTTCCCCGGCGTGCCGGAAGAAGAGGCCGTGAGCCGCCTGTGGGATGCCATCTTCCAGGCTTCGCGCGTGATGGTGGATGACCCGGTGGCGGAATGGAAAGCCCATAACGCCCACCTGCACAAGCGGGCCACATGGCTGAACGAAAAGCGCTTCGCCGCCCTGCACTTTACCGGCCCCGATACCGACCTGACCGTGGGCCTGGCCGATGGCCATGCCTGGGCGGGTGGCGCGGAACCGGCAGGCAACGGCATCGTGTGCAACCCCAACATTCCCACCGAGGAAGTGTTCACCACACCCCATGCCCGCAGGGTCAGCGGCACGGTGCGCGCCACCAAGCCCCTGTTCCACCAGGGCACGCTGATCGATGATATTGCCGTGCGCTTTGAAGAGGGGCGCATTGTCGAGGCCCATGCCAGCAGCGGGCTGGACGTGCTCAACCGCATTCTCGACACCGATGAGGGCGCGCGCCGCCTTGGTGAAGTAGCCCTCGTGCCTGCTTCCTCCCCCATCTCGGCCAGCGGCATCCTGTTCCGCAACACCCTGTTTGACGAGAACGCGGCCAGCCACATCGCCCTTGGCCAGTCCTATGCCAAGTGCATGCTCGATACCGACAGCCTGACCGAGGCCCATCTGGCCGAGCAGGGTGCCAATACCAGCTTCATCCATATTGACTGGATGATCGGGTCCAGCAAGATCGATGTCGACGCCATCAACCACGATGGCACACGCGAACCCCTGATGAGACAGGGCGAATGGAGCAACCAGCCATGACCGCTTCCTTCCTGCGCCACACCCTTGCCGCCTCCGCCTGCACGCTTGCGCTGGCCACGGGCCTCATGGCCACACGCCCGGCCCTGGCCCAGCAGCCGATGCAGCAGACCACCACCGAGCAGGCCCAGCCGACGCCTGCCCAGCAGGCCGCCATTGCCCATGACATGAAAACGGTGGCGGAATACAGGCTGCCCAAGGATTTCTTCACCCGCATGATGCCGGTGATCGAGCAGATCCGCCAGTCGCGCATCTCCCCGCCCGAGACACCCAACATGACGCTTGAAGAAACCATCAAGCGCACGGGCGACATGGAGGCGCTCAAGCCAATCCTGCAGCATAATGGCATGAGCGCGCGTGAGTTCGTGATGGGCATCACCACCTTTGGCCTGACCAGCGCCGTGATGCAGCACCCCGCGCAGGACAGCAAGAACATGCCGCCGCTCAACCCCGATAACGTCAAGCTGCTCCAGTCGCACCAGGCCCAGACGCAGGCGCTGATCCAGGCCATGGGTGGCAGCGAGGGCGAAGGCCAACAACCGGCTGTACCCCAATAAGATATTGAAAAAGAATAAACGTTTTTGGTGAAGCTTTTTTCAAAAACTTCCGGAGAACGCCGCCTTTTTGAAAGAAGGCGGCATCCGGAAACTTTCAGTCAGTCAAGCCCGCCCGTCAGCAGGGCCGTGACACGGGCCATGACCGCCGCCTGCGTGTAACGGCCCAGCGCGCGGGCGCGCCCGGCTTCGCCCATGCGTTCGCGCAGGCCAGCATCATCCACCAGCCGCCCAAGGGCGCTGGCCAGTCCCACCACATCGCCGGGGGCGACCAGCAGCCCGGTCTGCTCCGCCACCACCTGCTCGCGCGGGCCACGGATGGTGGTCGTCACAACCGGCAGGCCGCACAGCATGGCCTCGATCACGCTCATCGGCAGCCCCTCGAAGTGACTGGGCAGGGTAAAGATATCCGCTGCCGCCATCACGGCGGCCACGTCCTCGCGGTAGCCCAGAAAGACCAGCCTCGACCCCAGCCTTGCGCGGGCTGTGGCAAAACAGGCCGCAAGGTCCGCGCCCCGGTCGCTCGGCAGGCGTTCGCCCACGATCCACAGCACCGCGTTATCGGGTACGCGCTCCATCGCCGCCAGCAGTTCGGGGTAGCCCTTGGCGCGCACCAGCCTTGATACCGCGAGGATGACCACCTGCCCCGCATTTGCGCCCAGCGCCGCGCGCAGCCGGGCACGGGCCTGCCTGTCGGGGTGGAAAATGGCCGGGTCGCGCCCGTTGCCAATGGCGGTGGCGTGGCGGTGAATGCCCAGCCTGCGGGCATCACGCGCTTCTTCCTCCGATACGGTGAGGTAGATGTCGGTCACGCGCCCGGCCAGCCATTCCAGCACCAGTGCCGCAACCCGCCGCACCCTTGAGCCGGGCTGGTTGAACAGGAAGCCATGGCCGGTATAGGCAATGCGCGGCACGCCACACCACCGGGCCGCGAACCGCGCCAGCAGGCCGCTGATGGGCATGTGGGCATGGACCATGGTAGGCTTTTCCGCCCGGATGACACGCACCAGCGCCCGCCATGCCCGCCACTGCGCCACGGGCGAAAGCGTGCGCGACATGGGCACGCACACCACGCGCAGCCCATCGGCGCGGACCTGCGCCAGCAACGGGCCCTCAGCACACACGCCCGTTACGTCATGCCCTTCGGCCCGCAGCGCCTGCATGAGGGGGAAGAGGAACTGCCGCATTGAAAAATCAACATTCGTGATTTCCAGGATCTTCATGCCAGCAGCAGAAGTTTCTCACGTCTCAGCCCCCAGCGCACCACCTGTCGCACCTTGCCCGGCGGTACATCGCCCAGGGGCGTGCTGCCCTGCGGCGGCGGGGCCGCAGGCTCCACGCCAGCGCCTGCGGCACTTTCGGGCATGCTGGCCGCCGGTTCCACCCGCACCGCAAGCTGGAGCGTGCGGCAGGGCACCTGGCCGCCGGAATACACGCTCTCCTCGATCGAGACCACGCCCCCTTCCGCACGGAAGCGCCAGTGCTGCTCACCCGCACCCAGCACGATGGAGCCATCAAGCGCATCAACGGCGCTAACCGACGGGTGCAGGTGCAGGCGGAGCGTAAAGGACAGTTCGCGCTCGCCTTCCAGCGTTTCCTCGCCGCGCAGGATCTCGCCATCGGCCGAGAGGTAAAGCCTGCGGTAATACGTCGCCCCGGCGGAGGCATGGTAGCCATCATGCGACAGGTTGAGCCAGTGCGCCCCTTCGGCCACGGCATGCTCCACCCCCACATGGGCGGGGCGGCGGCGGACCGTGCCATCCTCGCCAAACTCGGAGGATGACATGTCCTCCACCGTCATGACCGAATGCGCCGCTGTTTGCCGCAGGGCGTCCTTCCATGCGGGCAGCACGCCGCCACCGCAATTGACGATGAGGCGCTGGCGCGCGCACGAGAACTCGAACGACAGCGTGCCCGCATGCGCATTGTGGTCGAACGGGGCCGGGGCGGGAATGCCCACATCCACCAAAAGCAGCGAACGCACGGCCTGCATGCGCACGAACCCGCCATCAGGCATGGCGCTGGCCACGACCCGCGTGCGCGTGGCCTGTGACAGCACCATGTCGATCAGGGCCGCACTGCGCTCATGGCTGCCATTGAACAGCGCCAGTCCCCCATCGCCATGGCGCATGGCGCGCAGCACCGGGCTCATCTTGTCCAGCGCCAGGGCCACCGAATGCGGCAGCGCGTGCTGCACCGCCTGCATCATAGCCCGCATCTCGGCCAGTTCGCGCAGGGCGCGTAGCTGCACCTCCGGGCTGCGCTCGATGTGCCAGCCATCGGGCAGGATCTGGCTTTCCACCACGTTGTCGATATAGCGGCGGTAACGGGTCAGGAAACCGGTATATTCCGGCATGGCCACGGCCACGGCCAGCAGCCCCTTGAGTGCCGCCAGTCCCTGCCAGCCCGGCTGCTCGGGTGGCATGAGGGCTGCGATCATGCGCCCTTCCACCAGAATGCGGGCCATGAGGCGCTGGCGGAACGCATCACTGGCGGAGGCGGCAAAGAAATCATAATGCCCCAGCCACGCCGCCACCCGCGCGCCGATCACGCCGCATTCAAGCGCCATCGGGCTCTGGGAGGGATGGTGCAGCCAGTCATCCACCAGCGCGCGCGCCTTGAGCCGGGCGGCATCGGTGCCCACGGCGCGCAGGTCGCGCAGCCAGCGGAAACTGAGCAGCCCTTCACGGAAGGCGGGCTCGAATGCCGGGTCATCCCACTGCCCCGGCCCCACGGGGTGGGTGTAGCCCGCCCAGGTCAGGCTGCCACGCGCCAGCCTTGCGCCTGCGGTGGTATTGCCCGGCCACAGGTCGCGCACGTTATGGACGGGGGCGGCAGGCAGGTATTTGCCATCACCAAAAAGGGGAAGGCGCGCAAGCGAGACGCGCATGCCGCGCATGACGCGGGTCAGTGCCATGGGCACCTACCGCCGCGATGGATCAAGAAGCCCTGCCTCACGCCGGGCTATGCGCCCCGCTGCGCAGGGCCGCGATGGCGGCGCCGTAATCGGGCTGCCCGTAAACGGACGTGCCCGCCACCAGCACGTCAGCACCGGCGGCCACCGCCAGCGGGGCCGTGGTGGCGGTAATGCCGCCATCCACGCCAATGCGGATGTCGCGCCCGGTGGCATCGGCCATGCGGCGCAGGGTTTCGATCTTGCGAAGCTGGCTGGTCAGGAATTTCTGCCCGCCAAAGCCGGGGTTGACGGTCATGACAAGGATCATGTCCACCAGGTCGAGCACTTCGCCCACCGCCTCGGGCGGGGTGGCGGGGCAGATGGCCACGCCCGGCTTGACCCCGTGGTCGCGCACATGCTGCAGCGAGCGGTGCGTGTGTGGCCCGGCCTCGACATGCAGGTGGATATGATCGGCCCCTGCCCTGGCGAACGCCTCGATATACGGATCGACCGGTGCGATCATGAGATGCACGTCAAACGGGAGTTTTGATTTGGGGCGCAGCGCCTCGATCAGTTGCGGCCCCATGGAGAGGTTGGGCACGAAATGCCCATCCATCACATCCAGATGCAGCCAGTCGGCGCCAGCGGCTTCAACCGCGGCGACTTCCTCCGCCGCGCGTGAGAAATCCGCAGCCAGCAGGCTCGGCGCGATAAGGGGGGTGTTCAGAGCAGCCATGCCTGTTTTTTAACAGAAATCCCTGCCCGACGCCAACCTTTCATCACACCTCCCCCCGGTAATGTGTCCACCCGCCCGCAGGGGACAGGAAGCCCCTCTCACCCCCGGCGGAAGCGCGCGGCAAAGAAGCCATCCATGCCGCCCCGATCGGCCAGCATGCCCGGATGGGTGCGCAGCCAGCCCTCGGGCGTGCGGGCCTGGGGCAGGAAGGCCAGTTCCTCGGGCGTGAAGGGGTCGGGGATCAGGCCCATCGCCTCAGCCGCGCGGGCGCGCTGCTCGCCTTCCTCGGGCTGGAGCGAGCACACGGCATAGACCAGCCGCCCGCCGGGGCGCAGCATGTCGCGCGCGGCGGCCAGCAGGCGGTCCTGGCCCTCGGCCATGGTGGCGATGTCACGCGGGCGCTTGATCCACATGGCATCGGGGTGGCGGCGGATGGTGCCGGTGGCCGAGCACGGGGCATCAAGCAGGATGGCGTCGAGCGGGGCCTCGGGCTGCCATGTGGCGGCATCGGCGTGGATCACCTTCACGCCCTCCAGCCCCAGCCGGGCGAGGTTGGCGCGCAGGCGCTCGAGCCGCCTGCCCTCGCGCTCGATGGCAAACACCTCCGCCCCCGCGCAGGCCAGTTGCGCGGTCTTGCCGCCAGGGGCCGCGCACAGGTCGGCCACGCGCTCGCCCGGCGTCACGTTGAGCAGGCGGGCGGGCAGCGTTGCCGCCATGTCCTGCACCCAGAACGCGCCATCGGCAAAGCCGGGCAGTTCGGCCACCTTCACGCTGCCAGCAGCAAAGCGCACGCTGCCATTGGGCATGACCTCGCCGCCGGGCGGGGCATCGCAGCCGGGCCTGATGGTCAGGTCAAGCGGCGGCTCGTGGCCCAGCGCGCTGGCTATGGGGCGGGCCAGCCTGCCCCAGGACTGCCACAGCCACGCCGGTACATCGAGCCGGGGCTGGTCCAGCCCCTCAAGCGCCTCGGCCCCGCCAGCCGCCACCCGGCGCAGCACGGCATTGACCAGCCCCGCAAACGGCACCAGCCCCCGCCTGCGCGCCAGCGCCACCGCGGTGGCCACGGCGGCATGGGCCGGCGTGTCGAGAAACAGCAGTTGCGCCACGCCAATGAGCAGCACCACGCGCACCGGCTCGGGCGGTTCGCGCTTGAGGAAGGGGGAAAGCACCTCGTTTGCCGTGCCCATGTGGCGCAGCACGGTGGCGGCCAGCCGGTGGGCGGCGGCGCGGTCACGCGGTTCGGCGGTGCGGGCGGCGGCGGAATGCTCGAGCGAGGTATCGAGCATGCGGCGATGGACGATCACGCCCTCGACAACGTCAAAGGCAATATCGCGCGTGGGGTCAGGGGCGACCTTGCCGCCACGCCGGTCGGGGCGACCCGTGCGATTACGGCGACCATCAGGGCGGCCATCGGGGCGGGACGACGGGGACGGGGGAGACTTCATGTAATCCTGACCTGCAAATGCGGCACTTCGCGGCGCGACGGCGCCTGGGGGCTTGACCGGGCCGCTATTCAGGCCAAGCCTAGGACCATGTCAACATCCGCATCCATAGCACAGGCCCTGAGCGGTATCCGCACCCGCATTGCAGCGAGTGCACGCGCAGCAGGGCGCGACCCCTCCAGCGTAGGGCTGGTGGCGGTATCGAAATTCCATCCGCAATCCAGCGTCATCGCCGCCCTCGAGGCGGGGCAACGCCTGTTTGGCGAAAACCGCGTGCAGGAAGCGGCGGCCAAATTCCCCCCGCTGCGCGACCGCTTTCCCGACCTCAAGCTGCACATCATCGGCGGACTCCAGACCAACAAGGCGCTTGAGGCGGTCAGGATCGCGGATATGATCGAAAGCCTCGACCGCCCTGCCCTGTCGGATGCGCTGGCCCGCGCGGCGGACAGGGCGGGCCGCCTGCCGCACCTGCTGGTGCAGGTGAACACCGGCGATGAAAGCCAGAAATCGGGCGTAAAGCTTGAGGAGGCCGATGCCTTCATCACCGACAGCATGACCCGCTTTGGCGCGGACGTGCGCGGGCTGATGTGCATCCCGCCGCACGGTGCCGACCCCACGCCGCATTTCCGCACGCTGGCCGCCATGGCGGCGCGCCACGGGCTGCCGGTGGTGTCCATGGGCATGTCAGCCGATTTCGAGGCGGCAATCGCCTGCGGGGCCACGCTGGTGCGGGTGGGCAGCGCCATTTTCGGGGCCCGTCCCGCCCACGCCTGAACGGGGCGGAATGGCACCTGAGCACACAGGGGCCTTGCTGCGCATGGGGCGAGGCGGTAATGCGGAACTATCCGGTTGCGATGTGATGCCGGTTTTCAGTCTTCATTGCCGCGGAGCCGTCACGACATGACGCAACCCACGGGGCCTGTTGCCCCCGGATCCTCAACGACGCCGGATGGCGGCACGCACCCCGTGCCTGCCGCACAGCAGGCCAATGCCGCACCCAAGATTACCGAATACGGCGCCGACCAGCACGAGCATGCCGCAAACCCCGTAGGCTTTGCTGCCCTGCTCAGCGTGCTGGGCGTGGTGTTTGGCGATATCGGCACCAGCCCGATCTACGCCCTGCGCTCGACCATCATGGTCGTATCGCAGCACCACAAGATCGAGCCGTGGGAAATACTGGGTGTTCTCAGCCTCATCATCTGGTCGCTGCTGCTGATCGTGACGGTGAAATACGTCATCCTGATCATGCGCGCCGACCATAATGGCGAGGGCGGGATCATCTCGCTCATGTCACTTGCCCAGCGCGTGGCACCGAGCAACCGCATGCGCATCGCACTCGGCATGGTGGGAATCGGGGGCGCGTGCCTGTTCTTTGGCGATGGCATGATCACGCCCGCCATTTCCGTGCTCTCGGCGGTGGAAGGCCTTGAGGTCAGTTTCCCCGCCGCCCATGACCTAGTCATTCCCATCGCACTCATGGTGCTGGTGGGGCTGTTCTCGGTGCAGTGCTACGGCACGGGCAAGGTGGGCACCATATTCGGGCCGATCATGCTGGTGTGGTTCAGCCTGCTGGGCATCCTTGGCGGGCTTGAAATCCTGCACCACCCCATGGTGCTGCTGGCCATATCGCCCACCTATGCGGTGCAGTTCATCATCTATCACGGGTGGCTGTCGTTCATCGCCCTTGGCTCGGTGGTGCTGTCGGTTACGGGTGCGGAAGCGCTTTATGCCGATATGGGGCATTTTGGCCGCCAGCCCATCCGCTATGCGTGGCTGTTCTGCGTGCTGCCGTGCCTGGCGCTGAACTACCTGGGCCAGGGCGCGCTGATCATTGCCGAGCCCAGGGCGCTGGAAAACCCCTTCTTCCTGCTCGGCCCGCACTGGATGCAGGTGCCGATGATCATCCTGTCCACCATGGCTACGGTGATTGCCAGCCAGGCGGGCATCTCGGGCGGGTTCTCGCTGTGCCGCCAGATCATCCAGCTTGGCTACCTGCCGCGCCTGCGCGTGACCCACACCAATGCGGAGGAAGAGGGCCAGATCTACCTGCCCGAGTTCAACCGCTTCCTCATGGTGGGCGCACTGCTGCTGGTGCTGGCCTTCCGCAGTTCCGATGCGCTGGCCTCGGCCTACGGCATTGCGGTGACGGGCACGTTCATGTGCACCTGTGTGCTGGCGATGGTGGTGTTCCGCAGGCTGTACCACTGGTCGCGGCCTGCGGCGATTGCGACATTTGGCGGCTTCTTCCTGCTTGATACGACGTTCTTTGCCTCGAACGCGCTCAAGATCCCGCAGGGCGGCTGGGTGCCTGTGCTGCTCGGTGTCGTGCTGACCCTGATGATGACGACGTGGAAAAAGGGCCGCCAGCTCATCATGAACCGGCAGAAGCAGGACAGCATGCCGATGAACTCGTTCCTGGCCCGCCTGCCGCAGTCGCGCATCATCCGCGTGCCGGGAACCGCCGTTTACATGACCGGCAACCCCGATTTCGTGCCTGCCTGCCTGCTGCACAACCTCAAGCACAACAAGGTGCTGCACGACCACGTGCTGTTCGTGACCGTGCAGACGCTCGACCAGCCCGAGGCCGACCATGGCCACCGCGTGGCGTTGCAGGAACTGGCCCCCGACATCTACCGCATCATCCTGCGCTACGGCTTCATGGAAATGCCCAACCTGCCCCGCGCGCTGGAAGACCTGAAGGCCAGCGGGCTGGACTTTGATGCGCTGCAGGCCTCCTACTTCACCAGCCGCGAACTGCTGGTGCGCTCGTCGGTGCCCAAGCTCTCGCGCTGGCGCATGTCGCTGTTCCTGTTCATGGCGCGCAATGCGACACCGGCCACCGAGTTCTTCCGCATTCCGCCCGACCGCGTGGTGGAGCTGGGCGTGCGGCTGGCGATCTGACGGTCCTGAACAGAATAAAAGTTTTTGGGTGCCGCCTTTTTTCAAAAAGGCGGCATTCTTTTTGAAGCTTTTTGAAAAAAGCTTCACCAAAAACTTCTGATGGTTTGCAAGGAGTTGCCTTGGAAGGATTTTTACACAAACCCGCATCCGACATCAGCGAGCCGCTGGCGCTGTACGTGCACTGGCCGTTCTGCCTGTCCAAATGCCCGTACTGCGACTTCAACAGCCATGTGCGCGATGAAATCCCCCGCGCCCGCTTTGGCGCGGCACTCAGGCGCGAACTGGCCCATGAAGCAGCCTTGATGGGCGATACGCCCGCCGAGCGCCCGACCATCAGTTCCATCTTTTTTGGCGGCGGCACGCCATCCCTCATGGCGCCCGAGACGGTGGCCGGGCTGATTGCCGATGCCCGCGCCGCCTTCGGCTTTACCGACAATGTGGAAATCACGCTCGAGGCCAACCCGACAAGCGTTGAGACCGACCTGCTGCGGGCCTTCCGCGCGGCCGGGGTCAACCGCATTTCAATGGGTATCCAGAGCCTTGACCCGGCCGCCCTGCGCTTTTTAGGCCGTGAGCATGACGCCGCGCAGGCCATTACAGCCCTCGAGACCGCGCGCACGCTGTTCGAGCGCATCTCGTTCGACCTGATCTATGCCCGGCCAGGACAGACCGAGGCCGCATGGCAGGCCGAGCTTGAGGCGGCCCTGGCGCTGGTGTCCGATCACCTCTCGCTCTATCAGCTCACCATCGAGCCGGGCACGAAATTCGAGGGGCTGTACCGCCAGGGCCGCTTTTGCCTGCCCGAGGGCGATGATGCGGCGCGGCTGTATGAACTCACCGCCGAAGTCGCCGCCCGCCACGGCCTGCTGGGCTACGAGATCTCGAACTACGCCCGCCCCGGCGCAGAGAGCCGCCATAACCTGACCTACTGGCGTTATGGCGACTATCTGGGCATTGGCCCCGGTGCCCATGGGCGGCTGACCCGCAATGGCGTGACCTGCGCCACCCGCCGCCACCGCGCGCCCGAGCCGTGGGCCGAGCGCGTGGAGCGCACCGGCACCGGCGCCCACCCCGACGTGCGGCTGGACAACCGCGACCGCGCGCGTGAAATGCTGCTGATGGGCCTGCGCCTGCGCGCGGGCATCGACACTACCCGCTTTGCCCGGCGCACCGGCATGGCCGTGGTTGAAGCACTTGATGCCGATATCCTGAACATGGCGACCGATGAGGGCTATCTGGTGCTTGACCCCGCAGGCCAGCGCCTGCGCGCCACCGATGCGGGCCGCCTGCGGCTGGAAAGCCTGCTGGCCGCGCTGGTGCTTTGAGGCATTAGGCCATACGATAGGGCCATGCATTCAGGGCAGGGAGTTTGCTGCGTGTTGTCATCCATCCTTTCGCGGTCCACCCGCCTCGCCGCCACCGCTGCGGCCCTTGCCTTCATGGCCGTGCCCGCCATGGCCGCACCCGCCACGGCGGGCCCGGAACTGGTCATTGAGGATAACGACTTCCTCGGCCCCGGCGGGTCGGACCAGCTTTCCACCATTCCGCTGCTGTTCAACCCCAATGTGCGCGTGCTGGGCTTTACGGTAGTGAGCGGCGACGGGTGGGAGAACGCGGAATCCGCCCATCTGCGCCGCCTGCTTGAAATTATTGGCAAAACGGACGTGCCGGTGGCCGATGGCGCGGTCTATCCGCTGGTCAACACGCGCGCCGAAATGCGCCTGCATGAGCAGCAATATGGTGCTATTCCGTGGAAAGGGGCCTGGGGCGGCCTCGGCTCGATCGACACGGCCCCTGATGTGCAGCCCGCCATCGGAACCATGAAGGAAGGCGCACCCCACACCCCGCCCGCAAGGCAGGGCGCGGTGCAGTTCCTGATCGAGCAGGTGCATGCCCACCCGCATGAGGTCACGATCGTGGCCGCAGGTCCGCTGACCAACCTGGCCCTTGCCATCCGCGAAGACCCGAGTTTTGCCGAGACGGCAAAGCAGCTCATCTTCATGGGCGGCATGCTTGACACGAGCATGATGTCGATTACCGGCAACGCGGATTTTGCCTCCGACTTCAACATGATCTTCGACCCCGAGGCCGCCCATATCACGCTCACCGCGCCGTGGAAGAAGATCACGGTGGTGGGCAGCGTGTCGAACGACCTCATGCTCTCACGCGAGTACCTCGGCCAGATCACCAGCAAAAAAACGCCGCTCACCGCCTATATCGGCAGCTATTACGACCCGCTGCCCATGTGGGATGAAATGACCACCGCCATTGCCGCCGACCCCACGCTGGTCACCGCCGCAGTCGATGCCCGCATGGATATCGACACCACCCGCGGCCCGCATTACGGCCACGCCTTTGTGGTGCCCGAGGCCCTTGCCCCAAAGGGCAGCCCCATGCGGGTGATGCATATCGTGCGCAGCATTGATGAAAAGCGCTTCCGCGAGACTTTCATGCACGAGGCGCAGAGCGATCCTGCGGCCCCCGCGCGGTAAGGGCCGGGCATGCTGCATATGGTCAAGCTGGCGGTTGGCGTGCATTCCCTTGAGGAACTCGCCGCCCGCCAGTCGCTCCAGACCCCGCCGGTCGATGACCTTGATGGCACCGGCCCCTCAGGCCAGCCGTGGTTCCGCACGCGCATGTATCCACGTCGGGCGGCGGAAATACTTGATGGCGGATCGATCTACCGCGTGATTGCCGGGCGCATCCTGTGCCGCCAGCGCATTACCGCCATCGAACCTGACACGCGCGAGGATGGCGTGGCCTGCGCGCGGGTGGTCATGGCGCCCGAGATCATTCCCGTCAGCCCGCGTGCCATGCGCGCCTTTCAGGGCTGGCGCTACCTCAAGCCCGCAGACGCGCCACCCGACCTTCTGGCAAACAGCCATACGGGCGATATCCTGCCCGAAGCCCTACGCAACGAACTGGCGGAACTGTGCCTGATCTGAACATGCTCCCTGCACCTCCCTCCCTGCGGGACATGACGCGCCTGTTCCTTGTTGCCATCGCGGGGCTGGGGCTTGCCGCCTGCGCCACGTCACCCGGCGGGGGCGGCCACACCCATGCCAGCTATAACAGCTACTACAAGGGCAAGGCCGCCTACCGCCCGCCCGGCCCCGAAAACGACCCGTGGCAGCCCTATATTGCCGATGCCGCCACCCGCTTTGCCGTGCCGCAGGAATGGATCCGCGCCGTGATCCAGAAGGAATCGGGCGGGCATGAATATATTGATGGCCACCTCACGCGCTCGGCCAGCGGGGCGATCGGGCTGATGCAGCTCATGCCCCCCACCTATGCCGACATGCAGCGCCGCAACCACCTCGGCTCCGACCCGTATGACCCGCACAACAACATCCTCGCGGGCACGGCCTATATCCGCATCCTGTACGGGCTGTATGGCGCGCCGGGCTTCCTTGCCGCCTACAATGCAGGCACCGAGCGGCTGAACGACTACCTTGAAAACGGCCGCCCGCTGCCCAGCCAGACGGTTCGCTACCTTCGCATCATCACCCCCAATCTGGGCAATGAAGTGGCACTGAGCGGGCCGCTGGCGGTTTATGGCTCCTCCAGCCAGCGGGTGACATCCACGCCGGTGCCGCTGGGCAATGGCACCACCATCCAGCCCGACCACACCTATGTGCAGTACGCAACCCTTAACCCGCCCGCCCCCGTGCAGCACCGCACCGCCTGCGTGCATGACGCCAACCTTGCCTATGACCCCGGCAGCAGCACCTGCCACACCGATGCCCGCACGGCGGCCGCAGCCGCGCCCAGTGCCGGCGCCGGATATGGGGCATGGATGGTGCAGGTGGGTGCGTTTTCGGCAGAGGGGCAGGCCCGCTTTGCCAACTCCATGGCGCGGCAGGGTGACTTTGCGGCCCTGCAGGGCGCGCGCAGCCTGGTCATTCCGGTCCGGCGGCCCACGGGCCTGATCTATCGCGCCCGCCTGGCCGGGCTTTCGCAATCCGCCGCGACACAGGCCTGCGCCACGCTGAAGGATCAGGGCCTGCCCTGCACGGTCATCCGGCCCGGGCAGTAAACACTTTTATCCGTTACCCCTCATTCAGCCGTCACCACCGGGGCGGGCTGGTTTTCCAGCGTGGCGGGTACATGCAGCGCGGGCAGGTGCAACGTGGCATGCCGCACCAGCATGACCGACGAAAACCCGAGCGAGAGCGTATAATCCCCCCCCGCCACAGCCCAGTTGCCCGCTGTCGCATTCCACTGCCCCGCCAGCCGCAGGCTGACGGGCACGCTCAGCCGCACAGGATGCCCCGGCACGACCATCACGCTCCGCCACGCAGCCAGCCTGCGCGGATTGCCCGGCAGGTCGGGCGGGGTTTCGACATAAAGCTGGGGCACGGCCCGCACCGCCGCCGTGCCGGGATTGGAGAGCGTGAAGCTGGCGGTGAGGTGATTGCCCTCGCGCACCACATGCAACTCGCTCAGCGCCAGCCGCCCGCGGGCTGACAGCCCATAGCCAAACGGAAACAGCGGCACGACCTGCGCGCGCTCGAAGGCGCGGTAATTCGCATCGACCATGCCCGGCGGATAAAGGCCGCCCGTGAGCGTCACCGGCAGGTGGCCCGAGAAGTCCTGCTGCCCCGACAGCAGCGCCGACAGGGCGGGCGCATACTCATCGCGCCACGCCCAGCCCTGCACCACGCTATCGACCGCATCGAGCCAGGGCATCTGCCGGTCGGGGTCATCGGCGGTCAGCACCACGGCCACATGGCCGCCAAGTTCGGCCAGGGTGGTGATCATGCGGTTGTCATCATTGCTGGCGCTGAGCACCAGCGTGCGGGCCGCCTGCGCGCAGGCGGGTGGCAGCGTGCCCGTAGCCCCTGCGCCATCAGGGGCAGTGACCACCGTCACGGTCAGCCCGGCATGGCGCAACCCCTCGGCCAGCAGGTCGGCAGGGCCGCGCATGGCCGGGTGCACCAGCACCAGCACCGGGCCAAGGGCGGGATCGAAGGGCAGGACCCGATTCTCGTTTTGCAGCAGCACCGCGCCCTCGGCCTCCACATCCCCCAACAGCGTATCGGTGGGCGGGGGCTGCACGCCGGTGCGGGCCGCGGCGAAAGGCGGCGGATGGTCAAGGCTGCCCGCCATGTAGAACGAGGCGAGGATATGCGTGACCATGGCCTGCACCTGCGCGGGTTTGACATCCCCATCGCGCACGGCCTTGCGCAGCATCTCGCCCAGCACGTCGGGGCTGCCGGGGCTGACCTGTTCCATGTCCACCCCCGTGGCAATGGCATTGAGCGCGGGCGCGGTATCCGTGCCATGCGCGGCGCCCCCGGCCAGCGCGCCGCCCGGCACGGCCATGATCATGCCGGGAAAATGCCACGCCTCATGCACCATGCCCGCAAGCCCCGTCACCCCGGCGCACGGGGCCATGCCGCCGCACAGCATCGCCCCCCCATGGGCCACCTCCAGCGCCGTGGCCACGCCCAGCAGGCTGTGGGCCGCAAGGTCGGAAGCCTTGACCGGCGCGCTGCGCTCGGGGGTCGCGCCATCGGCACGCACCTGCTCCTCCCGCGCGACCGAGCCGAAGACCGGCAGCACATGACCCGAGAGCAGCCCCGCCCCGATCATGCCCGCCATGCTGCCCGCCAGCACCTGGTCCTCGCCGCCCTGCAACCGGCCCGAGGGCAGCGTATCCACCCCGCCCACGCGCAGCACCGCGCGGCCATGCAGCCATTCGGACCGGGCGCGGGCCACGCCCGCGCGGCGGGCGAGGTCGGGGTCCCATGTCGCGGCCAGCGCCAGCCAGGGCAGCATGGGCCGCGGCGAAGCATCGCCGGGCTGCACGGGGGTGGCGAAGGTGGGCATGCGCAGCACCGGCAGCCCCAGCCGGGGCACGCCCGGCCAGGCCAGCAGGCCGGGGGTCGTCTCATCCCCCCCGGCAGCCGGAACGGGGCGGACCTGGAGCACGGCCTGCTGCTCGGCAGGTTGCAGGCGGGCCGCCATGTCCGCCGCGCGGCTGCCGGTCGGGCTGGCGGCAGCCGCGACCGCCGCATGCGCCGCAGTGGCACAAAGCAGCCCCGCCATGAGCAGGAAGGGGGCGGACCCTGTAAGCGCGTGTTTCATCATGTTCCGCAGCAGTTGGCGTGTGCCGCCATTTTTGCGCTTCAATGGCCTGATTGTCACGCCGGGCACGGTAAAGTGCCCATGCGACTTGGCGTGACAGGCGCGGCAGGATATGAAGAAGGATAACGCGACAGGCCGCAACGCCCCTGCCCGGCATGCCCGCCGGTGACCGGGCGCGTGGCCGGATCACCACATGCGGGGGCCATCCCCGGCGTCCACAGAGGCATCATGACCCTTCGCCCGTTCCATCCTGCTCCCTCTGCCGCCCCCACGGGCCGTGTCCTGCTGCCACGCACAGCACTCCCCGCCCTGCTGGCCGCCAGCCTGCTGGCTGCCTGCGGCAGCGCGCCGCAGCACGACAAAAGCGGGCTGGCCGTGCCCCAGAACCGCCTGCTGAAGGAAGATCGCGGCGCCAATGGCGGCTCCACCCCGCTGGAAAGCAACGGGGTCAACGCCTTCTTGTGGCGTGGCGCGCTCGATACGCTGTCCTTCATGCCGTTCGCCTCGGCCGATGCCGTGGCGGGCGTGATCCTGACGGACTGGTACACGCCACCCGCCACCAAGGATGAACGCTTCAAGATCACCTGCTTCGTCCTCTCACGCAGCCTGCGCTCGGATGCGGTGCGCGTGTCCGTGTTCCGCCAGGCCTATGAGGACGGGCAGTGGGTCGATACCCCCGTTGCCGCCAATACCGTGTCCGACATCACGGCCCGCATCCTGACCCGCGCGCGCCAGCTGCGCACCGATAGCGGCCAGCACTAGACGCCACGCGCGCCCCGTAACGCACTCCCGGTCGGGCCATGCGCGGCCCGGCCCCTTTCAGCGGGCGCATGCCGCCTGCCCTCCGCATACCGAACCAGAAGAAGATGACCGAAACCAGCACCCCTGCCGAAAACGCCACCCCCGCCTATGATTTCCACACGGCCGAGCCGCAGTGGCAGGAACGCTGGGCGGCCTCGGGCATCTTCGACGTGCCGGACGTGCCCCCCGCCGACCGGCCCAAATACTATGTGCTGGAGATGTTCCCCTACCCGTCGGGGCAGTTGCACATGGGCCATGTGCGCAACTACACGCTCGGCGATGTGGTGGCGCGCTACAAGCGCGCGCGCGGCTTCAGCGTGCTGCACCCGATGGGGTGGGACGCCTTCGGCCTGCCCGCCGAGAACGCGGCGCGCGAGCGCGGCGTGCATCCCGGCCAGTGGACGATGGACAACATCGCCGCCATGCGCACGACCCTCAAGCGGCTTGGCTTCTCCTTCAACTGGGACCGCGAGATCGCGACCTGCCTGCCCGAATATTATGGCAAGCAGCAGAAGCTGTTCCTCGACATGCTCAAGGCTGGCCTGGTCGAGCGCCGCGAAAGCTGGGTCAACTGGGACCCCGTGGACAACACCGTGCTGGCCAACGAGCAGGTGGTGGACGGGCGCGGCTGGCGCTCGGGCGCGCTGATCGAGCAGAAGAAGCTCTCGCAGTGGTTCCTGAAAATCACCAATTTCGCCCCGCAACTGCTTGAGGGCCTGTCCACCCTGCCGCGCTGGCCCGAGCGCGTGCGCACCATGCAGGAGCGCTGGATCGGCCGATCCGAAGGGGCGAAAATCCGCTTCGGCCTGCACGCCCCGCCCACGGGCTTCGATACCGACCTTGATTCGGTCGAGGTGTTCACCACCCGCCCCGACACGCTGTTCGGCATGTCCTTCCTGGCCATTGCCGCCGACCACCCGCTGGCCGCCAAGGTGGCTGCGGGCAATGCGAAGGCGCAGGAATTCATTGCCGAATGCCAGCGCCTCGGCACATCGGAAGAAGCGATCGAAACCGCCGAGAAGCGCGGCTTCGACACGGGGCTGCGCGTCAGCCACCCCTTCATGCCCGACCAGTCCTTCCCGGTCTGGATCGCGAATTTCGTGCTGATGGATTACGGCACGGGGGCCGTGTTCGGCTGCCCGTGTGGCGACCAGCGCGACCTTGACTTCGCGCGCAAATACAACCTGCCGGTCACCCCGGTCATCCTGCCGCCAGGCGCCGAGGCGGGCACGTTTACCATGACCGACAAGGCCTGTGATGGCCACGGCACGCTGTTCAACTCCGGCTTCCTTGACGGGCTGGACACGGAGGCGGCCAAGAAAGAGGCCATCACCCGGCTCGAGGGCATGGGCGTTGGCCAGGGCGTGGTCAACTGGCGGCTGCGCGACTGGGGCATTTCGCGCCAGCGCTACTGGGGCTGCCCGATTCCCGTCATCCACTGCACCGATTGCGGCGCGCAGCCCGTGCCCGATGACCAACTGCCCGTAAAGCTGCCCGAGGACGTGACCTTCGACCGCCCCGGCAACCCGCTCGAGCACCACCCGACCTGGAAGCACGTGGCCTGCCCCAGCTGCGGCAAGCCCGCCCTGCGCGAGACCGATACCTGCGACACGTTTGTCGACAGCTCATGGTATTTCGCCCGCTTTACGGCACCGCACGCACCAACGCCCACCGTGCCTGCTGCCGCTGATGGCTGGCTGCCGGTGGACCAGTATATCGGCGGCATCGAACATGCGATCCTGCACCTGCTCTATGCCCGTTTCTTTACCCGCGCCATGCACGAGACCGGGCACCTGCATGTGGACGAGCCCTTCAACGGGCTGTTCACGCAGGGCATGGTCAACCACGAGAGCTACCGCGACGCGGCGGGCAACTGGCTCTACCCCGAGGAAGTCGAGCGCCGCGCGGACAGCGCCGTGCGCCGCGACAACGGCGCGCCGGTCACCATTGGCCGGGTGGAGAAGATGTCCAAGTCCAAGCGCAACACGGTCGCCCCCGTGGCGATCATCGAGCGGTTTGGCGCGGATACGGCGCGGTGGTTCGTACTGTCCGACAGCCCGCCCGAGCGTGACATGGAGTGGACGGAATCCGGTGTCGCCGCCTCCGCGCGCTTCCTGCAGCGCCTGTTCCGCCTCGTGCGCGGCGTGGCCGAGCAGACCCCGGCAGATGCGCCCTGCCCCGCCACGCTCTCACGCGCGGCTGATGGCCTGCGCCGGGCCACGCACCGCGCCATCGCCGCCGTGACCGAGGCGCTCGAAGGCTTCAGCGCCAACGTGGCCGTGGCCCGCCTGCATGAACTGACCTCCGCCCTGGCCGAGGCCGAGAAGGCGGCAGGCGAGGACGGCATGGCCTTCGCCCGCCGCGAGGCCGCCACCATGCTGGCCCTGCTCGCCGCCCCCATGGTGCCCCACCAGGCGGAAGCGATGATGGCGCTGCTCGAGCCGGGCGGCCAGCCCGTGGTGGAACGCGCCTGGCCCACCGCCATCGCGGACCTGCTCAAGGCCAGCGAACTGACCATTGCGGTGCAGATCATGGGCAAGCTGCGCGGCACCATCGCCGTGGCCCCCGACCTGCCGGCGGACAGGGTGATCGCGCTGGCCGAAGCCGAGCCGAACGTGGCCCGCCTGCTTGAGGGGGCGCGGATCGTCAAGCGCATCCATGTGCCTGGCCGCATCGTCAATTTCGTGGTTGCGAAATAGACATGGCCCTTCCCGTCCTTCGCACCGGCGTGCTGTGCGCCCTGCTCATGCTGGCAGGGTGCGGCTTTTCCCCGATGTACAAGACGACGGGAAGCCATATCGGCCCGGATGGCAAGCCCACCACCGGCAACGTGCTGGCCGAACTCAAGCAGGTCTATATCGCGCGCATCAATGAACGCTACGGCCAGTTGCTGCGCCAGGCCCTGCAGCAGGACATGGGCGGCGCCGGGCCGGAAAACCCGACCCGTTACGTGCTGCGCATCCGCACCTACCTGATGAACGAGGCCGTGGACATCCACGCCGACAACACATCGGGCCGCACGCGCACCACAGCCTTTGCCCACTGGACGCTGGAGACCATCTCGAACGACCCGGACACGCTGGCCGGGGGCGACGCGTCGGTGGTGGACGGGGTAAACAACAATTACGAGCAGTATTTCGCCCAGACCCTGAACCTTGAGGGCGTGCGCGCGCGCGTGGCCAAGAACCTGGCCGAGCAGATCACGCAGGAAGTGGCCGTGTGGTTCCGCACCCATGCCAGGCCCGCCGTCAGCGGCTCGGTGCGCGGGCAGAACCAGCCGCGCTACACCGACCCCAACAGCATCATCAACCCCAACAACCAGATGCCTGCCCAGCAACCCGGCGCCGACGGCCTGCCCACCATGGCCACCGGCCGCACCGATGCCCAGCTCAACGGGGAAAACAACGGCGGCATGATGACACCCGATGAACACGGCCCCATGGATAACACCCCCGACACCGACACCACCACGCAGGCGCCTGCGGCCACCCGCGGGCGCGCGTCGTCCATACTGGAAAATGATGACATGTCGGGCATCAGCATTGGGGGCAACGAGAACCGGTGAAGATCGACGCCCGCTCCGTCAACGCGACCCTGAACGCGCCTGGCGCGCTGCGGGCCATCGTGCTGCATGGGGATGATGCCGGGCTGATCCGCGAACGGGCCACGATGGCGGCACGCGCCATCTGTCCCGACCTCAATGACCCCTTCCGCGTGGCCATACTGGGCCGCGAGGACCATGACCGGCTGGAGGAGGAAACCACCGCCCTGTCGCTAAGCGGCGGGCGGCGGGTGATCTGGCTGCGCGAGGTGGGTGACAGCGTGCTGGCCGCCCTGCAGCGCTGCCTGGCGCAGGAATCCGACACGCTGGTCATTCTCGAAGCGCCCAACCTGGCCTCACGCGCAAAACTGCGCGCCTTTGCCGAAAAGGACCGCCACTGCGGCGTGATCGGCTGCTACCCCGAGGAAGGCCGCGCGCTTGAAGGCGCGATCCGGCAGATGCTGGCGGGGCATAAAGTGGATATTGACCCCGACGCGCTGGGCTGGATGGTCGAACGCGCGGGGCCGGACCGCGCCGCCACCCGCAGCGAAGTGGAAAAACTGGCCCTGTTTGCCGGTGCTGGCGGCAGGCTGGGGCTGGAGGACGTGCGCGCCTGCGTGGGTGACGCGGCGGGCGTGTCGCTGGAGGATGCGGCCTTTGCCGCCATGGCGGGCGAGCGCGAAGCCGCCGATGCCGCCGCGGAGCGCGCGCTGGTGACCGATGGCAGCAGCCCGGTGGCGCTGGCCCGCGTGCTGCTGGCCCACATTCACCGCCTGCGCCGGGTGCGGCTGGCCATGGATGGCGGGATGGGCCGGGCGGAGGCCATGCGGCAGTTGCGCCCGCCGGTGTTTTTCAAGCGCACGGACAGTTTCGGGCAGGCCCTCAATGCCTGGTCGGCCGCGACCCTGCTGGCAGCGGCACAGGACACGCAGGCGCTGGAACTGGCCTGCAAGCAGACCGGCAGCCCCGATATCGTGCTGGGGCTGCGGCATGTGGCCCGCCTGTGCGCCATGGCGCAGAAGGCACGCAGGCGGCGCTAAAGGGCAATTGGCCCGGCCCGCGCGCATAAAACACCTTGCCCACGCGCATGGGCTCGGTTAGAAGCCTCGTTGTGTGTCCGCGTAGCTCAGCCGGATAGAGCACAGGATTCCTGGTTTTCAAATTGGGCGCCATGATGGGAAACCCCATGGCGGATCTGCTCAAATTCGGGGAACGCTCTGGCGAAAGCCGTGCCAATCCCGAGCCAAGGCCAGCGCTGCTGGCAAGGTGTAGAGACTGGATGGGCAGCACCTGTAGACCGCCTGCGGTCCATGGTGAAGGGACAGTCCAGACCACGAACGCCATGCTCATGGCGGCGGTGAAAGCCGAAGTGGTATGAATCCTGGGGCCGTGGGTTCGAATCCCGCCGCGGACACCACAATCCCCTTCCGAACAGTTCCGACCGATCCATGAAATGGCTTCCGGCCGCCATTTTTCACCGTTTCGGGGTCTGGGCCGTTTCTCCCGACCCGGCGCGTCCGGGCGGTATCGCCGGAGATAGCGCCGGGGGAAGCGTCGGAGCAGAAGGCCCGCGCATCGGGGCGAGAGACGGGCGACCGCAGGCCATTTTGCATCGGGTATGTCAGGGGACGGAGTGCGTGCAGGCGTCATCCCTCGTTACGGCCATCGATCCCGCACGCAGTAACACAATACGCGCTAGCGGCCCGAAGAATGCTCATGCAGGTTTGCGAAAGCATTGCCCTTTTCCATGCTGGATATTTTCATGGATATGCTTTGGCGCAGGGCAATGAATGCCGCGTCAAAGGCGGCCAGCCCTTCGTGTAGCAGGGCGTCGGTCACCCCGGCCAGATCAAGCCCCAGCCGGTCCGCCTCATGCAGCACCCGTTCCACGCCCGGGATATCCTGTGTCAGTGTCGGGGCAACGGTTCCATAATCCCGAAAGGCGGCGAATGTAACAGGTGGAATGGTATTGACCGTCTCCGGCCCGATCAGCGCATCGACGTACAGCACATCACTGTAGGCGGGGTCTTTCGTGCCGGTCGAGGCCCAGAGCAGGCGCTGGGGCTGTGCGCCAAGTGCTGCCAGCCTGCGCCACCGCGCGCCCTGTGTCACCTCCCGCCAGTATTGATAGGCCATCCTGGCATTGGCGATGGCAACCTTGCCGCGCAGGTTTTTTAGCGCTGCTGCCTGCGGGTCCGCTGCCGCCAGCCGTGCATCGATCGCCGCATCGATGCGGGCATCAATACGGCTTATGAAAAAGGAGGCGACCGAGGCGATGCCCGATACGGGCAGCCCCTGCGCATGCCGTACCTCCAGACCCGCCATGTAGGCATCCAGCGCCTTCTTATAGGCCTCGAGCGAAAAGAGCAGGGTCACGTTGACATTCATGCCATCCGCGATCGCGGTGCGCACGGCCTCGACCCCTTCCAGCGTACCGGGAATCTTGATCATGAGGTTGGGCCTGTCGACCCGTTTCCACAAATGCCGCGCCTCGGCCAGCGTGCCGATGGCGTCATGGGCCAGATGGGGCGCGACCTCAAGGCTTACATACCCGTCAATGCGCCTGCTGGCTTCATAGACCGGGTGCAGCACGCGGGCTGCGGCCTGTATGTCCTCCACTGCCAGGATTTCATATAGAGTTGCCGCATCGACCCTCCGTTCAGACAGGACCTGGCGGATGCGGGTGTCATATTCGCTCCCCTCCCCCATGGCTTTTTGGAAGATGGCGGGATTGGAGGTGACGCCCTTCAGCCCGTCGTGATCCACCAGCCGTTTCAGGCTGCCATTTTCGGTAAAGGAGCGCTGGATGAAGTCCAGCCACGGCGACTGGCCAAAGCGGGCCAGTTCGCATAACGGATTGCTCACGGCAATGCTGCACGATTCATTCATGATCTGTGTTTCCGGCTCTTCATAGGGTCAGGCGCGCGCGATCTGCCGCCGTGCCGCAGCAAGGACAGCGTCGACGGTAAAGCCGAATTTTTCCTGCAAGGCTTCCGCCGGGGCGGAGGCGCCAAAGCCATGCGTCACCACGGCCTCGCCCGTCAGGCCGATATAGCGCGCCCACCCCATGCCGGATGCCTGTTCCACCGCCACGCGGGCGGTGACATCGGGCGGCAGCACGCTGGCACGATAGGCTTCGGGCTGGGCCTCGAACAGGTCCCATGACGGCATGGAGACGACACGGACACTTACGCCTTCCTTTTTCAGGATCTCATACGCGGCCACCACGAGGGAGATCTCGCTGCCCGTCGCCATCAGGATCAGGTCGGGCCTGCCGCCGCAATCGGCCAGGACATAGGCCCCTTTCGCCAGCCCCGTGGCGGGGGCGTAAACGCTGCGGTCCAGTGTTGGCAGGTTCTGGCGGCTGAGCACCAGCACGGCGGGGCGATCGGTCATGGGGAGGATCACCCGCCAGGCTTGCGCCACCTCGTTCGCATCGGCGGGGCGGATCAGGGTCACGCCGGGGGTAGCGCGGAGCTGGGCCAGTTGCTCGATGGGCTGATGGGTGGGGCCATCCTCGCCCACGCTGATGGAATCATGGGTGAAAATGTAGATTACCGGCAGGTTCATCAGCGCGGACATACGGATCGGCGGCTTCATGTAATCGGAAAAGATCAGGAAGCCGGAGCAGAACGGGCGGATACCCGCCAGCGCGATCCCGTTGCAGATCGAGCCCATGGCATGTTCGCGCACGCCAAAATGCACATTGCGCCCGCCATAGGTCCCGCCCCATTGCGGTGGCTGGAAATCGCCTGCGCCCGCGAATGTCAGGTGGGTCTTGGTCGATGGCGACAGGTCGGCCGAGCCGCCGATCATCCAGGGATAATTCTGCGCAACCGCGTTGAGCACCGTGCCCGAACTGGCGCGGGAGGCCACACCTTTCGCATCTGCATCAAAGGTCGGGATGCCACCATCCCACCCCGCCGGCAGCGTGCCGTTGATGATGGCCGTAACCTCGGCCCCAAGGTCGGGATGGGCCTGAAGGTACGCCGCAAACAGCGCCTGCCACCGCGCGCTGGCCACAGCCCCGCGAGCGCCCAGCCCGGACTGGAAATGCGCCAGCACGCCATCGGGTACGTAGAAGCTCCTGTCTTCCGGCCAGCCATAGAATTTCTTGGTCTCGCGGATTTCTTCCACACCCAGCGGCTCGCCGTGGGCCGCTGCCGTGCCCGCCTTGTGCGGCGCGCCCCAGCCAATGATGGAATGGGCGATGATGAGCGTGGGCCGCGTGGTCTCGGCCTTCGCATCCGCCAGCAGGCGTTCAAAGTTGCCCGTATCGTTGGCATCCATCAGTTCCAGCACGTGCCAGCCATAGCCCTCGAAGCGCCTGCGCACGTTTTCGGTAAAGGCGATATCGGTCGAACCCTCGATGGAAATGCGGTTGCTGTCATAGATCCATGTCAGGTTGCCCAGCTTGAGATGGCCCGCAACGGATGCGGCCTCGCTGGCCACGCCTTCCATCATGTCGCCATCACCGCACAGCGTGTAGATGTGGTAATCGAACAGATTGAAGCCGGGGCGGTTGTAACGCGCAGCCAGCCATTTCTCGGCCATGGCCATGCCCACCGCATTGCCGCATCCCTGCCCCAGCGGCCCGGTTGTGGTTTCCACGCCGGTGGTATGGCGGTATTCCGGGTGGCCCGGTGTTTTTGAGCCAAGCTGGCGGAACTGTTCCAGATCACCCAGTGTCAGCGCAGGCGCATCCGTCACCTTGCCCGCCTGCACATCACGCACACCTGCCAGATAGATCAGTGAATAGAGCAGCATCGAGGCATGCCCGATGGACAGCACGAACCGGTCCCGGTTGGGCCAGAGCGGGTTGGCGGGATCATAATTCATGACATTGCGCCACAGGGCATAGGCACAGGGTGCGAGCGCCATTGCCGTGCCGGGATGACCGGAATTCGCCTTCTGCACGCCGTCCATGGACAGGGTGCGGATGGTGTTGATGCAGAGCTGGTCGATACTGGCGCTGGCGTGGCCGCCCCCATCGGGAGCAGCGGGGATTGTATGGCGCATGTCTTGTGATGTTCCTGCGTCTTTAAATTATGTTGAGAAAAAGAATAAAAAGTTTTTGGGTGCCGCCTTTTGATCGAAACAGGCGGCGTTCTTCGAAGCTTTTTGAAAAAAGCTTCACCAAAAACTTTTTTACTGTTCAGCGAATGGTATAGCCGCCATCCACTACAAGGTTTTCGCCATTGACCATGGCGGCGGCATTGCTGACCAGATAGGCGACGGCGCAGGCGACCTCGTCAGGCTGGGCAAAGCGGCCGGTTGGCACCTGCGCGCGGAAGGCGTCGCCCACCGGCCCGGACCAGACCTGCTTGCCCAGTTCCGTCTCGACCACGGTGGGCGAGATCGCGTTGACCGTCACCCCCGATGGCCCCCATTCAAACGCCAGCACCTTGGTCAGGCCAAGGATACCCGCCTTGCTGGCGCTATAGGCTGCATGCTTGTCCAGCGCCACAAGCGCTGCCTGTGAGGCAATGTTCACGATCCGCCCGAAGCCTTTTTTACACATGGCCGGGCCAAGCGCGCGGGCAAACAGGAACGGCGCGCGCAGATTGATCGCCATCGTCAGGTCCCACGCGGATGTTTCCAGTTCGGCAGCCGAGGCAATCAGGGCAATCCCGGCATTATTGACCAGGATATCGACATGCCCAAGCTGGGACAGGATGGTGCTGCACGCGGTCTTGATCGCGGCTTCATCCGTCACATCGGTATGGACGCCACAATGCTGGCTGCCCAGGCTGGCCGCGATCTCGGCCACCTTCTCGTTGCGATCGACAAGGCACACCACAGCCCCCTGCCCAGCAAGCCGCTGGGCAATGGCCAGGCCAATGCCCGATGCGCCACCGGTTACGACGGCGGTGCGGCCTGTAAGGCTGAGGAGTTCACTGAACGGTTTCATTTTATTATTCCCGTATAGGTTTTTATTTGTGGGTTTATTGACTTCTGGCCACGGCGCGCCGGGAACGGTCCAGTTCCGCCTGCAATGCCGGGTCCAGGGTCAGGAACCACGCAAGGCAGGCACTGAGCAGGTAAATGCCCGCATAGGTGACCATGACACCAAAGATGCCAAAGCGTGGTTCAAAGAGGTAGACAACAGCAGGCCCGATCCACACGCTGGCCCCGGCCCCAAGGTTGAGCAGCGACATCGCGGCCGGTTTGTCGTCGGGCGCCAGATAGGGCATCAGGGCGGAAAGCGGCACGTAGGCGGCCAGCGTCATGCCATACAGCGCACCTGCAAACAGCGTGGGCAGCATGTGCCCCGGCCCGAAATGGGTGGGGCACCAGTACAGCAGCAGCGTGCTGATGGCAGACCCCACGCCGCCCCCCAGCATGACCGTGCCGCGCCAGCTCAGCCAGTCGCTCAGTATGCCGAACAGAAGGTTCCAGATCACGTTGGAGATGAAGATGGCCTGCAACACCATCAGCCACTGCCCCAGGCTGAAATGCAGGTCGTGCATGAAGTACAGCGGCAGGCAGACCAGGAAACCGAATTCAGCCGAGGTATCAATGGCGCGGACAAGACAGCCAAGACCGACCTTGGGCCGCTCCCACGCAATCGACAGCGAGGCGAACAGGGTCTTCAGCGGGTGCTTGTCCGCGCTGGCGGCATGGATGTTGCCATGCGTCTCCCGAATGCCACCCAGCGCCATGGCGCCACCCAGCATGACAAGGCCAAGGGCGAGCCACAATGTTGCGATCGGGCCGATATGGGGAATGGTGTAACCGGCAAATACGGACCCCAGCGTGGGCATGCCGCCGGTAAAGCAGAACCAGAACCACCCCACGGCGGACCCCAGCCTGCCCGGACTGACCGTTGTCACCACCCAGACAAGGAAGCCGAAGGCAAAAAGCGGATAGCCAAAACCCCTGATGCCGTAGAACAGCAGCATGAGCGGCAGGGAGCGTGCGGGGAGTGCCACCAGCAGGAAACCGACCTGCAGCAATCCCCAGATCGCAAGCCCGGTCAGCATGACCCGCCTCGCCCCCCACAGATCGGACAGCGCGCCGGACAGCCACGCCGCAACCGCGGCACTCAGCCCGTAGATGGTGAACAAAAGGGCCACGTCATGCTCGGTAAACCCCATGCTGACGAGATAGGGCGAGAGATAGCCGCTCTCCACCCCATCGCCCGTCATGAAGATCAGGACCCCGGCAAACCCCCATGCCAGGGCGGGCGGCATGCCGATGCGCGAAAGAAACCGGCCCGTGGCGGTGCGCGGTCTTTCCTCATGCGGGATTTCGCCCTCGACCCGCGTGGGGTCAAGCAGAACTGTCTGGGCCATTATCTTACCCTCCAGCATCGCGGCGGGCGCAGCGTGGCGCATCCTTTCCGCAGAAGATGTTATTCTTGTTATTGCAGGAATGGTGGCGCCCCACGGCTGCACGCAGCCGCCGTGGGGCGATCGTGGTCATGCCCGCGCGGGCATCATTCAGGCTTCGGCAATGCCAGACAGGCTGGCCGCCATGGTCTGCAGGATCAGGCAGCATGACGTCGCACCCGCATCCAGCACGCCGCGCGAGCGCTCACCCAGCCTGCTGGCCCGGCCAATACGCGCCACAAGGTCGCGGGTTGAATCACGCCCCTGCCCGGCTGCGACCGACATGGCGGCCAGGGCTGCTTTCAGCCCCTGCCCTTCCGCCGCGTGATAGGCCCTGACGGCGGGTACGAGCGTATCCATCAGCGTCTTGTCGCCCACATCGGCATTGCCCAGCGAGCGGATGCCCGCTTCCGCCCCGTCCAGCATCAGGCCGAACAGATGGGCGTCGATATGGGTCACACCTGCCAGCGGCTTGGCCAGCCCTTCAAAAAACCGCCCGTACAGCGGCCCCATCGAGCCACCAATGCCGGCCATGAGCGAGTCCGAAAGGGCACGCAGCCCGCCTTCCATCGTGGGCGGCGTATCACCCAGCGCCTGGCCGCAGCGGGCAAAGCCCTTGGCCATGTTGATGCCGTGGTCGCCATCACCGATCTTGCCGTCAATCTCGCTCAGCCAGTCACGCGCGCCGACAATGGCGCTGACCAGGGCAGGTACCACCGCACGTGTGTTCTCGACCGCAATCCCCGCTGCCGGGATGTAGCGTTCCGTCTCAGCCAGTGCCCCGTGTGCGCCCTGATCGTGCGCCGTGGCCGCCGGGGCCGCCACAACCGGGTTTTCGGGCGCGTTGCCCACGCGCGTCAGGCCGATGGCGTGGGCCGGGTGGGACATCAGCCGGTCCAGTTCCGCATCCAGCTTCATCACCGTCAGCGTCACCCCCTTCATGTCCAGCGAGGTAAACAGGTTGCCCACGAAGTTGTGGCGGATGGTGATGCCGCGTTCGCGCATGATATCGGCAATATCGGCAAACAGCACGTAAAGCTCGATGACCGGCGTGGCCCCAAGGCCGGATACCAGCACCGTCACCTCATCGCCCGCCGTGAAGGGCAGGTCGGGCAGGATATGGTCGCACATCATCCGCGCGATTTCACGCGATGAGCCCAGCCTGCTGATTTCCACCCCCGGTTCGCCATGATGGCCGATGCCGACTTCCATCGTCCCGGCCTCGATCATGAAATTGGGGTGACCGTTGGCGACAATGGTGCACGGTGAAAGCCCGACGCCGATCGAGCGCGTCCTGTCGATCGCCTTGCGGGCAGTGGCCAGCACCTCTTCCAGCGAGGCCCCTTCCTCCGCCCGGGCGCCGGCGGCCTTCCACATCAGGATTTCGCCCGCCACACCCCGCCTGCGCGCCGCGTCATCCTTCGGGGCCGAGGCCACATCATCATTGGCGACCACCGTGCCCACGGCAATTCCCTCGCGCGTTGCGTCATCCACCGCCAGCCGCACATTCATGGTATCGCCTGCATAGTTGCCGAACAGGCAGGCCACCCCCGCGCCGTTATCCGCCTCACGCATCGCGTCAAGGAAGCTGGCTGCGGTGGGGGAGGAAAAGATCTCCCCGATGGCGACGGCATCCAGCAGGCCCCTGCCCACATAACCAAGGAACGCCGGTTCATGGCCGGAACCGCCGCCGGTAATCACGCCAACCTTGCGCGTGGCAGTTTTATGCGCACGGCGCAGGACACGCGGGTTGTTCGTGCCCGCCAGGATATCGGGATGCGCCAGCAGGTAGCCGCGGATTCCGTCTTCAACGATCTGGTCGGGATCATTGAAGATACGGTCCAGCGGGCGCGCGGCGCGCAGGTGAATGTCGATGGTATTCATGGAACTTTCCCGTCTTTCCTCGTGCGACATTGGGCCGCCTTGTTGTTTTTAGTCTGGCCTCCGGAACTTTTGTAATCTTACCGGAACACCTGTTTACGCGGAATCGTAGAACGAAAGCATCTCGCATAGGCTCTAACGCCTTTAACGCACATATTTCTGGCGTTTTCATATCACTATAACGTGATTATGGCGGATATATCCGGTTTACAAAGGTTATTATAATTATCTTTTGTGCATATTGGTTATCGTTTGTGTGGCGCACAACGCAGAGACCCCGCAACAGAAACCCCGCCGGGCGGCCTTCGCTCCCGGGATGACCGGATAAAAGGATACACATCATGGATATCGCCATCGGCTGCGATGAAGCAGCATTCACCCTGAAGGAAACCATCCGTGATTTTCTTGAGGCGGAAGGCCACGCCATTACCGATTACGGTACATATGACGGCGCGCCGGTCCTCTATCCCGATATTGCCGTAACCGTGGCCGAGGCCATAAAGGCCGGAACGCACGAACGCGGCATCCTGCTGTGCGGCACGGGAATCGGGGTCGCCATCAGCGCCAACAAGGTTCATGGCATCCGCGCCGCCCAGACACACGACACCTATTCCGCCGAGCGGGCCATGAAGAGCAACAACGCCCAGATCATTACATTGGGCGCGCGCGTGATTGGCCCCGAACTTGCAAAAACGATTGTGAAAGCGTACCTCTCATCGCAGTTTTCCGGTGGCCCATCAGCCGAAAAAATCAGTCGCATTGCTTATTACGAGGAACGCCTCCCTGTCTGACACCCCGCGCAAATCCACCCGCACGGCATCGCCCGAACGCCCAGGGCGGCGCGCAGGGTCGCGTGATGCCGTGCAGGCCGCGCCAGATGCAAAATCCGGCGGGCGCACGGAAGTCACGCTGGATCAGGTTACGGAAATCGCGGCCCTCTATTACCTTGAACAGGTGACACAGGAAGAACTGTCCAGGCAGTTCTCCCTGTCGCGCCCCACCATCAGCAAACTGCTCAAGCGTGCGCGTGAGGAAGGCATTGTCGATATCCGCGTGCGCACGCGCCCTGCCGCCGCAGCCGCACTCGAGCAGGAATTCCAGCGCCGCTTTGGCATTGCCCGGCTGCTGACGGCAGTCGACCAGCGCGACCAGGACGCCCAGCGTGACAGCGTGGCCGCCATCGTCGCCCTGCATCTCGACAGCATCCTGCAAGACGAGATGATCATCGCCGTGGGCATGGGCCGTAACATCGCGGCCATCGCCAGCCATACCGGCATGCCTGTCACCCGCGCCATTACCTTTGTCTCCGCCATCGGGGGGTCGATGCGCGCGGGCGAGCACATGAGTTCCGACCACATCTGCCGCCGCCTTGCCGCGCGCTTTGGCGGCGAGAGCGAAACGCTCTACGCCCCCGCCCTTGTGGCTGATGCCCAGATGCGCCGGGCGCTCATGGCCAACGATGTCGTGCAGCACACGCTCAACCGGGCGCGCCGGGCCGATATTGCCCTGATCGGCATTGGCGATGTGAATGAAGACAGCAACATGGTGCGCATGGGCTGGTTCTCGCCTGCTGAAATCGCGGCCTCTAAACTCGCGGGCGCGATTGGCGACATGATGGGCTATGACTTCATCACGATTGCAGGCAAGGCGGCCGACGTGCCGATGCAGGGCCGTGTCATCGGGCTTTCGCTCGATGAGTTGCGCCGCATCCCCAATGTCATCGCCATTGCATCGGAAAGCACGAAGATCGTTGCCATCCTGGCTGCCCTGCGCACCGGCACCATCACCACGCTGGCCACGACCGAAGCCAATGCCCGCACCATTCTGGAACTGGATGCGACGGCGTAGGGCACCGTTCCAGGCAAGGCCAGCCTTTATTTATAACGCCGCCACAGATGATGAAGCAGCATCTGCACGAACTGGAAAAGCACCTTCCGGTCCATCTTGCTCGCCCCCTCATGCCGGGCGCGGAACACGAATGGCAGTTCAATAACCCGCGGCCCCGCTTCCTGCGCCATCAGCAGGTCGAGCAGGATCTTGAACCCCGTGCCCGACAGGCTGCCAACCGACTGCACGAACAGCGCGCGCCGCATGGCGAAGAACCCGCTCATCGGGTCGCTCACGCGCAGGGGCAGCAGGCATTGCGCCACCCGGATGCCAAACCCGGACAGCGCGCGCCGCCAGGCATTGGCCAGCCCGGCATTATCGCCGCCTTTGACATGGCGGCTGCCTATGGCGATGTCATAACCCTGCTGGCTTATGGCATCGGCCATCCCGGCCAGCAGGGCTTCATCATGCTGCATGTCGCAATCCATCACCGCCACAACGGGCGCTGATGAGGACAGCACCCCCTCGATCACGGCGGAAGACAGGCCCCGCCGCCCGATCCGCAGCAGGCCGCGCACCCTTGTGTCAGCCCGTGCCAGGCGCCAGACCTCATCGATGGTGCCATCGGGTGAATTGTCATCGACAAAAATGAGTTCCCAGTCATGGCCGGCCACCGCTTTTCTGACGGCATGGAACAGGGGAACGATATTGCCCCGCTCCTGATAGCACGGAACGATGATGCTCAGCCCCGGCCCCGGATGCGGGGGAGGGCCTTCATGTCTATCCCGTGGCTCAGATGCGGACAAAGCTTGCATGGTCGATAAAATCCCGGGCAGGGCACCTGATGAACACACGGGCGTGCAGACGCAACAGGAACACGCAAAAGGTCGCTTACGCCTGGCCACCGGAGATAAAGGATTTCACCCACAGTCGCAACACGGTAACGCTGCCCGTTATAATAAATACTTTAAAAACAATGCTTTGATTGGAAATAATAACGGTCCTGGCATGGCCGCCCTTTTGTGGAAGGCCGCGCTGCCGCAGCTTTCAAAACCATCTTTGCCAGAAACTTTCTCCTGCTTGCCACGCAATGGCAGGACGCGCTTTGCCTGCCCCGTTACGGCAGGCTGGCAGGCGCCTGTTGGCGCGCAGGCCCCCGCACCCCATGCCCGCGTGCGCGAAGTATGGAAACAGCATAAAAGTTTCATTCACACTATTTATTTCTTCACAACCATAACGTGCGCTCTATAAAGCGCACATCTTACGATGAGTGCTGTGTGATTTTTGCCAGATCACGCATCTCTTACATATATTTGTCTTTTTTTGATTGTTGTCTTTCATGGGGTAAATGTATGGTTAACGTATGGCCAGATCGTGGTCTGGCCCTCGTTCTGACACGCCATCCCCTGTTTGCGTGCAGGTAATACATCGGCATCTGTCATGAATGCCCGATACAGATTCACGTCTCCACACTTTTACTGATCATTGTTCGCACTCCGAACCTACAGGCTGGTGGATTTCTGATGAATACTGACATCGCCATTATAGGGGCTGGTCCCTATGGCCTTTCCCTTGCCGCGCATCTGCGCGAGAGGGGGGTGAATTTCCGTATTTTCGGGCGGCCCATGGCATTCTGGCGCGACCATGTGCCTGCTGCCCTGCGGCTCAAGGCGGAAGGCTTCGCGCTGGATCTGTTCGACCCCGCGCGGCGGTTCACGCTGGCGCGGTTCTGCCGTGAGCGCGGCTACCCTTACGCGCCAACGGGCGTGCCCATTCCCGCCGAAGTCTTTCGGGAATATGGCGAGACGTTCCAGAAAACCCATGTGCCCCAGCTCAGGCCCTTTCTGGTCACGCGCCTCACCCGCGCGGGCGAGGGTTTCGCGCTGCGGCTGGACAATGGCGAGAACGTCATGGCGCGCAACGTGGTGCTGGCGGTGGGCATCGAGCATTTCGCCTACCTGCCCCCCGTCGTGCGCGGCCTGCCGCGCGAGCGGATCAGCCATACGTTTGACGAGACGGCCTTCGCCCGCTTTGCGGGCAAGCGCGTGGCGGTGATCGGGGCGGGGTCATCGGCGGTGGATACGGCGTGCTTCCTGCATGATGCGGGGGCGGAAACCTTCATCTGTACCCGGCGGCCCAAGATCTGGATCAACAACCCGCCACAGAAGCTCAGCCCGCTCAGGCGGCTGGTCACGCGCATCAGGAAACCCCTCTCCGGCCTTGGCACGGGCTGGCGCTCGCGCATGGCGTGCGACCTGCCCGATGTGTTTCACATGCTGCCCGCGCGCCTGCGGCTGCGCATCACGCGCGGGCATCTCGGGCCTGCGGCAGGCTGGGTGACCGGGCAGGTCGTGCGCGAGAAGGTGCCGATCTGGCTCAACGTGGAACTGACCGCCGCCGCCCTGCACGGCGGCGCCATTCACCTGACCTTCCGCGACAGACAGACCGGCCTGACCTGCACGGCGGAGGTGGACCACGTCTTCCTGGGCACAGGCGTGCAGGTTGCCGTTGACAGGCTGCCTTTTGTCGATCCGGCGCTGGCGCGCGCCGTGCGCACGGAAGACAGCATGCCCGCGCTGTCGCGCCACTTCGAATCCAGCGTGCCGGGACTGTATTTCATCGGCCCGATGGCGGCTGGCAGCTTTGGCCCGCTGCTGCGCTTTGCGTGGGGCGCGCGCTTTACCGCCCGCAGGCTGACGGCGCGCTTCAGGCGGCAACGCGCCTTTGCAGCCTTTGCGCAACCAGCCTTTGCGCCGTAACGCTCCCCTGCCGGTCATGGCCGCCATGACCTGAACTGGAAAGTCCTGACCCATGAAAAATGATTTTACAGTTCTGATCGTCTCCTCCGTCTGGTGGTCCGCCATGACGCGGGCCGCCCTGGAATTCATCGAAAGCGGGGTGAGCGTGCATGCCATCTGCCCGCAGGGGCATTCGCTGCATTGCCTTGATGGCATCGCAAGCTTCAGCCGCTACCCTTATTTCGCCGCCCCCGGCGTCCTGGCCGAGGCCATGGCCCGCATCCGGCCCGACCTGGTCGTGCCCGCCGATGACCGGGTGGTGCTGGCCCTGCACCAGGCTTATGCCGAGGCCGATCCCGGCACCGAGGCGGGCCGCCTGTGCCGTGAAACCATTGCGCGTTCGCTCGGCCAGCCCGAATTCTTCAGCTATGCCGAAACACGGCTTAAACTGATCGAGGCCCTGCGGGCAAAGGGCGTGCCCACCCCTGCCGCGGCCGCCCTCGATACGGCACAGGACCTGCGGGCATGGTGCGCGCGCACGCCCGGGCCGTGGGTACTCAAGCGCGACCGGAGCTGGGGCGGGTCGGGCGTGGTCATTGCCGATACCCCGCCAGAGGCGATGGCAGCCTTCCGCCGCCTGTCGCAGCCCGCGCGCATGGCCTGCGCGCTGCGCGTGCTGCTGGCGGATCGGGACATCTATTCCTTCATGGAGGCCTCGAGCCGCCGCCTTATGCCGGTCATGGCGCAGGCGCATGTTGAGGGCATGCCCGCCAATATCATGGTGGCGTGCTGGCGTGGCGAGGTGATTGCAACGCTGGGGGCCAATGTCGTGGCCTATCAGGGGCGCACGGGGGCGGCCACGGTCATCGAGATCACCGGGTCCGCGGATATGGAGCATGCAGCACGGGTGGCGTGCGGCAGCCTCCAGCTTTCAGGTTTCTTCGGGCTGGATTTCGTGCGCTGCGCCAGAACCGGCACCTATCACTTCATAGAAATGAACCCGCGCCTGACCCAGATCGGTCATCTGTGCCATAATGGCACGACGCTGATCCGCAGCCTGCTGCGCCATGTGCGCGGCACGCAGCCTGCCGTCACATCACCCGACATGCCGGACCTTGGCGCGCGCACGCTCGTGGCGCTGTTCCCGCAGATATTGCGCGCGGAAGCCGACAGCGTGCGCCATGCCTCCGCATGGATCGACATTCCGTGGCGGCACCCGGCCCTGGTGGAGGAACTGCTGCGCCGCCCCTGGCCACGCCGTGGCTCGGTAGCGCGGCTGGAGGAACGCCTGCGGCCCAACATGCCTTATGGCAAATCGGTGGACCGCAGCGAGGCCATGGGCAAGCTCTCCACCCTGCTGCAGGCGGGCATGATTACCGACATGCCGCTCGCCCTCCCCTAGGCCCGCCAGGCGGCCACCGCGGCAGGACGCATGAATGCAAACGGGCTGCATGGCATCACCATGCAGCCCGTTGCGTAACGGCGAGGGACCATGCCCCCACGGAACCGCCTTAAAATCGCGCACGCGCCTGTCATAAAGCGGTTTTCAAAACTTCAGGAAACGCCGCCCGCATGAAGCAGGGCAGCACCCGGAAGGCTGTTAGAAAGCGGCCTGGATACGACCGGCGACGGAATTGCCATCACGGCCATACAGGTCATACAGGGCGCTGTTGCGGCTGACGATGATGTGGTTGAAGTCAAGCATGAAGCGGAAATGCCGGTTGGGATACCAGTTCACACCCGCCGACCAGACCGTCTGCTGCCCGCCACGGATGCCACCGGGCGTGCCCAGGGCGCTGTCCAGATCCGCCACGCTGTAACGGGCAGACAGTTCCAGCGCGCCCCAGTAGCCGTGGGCCGGGTCAAACGCATGGTCAACGCCCGGAGCGGCGAAGGCGCCTTCCTTGATGTTGTAGCTACGCGCCTTGCCAAACAGGGTGTAGTTGGCGGCGCCATAGTAACCCTGGAAATTGACGGTGCCACGATTGGCGGCACTCGTGCCGTAGTTGTCACCACGGGTTACGCCGATATGGTAGTATTCACCCTTCAGCACCAGGCGCTTCCAGCGGAAGCCGAGTTCGGGACCAGCCGACCAGATGCTGCCCACGTTGCCCACCGTCGTGCTGAGGAACTTGGTGGTGGTCAGGTTGACTTCAGGCCCTTCGGAAAAGGTATAGCTGCGCGAACCGCCATTTTCCGCCACCTTGAACGCGGTAATGCCAGACACGCCAACATGCACGTCAATATCCTTGGACATGTAGGGGCGGCCCGCCACGCGGAAGGTGGCGCCGCTCTGGCTGTCGGCAATGCCGGTATAGCTGTTGACGCCGGTTACCTTTTCAGGTGAGCCGCCACGCGCGCCATAGCTCTGGCCCGTCACGTAACCCGCAATCCACCAGCGCTTGGCATAATGCAGCGCGCCAAAGCTCATGCGCGCGTCACCGGCGGCGATGTTACGCACGATATCGGTAATGGCGGGGCGCTCCATCATCTCGAATTCGTTCGAACTTTCGGAGTCTTCTTCCGTCACGCGCGGCTGGAAGTAACCGGCCGTAATGACGGTGTTGTGGAAGCCCGCATAGTTGAGGTTGGCTTCATACAGCGTTGTCGCGCCATCGCCCGTGCCATTGCCGAAGTCCGGCGTGATGTTGGCGATCCAGTTCTTGTAGCGAAACGAGATGGGAATACGCAGGCGGCGGGCGTTTTCGGCCAGGCTGGAGAAATCACCCCGCGCCTCGCCCCGGCGCGGGGACATGCCCATGAAGCCGCCGATGTCTTCATGGAAGGCAAGGCCGATGGACATGGCATACATGCCATCATCAGACGAAATGGTCGGGCGCCCGCCGGGGAAGCCCACCATCATGCCACCAAGGTGCAGGGCCTCTTCCTTTTCCGTCGCGGCGCGGAAGGAGGACCAGGAGGACGACACGCCACGGTCGGATGGCGGGGTGCCGAGATCGGCCTTCTGCAACACGCTGCCCATGCCGCTGCCCGTGCCGGTGTCGCCACCGATATGGATGTCACGCGCATAGCTTTCGGGCAGGGGCTGGCCATTGGCGGCGGCCACCCGGCGGGCCTGCGCCGCATTGGCGGCCGTCGTGTTGGGGGCGTGCGTTTCAGCACGGGCAAGGCGCTGGCGCAGGACACTGATCTGGCCCGACATTTCACGCCGCATTTCCTGCATTTCGCGCTGCAGGGCCTGAATCTGGGCAGCATCGGAGGCCGATGCCGCATGAGCTGACTGAAGGGAGCACGCCCCCCACAGGGCGGAGGAACCAAGCAACAGTGAAGCAGCTGAGCGGCGAATCATATGAACCATTCCGTAATGAAGAATGGGTTCATTTAAGGGCGTGACACAGGTTTGTGTGTTATGTTTCCAATACAGTTTCATGAAGGTTTTATGACAGTCCTCCATACAGAAAAACCGCCCGGAAACCGGGCGGTCCTGTTATGTCGTTACTGTGCCGGGAGGATTATCTGGCGCTGTCCCACTGGCGCATGATCTCGGCCTTGACCGTGGCGGGAACCGTTACGTAATCCAGCTTGTAGGCTGCCGCATCCCCGCTCTTGAGCGCATAGCCAAAGAACTTGCGCACGGCCGCCCCATGTTCGGCCTTGGCGGTGGGTACCGGCACGAGCACATAGGTGGGCGAGACGATCGGCCACGCGCCAGCGCCTGCCGTATCAAGCAGGTCAACGGCGAAGTGGGAGGCATCCTTCCAGTCGGCGGCCTCGGCAGCACTCCTGAAGCTGTCCATATCGGGGGCGACATAGGCGCCGCTATGGTTCTTGAGCTTGACGGTGACCATGTGCGCATTGGCGGCGAAGGCATATTCGACATAGCCGATCGCGCCCTCGGTATTGCGCACGGAGGCGGCAACCCCGTCATTGCCACGCGCGCCGATGCCGCCGGGCCAGGCGATGGAAGCGCCACTACCCTGCCCCTCGCGCCACTCGGGCGAGACACGGGCGAGATAGCCGGTAAACACCGCCGTCGTGCCCGAGCCATCGGCGCGGTGCACGGTGGCCACGGCCGTGTCAGGCAGTTTTACGCCGGGGTTGAGGGCGGCGATGCGCTTGTCGTTCCACTGCTCGATCTCGCCGCGATAGATGGCGGCCAGCGTGGGGCCATCAAGCTGGATCTGGTTGGCGGCAATGCCGGGCAGGTTGATGACCGGCACGATGCCGCCCATGACCGTGGGGAACTGGAACAGGTGGGCGTTTTCCAGCTTCTGCGCATCCATCGGCACGTCGGAGGCGCCAAAATCAACCGTGCCGGCCAGGATCTGGTTCTGCCCGGCGGAGGAGCCGACCGTCTGGTAATTCAGGTTGACGCCCGCAGCACTCCGCGCATCCGCCCCCCAGGCACCATAGATGGGCGCGGCGAAGCTGGAACCGGCCCCTGTAATGTCAGCGGCATGGGCCATGACGGGCAGGGCGCTTGCCAGCAGGGCACAGGTAAGCATTCGAGCAGGAAAGGACATAATACTCATGTTCTCCGACATGAAGAATACAGACGCGTCTGGCCTTGCAGCCGACAGGCCGAAGAATAAAAAATTAATATCCGTAATGAAAATGATATGTCCATGACAGTTTTATGAAGGAAATATGAACCTTCCAATCCCTGCCATGGCCCTGGTCAGGTGCGGCTGTACGCATCCTCCAGCCGCACGATATCATCCTCGCCCAGATACGGGCCGGACTGTACCTCGATCAGGGTCAGCGGAATGCGCCCGGGGTTTTTCAGCCGGTGCGTGGCGCCAAGCGGCAGGTAGACGCTCTCGTTCTCGCGCACCAGGATCTCCTCCCCGTTGCGCGTGACCTGGGCCGTGCCTTCCACCACCACCCAGTGCTCGGCGCGGTGGTAATGTTTCTGCAGCGACAGCATCCGCCCTGCCTCCACCACGATCCGCTTGACCTGAAAGCGGGTGCCCACGATCAGCGTCTCGTAAAAGCCCCAGGGGCGGTAGCGGCGGCGATGGGCCGTGGCCTCGGGGCGGCCCGCCTTCTTGAGCTGCGCCACGATGGTTTTTACATCCTGCGCATGGTGGCGATGGGTGACCAGCACCGCATCTTCATTGACCACCACCAGCAGGTCTTCCACCCCGCTCACCGCGGTCAGGATGCCATCGGTGCGCACGTAGCTGTTGGTGGTGTTGTTGAGCACCACATCGCCACTGACCACGTTGCCCGCGCCATCGGGCGGCCCGAGTTCCCACAGCGCATCCCAACTGCCCACGTCCGACCAGCCGAAATCACCGGGGATGACGGTCATGAGGCCGGTGCGCTCGGCCACGGCGTAATCGATCGAGATATCGGGCGATGCGGCAAAGGCGGTGGGGTCCAGCCGTTCAAAATCGATGTCGGAGCGCCGCTCGCGCACGGCCACGCGCATGGCGGCGAGGATGGCGGGCTCGAATTTTTCCATCTCCCCCAGCAGGGTCCGCGCCGTGAACACGAACATGCCCGAGTTCCATAAAAAACACCCCGAGCCAAACATCCGCGCTGCATTGGCGGCATCAGGTTTTTCAACGAACCGCTCCACCGCGAAGGCACCGTCATGCCCCGCAAGCGGCGCCCCTTTTTCAATATAGCCATAGCCGGTCTCGGCCCGCGTGGGGGTCATGCCGAAGGTCACGATCCGCCCCGCCCGCGCCACCTGCGCCGCCAGCGCAAGTGCCGGGGCCACGTTCTGCGGCTTCTGCATCGCGGCATCGGCGGCCATGATCCACAGCACCGCATCGGGGTCGGTCTCGGCCGCGAGCAGGGCGGCGGCCGTGATGGCGGGGGCGGAATTGCGCCCGACCGGCTCAAGCAGGATGCGCGGCGCGGTGATGCCCACTTCGCGCAATTGTTCGGCCATGATGAAGCGATGCTCGTTGTTGCACACCACGATGGGTGCGCTGAAGCCCGGCCCGTGGCTGCGCAGCGCGGTTTCCTGCACCAGGGTGCGCTGCGAGACCAGCGGCCAGAACTGCTTGGGGTAGGCGCTGCGCGAGACGGGCCACAACCGGCTGCCACTCCCCCCCGACAAAATGACCGGCACCACGGGCAGGGCAGGATGCGGGAGGGGACCGGTCATGGAAACTCCTGAAGGAACGGGGCGGACATTCACACAGCGCCTGAAAATGATGGAAGTTCTGGGGCATGCTTTTTTTTCGCAAGGCACCGGAGCCGGCCTTCATGCCAGAGGCTGCCGGAGCGCATGGTCAGCGCCCTGTTTTTTTTTGCAGAACGCGCCTTTAGTGAATTTTCTGGGCATCAGCGCGCAGCACGTCAAGCGAGGCACGCAGTTGCATCGCCTTCTCGAAATCGTTCATCTGCTCGCGCCGGTCGGCAAACAGGATGGCGTCGATGCGCAGCACCATCTTGCGCAGCCGCCAGAACTGCTCGGCATCGACAATCAACGTACGTGACATGTCCTCCAGCGCGCCAACCTGGATGTATTTGGTGTTGTGGAGGGGATCATCGTGCAGTTCCTCCACGAAAATGGGCACGAAGCACAGCGCCACCGAACAGGGCGCGGGCGTGAAGGGGTGCATCTCGTGCCCGTCATAGACCTTGACGCGGCTGATATCGAACTTGGCGTATTCCTTGAGCAGCCATGCCATCTGGGTAGCGGGGGCGATGCGGGCGAAGTCGGCGCGGGTGAAGTCAAGGAAGACCTTGCGGTCCCTGATGATGGTCTGGTCATCAAGGGCAAGCTGCCGGGCGAAGGCTGCCTCCTCCTGCGAATGCTTGATCAGGACATTGTGCTGGGCAAAATCCGTCTCGCTGCGCGCGCTCCAGTGCTGGTAGAGCGCAAAGGCCGTTCCCAGGCACAGCAGCACCGGCACGCTCATGCAGGCCCACCAGTGCCGCCGCGCAAAGGCCCGCAGGCCCTTCTCTTCATCCATCCGGGTCGGATACATGCACCCGATCTCCCTGTCTGTGCCCCAACGCTGGCCCGCAGGCCGCAGGCACCGGGACACCGCTTTTTCCAGCCATCATGATAGCAGAAGGGCCGCGGGGCTGTCATGCCGCGGGCATGCACGCGGCTGGCCCATCCCCTGCCATATTCATCATGATTGATAATATCGGGCGCGCGCACCCTGGCACCGGGCCATGCAGGATGGCCCGCATGACCGTTCTTTTATGACTGTACGGTACAGGATACGGCCTGTAACCCGCGCCCCAGCACCAAAAACCACCCGTGCAATAATCAATTCTTAATGGAAGTGCCCTAGCAGGAGGGATGTGCCCGCCCCGGCGTGCACCCCAATCCCCCCAGCCAAGGTAAGAACCATTGTCCGCGGACCTGCTCCTGACCCTGACACCGACGGAACAACAGGACCTCCAGCAGATCAGGGAGTCCGGCCAGTTCGATGCGGCCTTCTATCTCGCCACCTATACGGATGTGGCCGGGTCCAAACTCGATCCCCTGCTGCATTACGTCAAATACGGCTATCGTGAAGGGCGTCAGCCCAACCGCAACTTCCGGCCCGATGCCTACCTGATCCAGCACCCCGATGCGGGGGGCACGCAACCGCAACCCCTTCATCCACTTCCTGCACACGCATGCGGGCTGCCACGTGGCCCACCAGGGCCTGCTCACGCGCTTCCACCTCGAGGACCTGAGCATCGGCGTGCGCACGCTCGAGCAACTGCCGTTTTTTGAACCCGGCGCCTATCACGACAGCAACCGCGACCTTGACCGCGACATGACGGACATGGCCGAGCACGCCCTGCTCTATGGCGTGCCCGAAGGGCGGCGCATCTTCAGCCCGCTGCGTGTATCGGAAACACTGGGCGCGCTGTGCGCGGCAAAGGGGCTGGATGATGCGGACTACCTCGCCCCCGGCGGCCCGGTGCCCGAAAGCATCGGCGTCTATTACAATACGGCCGGGAATGTCTTCATCCACGAGATCGCGGCCGACCTGCATCGCAGCCTGAGCGAGGCCGGGCTGGACTGCCGCCTGCTTGATGAGACCGCCAGCATTGATGACCGCCCCGCGCTGTGCATTTTCGTTGCCCCGCATGAGTTCTTTCACCTTGGCCGCGGGCGGGACTGGGCCACGGGCGCCATCATCCGCGATGCCATCATGTTCAATACCGAACAGCCCCAGACCCTGTGGTTCGAGCGCGGCCTGCCCTTCCTGCTCATGGCGGCAGGCGTGATCGATATCTGCTACCAGATGGCCGAGAGCTTCCGGCAGGCCGGGCTGCCCGCCATCCATTTCACGCCCACCATCGGCACAGAGCGCGATTATCTGCAAAAAGACGACATGCAGCACCCCATGGTGCGCATCCTGCCGCCTGCGTGCCGCAAGCGCCCCGACCCCGCAACGCCCTTTGCGGAGCGCGGGCTGGATATCAGCTTTTTTGGCGGCCTTTCGGCCCACCGCGAGAAGTTCTTTGCCCGCAATGCCGGTTTCTTCGCGCAGTACCGCACCTATTTCTACTACCGCAAGTTCACCACACCCATCGATACCAGCCCGCGTGACCGGCCGCTCTCGCGCCTGGCCGCCCATGTGGCGGGACATTCGCGCATTGCGCTGAACATCCACCGCGATGACTACGGTTTTTTTGAATGGCACCGCATCGTCAAGGGGGCCATGGCCAACGGGGCGGTGGTGGTGTCCGAGCCGTGCCTGCCGCATCCGGTCTTCCGGCCGGGCGAGCACTTCCTTGAAGAAACGGGCCGCCATATCCCCAATCTGGTCGAATGGCTGACCCAGACGCCGGATGGACAGGCCAAGGCCGAGGCCATCCGCCGCAGCGCCCTGAAACTGATCGGCACGCCAGCGGGCAACCGGGCGGGCTGCGCGCGGATCCGCGACTTTATCGCGCATGTATGGAGCACACCGGAAGAATGAGCATTGCAGCCCCCTGGATGGTGACCGGCGAGACCGTCTTCGCCTTCAAGCACCGCCGCAGGAAACCGGCCGACCTGGTCAGCCTGTGCGTGACCAACTTCAATTATGGCTGCTACATCATCGAAGCGCTTGATTCGCTTGCCGCCCAGACCCACGCCGCCCTTGAACTGGTGGTGGTCGATGACTGCTCGGGCAAGGATGATTCCGTGGCCCTCATCACCGCATGGATGGAGGAAAACCACGCACGCTTCTGGCGCTGCACCCTGGTCGTGCATACGCGCAACCTTGGCCCGTCGGCTGCGCGCAATACCGCGTTCCACCATGCAGGCGGGGCGTTCGTGTTCGTGATGGATGCGGACAACATGATCTATCCCCGCGCCATTGCCCGCCTGCATGAGGCGGCGGTGGATGGCGGGTTTGACGCCACGTACTGCCAGCTTGAATATTTTGGCAAGGAGCAGCGCATCGGCTCGGCGGACATATGGGACCCCGCCCAGATCGTGCGCGAGAACTACGTGGATGTAATGGCCCTGCTGCGCCGTGAGGCGTGGGAGGCGGTAGATGGCTACAGCCATATTGACGAAGGCTGGGAAGACTATGATTTCTGGCTGAAATTCATCGACCGCGACTTCCAGGCCGCCTACGTGCCCGAGATCCTGTGCCGCTACCGCGTGCATGGCAGTTCACGCACCACCAACGAGGCCTGGATCGCGCATGAAAGCCTGCGCGCCATCATGGCCTTCCGCCACCCCGGGCTGAGCGCGCGCTACCGCCAGCCACCTGGCGTGGGCAGGACCTGAAAAAAAGCCGCGTATTTCCGCCCACGCCGTCCTGTGCCTATATGGGGCCATGACGCCGCCTGACCACCCTGCCTCCCCTGCCGCCCGCCGCATTATCGTAACCGGGTGCGACCATGCCTATTTTGAACTGGTGGCCGAACTCATCGCCTCCATCCGCGATCATGCCGATACGACCATCGGCGTGATCGACTGCGGCATGACGGTGGCCCAGCGTGAAAGGCTCGGGGCGCAGGGCGTGCTTGTGCTTGCACCCCATATCCCCGATTACGCGCCGCGCCGCGCGCTGGCAAAACGGCCCAGCCTTGCCATCAACATCAGCAAGCTGTGGCTTGACCAGATGCTGCCCGATTTTGACCTGATCCTGTGGCTTGACGCCGATACATGGGTGCAGGACGGGCAGGCGCTTGAACGGATGTTTGAAGCCGCCATGAGCCGGACCCTGGCCATCGTGCCCGAAATCGGCGCCAAGCGGGCCGATCTGCTGGGCGTGCGCTGGCTGTGCCCCGGCTGGATGCAGATCCGCTCGTTCCTGTACAAGAACGCCACCCGCGCCCGGCTGCCATTTGCCATCCGCAGGCGCATCGGGGCCAAGCCGCTGCTCAATGCGGGTGTGTTCTGCCTGCACCGCCACGCCCCCATCTGGACCGTGCTGCGCCAGTGGCAGGCGCTGATCCTGCCACGCCGCCACATGGCCTTCACGCAGGACCAGCTCTGCATGGCGCTGGCCGTCTATATCGACGGCCAGCCCGTGACCTTTCTCGATAACAGCCACAACTATATCGGCCCCTGGCTGCTTGATGAGGCCACGGGCATGCTGGCCAACCTGTTCTTTCCGCATGCGCCGGTGGGCATCGTGCACATGGCCTCGCAAAAGGCCATGCGCAACGCGCTGGAGAACACCCTCGCCATTCCCACCGTGCAGGGCGGAACCGTTGCGGTCAACCTGCGCTATGGCGGCATGCGGGCGCTGTCAGGCCGCGGGGGTTGAGCCCTTGGCCTGCTTTTCGGCGCGGGCGGCCTGACAGCGCTCGGCGGCCTGGCGCAACTGCCCGGCAAGGTTGAGCGCCAGTTCAGGCGGCAGCACGGTGACCACGCGCCTGTCGCCCCTGGGCATGTGCTCGGGTGCGGTGGCCATGAACAGGTCCATCACCACGATGGAATCCTGCACGGCCTCCGCCCCGCAACTGACGGTAGGATAGACCACGGCCCGGCCGGCGGCGTCGCGTTCATCTTTCATGGTGGCAGTTCCCTTTCGGGCGCATTCAGCGCGTGGCGGGGCGTGACGCATCACGCCGCAGTTGCAGGTTCAGGTCATGGATCGTCTTGCGGGCCTGCACGAGTTCTTCACGCACGCGCGCCAGCTCCGCCTTGAGCGCTGCGATTTCTGCCCGCAGGGCAGGAGGATGATCGGCCATGTGCAACATCTTCCTTGCAAATCAGGTTTTGGGGGCGGTCGATGCGAAGCGGGCGCGCACCTGCTCGAACAGGGCGCGCGCGGCCATGTCCTTCGTATCGGTATGCTCGATGTGATGGCGCATGCGGGCGGCGATTTCATCGGCATGCAGTACCTTCGCCTCGACAAGCATCTGCATGAGGTCCATGACAACGATCTGCTGGGCCGCGATCATCTTGACCACGGGCATGACCTTGGCCTGCGCCGCATCGCCCGCCGCCTGCGCCAGAACCTTGCGCAACTGGTCCGTTTCGGCCTGATCGTTCATGATTGTGCTCCTCCGCTCTTGTCATCTCGCGGCAGGCATGGTGATAGCAAACAGCCGGTACAGCAATGCCGCCCACGCAGGGCCGCTCATAGGCGGCCGCCGCATCTGCCTCCCTTCAGGACCGTAAACCGCCATGTCACCCCCCACCATCCCCGATGATGAATTACATGTGACCTATATCCTGGCTTCGGGGCCGGGCGGGCAGAACGTCAACAAGGTAGCGACGGCGGCGCAACTGCGCTTTGATGCGCGCAGTTCGCCCTCACTTTCCGCCCGTGTCAAAAGCAGGCTGATTGCGGTAGCAGGCAGCCGCATGACGGCGGATGGCGTGATCGTGCTGACCGCGCGCCGCTTTCGCAGCCAGATCCGCAACCGCGAGGACGCCGTGGCCCGCCTGCATGAGATGATTGCCGCGGCCAGCCACGTACAGGCCTACCGCGTGCCCACCCGCCCCTCGCGCACGCAGCGCCGCAAGCGGGTGGACAACAAGAAGCACCGCAGCCGCATCAAGCAGGGCCGCAGCAGCAACCACCTGGACTGAAGATAAAAGAGAAAAGTTTTTGGTGAAGCTTTTTTCAAAAAGCTTCAGAAGAACACCGCCTTTTAAAAAAAGCCGGTGCCCGAAACTCCCCCCTCACCCCTTCCCGGTCACTTTCTGCCCCTTGGGCGGCGCGGGCACGGGCGTATGTTGCGTCCAGCCGCCGCCAAGGGCGCGGTAGAGGGTGACAAGGTTCTGGTAGCGCGACACCGCGATCGAGATCTGCCACTGCTGCGCCTGCAACAGCGTGCGCTGCGACACCAGCGATGTCAGGTAGGAATCCGTCCCGGCCCTGTAGCGCATCATGGCCAGGCTGTACGCATCGGCCGAGGTCGAGACATACCGGTCCATCTGCGCCGTCTCGTCGCGGTAGGTGTCGCGCGCGGCCAGCGCATCCGCCACTTCACGGAAGGCGGCCTGCACCGTCTTTTCATACGCCGCGGCCTTCGAGGCCCGCATGGCGCGCGAGGCCTTCAGGTTGCCGCTGTTCTGCCCCCAGTTGAGCAGGGGCACCTGCAACTGCGGCGACACACCCCATGTGGTCGCGGCCGATGTAAACAGCTTGTGCGGCTGCAGGCTGCTGATGCCATCGGATGCGGTGAGCGTGATGCGCGGGTAGAACGCCGCCTTGGCCGCACCGATATCGGCATTGGCGGCCAGCAGGTCGTGCTCGGCGGCCTGGATGTCGGGGCGGTGCTCGAGCACGTCGGCCGGCAGCCCCGGCGGCAGGTCCTGCATGATGGTCTGCTGGCCCAGCGGGCTGGCGGGGGGCAGGTTATCGGGGATGGGCTGGCCGATGAGCATGGTCAGCAGGTTTTCATCCTGCCGCACATGCCGGCGCGATTCATCGCGAAAGGCCCCGCTCTGCGCCACCTGTGTTTCCGTCTGGCGCAGGGTCATCTGGTCGGTCTCGCCATGGGCGAAGCGGGCCTTGACCATCTCCAGCGTGGCTTCCTGCGAGGCCATCGTCTCATCGGACAGGCGCAGCGAGGCCTGGTCGCCCAGCCACGAGATATAGGCCGTGGCCACCTGCGAGATGATGCTGATCAGCATGGCGCGCGCGTTTTCGCGCTGCATCAACGCATGTTCCGCCGCCTCGCGCGACATGCTGCGGATGCGCCCGAACAGGTCGATCTCATACGACGAGACGCCAATGCCCATCTGGTAATATTTGAACATGGGCGGGTGGCCGGTATCGAGGCCCGGCGCAAAGCTCAGGCCTGCTGCATCCGACGGCCCCTGGAACATCGCCTCGCCGCCGCCGCTGATGGCGGGGAACAGGCTGGCGTGCTGGATGTCGAACTGCCCCTGCGCGCGGCGGATATCGGCTGCCGCCTCCCGCAGATCGCGGTTTTCGCGGATGGCGATGGCAATCAGCGCCCTGAGCCGGGGGTCGGTAAAGAATTCCGCCCAGCCCAGATTGGCCGCAAGCGGGTTCTCGGCCACCGCGTCGCCCGTGGTGGCATAAGCGGGCCATGCCCTGGCCAGCGGCGGGGTGGGGCGCTTGTAATGCGGGATCATGGTGCAGCCCGCCAGCAGCATGGCCGCAAGCGTTGCCGCACCGGCCCGCCTGAGTGTGGGGAGAACGGTCATCGCATTACGCTCCCTTGGTCCGCTCGGACAGGCGCCTGACGCGGAACAGGCGCAGCACCACCACAAAGAACAGCGGCACGAAATACACCGCCAGCAGGGTAGCCGTGAGCATGCCGCCCACCACCGCCGTGCCGATGGCGACACGCGCGGCAGACCCCGCACCCGTGGCGATGGCCAGCGGAAACACGCCCACCACGAAGGCAATCGAGGTCATGAGGATGGGGCGCAGGCGCTCGCGGCCTGCCTCGAGCACCGATTCCTCAAGGGTTGCCCCGTTCTCGAAAAACGCCTTGGCGAATTCCACGATCAGGATGGCGTTCTTCACCGCCAGCCCCACCGTGGTCAGCAGCCCCACCTGGAAATACACGTCATTGGCCATGCCGCGCAGCAGCGTGGCCACGATCGCGCCCAGCACGCCCAGCGGAATGACCAGCAGCACGGCAAACGGAATGGCCCAGCTTTCATACAGGGCGGCCAGGCAGAACAGGATGACGATCACCGCCAGCGCGTAAAGCGGCCCGGTGAAAGAGCCCGAGGCCATCTGCTCGAACGACAGCCCGGTCCACTCATAGCCCACGCCAGCGGGCAGCTTGGCCAGGATCTCCTTCATGGCGGCGATCGAATCCCCCGAGCTGTAGCCGGCAGCGGGCTGGCCAAGGATTTCGAAGGCGTTGAGGCCGTTATAGTCCTCGACCTTCTGCGGCCCCATGATCCACTGCCCGGACACGAAGGCGTTGAACGGCACCATGCCGCCGGTGGCGTTGCGGATATACCATTTGCTCAGGTCATCAGGGATCATGCGCGCATCGGGTTCGCCCTGGATGTAGACCTGCTTCACGCGGTCATCACGCAGGAACTGGTTGACATAGATCGACCCCAGCGCCCCTTCGATGGTGGTGTTGATGTCGGCAATGGTAATGCCCAGCGCGTTGGCCTTCTCGCGGTCGATATCGAGATGGAACTGCGGCGCGTCTTCCATGCCGTTGGGGCGCACGGCGGTCAGGCGGCGATCCTTGGCCGCCATGCCCAGCACCATGTTGCGCGCCGCGAGCAACTGGGTGTGGCCAAGGTGGCCACGGTCTTCAAGTTCAAGGTCGAAGCCGGTGGCATTGCCGAGTTCCAGCACGGCGGGCGGGTTGACGGCAAAGATCTGGGCCACCGGGTCCATCCAGAAATGCATCATGATGCGCATGGCGATCGCCGCCGAGGTCTGGCTGGCGGCGGGCCGCTCATCCCAGTCCTTGAGGCGGATGAAGAAGGCGCCCGCACTCTGCCCCTGGCCTGCGAAGTTGAACCCGTTCGTGGAATAGACGGATTCGACGTTGTTGCCCTCGGTCCTGAGCACATAGTCGGCCACCTTGCGGTTGACGGCCGCCGTCTCCTCCAGCGTGGAGCCGGGCGGCATGGTGACCTGGCCAAAGATCAGGCCCTGGTCCTCATCGGGCAGGAAGCCACCGGGCAGGCGCATGAACAGCCAGCCCACGCCAGCCGTAATCAGCACGAACACCAGCATGGACAGGCCCGCATGCCCGAGCACGCGCCCCACCCCGTTCTGGTAGGCCGTGGTCATGCGCGCGAAATGGCGGTTGAACCAGCCTGCGGCCCCGGTGGTCTTTTCATGCGCGCCGGGCTTGAGCATGGTCGCGCACAGGGCCGGTGTCATGACCATGGCCACCACCACCGAAAGCCACATGGCCGCGACGATGGTGATGGAGAACTGCCGGTAGATCACGCCCGTCGAGCCGCCAAAGGCCGCCATAGGCAGGAACACCGCCGTGAGCACCAGCACGATGCCCACCAGCGCGCCGGAGATCTCGTCCATCGACTGCCGGGCCGCATCACGCGGGGAGAGTTTCTTCTCGGTCATGACGCGCTCGACATTTTCCACCACCACGATGGCGTCATCAACCAGCAGGCCCACGGCCAGCACCATGGCCAGCATGGTCAGCGTGTTGATGGAAAAGCCAAGTGCGGCCAGGATGCCGAACGTGCCCAGCAGCACCACCGGCACCGCGATGGTGGGGATGAGGGTGGCGCGGAAGTTCTGCAAGAACACCAGCATGACCAGGAACACCAGCGCGATCGCCTCGATCAGCGTAATGACCACTTCCTTGATCGACAGCACGATGAAGGGCTCGGTATCGAGCGGATAGACGGTCTTGAGCCCGGGCGGGAAGAACTGCTCGAGTTCCTTGATCTGCGCGCGCACCGCGTTCTCGGTCTGGAGCTGGTTGGCGCCGGGGGCGAGCTTGAGCGCCATGCCCGAGGCCGGCATGTTGTTATAGTAGGAATGGGTGTTGTAGGTCTGCGGCCCCAGCTCGACATGGGCCACGTCACGGATGCGCACCTGCGAGCCATCCTGCTGCACCTTGAGCAGGATCTTCTCGAACGCCTCGGGCGAGCGCAGGCGCGTCGGCCCGATGATGGTCGCATCGAGCCGCGCGCCCTTGACGGCCGGCACGCCGCCGAGTTCGCCTGATGAAACCTGGATGTTCTGCGTCTGGATCGCGGTCTGCACATCGCCCACGGTCAGGCCGTATTTGTACAGCTTCGAGGGGTCGAGCCAGATGCGCATGGCGTATTCCGCGCCGAACAGCGTGTGGTCGCCCACGCCGGTCACGCGGCTGAGCGGATCGGAGATGTTCGAGGCCACGTAATCGGCGATATCGGCGCCGCTCATGCTGTTGTCGGTCGAGATGAAGCCGAGCACCATCATGAAGTTCTTGACGGCCTTGGTAATGCTCAGGCCCTGCGCGGTCACTTCCTGCGGCAGCTTGGGCTGGGCGAGCTGCAGCTTGTTCTGCACCTGCACCTGCGCGATGTCGGGGTTGGTGCCCTGCGCGAAGGTGAGGTCGATTTCCATCTGCCCCGAGGCATAGGACTGCGACGAGATGTATTCGAGGTGATCGAGCCCGAACATCTGCTGCAGGATGGGGCGCACGACCGTATCGTTCACCGTATCGGCCGAAGCGCCGGGATAGGTCACGGTAATGGCGATCTGTGGCGGTGCGATGGAGGGATACTGCGCGATGGGCAGGCGGAAGATCGACACCCCGCCCACGAGCATGATGATCAGCCCGATCACCCACGCGAAGACGGGCCGGTCAATGAAAAAGCGCGACAGAGACATGGGGGTTATCCTGCCTTGGCCGGTTCGGCCGCATCCTGCGGGGCGACGGTGTCACCGGGGTGGATTTTCTGCAGTCCCTCAAGCACCACGCGCTCGCCGCTTTTCAGGCCGCCAGTCACCAGCCAGTCCGTGCCGATGGCCTGCCCCACCGTAATGGGGCGCAGGCTGACCCGGTTATCGGCATCGACCACCCACACCTGCGGGTCACCGTGGGAGTTGCGCTGCACCGCCTGCTGCGGCACCAGCAGGGCATCGGGGTCCAGCCCCTCGGCCAGTTGGGCGTGCACGTACATGCCGGGCAGGAGCAGACGCTCGGGGTTGGGCATGACCGCGCGCACCACGACGGTGGCGGTGGCTTCATCCACGTTCACTTCCGAGAACTGCATGCTGCCCGAATGCTCGTAGGTCGTGCCATCTTCCAGCGTTACGGTAATGGAGGCGGCATTGTCGCCCGCGCGCGTCAGCCGCCCCTGCGCCAGTTCACGCTTGAAGCGCAGCAGTTCGGTGGCGGGCAGGTTCACATCGACATAGATCGGGTCAAGCCGGGTCACGATGGCGACGTTGTTGGTCTGGTTGACGGTAACCAGCGCGCCCACGGTCAGGATGGAACGGCCGATGCGGCCCGTGATGGGCGCATTCATGTGGGTATAGCCCAGATCGACCGTGGCGCGCTCGAGCTGGCCCTTGGCGCTCAGGATATCACCCTGGGCCGCGCGCTCGGCGGCGAGCGCATCATCATATTCCTGCTGGCTTACGGCATGGGCCTTGAGCAGCGGCCCGTAGCGGTTGAGCTTGGCGCGCGCGGTGACCTCGGTGCCCTGAGCATGCAGCAGCTGGCCCTGCGCGCTATCCACCGCCGCCTGATAGATGCTGGGATCGATCTGGTAGAGCTGCTGGCCTGCCTGCACGTCCGTGCCTTCAACGAATAGCCGCTTCTGGATCACGCCGCTGACCTGCGGGCGCACCTGCGCGATCTCGAACGCCTCGGTGCGGCCGGGCAGCTGGGTGTGGATTTCCACCGGGGCGGCCTTGAGCGTCATGACCGTGACGGGCTGCGGCGGCATCTTGGGGGCGGCGGCATGCTTCTGGCACCCCGCCAGGGCGAGTATCAGAGCCGCCGGGGCTACGACACGGGAATATTGCATCATGGTCACCAACCGGCTTGTGGGCCGTAATCTAAAAATGTTTCTGAATCACGTCCGTGCTGTTTGCCGCACATGGCCGCCATATGAAAGCCAAATAAGGAAACCATTTGGTTTTCAATGAATGGAAAACTATATCGTCTCCATAAGGCGGTCAAGCAGGGCACCCATTCAAAACGGGCCGGAGCAGATTACGAATGAGCAAGATTGGACAGGAGGGACACGGCCCCATGCATGAGAACTGCGATACACCGCGCCGCGGCCCCGGTCGCCCCCCGGAAATGGAGGAATGCGAACGCCGCGAACGCATTCTCGACGCGGCAAGCGAAGTGTTGCAGAAATGCGGCTATCACGCGGCCTCGATGGACAAGGTGGCGCAGCATTCGGCCATGTCCAAGCGCACGCTCTACCTCATGTTCCATTCCAAGCAGGATCTGTTCCGCACGCTGGTCAGCAGCAGGCTGTTCAATGTCAGCCCTGGCAAATGCCTGCACATGGCCGACCCGGTGGAGGAACTGACCGAACTGCTCATGCGGCTTGGCAGCGTGATCCTGCGGCCGGATCGCATCAGCCTGATCCGCGCGCTGGTGACCGAATCGCAGCAGTCGGAAGACATCCGTCAGATTCTGACCAGCCTGCGCGCGGGCGGAAAGGACAATGTGCTCACCACCTGGCTCGACCGCTACGTGCGGGCGCGGAACAGGTCGGTGGCGGATATATCCATGTACAGCAACATGCTCTTTGGCATGACCATTGGCGACCTGATGCTGCAAAGCCTGGCCTGTGCGCCCGACCGCGCCTGGATCGAGCAGGACATGCGGCCGCGCTTTCACAAGGCCGTGCAGATTTTCCTGGCGGGCTTCGCGAAGGATGGTCCTGCGGCTTCATAAAGTGCCGCAAAACCTTGCCACGGGTTATGGGGCATCCTTGCGCCCTTGTGCCTGCAGGCAGCGGTGCCAGAACCTTCCTTACTGTTTATGAGCGGGCTTTGGCGCTTCAGGCGGTCGGGCGGGACTGGTTGGCTGCGGGCGACGGGCCATAGGGACCACAGGCCAGAACCTCCATGCACAGCACGCCCAGCATGCCGGGATGGCGCGGGCCAAGGTGCAGCAGCGCCTGCCCGTCCGTCCAGCGGCAGGGTTCGGGGCGCAGGGCATAAAAATCATCATGCCACCCTTCTGGTGCTTTCTGCGCCAGATGCATGACGATATGGCGGGCCACGGTGCCTTCAAACAGCTTGATATGCCGGACCAGCACGCCACGCGGGCGATGGTCATCGCGGCACGGGCCAGCCACGCTGACCGGGCGGGCGCTGCGCGACATGATCTTTACGGAGCCAAGATCGGGCGGCAGCATGAAAACCGCATAGCGGTTGGCGTCGCGCATCCTGCCGATGGTGTCGCCCCTGTCGGTCATGAGGTGAAGATCGGCCGCATGCGCGGTTCCGGCAGATGCGGCCTGCGCGCCCTCTGGCTCCGGGTTCATGCCGGTCAGGGCACCGGTGAGAGGCAGTTCCCGGCCTGAACGGCGCATAGCTGTGGTCAGGACAGCAGACATTTTCTTCCCCCACGGAATCAATTCCGGTTCCAGCAAGGCGACGACACCAGAACCGACATGGAGGAAAAAGATCGGCGCAAAGAATTAAAAATACTCTAAGACATAACCTGAAAAGTCAGGCCAGCCCCTGTTCGCGCACGCATGGCGCACTTCCAGGGCGGCAGGCATCACGGGCGGGGATGCAGCCCTGCCGGTCATTTTTATAATCTCCTGCATCGCACGTTCCTGCGCTATCGTGATAACAGGGGTGTGAAGATAAGGGAGAATCCGCGTGAGTCAGACGTGGGGTGATTTTCAGGCTGTCGTGCAATTATCGGCCGGCCTGAATGTGGCTATTCTCAGCTTTGTGGATATCAGCCTGCCTGCCATAAAGGAACGTCGGCGCGTCTTTGCCAAGGCGCAGCAGGAACTCGACATGCACCGCTCGGCACCGGGAAAAGTGACCTCTGCCGCCCAGCTCGAGCATGACTGCCAGGTCGATGAAATGAACCAGAAGCTTTACCTGCTGTGGAAAGAATCCTCATCATTCAGCAGCGAGGAAGATTCCCTTATCCATTCCACCGGTATTCTGGGCTTTATTGGCGCGGTACTCAGCCTGTTCCTGCTATGGTATTCAGCGGAATATTATGATGCCAGCATCAGCGTGACCGGAAAATTCGTCATCGGCCTGTCATTCTGCTCGTTGATCGGGGCCTTCATCATCAATTTCATGACAGCCTCGCAGGCCAGCGTCTTTACCAAGCAGTGCAACCAGATCCGTGAGGAAATGCGGCAGAAGCTCTAGGTTCTGTAAAACCTTGAACAACAGGACAGATGGCATCGCGGCATGATGAATATCATCCCGTCTGTCTTTTCCGATCATGCCTAGGTTCTGTTGACAAAAGACGGTAGCCACAACTTGACTGCGGCGAGGTTGAGAAAGGCGAGGAACGATTTTCTCGTCTTGTCATAGCAGGTTGCGATACGGCGAAACTGCTTCAGCTTGTTGAACATCCGCTCGATACGGTTGCGATCCCGATAGCGACGGAAGTCGGCGCGGTGTCACGACCGATAGGTCCAGCAGGGCATCAGCGCCGGAGTAATCAGAAATTTCACCGCAACCGAAATAGCGTTCGATGCCCTCGAGCGTGGTCGGTGGGCTGGCCCTGAGGAACTCCGTCTTGAACTGCAATCCATGGGTGTGGTCATTGAACCAGCGCTCCGACATCTGCACGAACTCGCCCGCCAAAATCATGGCGGCATGGCCGACGACAGTGACCAGATCGCGCTGCCCGCGCATTTTTACCCTCAGACGCAGAAACCGTTCTCGGCGTTGTGGAACGACACCCGCTCTACAAGGTCGGCCAGCGCCTCGGATAAGGTAGCCGCGCCACGCGGCGGGACGCTCCTGCTGGCGCGGAATCGAGAGGGGCGGAAACCATGATCCATCGTAACACAGGATCGCGCTGCCGACCGTATCGCCGGGCTCCAACACACTTGACACGCCATCATGAAGATCCCCGATTTCAGTCCTATCTTCGCTGGAGTTTCACTCCCATTTGCATCCTATACGCATCCTGCGCGTGTTTCCCAAACGCAGAAAGCCGCCCTTCCGGACGGCTTAACATGCTGATGATATTGGATAATGCTTGGTTGCGGGGGCAGGATTTGAACCTGCGGCCTTCAGGTTATGAGTTCCAGTCGAATACTTACACTTTTTCTGCATGCGGCCAATTTTTCTACGATAAGTAGTGGTTTTATTTACGTTTTTACTCGGAGCATGCTACACTCTCTTACGACTGGAATCGCCTGATTTTGCCCCCAAATGATTCCTATTTGATTCCAGTGATTCCAACCAAGGGAGGGTTCCCCATGGTCAAGATCACGAAACGTTCCGTCGAAGCCGCCGCCAGAACCGGCAAGGAGTATTTCCTCTGGGACGACGAGCTTCGAGGCTTTGGTCTGAGGGTCCATCCCTCGGGGCGGAAAATCTACCTGGCCCAGTTCCGCGCAGGCGGACGCATCCGGCGGGTCAATATCGGCCCGCATGGCCCGATCACTCCGGATCAGGCCCGCACCGAGGCCATGAAGCACCTGTCCGATGTCCGGCTGGGCAGCGATCCCGGCGCGCAACGCGACCGGCTGCGCGCCGCCGCGACCATGAAAGAGTTCGGCAGGCGGTTCCTCGACGAACACGTCGCCTCGCATTGCAAGCCCTCGACACAGTATGAGTATCGCCGCTGCGTGGACCTGTTCATCACACCGAAGCTGGGCACACTCAAGGTCATCGACGTGACCCGCGCCGATGTCGTCGAACTGCACCAAGGATTGAAAACGACGCCCTACCAGGCCAACCGGGTGCTGGGCGTTCTGTCGATCATGTTCACCCTAGCCGACACCTGGGGCGTACGGTCGGACGGGATCAATCCATGCTGGAAGGTCAAACGCTACAAGGAGGTGAAGCGGGAGCGTTACCTGACTCCCGACGAACTGGCCCGCCTGGGCAAGGTGCTCCGAGAAGCGGACGGTGAGCCGGAAGCCGCGACCTGCATTCGGCTACTGCTGCTAACCGGGTGCCGTCTGGGGGAAATCCAGACCCTGAAATGGGAGTATGTGGATTTTCGGGCCGGTGTCCTGCGACTGCCGGATTCCAAGACCGGGGCCAAGGTCGTACCCATCGGCAAGGCGACGCTGGACGTGCTGTCGGACATGCCCCGGATCGAGGGTAATCCCCATGTCATCATCGGGAAGGTGGAGGGCCAGTATCTGACCGACATCCAGAAGCCTTGGCGACGGATACGCGCGCGGGCTGGGCTGGACACACTACGAATCCATGACCTGCGCCATTCCTTCGCATCAGATGCACTTCAGCTCGGCGCAGACCTGACCATGATCGGGCGGTTGCTAGGTCATACACAGGTACAGACCACCGCACGGTATGCCCACTTAAAAACTGATCCAATTAGGAAAACTGCAAATGACGTGGCCGATGCGATCGCTCACGCTTTAGGTACAAGATAAGCTCTCTAACAGCCCCCCTCCCCTGAAAAGGAATATGCACTCAATCATCGCGTTGAATCGCACCAACAGAAAGCAACTTTACTTCAGAAAGCTGAGAGACTAATTTTAACGCATAAACGTAGCTTGATGCTACCTACTAGGCCTCATGGAATCCAAAGGTACAAAATGATTGATTTAATTAATACTCCATACATTTTTTGGAAAAATAATTATGAGTGAAATAATAGACATAAGTTCATCGCGCCTAAAAAAAATAGCAATCCATCAAGTGGGAAACAAAACCAGAGAAGAAGGCATTGAACTTTCGAAATATGAAACATCTTTCGACAGTGATCTTGAAGATATTTTATTAAAAAATTACTTGAAGCCATTTTCTAAACAAGAAAAAATATACGATTTTTTCCATGAGTCTGATTTAAATTTGAATGCCATATTTACTTTATCAAGTAGAATATTTTCTAACCATGAATCATTTATCAAACAAACACAAAATATTTCTAAATATCTCTACAGCACATCGAATCACCCAAATATTTCAAAAGGAAATGTATTGTTTTTACTTTTCTCTAATATATTATATAAAGAAAGAATACATGATGCTTTAGCTATAATTAAAATAGAAAAAAAAGATTATTTTCTAGATATACAGAAATCAACAAATTCTTTTAATCTTATTGAAAGAAGTGGGATATCATTAAGCCAGATACAAAAAGGCAGTTTGATTATTTCAGAAAACGCGGGGGTGTTTTCTATTGATAATCTAGGACAAAAAATAAAATATTGGCTGGATTCATTTTTAAAGGTATCCCTCAGACAAACATCCCAATCAAACGCCAAAGCCTGCGGGTCTGTATTGAAAGGTGTTATGTCAAAAATAGATAATGCAGATAAAGAAGCAAAATTAATTACGAAGTTAAAAACGAAAACAGAATCTAGAAAGATCCTAAACTTCAGTGAATTAAAAGAAATTTTATCTGAATTTGTCAATGATGACATTATATCTAAATCAATAGCAGGAGCTAATATAAGTTCCGGAATTAATCTAAGCAATGAAAGTATTTTTTACTCCACTGATTTTGTCAAACAAACAAAGAATATTACAAGCAAAATAAAGGTTTCATCCGGAGCATCTTTTGTCATTACAGATCCCTCCCTTATGGTCTCAAAAGTAAAAATTGAACCACATGAAAATGGTTATCGAGCGATAATCGATGTTAACATAAAGAAAGATCAGTGATGGGTGAGAAATCAAAAAAATCTGGAGAAATCGGAGAAGAAATTTCCAAGAAACTTTTGGAATTAATCGGATGGAAAACTTTTCTCCAGAACGTGACGATTGCGTGCAATAATAAATCCCATGTAAATGAATCAGGAAATCCACGCAAGACACATGGTGGAGATATTATTTTTATCTATCACAACCCATTTCATGACGATAGAACAGATATAGTCCATGTCTCTGTAAAAAATTCACTTTCAGCTCCTCCAAGCCCGGCAACTCTAAAAAGAAAATTCAAAGAATATTATACAGAACTACAAGAAACTATTGCATGTGCTAAACATAGCAAAGAAATACAAGATATATGCGATGCATATGGAACCAGAAACAAAAAAACTCATTCCGGTCTTTTGATATGGCTTCACAATGAAGACACAAACCTAGAATGTGACATAAAGCCGCAGCTTTCAAATGTTCGTCTAGAAGAAGATTGTATTTTCCCCGTGTATCTCATAGATAATTCGAGGGCAGCATTTTTAATAAAAATTATAGATGATATTTCTATTCGATTTTCGAAGAAAACCTCTGATTTCTTTTACCCTCAAATTGGAACCAACATTTACGACAAAGAGAAGCGATCAGGGAATTCTCTGCCCCTTGAACTAATTGCATCCGATATAGTTCCATGCCTTATTCGATCAGAAGATTCTACATCTGTCGAATTAGTCATTTACGCCAATCAAGCTTTTAGCCAGAATTCTTATAAAAGAATTTTATCCTATGCACTCAAATTTTCCGCTGGTATCATAAAAAGAATATACATTGGTATGCCTGATTACAACCCAACAAAAGATGAACAAGCCGCGCAACTTGCTCGAATGCATTTCTCAGAACGAGAAGAAATAATAACTATATTTTCTTTCAAAAAATCAATTCTTAGCCTTCTAGAAACAGGAGAGTGAAATGAAATCACCTATAGATACAGATTCTATCATTTTATTTGGATCTGACTTGCGTGTATTACTCAATAGTGACCATATATCTTATGGAGAAATAGACTGTATCTTAAAAGAAAAAGGCATCTACATTGGAAGAAATGACAAATGTAATACCGTTCCCATTTTATCTTCTACGCTTCTGACTCCGGATAATTTCTCAACGTTAATAGAATCAAGTATAGATAGAGAATCTCAGTCGAAGATAAAAATATCTAACCTTGAACTGAATTCAAAAGACTCTGACTGGATCTCTCCATTAAGAAATGGATTATTTGACGATTCGTCATGGCTCCTTTCCGGAATAGATAATGTTTCCTTTAATTCCTCTCCCAATCTATGTATCGAAAATGAAAATGAGGCGAGCATATCCTACAAGATAACTCGCACAGATTATAGTAAAAATTGGCTAGAAAGAGAGCTTGTTTTTTGTGGAACCGTAAATATCTCGAAGAAAGACGGATCTATAAAACTTGAATTCTCAGCAAATCACTCTTCAAAAGAAACAAATAATATAAATAATAATATAATAAAGAACATATCAAAGCTACTCAAACATTCGAATATTGTTACATCTGAAAATCCTGATCAAATACGATTTAATTCTTTTGACAATGAGGAACGCATTAGATTTTTTAAACGTCTAACAGCAGGATTACCAAACAACATTTCAGTCGGAGATGTCGATAATATAGAAATTAATGTTGACAAAAATGCTCCGCCTTTGCCTAACGACCCACAAATTTCATGGATGAAAGATGCCGTCAAAAAAATGAAAATTGATGGTGAAAAAATGAATGATGTTTTTCTAATATCAGATGAGCAATATTATAAATATTATCATATCCAAAAAATTGATTTGCAATTTAAATATCAAAAGGCTGCCAATTCAGGAAAATTCAAGGTAAGTTTTTTCTTTAACGCGACCGGACGTTCTGATCATAGTTACTTAAATGCAGAATTAACATTTTTATTATCAAACATAACATATGAAAACAAAGTAAATGAAACATCAAAGAAAAATATTCGCCTATTTTTAGATGAATGTATGGCTAAAATTATAGATGAGAAATACCAAACTATATGTAAAGAAAGAAAATAGGTGCGTATGATTTTTTATTTTCTCGAATGAAATAGTATAGGTAAGATAATCATTCTATATTACACTAACCTTAACAGATCATATGCCTCAACCCCTAACGCTTTCGCCAGCCGGTCCACGACCTCAATGGAAGCCGCATACTGGCACCGCTCCAGCGAACTGATGTAGGTCCGGTCGATCTCAGCAAGATGGGCAAGCTCTTCCTGCGACACCCCGCGTTCACGCCGGTATCGTTTAAGGTTTGCTGCCAGAATCTCCCGTATGTTCATACAGGATAGGGCAGCCTCTTGCAGAGTATTTAACCACGGAGTATTCTCTACATTTCTGAGCGGACCCTGAGGTGAGCGGCACCAACAGCCGCCATCTTCCGTAGATCATGAGCCTGTTATCACTTTCATGAAGTGAATCATGCGGTTACGTTATGCGGCCTTCGCTCTATGCAGGCTCGTTCCGTTTCTGAAATCCTCGGCTTCTCACAAAATCAGCGACAAACGGACCTGATCCGGGAGGCCGCCCCATGCCGCTCGACGTCTGGCAGTCAGAGACCGACCGTGCCGCCCTCAAACGCCTGGATGAAGCCGGTTTCGCCGGGGCCTTCATGCGGCGCTGGACGACCTATCGCAAAGATCATGCCGAGACAGCGCGATTGATCTCAGCAGGCGCATCCAATCCCAACGCGGAATGGGATACCTTCTGCCAGCGCTGGAGGATACGTTTTCCCACATAGCCCGGAAATACCCGTCACCCGCGTGCCCGTGATCTGGCGACCGGGCGTCACCTCCAGCGTCATCAGCCTGACACACGCTGTTGACAGCTTCACTCCGCCTGCCCTTCCCTCCTGGCGCTCACTGGGTCATCCCTTGTTCGATCAGGCCGACCAACTGGGCCGCGCCATCGTGGTAGCGACGCCCTCGGCCACGTTCAGTCTTTCCCTTCATGGCGCGGCCGCCGCCTGCCCGGCAGTCCATATCCCTGTTGATCCTTCCTATCGGCGACGCAGTGATGAGGCTGCCCGTTTCTGCGCCCATGTGCTGGGCTATCGCCTGCCCTCACGCCATCCCTGCCGAATTACCCCGACACGCTGGCGGCAGCTTGCCCTGCGCCTGCATGCCTTCGATCTGGATGCGACGGGTGCCAGCCTGCGCGACATTGCGGCGAAACTACTCGACCCGGACGCCCGGACCATGCCCGACGACATCTGGCGCGATTCTGCCTTGCGTACCATGGCCCGCACCTTGCGCGACGAGGGCAGCGCACTTGTTCATGGCGGATATCTCGCACTGCTGGACGGACTCTGACCACCCTCATTTCCGACCTCGCCTTGCGCTCCATTACCCTTTTGGGGTGGAGGAATTCGCGCACATCATTTCCTCCACTCCCAGACCGCTTCTTTCCCGTCAGCCTCCCCTTACCGGCTCAGCTTCCCCCCCGAAGCACGCCGCATCGACAGGGAGGTTTTCATGACCGATGCCACGAAACCCAAAATGGGCGTATCCGTGCCACCGACACAACCGACGTCCGAGGTCTCTGTACCAGCACGCCCGCTTACATCCCCGTCCCGTATCCTGCGCCCCTATCTGCGCGGGGGTGAAGCCGCCGAACTGATCGGGGTCTCTATTCGCACGCTGGAGAAATACCGCTGCACCGGCGGCGGTCCACCGTTTCTAAAGGTTGGCTCGCGCGTCCTCTATCTCCGCGAGGACGTGGAAGCATGGCTTCAGCGCCATCGCTGCCAAAACACCTCGGACGACAACTATGCCGCCGCCCTGCGTGAGATGCCCTCACGGAGGAACAGACCATGAGAGCGGATAATTCCAACCTGACTACAGTCGAACTGACCTTCATCGAAAAGCGCATCGAACACTGGATCAGGTTCGGCAGGCCGATCTCCGACCGCGTGCTCGACAAACGCCGTCGCCTGCTAAGTTTCGCACCCGGCAGCACGTTCGGCTTTATCCGCTGGGCCGCCAATGATTACGGCACGGTCGTGTCCTGCCTCGCCATCGTGCGCACCATAGAACGGGGCACCGCCTTTCAGACCGTGCCCTTTGTCTGGCCTGGCGGCGACCTGCTGCTCGACGTGTCGGGCTGGCCGCAGGTAAAGCATGTGCTGGAGGTGATCGACCAGATTGAGCGCTTCGGCTTCGATCCCTGCGCCGTCTCCCCCGATCACTGGCGGCATGTCCATAACCGTATCATCGCCGGGCAGGAACCACGGCGCTACACGCATACCCTGCACGCGGCATGGCTGAAGCGTGCGAGGCTGGTGTCATGACCAGGCGCGCCTGGTTCTTCGGCACCTATTTCGTCGTGCTGGTAGTGGGCACGTCCGCCGCCGTGTGTGTGACGCCCCGGCTGCTGTGGAACAGCACGGCCAGCGTCCCGGTGGGACTGTATCAGCTCCGTGCCGACAGTGTTCTGCATGTCGGAGATCTTGCCGCCGTGCGTCTGCCCGACCGGCTGGCCCTGCTGCTGTCACAGCGCGGCTATCTTCCATTCGGTGTGCCCTTGCTCAAGCCCGTCGCGGCCTTACCAGGACAGACCGTATGCCGAGCAAATGGCAGTATCACGATTGATGGCAGCCCCGTCAGCGACGCGCTGACTACTGATCATCGGGGCCGTCCGTTACCCGTCTGGCGTGGCTGTCATCGCCTCATGCGCGGCGAGATTTTCGTCATGAACCCGGCAGAACCACGCAGTCTGGACGGGCGCTATTTCGGACCGCTTCCCGCCAGCACGGTGATAGGCCGCGCTATCCCGATCTGGGTCACGACCGGACGGATTGCACCGGGCCACGACGAAAGACCTCATCCGGTGCTGCTGTCGCCTCCACTTCAGTAACTCGGCGTAGCCCTCCCCCAGTTTTCAATTCTTTGCCCTGCAATCCGCAGACCAGGAGAGACGTATCATGATCCGTCTTGGCACGTTCACGCGCACCACAAACGGCTTTTTCGGCCAGATCACCACCTTTCTGATGGAGGACGATCTGTCGATCCTCCCCATCGCTGACCCCACCACAGAGAACACCCCGGATTATCGCGTCCTGCGCGGTCTGGAAGATGACGCCATACAGGTGGGCTGCGCCTGGGCGCGTCAGGGGGAACGCATAGGGCTGTGGCTGGCGGTGATGATTGATGACCCGCTTTTCGCCCGCCCCCTGCGTGCCCGGCTACTGCCGGACCGGGACGAACACGACACGTTCCATCTGGTCTGGAACCGTCCCCGAACGCCGTCATGATCCGCGTTAAAACAGTGCCTGGTCTGCTGGTGGTCTGCGCCGGGTTTGCGATGCCTATGCAGACGGCCAGCGCCAAGCCGTTCGAGACCTACGTCACCGAGGCCGCTACACGGATGCAGATTCCTTCCGCATGGATTGCTGCCGTGATGCAGGCCGAAAGTCAGGGTGATGCCTCAGCGGTATCACCCAAGGGGGCGATGGGCCTCATGCAGATCATGCCGGACACATGGCGGGGACTGCGTCACGCGCTCAACCTTGGGGCTGATCCCTATGACCCGCACGACAATATTACGGCGGGCGCGGCGTATCTTCGATGGCTGCATGACCGCTACGGCGATGCGGGTTTTCTCGCCGCCTACAATGCCGGTCCCGGACGGTATGAGCAGTTTCTCACAGCAGGAAAAATGCTGCCTGATGAGACCCGGAAATACGTCGCGAGAGTCGTCCGACTGCTGCATGGAGTGTCGGTTGGCGGTACAATTGCCGGCGTGGGTTTTGTCGATCAACCGCACGAACAAACACCGTCCGGATGTCCGATTTTTGTGGGTGCGTTTACATCCCGAGAAGCGGCTCAGCGTGCCCCCGAGGTGATGCCCATTTTCGTTCAGGTGCTGCGATCAAAGACCCCATCTCATGGCCTGTTCATCCCCATTTCGCAAAGGAGCGCGCCGTGACGAGGGATTTACGGCATGAACGGGAAAACCTGTCATCCCATCGGGAGCGCTTCGGGTATGCGTCCGGGGTTGAGGGGATCGGGAAACATGAAGGAAAGAGAAGGCAAGATAAAACGGCCTGCCACGTCGGGCGACGAAGCGCGGTCGCGCTTCGTCTTCTTGTGTGCATGGCGGGTCGGTCGTGTGCAGGGTTTCAGGTTTTGCCCTGCTTTCCTGCGGGGTTCTTCTGCACAGTGAGGTTCTGATGGTCCGCGATGAGGATTTCCGGGTCCGTCCGGGCCGCATTCGGAGCAAGGGAGGTGGTGCCCGCCCCCGAAGCTTTCTGGCGCAGGTGCTCCATGCCTCCCGACGCGCGGGCGGAGGCAGTAGCGGCAACCCCGGAAAGGGGAAAGGCGGCAGTCCGCGCTCTGGCCCATCGACCTTCGGGCGTGGTCATTCCCGGTTTGGCAGAAGCCGCCTGTTCGACGCCCATCGCCGCGTCACCGTCAAGGCCCGCGTGGTGCGACAGACCATGCGTGATAACCGGCCCGGATCTCTGGCCGACCATCTCGCCTATCTGCGCCGCGATGGCGTCACCCGCGACGGCGAAAAAGCGCATCTGTTCGGGCCGGGTGGTCAGGACGCGGATGCACAGGATTTTGCCGTGCGCTGCAAAGACGATCGGCATCATTTCCGCTTCATCGTCTCGCCCGAGGACGCCCCGGAGATGGCGGACCTTGCCGCCCAGGTGAAAGCACCGGGCGCGACGTGGCTCGATCACCGGCTGGTGGAGCGTCAGCCCATGGACCTCACCCGCACCGGCTTCGGGGCCGAGGTGCGGCAGGCCATGCAGGAGCGCACCCGTCACCTCGCGGAGCGCGGGTTGGCGTCATTCCATGCCGACGGATCAGCGCGCTATCAGCGCAACCTCCTGGCGACATTGCGGCAGCAGGAACTCGATCAGGTTGGCGCGAAACTCGCAAAAGAAAGCGGGCTGACCTATGAGCGCAGCATTCCCGGCAATTTCGTCACCGGCCAGTATGTCAAACGCCTCAACCTGTCCTCGGGCCGGTTCGCCATGATCGACAACGGCATGGGCTTCCAGCTTGTGCCTTGGGCACCGTCGCTGGAAAAGCAGCACGACCGCTATGTGGATGGGGTCGCCCGTGATGACGGGGGAGTCGACTGGCGACACGACCGAAAGCGCGATCTCGGAATCAGTATGTGATCAGCTCGCAGCCTATTTTCACGCTCTTGCCCTCCCCGATACGCGGGATGGGGTTTCGCTCTTGTCTCTGGAAAAACCCCGCGTTCACATCATGGCTTTTCAAGGAGGGTTTCCATGCGCGACCGCTTGAACGTCTCCCTGCCCGTCGCCATGATTTCGCACATCGGCGATCTTGCCACGCGTCGGAAGGTGACGCGCTCCGCCGTGGTGGAGGCGGCGGTCGCCTCGCTCCTGTCGCCCGATAGCGCTGAGAAAACCGAAGCAGCCCTCACGCGGCGACTAGACCGGCTGACGCGGCAGATGCAACGGCAGGAGCGCGACCTGATGATCGCGCTGGAAACGCACGCCCTGTTTATCCGCTTCTGGCTGGGACAGATGCCGCCGCTCCCTGCCGAGGCGCAGGCCGCCGCCAATGCGCTGGGGCAGGAACGCTTTGCCCGGTTTCTGGATACACTGGGACGTCGTCTGTCCCAGGGACGATCCTTCCGTGACGACATCCCCCTCGATATTCCCGCCATGCGTCAGACGTCACCAGCACCAGCACCAGGGAAAGAAGCGCCATCCTCATGATGATACCGCGCCAATTCGATAAAGCGGGCGAGAACAGGATCGCTTTCTCCATCCCGCCAGCACAGGGCGAGATCGAATATCGTCGGGCCGCTTATATCCATGACCGGCCGGAAAACGACGCCATCCATTCTGATGCCCGTAGCGCCTTCCGTGATGAGCAGAATCTTATCCCCGTGACGGGCCAGTGCCAGCAACCGATCAATGGCAGCGTCATGAAACATGATACGCTCAGGCAGGATGCCATGCAGCAGCGCAAGCTTGCGAAGCTCCATGCCTGCACCACGACGCGGGAGCGTCAGGAGACAATCTGACAGGCCGGGCCACGTCACCGCCGCCCGCGCCGCGAGGGGGTGATCTCGCGCGATAGCCGCCAGCACTCTTTCCGACCCCAGCGGGACGGCTCGGGCGGTCCAGCCCTCGCCCGCTATGACGATCGCCGCGTCGAGGCGGGAGGCCAGCACATCCCCCAGCAATCTCTCACGCGGGCCGTCCATGACTTGAAAGTCCACATCGGGGCATACGCTCTGATACCGTTCGAGAAGGGCGGCCACTACGCCACTAGCGAAGGACACCTGCACACCGAGGCGGAACCTGCCCACCACTCCGTTATGCCGCAGGCGCAGATGCAGCATGGCCTCGTCCATGCCATCCAGCACGGAGGCGGCGATCTTGGTGAACGCCATACCCGCCGCCGTGAGCCGCGCCCCAGTCCGCATTCGCTCGAACAGGGGAATACGAAGCGCGTGCTCCAGTGCCTGGATCGAGCGCGTCAGCGTGCCCTGATCCACCTCCAAGGCCAGGGCCGCTTGACGCAGGCTACGGTGCTCCGCAACCGCGATCACTCGCCGAAGATCGCGGAGGTTAAATGGGTATTCTTGTGCCATCTAAAGACACCCAACGTACCTCGCTGCTATTTACGGGATCAAACCTTCTTGCCGTAAAGCGTTTTGAACGGCCGACCGCTCCAACATCCGCGCTGCATGACGCGACCACGCTGGGAAAGAAGATTCCATATCCAACCCGATGGCTTTCCCCCAGGAATAGAAAACAAATAAATACGGATCAACGCATGAATACGCTTCACCTACGCACCATGTTCTCCCAGAAATATTATTTTCTATTACACCACTAAATTCCTGAAGGTTGTTGTTCCCTTTTGAAATAACATTTTTCCACTGATGTTCGTCATCAATGAACCGTCCAGGTCGCCATACCTGTCCATAGGCAACCGCGTGTACATTGCTCGATAACCAGTTAAACCACTCCCAGCAGCGAGCTTGCTCTAAAACTGATTTTGGCCAGAAATTTCCGTCTGAAAATGAACTCGATAAATAAAATAAGATTGCGGGGCTTTCGGTAATTATTTCCCCACCATCAATTAAAACAGGCACTCTTCCTCGCGGGTTTATTTTTAGAAATTCTTTACTTCCTGTACCTTCATCTCCAACGGGGGTCAGTTTCAATTCATATGGTCTTCCCAACTCTTCGAGCAAAATATGCCCTGCCAAAGAGCAAGCGCCCGGAGAATAGTATAATTTTGTCATGACCGGCCTTTCCTACAACGAGATGGAGCACGGAAATCAAAGAACGATTCCTTGCCCGCGCTTCCGTCTCCTTTGACGGTCCTAGCCAGCCGCAATATATGATCAAGAACATATTTAGAGGGGGCGAGCTTATGCCATATTCAAAGGCTCATAAGGAAAATAGCCGACGTCGTATTTTAGACAGTGCCGTAAAACTTTTCGCGGCGCAGGGTTATGACGCCGTGACGTTGGACCAGGTGGAGGGTTCTAAAAACCTCTTGGTATTGAGGCCTACGCTGTGATTCCATTTTTCTGGTTCTGGTTGGAGGAATGGCGCTATGAAACAGGCGGGATTTTTTGACGTTGAAGAGCGACTTGCTCGGTT
>NZ_JABJWC010000146.1 GCF_013155395.1 Komagataeibacter melomenusus | reverse complement strand
TCGCCCCGTCAGAGACTAGGCCGATCAGGGCCAGAAGCAGACCACATAAAGCGGCAAAACCGAGAGGGAAACGTGCCGCAAATGGGCGAAGTGATCCTGGCAGTCCCTTGGAGAGGCGAATGACACAACGCGCGAAAAGGCCGCCCGCCAAGCCACCACTCACGCCACATACCAGAACAGCCAGCCACGCGACACCGACGGGGATAGAGG
>NZ_JABJWC010000145.1 GCF_013155395.1 Komagataeibacter melomenusus | reverse complement strand
AGCCCGAATACGGCTTCATTACCGATACGGCGCATTGGGCAGGACGGGTCGCCCATGCCGCCGGAAGGGTTCAGCACATACTGGAAATCGGGCTGCACGACCATCCATGGCGTGACCTGGGCCTGATAGGTCAGTTCCAGATGGTATTCGGTGCCCTGCCCGGGCAGGCCGGCGCGCCTGTCTGCCCAGGCGAGGCAGGGACTGGCCGCTCCCAGGCCCGCACCAAGG
>NZ_JABJWC010000144.1 GCF_013155395.1 Komagataeibacter melomenusus | reverse complement strand
CACCTCTCGCAGGCGTTGTTTTCGCCATTGAGGAACTTGCCCACTCCTTTGAACAGAAATCGTCGGGCCGGACACTGACCGTCATCATCTTTTCCGGGATTACCGCAATCGCTCTCCTGGGAAATTATACATATTTTGGTCGTGCCAATACCTCTATCCCCGTCGGTGTCGCGTGGCTGGCTGTTCTGGTATGTGGCGTGAGTGGTGGCTTGGCGGGCGGCCTTTTCGCGCGTTGTGTCA
>NZ_JABJWC010000143.1 GCF_013155395.1 Komagataeibacter melomenusus | reverse complement strand
CCGGATGAGCGAAAATGGGCCAGCGAATGGCTCGGCCAGATCCTTGTCGGCGAGGGCGTGGCGCTGACCCCGGATGTGAAGTCTCACCTTTGGTCGGCCCTGAATTCCCTGGCGTCGTCGCCCAGCCGCTCTGCGTCCGCGTCGAGCAGGCGGCCATAGGGACCACCCAGGCAGTATGGCGCCATTGCCTGCTTCAGGGCGTTGGACTGAAGGAGTGCGATCAGACCTGAGATCGTGCGTTC
>NZ_JABJWC010000142.1 GCF_013155395.1 Komagataeibacter melomenusus | reverse complement strand
CGGCAGGCTGTTCATGCGCGCGCGCGTGAGCTTGGTGCGGGTCGCCCCCTCCACATACGGACCGTAGGACAGGGTATTGAGGGCATGCGCCACGAAGCGGCCATCCACGCCCGCGCGCGGGCGCAGCGTCCGGGGCCTGTGCCCTATCATGGGGCCAGTGGCGTGACCGGGCATGTCGATCAGGCACTGTTTGATGGCGCGCTCGTGCTGCTGGGGGAAGACGGCGCGCCGTTTTCTGATCCA
>NZ_JABJWC010000141.1 GCF_013155395.1 Komagataeibacter melomenusus | reverse complement strand
CATATTCCAGCCGGTCGATCACCATCTGGTACGACGAGCGCTCGCCATAGGAGGAAATCTTGCCCGTGGCGATGACTTCCACCCCGTTCTCCGGCTTCAGCCCCAGCCGCGAGACCGTGCCGCGCCATGGGCGGCAATACGCCCGAATTTTCGGTGGCCGAGATTTCAGGCGCCATCCGCCGCGTGCTCGAGGGCACGTTCGGCCGCATCCGCGTGCGCGGCGAGATTACCGAATTCAAGCGCTA
>NZ_JABJWC010000140.1 GCF_013155395.1 Komagataeibacter melomenusus | reverse complement strand
CACATCCAGTTTGAATGGACATATTCGAACTGGTGAAGATGTTCGACAAACAATGAGTTAGAGCAATTCCACCGAGCTTGGGTTCAGTGGAATTGCTCTAGAAATTCACATTCGTATGTAGCCCGAAGGTGGCCTCATTGCGCACGCGCTCCCCCTTGCTGTCGCGCACACCGCCACTGGGGGCCACGATGCCCTGTATATCGGGTTGTATGATCATCCATGGCGTGACCTGGGCCTGATAGGTCA
>NZ_JABJWC010000013.1 GCF_013155395.1 Komagataeibacter melomenusus | reverse complement strand
GGCACGGGAAAGTCGGTCGCCGCCAGGTCTTCCAGTCTCCCCATCACTAACGCGGGGTGGAGCAGCCCGGTAGCTCGTCAGGCTCATAACCTGAAGGCCGCAGGTTCAAATCCTGCCCCCGCAACCAAAACAAACATACTGATATCCAACAAAAAACGCCGCCCATAGAGGCGGCTTTTTTGCGTTCAAGGAATGAGCGCAGGATGCGTATAGGATGCAACTGGGAGTGAAACTCCAGCGTAGGTTGCGCCTAAAACAGGCCATGTCACGATTTCGTGAGCTTTATCGGCGGTCTTATTGATCAGTGGAAATTACGCGATGTGACGACGATACGCTCACCGGCGGAATTGCTGTCATGGGTGCTCTCAGCCGAGGAGCGATTACCGACGTCTGCGAGCAGCCCGGAAAGGTCGGTGATCTCTTTTGCTACCAGATGCACGACGTCACCTTCCTTCTGGAGCATGCCTGTCACCGCCAGCATCTGTCCGCCAAGCACGACGCGCCGGTTCGCATCGAACATATCCGGCCAGATGATGACGTTCATATTTGCCGTCTCGTCCTCCAGCGTCATGAACACCACGCCTTCGGCGGAGCCCGGTCGCTGCCGGACCAGCACCAGCCCCGCCACGGTGAGACGCTTCCCATCCTTTGCCGCCAGCGCCTGCCCACAGGACATGATGTCCCTGGCCTGAAGATCCTTGCGTAGGAAGGTCAGGGGATGGTCCCGCAGGGTCAGGCCAAGCCGGTTGTAATCCCGCACCACCTCGGCCCCGTCGCGCATGGGTTGCAGCAGCACATCCGGTTCTTCAGCTTCCCGTGTCACCTGTGCTGCCGCAAACAGGGGTAATGGTTCGTCGCGCAGAGCCTTGATGGCCCAGAGCGCCTCGCGCCGTGCCAGCCCGAGCGAAGGCCGGAACGCATCCGCTTCGGCCAGATGGGTCAGGGCTGCCGCTTTCACACCGGCCCGACGCCACAGATCATCGATCGAGGTAAACGGGCGCGAGGCTCGTGCGGCAACAATGCGGGCCGCATCGTCGTTGGCCAGCCCCTTCACCAGACTCATGCCTAGCCGCACGGCAAATCGGCCATCGGGCTTTTCCGGCCCTTCCAGCGTGCTGTCCCAGCGCGAGGCATTCACACAGACGGGAAGGATCTCCACGCCGTGCTCACGCGCATCACGGACAAGCTGCGCTGGTGCATAGAACCCCATTGGCTGGGAATTCAGGAGCGAGGCCAGAAACACATCCGGATGGGTGCATTTCATCCACGATGACGAATAGGCCAGAATAGCGAAACTGGCCGCGTGGCTCTCGGGAAATCCGTAAGAACCGAAGCCTTCCAGTTGCTGGTAGATCCGCTCGGCGAATTCCTCATCATAACCATTGGCGCGCATGCCTTCGATCAGGCGTGTCTGAAACTGTGAGACCGTGCCGGTATTTTTGAACGTCGCCATGGCCCGACGAAGCTGATCGGCTTCGGCTGCGGTAAATCCCGCACAGATCATGGCGACCTGCATTGCCTGTTCCTGAAACAACGGGATCCCGAGGGTCTTTTTCAGAACCTTTTCCAGTTCCGGAGTGGGATAGTTTTCCGGTTCGATCCCTTCACGCCTGCGGAGATAGGGATGGACCATATCCCCCTGGATTGGGCCGGGGCGGACGATCGCGACCTCAATGACGAGATCGTAGAACACACGCGGTTTGAGACGCGGCAGCATGGACATCTGCGCCCGGCTTTCGATCTGGAACACGCCAATGGTGTCGGCCTTGCGGATCATGGCGTAGGTGCGCGGATCCTCGGCCGGGAGAGTCTGGAGCGTGAAATGCTGGCCCGTGTGCTCCGCCAACAGGTCCAGTCCCTTTTTCATGCAGGTCAGCATGCCGAGCGCCAGGATATCGACCTTCATGAATTTCAGAACGTCAATATCGTCCTTGTCCCATTCGATGATCTGGCGGGCCTCCATCGAGGCCGGCTCAATGGGTACCAGTTCATCCAGTCGGTCATGCGTCAGGACAAAACCACCGGGATGCTGTGACAGGTGACGGGGCACGCCGATCAGGCAGCGGGCCAGATCAAGGGTCAAGCGGATGCGCCTGTCGGACAGGTCAATGCCGGTGTCATTGAGAGCCTCATCGTCCAGCTTGCGCCCCCAGCCCCAGATCTGACCCGAGAGGGTTCGGATCAGGTCTTCGGGGAGGCCCATCACCTTGCCAACGTCACGCAGCGCTCCCTTGGCGCGATAGCGGATCACCACCGCCGTCAGCGCCGCGCGGTCGCGACCGTAATGCTCATAGACCCACTGGATGACCTGTTCACGTCGCGCATGCTCGAAATCCACATCGATATCCGGCGGTTCGCCGCGTTCTTCAGAGACGAAGCGCTCGAACAGCAGCGAGTTTCGGGCCGGATCAATGGCGGTGATGCCGAGTACGTAGCAAACGGCGGAATTGGCTGCCGAGCCACGACCCTGGCAGAGGATGTTCTGGTTACGGGCATAACGGACGATGCTGTTCACGGTCAGGAAATACGGTGCGTATTGCATCCGTCCGATCAGGCCGAGTTCATGGTTCAGGCTGTTGCGAACCTCCTCGGGGATACCCTCGGGATAGGTTCGTTCAGCGCCCTCCCAGGTCAGCGTTTCCAGCGCCTGCTGGGGCGTCTGACCAGGCACAGAGACTTCATCGGGATACTGATAGGCCAGATCATCAAGTGAGAACCGGCAGCGCTCCACAATGTCCATGGTGCGGGCCACCGCTTCCGGATAACGGCTGAACAGTCGAACCATCTCCTGCGGTGGCTTGAGATAGCGGTCGGCATGACGTTCGCGGACAAACCCCGCCTCGTCGATGGTGGTGTTGTGCCGGATGCAGGTGACGACATCCTGCAGGATGCGCCGGTCATGGGTGTGGAACAACGCGTCGTTGGTTACAACGGTTGGCACACGGGCCAGATGCGCCAGGTTGGCCAGTTCATAAAGCCGCATCTGGTCATTGGGGCGGCGCAGCAGGGTGAGCGCCATATAGGCGCGGTCAGCAAAGGCGTCTTTCAGCTTGCGCAGGTGCAGGGCGCAGGCATCGTCTGCCGTGTCCGGAATCATGACGACGATCAGGCCCGCACCCCAGGCGACCAGATCCTCCCAGAGCAGATGGCATTTCCCTTTTCCGGCCCGTGCCTTGCCGAGGCTCAACAGACGGCAAAGGCTGCCGTAAGCCGCGCGGTCGGTCGGATAGACCAGTACCGGCGGGAAATCGGCGAGGTCGAGACGACAGCCTACGACCAGCCGGACGCCGGTAGCCTTCGCGGCTCCGTATGCCTGCACCATGCCCGCCAGGGAATTGCGGTCACAGATCCCGAGCGCCTCGATCCCAAGCGCTTTTGCCTGCTCGAATAACTCAATGGGCGACGAGGCTCCGCGCAGGAACGAGAAATAGGTCGTCACCTGCAATTCGGCATAACGCGGTGCCGAGGTGCTCATCCGAAAATCCCATGCAGGAACCAGCCCTGCGAGCCGGTCTCGCCATGCTCGCCATCGCCGGCCCGGTAAAGCCAGAAGCGCTCACCGCTGGTGTCCTCCACCCGGAAGTAGTCCCGGGCGATGGTCAGTTCAGCGTCATTCTTCCACCATTCGCCAAACACGCGCTCCGGGCCATCGGCGCATTTCACCTTCCGTCGTACACCCCGCCAGATGAAGAACAGTGGCGGCTGATCCGGCAGTTCCGCCATGGCCTGCACCGGCTCGGGTCGCGCCAGCAGGCGTGTGGGCCGTGGCCAGTGCTCTGGCCAGTCCTTTGTTTCTTCCGAGGCCAGCGCGGGCACGCGGCAGAAGGAGCGTTCGGGCAGATCGCTTTCCACCGGGGCAAAGCGATAGAGCGCCTGCGTGCCGACACGGTTGGCCAGCGTGTCTATCAGGTCGGACACATCGACCTCTTCCTCCGCGATCAGGGAGGACACGGTCTGCCGCCGGTCCATCGGTTCGGCCAGTGAGGCGATCAGCACCATGCGCTCGATGCCGAACCCCGGGTCGATGGTTTCGATCTTCTCGCACAGCAGCCGGGTAAGACGTCTGACGTCGCGCACCGGCATGGCCATGGCTACCCGGATCGCCTCGGTGCGGCTGTCCACGCGATGCAGCAGCAGGTCGAGGCGCCTCACGCCCTGTCCGCGTTCGTCCAGCCCCTGACAGAGCAGCGGCACCAGCCTGCCGATGTAGCGGGCAATGGTCTCCGCAGCCCCGATGGGCTCGGCGAAATTCCGGCTGACCTCGACCGGATCGACAGGACGCACCGGAACGATGGCTTCACCCATACGCCCGAAAGCCTGATCCAGCCTGCGGGCCACATCCGGGCCGAACCGCAGCGCCAGAGGCGCACGGGGCATGGCGGCCAGCGGCCCGATGCGGGACACCCCCAGCGTGGCCAGTCCGTCGATGATCGTGTCTGGCAGGCGTAGCGCTTCAAGGGGGAGATCAGCCAACGTACCCGCTATCTCACCGGGTGGCACAACGGCAATCGGTGCCCGACCATAGCGTGCTATGGCGTGCGCAGCGCCCCACGTGTCCGCCGCCACGGCTTTTGCCCGAAAACCGGCGCCCGCCATGCGGTGGACCATGTCCTTGAGCATGGGAAGTTCACCCCCATGCAGCTGATCCGCTCCGGTCGTGTCCAGAACCAGCCCGTCCGGCGCATCGACGGCCACGATGGGTGCGATCCGGTGCTGGAACCACAGGGCCAGCTTTTCCAGTCCCAGCCGGTCGCCTTCAGGATCGGCGTCCAACAGCACCAGATCGGGATGCAACGCCTGGGCCTTGGCCACCGGCGTGCCGGGACGCAGGCCCAGCTTGCGAGCGGCCAGATCGACCGACAGCACCACCCGTCGGCGTCCTTCACGCCCGGCTAGCGCCAGCGGCGTTTCAGGCGCGGGCGCGTCTTTGCCCAGCCGCTTCCTGATCCGGTCTGTCGGCCAGAGCGGCAGGTAAAGAGAGACGATCCGCGATCGGGCTGCATGGGGCGAGCCTCCCTTTGGCATCACAGGCCTCCACTTCAAAATCGGCACATTCGCCCGCACGGGCACGGATGAGTTCCAGCAACCAGCGCGGTCTTCCAACGCCGGGAACCGGCAACGACACGGACGGCAGGACGGAGACCCGCCATCGGGTCACACTGGCAGTCGGCTGACCGAAATCCGCCGCATCCGTCTGCCGCCGCCAGCGTCGGATGGCGATGCCGAGGGAACCGGACGTCTCGGCCGCCAGTTGCAGGCGGCGTGAGGCCGTCATGGACAGACGCGCCACCTCGGCGACGACGGCCCCAAGGCCACCATGCCGCAGTCCTTCCTCGAAACAGGCCAGCACATCGACGTCCGAGCGTGCCTCGACATAGATGGTTCGCCGTGCCGACAGACCGACCTGCTTCAGGGAAGGGGCAAATACATCCTGACGGGTGACGATCCATAGCACCTTGCCGCGCGTACGGGCCGCAATCCCAGCGCAGAACTGTCCGGCCGCCGCACTGTGCAGGGCATCATTCCCGCCGCCCGCCACCTCGTGCAGCGCTCCCAGCGCCAGCCCCCCGCCCGGCAGACGCGCATCGATCTCGCGCACGCCAAAGGGCAGCATCTTACGGCGTCGGTCGCTGTGCCCTTCGAGACGGCTGATCGCAGCCCGCAGTGTCTCCAGACCGGGTTTTTTATTGAGTTCAGCAGTCATGTCACGGCTCGATGTCCCTTGTGCAGGCGGATTTCATGATTATATGTTCGTGATTTGTTCTGATGTAGCGATGGAAGTCAATGCAAATTCGCACTGCCTCAGGCATGATGCAGGACGCATAACCACCCGGAATTATTGGTGAAGGTACCTTAAGGAATTGAATTCAGAGACTTCTCCCATCCCAAACAGCGACGATTATCTGTCCCGTCTGAACGACGCCCAGCGGCAGGCCGTCACGCACGGGACCGGAGTCTCGGCAGGCATCGCGGATTCATCCCCGCTGCTGGTCATCGCCGGTGCCGGATCGGGCAAGACCAACACGCTGGCCCACCGGGTGGCGCATCTGATCGCCTCAGGCGCCGATCCGCGCCGTATCCTGCTGCTGACCTTCTCGCGGCGAGCCTGTGTCGAGATGACGCGGCGGGTGGAGCGCATCTGCAGAACAGTGCTCGGCGACAAAGCCGGCCCACTGGCCGATGCGCTGGCCTGGGCCGGGACGTTTCATTCCATCGGTGCTCGGCTGCTGCGGGAATATGCGCAGCAGATCGGCATGGATCCGGCCTTCTCGATCCATGATCGCGAGGATTCCGCCGATCTGATGAATCTGATCCGGCATGATCTGGGGTTTTCGAAAACCGAGAAGCGGTTTCCCGGCAAGGGCACGTGCCTTGCCATCTATTCCCGTGTGGTCAATTCCGGCGCACCGCTCGCCGATGTGTTGCTGAAGCACTATCCGTGGTGCGCGGGCTGGGAAGGCCAGCTCAGACAGCTCTTTGCAGGTTATGTTACGGCGAAGCAGGAACAGGGGGTGCTGGATTACGACGATCTGCTGCTGTGCTGGGCGCAGATGGTGAGCGATCCGGTGCTGGCCGCCGATATCGGCGGCAAATGGGATCATGTGCTGGTCGACGAGTATCAGGACACCAACCGGCTGCAGGCGGAGATCCTGCTGGGCATGAAGCCCGACGGGCGAGGCCTGACGGTAGTGGGGGATGACGCCCAGAGCATCTATGCCTTCCGGGCCGCGACCGTGCGCAACATCCTCGATTTTCCGGGACAGTTCAAACCTGAAGCCCGCGTGGTGACGCTGGACCGGAACTATCGCTCGACAAAGCCCATTCTGGATGCCGCCAACGCCATGATTGGAGAAGCGGCCGAGCGGTTCACCAAGGATCTGTGGACCGAACGGACCTCGGATGAAAAACCACGACTGGTCACGATCTGGGACGACACTGCCCAGGCCAATTACATCGCCGATCGGGTGTTGGAAGAACGGGAGGCCGGCATGCCAATGAAGGAACAGGCGGTGCTGTTCCGGGCCTCGCACCATAGCGGCACGCTGGAGGTGGAACTGACAAGGCGCAACATCCCGTTCGTGAAGTTCGGCGGCCTGAAGTTTCTCGACAGCGCCCATGTGAAGGATGTGCTGGCCCTGCTGCGCTTTGCCCAGAACCCGCGCGACCGGATCGCTGGCTTCCGGGTCCTGCAGCTTCTGCCGGGCGTGGGGCCGACCTCGGCCCGGCGCGTGCTGGATACGATGGGCGAGAATGCCCATCCCTTCGAGGCATTGAAGGATGTGAAAGCCCCACCGCGCAGCGGCGAGGCCTGGACGGGTTTCGTGAACCTGCTGACAGCCCTTGGCGGCCATCAGGTCGGCTGGCCGGGCGAGATCGCGGCTGTGCGGTACTGGTATGAACCGCATCTGGAGCGGCTGCATGAGGACGCCTCCACCCGTCTGGCCGATCTGGTGCAACTGGAGCAGATCGCTGGCGGCTATCCCTCACGGGAGAAATTCCTGACCGAACTGACGCTCGACCCGCCAGATGCCACGTCCGATCAGGCCGGCATGCCGCTGCTGGATGAGGATTATCTGATCCTCTCGACGATCCATTCCGCCAAGGGGCAGGAATGGAAGAACGTGTTCGTGATGAATGCGGTGGATGGCTGCATTCCGTCTGATCTGGCCACGGGAGAACAGGACGACATCGAAGAGGAACGCCGGTTGCTCTATGTCGCCATGACGCGGGCGAAGGACAGTCTCGATATCATGGTGCCGCAGCGTTTCTATGTGCATGGCCAGCACAGCCGGGGCGACCGGCATGTCTATGCCTCGCGGACGCGCTTCATCGACCGGGACATGCTGCCTTTGTTCGAAGCCGTGTCATGGCCAGTTGTGAAGCCGGAAGAACAGGCCCGGCAGGAAGCGGTGAAGTCGGTGCGGATCGACATGGCCGCCCGCCTGCGCAGCATGTGGTCGTAAGGGGCAACACCGATGTGCAATCTCTATTCCATGACCTCGAACCCGCAGGCGATCCGCGAGATCGCGAAAGTCCTTGAGGATCGTACGGGGAATCTCCAGCCGCTGCCCGAGATCTATCCGAACACGATGGCGCCGATCGTGCGGAATGGTGAGAACGGCCGTGAACTGGTCATGACACGCTGGGGCATGCCGACACCGCCGGGATACCTGAAAGGCCATAAGGTGGATCGCGGTGTGACCAATATCCGCAATCCGACCTCGACATGGTGGAAGCGCTGGGAAGGCGTGGCGCATCGCTGTCTGGTCCCTTTGACGGCATTCTCCGAACCGGAGCGTCTGCCTGATGGGAAATCGCGGCCTGTGTGGTTTGCCCGCCGCGATGGAGAACCGCTCGCTTTCTTTGCCGGGATCTGGTGTCGATGGACATCGGTGCGCAAGGTGGCGGACGGGGAGACGACGGATGATCTGTTCGGGTTTCTGACCACAGAGGCGAACCGGGAAGTCAGTTCCATCCATCCGAAGGCCATGCCCGTCATCCTGACGCAGCCGGATGAACTGGATGTGTGGATGAACGCCCCGGTGGCCGAGGCTTTGCGTCTTCAGCGACCTCTGCCGAATGGTGTGTTGGTACGTGTTGAAGTCCTGCGTTCTTTGCAATGACAACCATGAGGGCAAAAGAGGACTTTCTCCTTTCGCCCTATTTCAGATATAGAGCTGCCAATGTCACTTTTCACATAGCAGACATGGCTTATCTAACCCTCTCTGGCGACAAAGAGTGGATAGCCGGCTCGCATGCGCATTCTACCAAGTCATGATTCGTATCTCGTTAGGTGGGCCGCATCGGAACCGGATGAGAACTACGTCTACGCCATAGCCCTCCAAAGCCCACTTCTGGAACATTTCGGTCCTTCCGGCCGACTACCCTGAACGACAGCTTTGGCCAAATGCCGTCATGATTGGCCGCTCTTTTGAGACAGCCGATTAGCTTTTCGAAAGAGCGAACGCAGACTTCAAGTGGGGCCTCACCAACGTCGGTAGCCTTGACCTACGGAATGTTCTATGTTTGTTCGTGTTTTTAACGCATACTCTCGACCACTCGGGCAACATTCGTGACAAGAACTATCCTGATCGCTGTACCCAATAAGCTTGACACTCGGTTCTTTTCTTGGGAACCCAAGAGAAGGCAATGGAAAGAAGACATTTTTTTCGATGCAGAGAGCGGACGAGCTTTTGGGATTACGATCTGTAGCCTGCTTTCGGTCTTGGCGAAGGCGGCCTGCTGCATGATCAATATTGGCTTCGAGACGTTTATCGATGAGTCATTATCGAAGATTACGAATGTCACCCAGTTGAAGATGCTGCTGAACAAGCGCGTCCTGAGCTTGGTGAATGACTTCGAGGATGGGAAATGGCTCAGCAGCCGATTTCAAAGTTATCTTTGGGACAATATCGCGCAAACTGCCCTCTCTGAAAGGGAGCGATTGGCACTGGCTGATCAGAGCCATTCGACCTTGGTGGCGGCAGCCCGAAATCTCAGGCTCACGGATAAGGATGGGGTCGGTCAGGGAAGTGAAATCGCTGAGGTTTTTCTCTATGGCATCATGAAAAATCATTACAAGGCTCTGCCGGTCGTACCCAAGATATTCTACAAACAGAACGTACAGGACAATGCCAAGGGTGCCGATAGTGTCCACATCGTGGTCAGCGAAGATGGCCAAGACTTTACTCTATGGTTCGGCGAAGCGAAATTCTATAATTCCATCGCTGATGCACGCTTGGACGCGGTGGTAAATTCAGTTTACGCAAGCCTAAACACAGGCAAGTTAAAAAAAGAAAACGCCATTATCACCAATGTGTCCGATCTTGACCAACTGGTTTTGGCTGAGGCGCTGCGGGCAAAAATCAAGGCGGCACTAAGCAGCCAGGTGTCGATCGATCATCTAAAACCGAAGATTCACGTTCCGATCCTCATTATTCATCAATGTGCCGAGACGGCGAAATGTGTTGAACTTTCCGAGGAGTATCGGAAGGCGATCTGCGCTCATCACAAAGAAAGAGCCGAGGCTTACTTCTCGAAGCAGATATCCGAATCTTCCAAGGTTCATAAATATGGAGATATTCAATTCCATCTGATTCTTTTTCCGGTTCCAGATAAGAAGGCAATTGTCGATACCTTCTTGAGAGCAGTCTCTTTCTACAAGGGGGCGGCGTGATGGAGCTGTTTGCGGCATGCTCCGAGGTCAATGACCTCATCGAAGGCGGTAATGACTTAGCCGCGCGCAATATGCTGATAAAGCTGTTGGACGATCTGGATCGTAGCAAAACGCCATATCCTCAGGTCTTGAATCAACTGGTTCGATCTGCGGGGCTTTTCCCGTATATGCAGCTTGAGAATGCGTCATGGGATCAGAAATTCGTACATGAGGCGTTCGCTGTGGATGTCGGCAACCGAACCGCCACATTGCACCGTGAGCAGTCCACGGTTTTGTCGAAGCTTCTCGGCGGCAAAAGTGTTGCTGTGAGTGCACCAACGAGTTTCGGAAAGAGCTTCATCATAGACGCATTTATCGCGGCCAAGCGACCGGACACGGTGGTGATCATTGTACCCACGATTGCGTTGATGGATGAAACTCGCCGTCGCTTGTACAAAAAATTCTCGCGCGATTACGGCATTATCACTGCCCCTGACGTTCCTCTCGAAGCGCGGAATATTCTGATCTTCCCGCAGGAGCGAGCATTCGGCTACATCAATAAACTCAAAAAAATCGATCTTTTGGTCATTGATGAGTTCTACAAGGCAAGTATTGTCCACGACAAGGAACGGGCTCCGTCACTCATCAAAGCTATCGTCCAGTTATCTCGCCGGGCTGAACAGCGCTATTATCTGGCCCCGAACATCAAAAAGTTGGCAGATAACGTCTTCACACGCGACATGGAGTTTCTAGAGCTTCTTGATTTTAACACCGTATTCCTTGAGAAACATGAGATTTACACAGAAATCGGGGGCGATGAGCAAAAGAAATCCGAAGCACTTCTATCAATTATATCACCGCGAAATGAGAAGTCTCTCGTCTATGCCGGAACATACGCAGAGATCAAGAAGATCGCCGATCTCGTTGTAGATCGAATGAGCAAAGTTGACCGAGTTCATACGAGCCATTTTGCTCGGTGGCTTCGTGAGAATTATCAAGAGAGCTGGGTATTGGCCGATCTCGTGGAGCGCGGCGTCGGCGTGCACAATGGACGGATGCATAGGTGTCTCAGCCAGCTTCAAGTCGTGCTTTTCGAGCATGAAAAAGGCTTCGACAGCATCGTTTCAACGTCTTCGATCATTGAGGGCGTGAACACATCAGCGCAAAACGTCGTAATATGGAAGAGTAAACTCGGGCGAAATAACCTGACAGATTTCACATATAAGAACATAATTGGTCGAGGTGGCCGCATGTTCAAGCATTTTGTAGGCCATATCTACCTTTTGGACTCACCACCAAAAGATGAAGATACGCAGCTTAAGATCGAGTTTCCTGACACGGTCCTCGGAGGTCTAGACGAAATCCAAGACTGCGAAAGTTTGAATGAGCGCCAGATCGAGAAAATTATCGAGTATAAGCTTCAGATGTCCGATATTGTTGGGGTTGAAAACTTCGCACGGATCAAGAGAGATAACCTACTGCAAGATAGCGACGCAGATTTCTTGCTGCAGATCGCCGGTGATATGAAAAACAATCCCGAAGATTGGAAGGGGTTCGGCTATCTAAACTCGAGCAATCCTTCTGACTGGGATCGGATGCTCTACAAAGTAATCGCTCTTAAGCCTTCTGGATGGGATGCCTCTTTCAAGCGGGTGGTAGCGGTGGTTAAGGTCCTAGCGTCGAACTGGACAACCGATATACCGGCGATGTTACGGCAACTCTCTGGCTCTGGAATTGATATCGAAGGCTTTTTCCAGTTGGAGAGGACGATCACGTTCAAGCTCTCGGCTCTTCTGAGCGACATCAATGAGCTTCATAAAATGATCGTCAACTCATCTGTCGATATTGGTGGCTTCATTGGCAAGGTTAGTCACGCATTTTTGCCACCAGCAGTACACAATCTGGAAGAATATGGCCTTCCGCGGATGATCTCACGTAAGCTGCACATGGCACATTTTATAGACTTTTCACATGCGGATTTCGACCTCAAGAGCGCGTTGAACCTTTTTCGCCGCAACGGGCTCGAAGCAGCTCTTAGGGTCGAAACCTTGACGGCGTTTGACCGCTACATTCTTCGGTTTTTCTTCAATGGTATCACACCCGACGACGTCGCTTCGATACCAGCGTAGCCGCCTGTCCGCTCTATATGAGCTATGCAGAAGACAGGCAGCATCCGCCTTCATGCCAGTCGCTATGCATGGCAATTTCATAAGTCCGAAAGCGGACATTGCTCCCACAGCAGATTAGGTCTGGAATATATTTCAGATAAAGTTTTCACGAACTAATCTGCCATCAACAATTTCAACAATACGTGATATCAAATCTTTTGCCGAAGTAACGTCTACTTTTCTTATGGTTCTTTCAAGTATCGCGCCATGCGCAATCGCCCCTCGCAGTTGAACAAATTCCTTTAAGCGATTTTCAGGTGTGCCCAACGGATTGTGATGCCATTGCCAATCATTAGTGATGTCTTGGATGCCGATAATTTCTTTAAACAGTTCTTTTACCGGTCCTGGCTTCGGCGTATTAAAACCTGATACTCGAGAATTTACTAAAGAAGTAGTTAACGCCCGCCAGCCATCCCCTGCGACCAATTGCCATGTGTTTTCGACTTTCCCACACCGAATATGGTTTTGAGTAATTTTTTTTAATGGCCGTAGCATTTGATCGGGACCTGTAGCTGATTCTATGCTCTTTTTTGCACATTCCATAATCACTGTTTCAACGTAACTTTCCCATGCTGCACATATCAAGACTATTGCTGATTTATTCAGAGCTTGAAATTCAGAACTGCGACGCCCTTGCCCCCCGCCTCCTGCATTTTCATGAAACCAGAGAAGATGATTTACGTCGTTAAGGGATGTAGTGAAATGAGTATGGGCATCTGATGGCATTCTAATGTTCCGTATATATTTTAGGGGCTGGCATAGGTAAGCGTTTGTTGGGACGGATTAGGAAGGGAGCTTAGCCCATCCGGTAAGAATTTTCACGAGCTTTGCGGGCGAGCGGGTGTTGAAGCGCCACTCGCATTCGGCGAGGAAGAGATGAAAGTCCTTGCGTGGTATTCCATTGTATCGTCGCAGATGACGCTTGGCCTGGCTCCAGAAGTTCTCGATGCCATTGATGTGGTTTCTTCCCTGGGTGAAATGCCTGCTGTGATCGACGCGCTCATGATGGAACTCAGACACATCGAGCTTGTCGTAGGCATGCCACGAATCACTGTAAACGATTGAATCCGGCAGGACTTTCTGCCGGATGAGAGACATTAGCGTCCGGTGCCCGGCATTGGGGATCATGACTGCATGAACGTGGCCAGACCGCTTAAGCAGACCAAAGACGGCGACTTTTCCGGCAGCGCCTCTGCCCCGTTTGCCTTTGCGATGTCCACCGAAATAGCTTTCATCGACTTCGATCTCACCGGAAAAGGGCGCGTCATGAGCAATCTGTTCAGCGATGATCTCTCGCAATTTCTGGTAATACAGGGTCGCGGTATTGCGATTGACGTCCACAAGTTCGGCGGCACTCCGTGCGGGCGTGCCCGCAACGAAGTGCTCCAGAAGCCGTTTTTGGGTGCCAACGGGCAGTCGGCTGCGACGACGTACTTTCATAGGATATATCAAGCCTTTATCGGCTTACCTATGCCAGCCCCATATTTTATTCGTTTTGAATGACATATATTCTTAACCTTGTATGAAGGGCAGAAAATTAACAACCTGTTTTATCAAGCAGACATTCCGCCCCCCCTTGTCTGCCTCTCTGGTGGACGGAGTGGCTCGCTATAAGTTGAAAAGTTTTGCCCATAACGCGTCAGACCGTTTTGCCACGGCGCGGCCTGATGACCGTATAGACCGAGGGCAGTACGAATAGCGTCATGCTCGTGCCAACGATCATGCCGACGACGATCACCGTTCCCAATCCAAAGCGACTATTCGCGCCCGCACCGGTAGCGATAACCAAGGGTGCAAGGCCTACGACCATTGCTGCTGTGGTCATGATGATCGGTCGGAAACGGATGGCGGCGGCCGTCTCGATTGCTGTCCTGCGGTCTACATTGTCACGATGGAGGATCTCGTTTGCGAACTCGACCATCAGGATGCCATGCTTACTGACCAGTCCGATCAGCGTAATGAGTCCGATTTCAGTATAGATATTTAACGTCGTCACACCGAGAGCGAGCGGAATAAGGGCACCGAACACGGATAACGGCACACTGACGAGGATGATGACCGGGTCGGTGAAGCTGTTGTACTGAACCGACAGGACGAGATAGATGGCGATCAGTGCGAAAAGGAACGCAAAAATCAGTGCGTTCCCTTCCTGCACATACTGTCGTGAATCAGACTGCCAGTCATAGCTGTAGCCAGGCGGGAACTCCGTCGCCTTTGCCTTCAGGAAGCTCACGGCGTCACCCATCGTAACACCTTTGGCGAGAATGGCCTGAAACGTGGCGGAATTCTGCTGGCCGAACTGAGGCAGGCGGTTGGGTTCGACATCGACGCGCACGCTGGCAAGGGCCGACAGCGGTACCTGATGGCCGTTCTGATCGCGCATATAGTAGGTCTTCAGGGCATCAGGCGTCAGGCGGGACAGGGGAGCGGCTTGCGGAATCACGTCATAGGACCGGCCATAATAGCCAAAGCGATTGACGTAGTTTTCCCCGATCAGCGTGTTCAGTGCGTTGCCGATCCGCTCCATACGGATTCCGAGCGCATTGGCTTTGGTTCGATCGACCGTGACCCGAACAACCGGATTATCGAAGGCGAGGTCGCTATCGACCACGGCAAACAGACCGCTCTTTGTGGCTTCTTCCCGCAGGTGTGACACGACGTTGAAGACGTTGCGATAGGTGTCATCACTACGGACGACCATCTGGACTGGCAGCCCGCCCGTTGACCCCGGCAGCGCCCCCATCTGGAACACGAAAACGCTGGTCCCCTGGATGGAAGCAACACGCTGTTGCAGGTCCATCTGGATCTGATCGGCGTTACGCCTGCGCTTGCCCCAGTCGTCGAGATTGACCCCGCCGACGCTGTTGGCGATCCCGTCAATTCCGTTCATCTGCCAATGGCTATGGCCTTCCGGGATTTCAGACATCTTCTCGTAAAGTGTCTGGGCGTAGGTCTCGACATAATGAAGATTGGCATATTGCGGAGCCTTGACGGCCGTATAGACAATGTCCTGGTCTTCATTGGGTGCCAGTTCGCTCTGGGACACGTGCAGCATCACCGGAATAAGGAGGAAGATTACCGCCGCCGTGCCGAGCGGAACCCAGCGATGCCGCAGCGAAAAGTCGAGCACGGTTTCATAGCGCGCGGTCATGAAGCCGAAGACACGCTCGGCCATTCGTTCCATGAAGCCTTCCTTCTCTTTCGCTTTGAGCAATTTTGCGCTCATGAGTGGCGACAGGGTGAGTGCGACGACACCGGATACGATGACGGACCCGGCCAGCGTGAGCGCGAATTCCCGGAACAGCGTGCCCGTCAGTCCGCCCATGAAAGCGATCGGGGCGTAAACCGCTGTAAGTGTGAGGGTCATCGCGACAACAGGGCCTGCCACCTCACGCGCCCCGAGTAACGCGGCGTCGAAGGGGGATTTGCCCTCTTCGATATGGCGATGGACGTTCTCGATCACGACGATGGCGTCATCGACCACGAGCCCGATCGACAGCACCATCGCCAGCAGGGTAAGCAAATTCAGGCTGAACCCGAAGGTGTACATCAGCCCGACCGCGCCAAGCATCGAGAGGGGTATGGTGGCGATCGGCACGATCACCGCCCGCACGGTACCGAGTGAGAGGTAAATCACAAGAATGACGATGAGCAGCGCCTCGATGAAGGTCTCGGTCACTTCATCGATCGACGCCTGAATGAAATGCGCGGTCTCGTAAGGAACGCGGACATCAATGCCCGGCGGGAGCGTCGCCTTGAGTTTGGGCATGATCTCGTTGAGACGCGAGATGATCGTCAGCGGATTGCCCGTTGGCGACGGTTCCAGACCCACGAAGATCGAAGGACGTGGTGTCGGTTTGCCATTCGGCGGTCGAAGCGTGCTGGTCTGCGAACTGGTGTCCGTATTGTCCGGCCCCAGTTCCGCGCGCCCGATGTCCCGCACCCGGATAACCCGGCCACCGGTCGAGCGCAGTACCATATCACGGAATTCCTCGACCGTTTTCAGATCCGTGTTGAGGTTGATATTGCTGATCGTATAAACGCCACGTATCCGGCCGGGTGCGGCCTGGAAATTGTTTTCCCGGATAGCCCGTGCCACGTCCTCGCCCGTCATGTCGTTGGCAGCCAGCTTCTCTGGGTCGAGCCAGAGCCGCATTGAAAGGCGCTGCTCTCCGAAATAACTGATCTCGGATACACCCTCTATGCCCGAGAGCATCGGTGCTGCGACCCGATGGATATAATCCGAGATTTCGTAGAGAGGCCGCGTCGTACTGGCAAAACCGATATAGGCGACTGCGGTAAAGCCACCCGATGTGCGTTTGATGACCGGATCATACGCGCCTTCCGGCAGCCGGTATTTGACGGCATTCACCTTGGACATCACGTCGGTCAGGGCGCGCATGGAATCATAATTCAGCATCATGCGCACCGTCACCACGCTGAGGCCCTGCGTCGTGGTGGAGGAAAGGTAATCGATACCCTCGACGGAAGCGACGGCCTCGCTGATCGGCTGGGTCACGAAACCCTGCATGAGGTCGGATGACGCGCCCGGATAGCGGGTCGAGATCAGGATCGTGGAGGTTTCGAGGGTTGGATATTGACGTGTAGCGATGGAATTGAGGCCCTTGATCCCGAAGAGAACAATCAGGATCGTCACGACAATCGCGAGGACAGGCCGCCGAAGAAAGCGATCAGTGAAACTCATTGTGCCAGTCCTTCCAGGCCAGCCATAGGAAGAACCTCAGGAGTTTCGCGCACCATCATGCCGTCCACGAGACGGTTCTGACCGCTGCTGACGACGCGATCGCCCGGCTTCAACCCGTCGTCAATGGCGACCCAGCCCATGCGTCGATCGCTTTCGCGTATTGCTGTCGGGTGGACAGTTAGGCCTTTGTCAGACGGGCGCTCGACAAAGACGGTTTCGCCATAGGCCGAGTACGTAACTGCCGTTTCCGGCACAACCATGCGTGGTACGACGGCCGCTGTGAGACTCACATGCGCATAAGTTCCCGGATGGAGATCGGGCGGGGGATCATTGAGGAGGGCCTGGACCGAGAGCGTTCGTGACCCGTCGATTTTCGGGTCGATGGCGGTGACGACTGCGTCGAAGTGACGGTCTGGATCGGTGTCGAGTGTGGTGTGGACGATCTGGCCAAGATGCACGCTGGCGGCATTTTCTTCGGCCAGAATGAAGTTGACCCGCATCCGGGCGTAGGACGTCAGCGTAGCGATGGCATCCCCCGGATTCAGATACTGCCCGAGATTGACCCGTCTGATCCCAATGGCGCCGTCGAAGGGCGCGCGGATATGCTTCTGGTCGATCACCGCCTGCACTCTGGCGACATTGCCTTTCGCGGCTTCGAAGCGTGCCGTGGCTGTCTCCAGATCCTCGTGGCTCTCCACGCCGGTCCGGATGAGAGAACGGGCACGGGCGAGATCGGCTTCGGCGGCCCGCAATTCCCCACTCTGGCGGATCAGCTCGCCCTGTTCCGGTGCGTCATTGAGAACCAGGAGTAGCTGGCCTTTTCGGACGATCGCGCCGGAATCGAAGTCCAGTTCGGTGATCCGCCCGGCGATCTCGGGGGAGAGCGTTACCCCCTGGAACGGTTCGACCTGACCGATCGTCTCGATATGGGCGGCGAAGGGGACAGGTCTGACCGGCCAGACGGAGACCGCAGTTGCCGGAGTGTCCGCAGCCCTGCCGGCGGCGGGCAGAGACATCAGCACCGCGAGAGCGGTGACATGGCGCCAAGGGACGGAGAAGCGTCGCACAGATATCTCCTGAAGTTATTGTTATACGCGGATATACGTATCTAAAGGGCTGGAAAGTCTGGATTTGGGGGAGGCAGCATCAGATGTGGGTCACCGCGTTGCGATCCGGACGGATCGCCATTGATCGGATGTGACATGGGTGTCGGCCAGGCCACCGCCCGTCGCCACCATGATCCGCACCGTCTGACGGAACATCTCGGTCTGTGCCCGCACCGTGTTCTGGCGTGCGAGCAGAACGAGCCGGCGGGCGTTGATCGGCTGGAGGATGGTCTCCCGGCCCGCCTGATACCCGGCCTGGCTCAGGGTCAGCGCATCATCGGCCGAGGTCAGGGCCTGAAGCTGGTTGTCCAGTTCCGTCGACGCGTTCTTCAGGCCGTTCAGACTATCGGCGACCTCCCGAAAGCCGTTGATGACCACTGACTGGTAGTGATCGAAAGCGATCCGATAGTCCTCTTCCGCCTGTTTTTTCCGGGCCTTCAGGGTGCCGCCGTGGAACAGCGGCAGAGCAGCGCCGCCGATCAGGCGCCACGCCGCACCGGCGGGGCCCCCCATCAGACCTTCGGCAGCGGCGGCCGCATTGAGGGTCAGGCGGGGATACAGGTCAGCAGTCCGGGCACCGATTTCGGCATTCGTCGCCCGCATCATGGCTTCGGCACCGATGATATCCGGACGGGCATGGACAAGGTTGGATGGCACGACCACAGGGATGTCTGACGGGAGGCTGAAATCCGCGAGGGTCAGGGTCGGTGCGGTCCAGTTGGCGGGCGAATGCCCGGTCAGGACGGCCAGTGCCGTTCGTGCGGCCTCAAGGGCATTGATCAGCGGTGGCAGAAGAGACTGATCGTGCGCCAGTTGTGCTTCGGCGGTCACAACATCCAGCCGAGGCTTCCTGCCCGTCTGCCAGGCGAGTGTCGCCAACCGGAGCGTTTCCCGGTCGGTGTCGATCACACCCCGGATCACGGTGATCTGGTCTGCTGTCGAGGCGGCTTCGAAGGCGGTCAGGACCGTGTCGCCGACCACCAGCAACATCGTGACGTCCCGGCGCTCCCTTTCGGCATCCTTTTGCGCGCCAGCCATCTGGATCAGACGATGGTTGCCTCCGAAAATATCGGGATCATACGAAAGGTCGAGACCTGCCGAGTAGGCGGAGAAAGCCGGGAAGGTCCATGCCCAGGGGCCGAACAGGGCGGCCCCATATTCCTGCCGTCCTTCGGTGCCGGTGGCGTCGATCTGGGGCATCAGGCTGCCTTGCGCGGCATGAAGTCCCTCGGCCGCCTTGCGCAGGTTGGCCTGGGCTGCCTGGATCGACCAGTTGTTCCGGAGGGCCTCGGTGACGAGGCCGTCCAGCCGGGGCGAATGAAAGAGACGCCACCAGTCGGAGCCTGGCTTCCCGGCGGCCTGATACGGCGAGTTGAACGAAGCTATGGTCGCTGTTTCCGACCGGGTTTCGCCGAATGTTGCGGCATTCGGTGGTTGGGGTGCCTTGTAGGTCGGGCCGACTGTGCAGCCTGTGAGGCCCGGCAACAGGGCAACAAGAGTTAGCCAGGCCGGGCGTGGTGCTGCGGCGCTCCGCTTTGGCCTCTGGGTATGGAGCAGGAAATTGGATGGCAAGGCGGCCTCCGGGCGTCATGAACGAGTCTCTTTAATACGAACATAGACGTACATACGGACCAAAGGCCAGCCTTATCGAGAAACTGGTGTGTGACGGAGGCTCGGGAGCAGGGTTTTCTTGACCCGTTCCCATGATACGCGTACCAATTCACGCATGATCGCACGTCATCCGAAACGCGAGGATATCCGGCTTGAAGCCGTGCTGACGGCATTGGGTAATCCCATCCGTCTTGCCGCGGTGCGGACAATTGCCGTGGGTGGCGAACACCCCTGCTGTGATGTGCTCCCGCAGATTCCGAAATCCACCATGACGCATCACTGGCGCGCCCTGCGTGACAGCGGTGTGGTCTGGCAGCGTCATATCGGTCGGGAATACCGTCTTGAGTTGCGGCGCGAGGATCTGGACAGTCGCTTTCCCGGTCTGCTGGATTCCATCCTCGGGCCGCTTGTCAGCGATCCGCTGACGCAGGAGACGATCGCCGAATACGACCGTTCCCGCCAGGGCGCGTCTGCCTGACGGGATTGCTGGCGGGACGGCTTTGCTCAGGGACTACCTGAGGCGGAAGGCGGGATAACGCATCCCGTGCTGTCGCAGGTCATGCCGCTGGTAGGGCTCTTGGACGCGGTTTTGCGCGCATTGTTCCATGACTGGCGCAGGGCGGCCAACAATTGTGCTTTCGGCTGAGCGCCTGAAAGAGCGTAGGCACCGTCGAAGGCAAAGAAGGGCACGCCATGAATGCCGGCCTGTGACGCACGGGTTTCATCACGCCTGACATCTTCGGCGAAGGCGGTGCTCGTCAGCGTGGCGCGCACGGCGTCGTCATCAAGACCGACATCCTGCGCAAGGCCGGCAAGTACGTCATGGTCGGCGAGGGGGGCGTTGTCGGTGAAATAGGCCCGGAACAGCCGTTCCGTCATGTCCGGGCCGCGACCGTGCTGCTCGGCAAATTTGGTCAGCCGGTGCGCGTCGAAAGTATTGGTGTAGCGGACCGAGGCATAGCGCATGTCGAGGCCGCATCGCTCGCCCATGGACGTGATGTGGTCGATCATGGCTTGGGCGTCGCTCCGGCTTTTGCCGTATTTTCGCATGATGCGGTCGAGCGTTGTGGTGGTTACCGCCGGACCCGACGTCGGATCGAGTTCGAAGGCCCGGAAGACAATCTCGATTTCGCGGGCATGTTCGAATTCGCCCAGGGCGGCTTCGAGAAAGCGCTTGCCGATATAACAGTAGGGGCAGGCATAGTCAGACCAGATTTCGAGTTTCATGACAGGCTCCATGACGCTTGCGATAAATACGTATGTATTCGTATCATGGTCTCTATCAAGCCTGCGGTCACGTCGCTGTGACCTGACACAGGCGATACAGGAGGAGCAGCCATCATGATGACATCCCGCGTCCCGCTGGAATTTACGACCGGCCCCGATCCGGTGGCCACCATCATTCTCATTCACGGACTTGGAGCCAGCGGGGAGACGTTCCGGCCCGTGGCGCAGGCGCTGGATCTGAGCGCAGTTGGCGCCGTGCGTTTTGTCCTGCCCAATGCGCCCCTCAGGTCGGTTTCCGTCTGTGGAGGCGAGCGGATGCCGGCCTGGTATGATCTGCTGGACCAGAATTTCGTGGTGCGGGAGGATGAAGCCGGACTGAAGGAAGCAGCGGCGTATTTCACGCAGCTGATCGATCGGGAAATCGAGCGGGGAATGGTGCCGGAGCGCATTGTGATCGGCGGATTTTCGCAGGGCGGCGCGATGTCGCTGATGACCGGCCTGCGCTATTCGCGCCCTTTGGCCGGGATCGCCGATCTGTCGGGTTATCTGCCCCTGGCACCGGCAACCGGCCGGGAACGTACTGTCGCAAGCCGTGCCACACCGATCTTCATGGGACATGGAACACGGGACGGCATTGTTCCGCTGGCACTTGCTGACACAGCGCGCCGTCATCTGGCTGGCTGGGGATATGACATAACCTGGCGGACCTATCCCATGGATCATACAATCATCGAGGCCGAAATCCGGGATCTGAACATCTGGCTGTCTGACGTGTTGAAGCCGACGACCCTCTGAGAAAGGACGCGTTCCATGATCGATCTTTTCTACTGGCCCACACCGAATGGCCATAAAATTACGATGTTTCTTGAAGAAGCCGGGCTGGATTATACTATTCATCCTGTCGATATCAGCGCGGGGGATCAGTTCCGGTCGGAGTTTCTGGCCATTTCGCCCAATAACCGGATGCCCGCGATCATTGACCGGACCCCGAAGGATGGCGGTGAGGCGATCAGCGTTTTTGAATCAGGGGCAATCCTGCTCTATCTCGCGGAGAAGACGGGCCAGTTTCTGCCTGCGGACATCCGGGGCCGCACGGCGGTCACCGAATGGCTGTTCTGGCAGGTCAGCGGTCTGGGACCGATGGCGGGGCAGAACCATCATTTCGGACAGTATGCGCCGGAGAAAATTCCTTACGCCATCACACGCTATGTCAACGAGACCAACCGTCTGTATGGCGTGATGGACCGGCGACTGGCGCAGGTGCCGTTCCTCGGTGGTGCCGAATACAGCATTGCGGACATGGCCAGCTATCCATGGGTCGTGCCGTGGCAGCGCCAGCAGCAGAACCTTGAGGAGTTTCCGAACCTGAAGCGCTGGTTTGAAGACATTGCCGCGCGCCCGGCAACGATACGGGCCTACGAGAAAGGGAAGGACCTGTCGGCGCGACCCAGCGTGACAGAGGAGGGAAAGAAAATCCTCTTCGGTCAGACAGCGCGCTCGGTCAAAGCTTAGCGGGGGCAGCGCTGTCGTTAAGGTGTCCTGTGACAGTCTCAATGCAGAACAGGCCTCAGATGCAGACGCCTGTCACGACTGGCCTGGAACTGCCATGAAACCGGGCAGCGCACGAACCCGTTCGAACCAGCGTTGCAGGGCAGGGTAGGGTGTGAGGTCAATGCCGCCTTCAGGGGCAAGAGCGAGATAGGGAAATACGGCGCAATCCGCGATGGTCGGGTGTCCGAGTGCCAGCCAGTCGTGAGTGGCAAGATGGGCGTCAATTCGAGGCAGAAGCCGACCTATCCAGCGGATCGCCGCTTCCATATCCAGCGGATATCCGAATTTGCGGATCAGTCGTGCCGTATTTGGCCCGTTACGAATTTCGGATGCTGCCACTGACAGCCATTCCATGATCAGAGCCTGCGAACGACCATCTTCCGGCCACCAGCTTCGTGTTTCCAGCTTTGCCGCCAGATAGACAAGAATGGCCTGGGAATCCCGGATGACAGTTGGTCCATCGATCAGCACCGGTACTTCCTGCCAGGGATTGAGGGCTGTGAAGGCAGCACTCTTCTGTTCACCAGCGCTCAGGTCAACGGGGATAAGCTCCAGCTCAATCCCGGTAAGGGCCGCGAACAGGCGCACCTTGTAGCAGTTTCCGGACAGTTCGAGATTATAGAGCTGCATCGTCTCGTAACCTTTTCCCATCTTTCTTGCCTCTAAACTCAGGCGAAGTTATAAAAACGACCGACCGGTCGGGTGTAAAGGCTAAAATGAAGACGACGCTGCGTAAGATCGTGACGGAGGCCCGTGAGGTGTTTCGGGAGCATGGTTATGATGGTGCCTCCATGCAGGATCTCGCGTCTCGTGTTGGGCTGAAAAAAGCCAGTCTTTATACGCGTTTTCCGAATAAGGAATCACTTGTCCCGGAAGTTCTGGCACTTACTCTGGAAGAGACTGTCCAGGGGTTGCCGGACCCGAACGATGACTGGCAGCTCACCTGGCAAACTTTGATAGGTCGTATCGAAAAGACACTTGAAGAGCGCCAACGCTGTGTGGGGCTGCATCTGGCCTATGGCGTCACATCGGCCACGCCTGAAGCGCGGGCAGCGGTCTGCCAGTTCTTTACGGCCCTACGGGAGAAAATGGCCCAGATATTGCGGCTTGGCGGCATTCCCGACCCGGACGCAGTTGCCGCAGACACACTGGCGCAGCTTGAGGGGGCCACGGTGTGGATCACTACGTCTGGAGATGTGACGCCGCTTCACCGGGCCGCAGAAAGTGCCTGTCGGATCGCTGACTGAGCAGGGGGGAGGGATAAATGATCTATTTGATTGAACCCATCGGGTGCCCGTTTAGGTCGATCACTGGATCGCTCTGCACCCAGTTTCGGAAAATGGGTGGCAATACAGCGGGATAAAACCTAAAAATGAAGCGACATGGGAGGCCAGATGTTCAATCTGATAATGCGCTATATCGATTGGAATAACCCAAACGCATCAATGCCGGTGGAGCGGGTATTCGAGTACACTGATCCAGCTATCGCCGCGCAGTTTCGGTACGAAGGTCAGCCCCTAATGGATCGCCTCGCGGCGCTACCCTGCTTGTTCATGCAGGAAGGGCGGCAGGATGAAATCTGCCGCGTCGGTTCCGCCATCCGACCGAGAATCGTGAATGGCGAAGTCCGCTTCAGCTACATGCTTGACCCAGACGTGCCGCCTCTAACCAACAGGTTGATCTGGGATAATCGCGGTCAATTCGATATGCCGGAAGACTTCGAATTCTCGCGGAACCACTGGGCGGTGAAGGAACTCGATCTATATCAGTTCCTTCTCAGCAATGTCCGGCCCCGCCGCCAGCGGCCGAGCGTGTTCCAAATCGCGGAGCATGAAGCGATAGAGCAGCAGTTGGTGTCGGTCATGATGCCGTTCGACGCGGGTTTCTCGAATGTTTACGCCGCCATTCAACAGGCGGCGGTCAATTGTGGCCTTCGTTCTCGCCGTGCGGATGAAATTTGGGAGGCACCGGGCATCATTCAGGACGTCGTGAATCTCATCGACCGAGCCCGTATTGTGATTTGTGACTGCACAAACCGGAACCCGAATGTTTTTTACGAGGCAGGCATCGCGCACACGCTCGGCCGTGAGGTCATCATCATCACGCAAAGCGCGCACGACGTTCCATTCGACCTACGGCACCTGAGGTACGTGCATTACCTCAACAATCGCGAGGGCCTCGCTGCGCTGACCCAAGCGCTACAGGCCCGAATGGAAACTATACTCGGCCACTAGCGGGGCGGGGGCCATCACCGGAGGAGTTGTTCGCCAACCACGTCCAAAGAGATCACTAGCGCCTTCTGTCGGCGCCGCTCAATTCGGTTTGAAACAATGTTTGGCCCTAGTTAAAATTATTAATCTCCGTCGAACCTAGCGCGGAAAACGGAGAGTTTCCATAACTCCCTCGCGGCGTCAGAATGACCGGTTGTGTTATGAATGGCCGTCTGCGGTCGAGCGCAGAATGTCTTGACCTGGTTGTGTAGCCGTCATTCACGTAAATGCTGCGAATGGCTGCTTTCGGTCATTCCTTCCCAATAACCGACATTCAGTTCACTCCCAGTTGCCGACATTTTTCTGCTGGGAATAGGGGGCGGGTTGGTGCGGGTGCGGCCATCAGAGTCAGGGGGCTGCGCGGATTTTCGTGACGGGTTGAGAGGGTGGGAGAGTGTCTCCTGTCCGCCCGTCATGGAGTTTTTCGCCATGGCGACCGCTATTCCCAAAATCACCCTCAGTTCTTCTCGTGACATCCCGTTCAACCGGCTGGTGCTGTCTCAGTCCAACGTGCGGCGTGTGAAATCCGGCCTGTCGATCGAGGAACTGGCCCGCGATATCGAACGCCGCGGGCTGTTGCAGAGCCTGAATGTTCGTCCCATCCTTGACGGCGAAGGGGCCGAGACCGGCAGCTATGAAGTGCCCGCCGGTGGGCGTCGTTTCCGTGCTCTCGAACTATTGGTGAAGCAGAAAAAGCTGGTGAAGACGGCCCCGGTGCCCTGCGTGGTCCGCGAGGTCGGGTCGGCCATTCTCGCCGAGGATGATTCCCTGGCCGAGAATGTCCAGCGCGTGGCCCTGCATCCGCTGGACCAGTTCCGCGCCTTCCGTGACATGTTGGAGAAGGGCATGTCCGAGGAGGAAATCGCCGCCGCGTTCTTTGTGGCACCGACCGTGGTCAAACAGCGTTTGCGGCTGATGACCGTGTCCGACAAACTGCTTGAGATCTACGAGCAGGATGGCATGAAGCTGGAACAGCTGATGGCTTTTTCCATCAGCGATGATCATGCCCGGCAGGAACAGGTCTGGGAGATCGTGGCCCAGAGCCATAACCGCGAACCCTATGTCATCCGCCGCATGCTGACGGAGAAAACCGTGCGGGCCTCGGACCGTCGCGTGCGCTTCGTCGGACTGGACGCTTATCTTGCGGCCGGTGGTCCTATCATGCGCGACCTGTTCGAAGTCGATGATGGTGGCTGGCTGCAGGATCCAGCCGTTCTGGACCGGCTGGTTATGGAAAAGCTGCACGCAGCCGCAGAAGATATCCGTGCAGAGGGCTGGAAATGGGTCGAGGCGGCCCTGTCGTTCCCATGGGAACATACCCGGCAGTTCGCGGAAATCGACGGCACGGAAGTGCCCCTGACCGAGGACGAAACTGCTCGCCTCGAAGCCCTGCGCGCCGAGCAGGAAACCATCGAGGCCGAATATGCCCAGGCCGATGAATATCCGGACGAGGTCGATGCGCGGCTGGGCGAGATCGAGCAGGGTATTCTTGCCCTGGAAGAACGGCCTCTGGCGTTTGATCCCGCTGACATGGCGCGGGCAGGGGCTTTTGTCAGTCTCGACAGCGATGGCACGCTGCAGGTGGAGCGCGGCTTCGTGCTACCCGAAGACATGCCGGCTGGGCCGGAAGAGACCGATAATGCCAATGGTTCGGATGAATACGATCATCCCGCGTATGATGGGCAGGATGAACGTCTTGCTGATTATGGTGACGATGAAGGCGAAGTGAGCGATAGCGTTGCTGCTGACGTTGAACCCGAGGAAGAAGACGGCATCAAACCGCTGCCTGACCGGTTACTCACCGAACTGACGGCCTGGCGCACGCTTGTGTTGAGAGATGCCTTTGCCAGCAACCCGCACATCGCGCTGACCGAAATGCTGCATACGCTGGTGCGTGATGTTTACTGGCAGACGCCGGGTGCGGATTGCCTTGAAGCCTGTGTCCGGGAAATCGCGCTGCCGGTCCATTCGCCCGACATGCCGGGCAGCCTGCCAGCGCATGCACTGCGCCAGCGCAATGAGGGCTGGAAGCATGATCTGCCGGATGACGAGGATGCGCTGTGGCGCTGGATTGACAGTCTGGACGATGCAAGCCGTATGGCGCTGCTGGCCCATTGCCTGTCTTTCGGCATTAACGCGCTCTACGAGCGCATGCCCGCCTATGGCGCGGTGTCCCAGCGCAGCGTCACCGAGCGTCTCAAACGGGCAGACCGTCTGGCATCGGCCCTCAGCCTTGATCTGGTCGAGGCAGGCTGGCAGCCCACGGTCGAGAACTATCTCGGCCGGGTGACCAAGGCCCGTATCCTGCAGGCCGTGCAGGAAGCGCGTGGCAATGAGGCGGCCGAGCGCATCGCCCACCTGAAGAAGCCCGATATGGCCCGCGAGGCCGAGCGGCTGCTTGATGGTTCGGGCTGGCTGCCCGAGGCGTTGCGGACCGTAGGGCTGGCCGATCAGGCACAGTTTGAAACAGTGACGGCAGGCGGGGATATGGAGGCCATCGCCGCAGAGTAGCCCTTATGAGGTCTAGGAACTTTGAGACAGCGGCTTCCGGTGCCCGGAAGCCGCTTTTTTCATGTCCGGCGCCCCGGAAAGAGGGAGAGGTCGGCTTCGCCTTAGGTGCCGAATAACCGGCATCAGAGGAGAGTTTTCCATGACCACAACCACTATCCTGCCCCCTGCGTCCTGTGGCGCCGCGTCTGGCGGCTTCCGGATTGATCCTTCCCGTGGCGAACGCAGCGCCCGCGTCTCGTCCGAATGGTTCTCGCGGCCCGATGACGAGCGCTACCTGTCCCTGTCCGACCTGCATGCAGCGACCCTGGCGCGGGCGGATCGGGCCACGGCCCGCACGGTGGAGAGCCGCGCCATCCGTGTCGAGGCCTCCCGCGACAATGCCGAGCGTCTGACCCTGACCGTGCCGGGACAAAATGAACCGATCGCGCCGACGCATTGGTCGTTCGGCCAGATGTGCAGCCTGGTCGGCGCGCCATCGTCGTACCTGCGTAACCTGCCGGCCCCACTGGCGGCGATCAATCTGCAGCACGGGCTACTGTCGCACCGCGCAGAACTGGTGAAAACGCTGGAGACGGAAGACGGGCGTGTGGAACTGCGCGCCGTCACGGGGCCGGATTACGGCCGCATCTGGGATCATGAACTGGTGGGCGCGGTGCGCAAGATCGCCGGTGACGGCACGGGCGATACCAACTGGAAGGTGCCCGGTGTCATCGACTGGGCGACCATGACACATAACCCGTACGTGGACATCACCAAGGAAACGACCACGCTGTATGCGTCAGATCGCGATGTCTTCCTGTTTCTGGTCGACGATACGCATCCCATTGAAGCGGGACGCCTGCCCAATGGTGACCCCGATCTCTATTTCCGGGGTTTCTATGCCTGGAACAGCGAGGTCGGTAGCAAGAGCCTCGGCATCTCGTCCTTCTATCTGCGCGGAGTGTGCCAGAATCGCATGTTGTGGGGCGTAGAAAATTTCGAACAGATCACGATCCGGCATAGCAAGTTTGCTGCTTCCCGTTTCGTGCATCAGGCCACACCGGCGCTGCGGAATTTCGCCACGGCCAGCCCGGCCTCATTCGTCTCAGGTATTCAGGCCTCTCGCAAGGCGCTGGTGGCCAGAACCGATGATGATCGGGAAAATTTCCTGCGGCGTCGCGGGTTCTCGAAACCGGAAACCACGAAGATCATTGAAACCGTGTTGAACGAGGAGGGGCGCAAGCCCGAGAGCGTGTTCGATTTCGTGCAGGGCATTACCGCACTGGCTCGGACGAAGGCCAATCAGGACACGCGGCTGAATCTGGAAGAGAAGGCCCGCAGGCTGATGGAGCGTGCTTCCTGAAAGCCGCTTCTCCGTCTTTCCGTCAATACGTTTATACGAGCCCGGCCATCGCGCCGGGCTTTTTCGTTTCGGGAGTCATTCCGATGGCTGATTTCTTCACGCATTTTTCCTGCGTGCTCGATGTGGGCACGGTGGAAAACGCGGCAAAGGCGCTCGACCTCTACAACGCGTTCATGGACGAACTGGCGGCGGAAGACCCGCCCTCTGACGGTTTTGTCCTGTCGATCGTGCCGGAATATGGCGGCACCAAACTCTGGATGCACGATGAGGTGACCGGTGATCCGCAGCAGGTGGTGGACTTCGTGCTGCGCTGTGCGCGAACATTCCGGTTGCGCGGCCGATGGGGGTTCCAGTGGGCCAATAGCTGTTCACGTCTCCGGATCGCCGCCTTCAGTGGCGGTGCGCATCTGCTTGACCTGGGGCGGCGCAAGACGATTTCCTGGATGACCACCGATCGCTGGCTGGCGATCGCCCTGGACGGAGGCAATCCCGAAACAGGAGGGCAGGACGATGACCTTGCATGATGCGGGCGATTTGGCCCGCCGTCTGGCGGAGAACGCGGAGGCGGTGTGCCGGCGGTATCTGTCCGCCGGTCGCCGCCACGGCAATTACTGGCTGGTCGGTGACGTGCGGAATACGCCCGGCCGGTCGCTGTTCGTCCGGCTGCACGACACTGCCAATGGCAGGGCGGGAAAATGGACGGACGCACAGTCAGGCGAGCATGGCGACCTGCTCGACGTGATCCGGGCAAGCCTCGGCCTGGTGGATTTTCGCGATGTAGTCGACGAGGCGCGTGCCTTCCTCAGCCTGCCCCGTCCCGATCCGGTCCCGTTATCGCGGGATCGTCCGGTTCAGGAACGCGCACCTGCCAGTTCTTCCGAAGCCGCGCGTCGGCTCTGGGCCATGTCCGGGCCGATCGCGGGCACGTCCGTAGAAGCGTATCTCCGTAGACGCGACATTACGCTTTTGCACGGAGCCGGAGCCTTGCGCTTCCATCCGCATTGCTATTATCGCCCGGACGAGGACGGTCCGACCGAGACCTGGCCAGCCATGATCGCCGCCGTCACCGACCTCGACGGCACTCTGACCGGCGTGCATCGCACCTGGCTGGCGGCGGAAGGGCGTGGCAAGGCACCGGTCGATCATCCGCGTCGTGCCTTGGGCGGGCTGCTCGGCCACGCCGTGCGTTTCGGGGTGGCATCCGACGTGCTCGCTGCCGGGGAAGGTATCGAGACGGTGCTGTCGCTGCGGCAGGTTCTGCCCGATCTGCCGCTGGCCGCCTGCCTGTCCTCAGCGCATCTCGCGTCCCTGATCTTTCCGCCGCTGCTGCGCCGGCTCTACGTTCTGCGTGATGACGACCCGGCCGGGGATCAGGCGCTGGCGACGTTGCACGCCCGCGCGCATGACGCCGGGATCGAACTGATCGGCCTGTCGCCACGGCTGGGCGATTTCAACGATGATCTCCGTGCCCTTGGACGCGGTGCGCTGCGGGCGATCCTGCATCCGCAACTCGCGCCAGCGGACGTGGCACGATTTCTGGAGGCTGCCGGCACCTGAGCGGGCCGGAAAGAGGGGCGGGCGGTTTCCGTCTTCTGTCAGCGGTTTTGTCGTGTCTCCCGTCCGGCAGGTCCGCGCCCCGGCCTTTCAGGTGGGGAGCGGGCGTCAGCCGGGTCGGACCTTCAATGGCGGGGACCGGCTATTTTCCGTCGCGCCCCTGTGGGGGCGCTTTACATCGCGAAGCAAAATAACCGGCCCCCTGCCATCCTTCGCTGTGCTGCGGCCGCGCGCAAGCGCGCGGTTCCGGCCCGTCCCTGGTCTGCCGCTATCCGCCCCCGGAAAGGCCGCGAAGGGCGCGGCCGGAGACCTGGGAGGACCGCATCATGACCCGCACGACTGACGATTTTGAGCCGCCGCACGCCGCTTCCTCCACCGCGCATGTGCTGGCTGAACTCCAGATGTATGGCTACCGTCCCTTCGAAGACGAGCCCGATCCGAGACCGCTGCCCGAAGCGCATAGCATCGGTGGCGCGGTCGCCGATATCTTCGACGCCATCGGCGCGACCCTGACCGACACGCGGCTGGAACCCGATCTCGAAGCGTTGCTCTGGTCTGCCGTGAACATCTTCCATCGCATGGTCGGCCAGGTCGAGCGTGAGCTTGACCGCAACGAGCAGGCGCAGAAGCGCAGTCAGCAGGAACAGGATGGCAGCGAGATCCGCTCGGTGGAGCTGGAGCGGCTGATTGCCGAAGGGCTGACCCTGATCGAGCGTCGCAACGCCTATGAGATCTTCCGCGACGAGGCGCAGGAGCAGTTCGAACACCTGACCCTGAGCGCGTGGCGACCGAAGACCGGCTCGCTGGTGTCACGCCGCACCATGACAGCCTCCATGATCGACAGCCGCGACTTCCTCAATGCCCGCCGTAAGGCCGAGGGCGAATTGCTGGTTCCGCCCGGTCCTAAGGTGGTCGTGACCGGTGGTCTCGATTTCGACGACCATATCCTGATCTGGGATCGGCTGGACAAGGTCCGTGCCAAGCATCCCGACATGGTGCTGCTACACGGCGGTTCGCCCAGGGGCGCGGAGTTCGTCGCGTCTCGCTGGGCCGATCACCGCGAGATCGTGCAGATCGCCTTCAAGCCGGACTGGACGAAGCATGCCAAGGCAGCGCCCTTCCGCCGCAACGATGCGCTGCTCGACACAATGCCGATCGGCGTCATCGTCTTTCCCGGAACCGGCATTCAGGAAAATCTGGCCGACAAGGCGAAAAAGCTCGGTATCCCAGTCCTGCGGTTCGGAGGCGGCGCGTGAGCGCCGTCTTCACTCCGGATTACCCGTGACCGCGATCCGCGCGGCGCGGGCATAGAAGGCCAGTTCGGTATCGTCGGGCGCCAGTACGATTCTCGTTCCGTCGACACATCATTTTCGCTATGATGCGACTGCGCCGTGGTGGTGGTGGCAGGCGCACCCGTCCGACATCGTCGATTGCACGGAGACCACTACCATGTTCATCCTTGCTCCCTTCCTGCTCGTTGCCGGCATTGGCTTCCTGTGCTGGTTCTTCTTCACCGTCGCAATTTTCGCACTGCCCTGTGCTACCGGTCTGATGGCTGCGCTCTGGGCCTTTGATGCCGGTGCCGGCCTATTGGGTGCGGTCATCATCGGGTTTGTCGCGGGAGCCGCGACCTTCATTCTCGGCCAGATCGCATTCGCCTGCGTGCCCTGGGCGTGGCTCAGGCTGCTGATTGTCCTGCTCTATACCGTGCCCGCTATCATCATGGGCTACAGCACCACACATGGGATTGCCCAGATGATGATGCCGTCTGCGGCATGGCAGTTCTTTTGTTCCGTCATCGGCGCGATCGCGGTGGGGATCACCGCTTTCATCCGCTTTACAGCCGTGGCCTCACCCGGACCGTCCGGCGGAAACATCGCGCGCGTCTGACCCTGCCCCGGCAGACTGCAGGCAGGGGACCAGACCAGATGCTTCGTATGGCTGCCAGTCCTGTCATCAGGGGAGGGCGGCTGACGCGGCGTTGGCTTGCCTCAACGCGTTACTGGCCCTGGTCGCTTTCCTCTTGGAACCACCCGATCATGGACGGCCCTCGCCCGCGACCGGCTGACAGAAGCAGCGGATAGCGCGGCAACCTGTCTGGCATCGTCCCCGGAACGGGTCATGTCATGGCCCGAAACGAACGCGTGACGACGCTCATGCTCTTTCCTGCCGGACCCTGTACGCCGAGGGGGCCTCATGTCCTCCGTGATGGTCGCTCTGTCGGGCCACGCACGCATACGGCCTCTGAAAATGGCTGATCTAGCCGAGGGGCGGCTGCGCCTCGATCGTCTCTGGCGCAACGGCAGGCCGTAATTTTCTTCCCCTGACGGCTGCGCCATCATTCCTCGCGAGACAAGAAAATTCCGTCCCGCCGTCCTCCGCTGCGCTGCGGCCCTGAAGGGTGCGCCGCCGATCGCCCCCGGCTCGTCGATCGCCATCGAGGCCGCAATGGTGCGGGCTCGATAACAGAGATCACGGAGCAGTATCATGGCCACCATCGGCACCTTCAAGAAGTCCGGCAACGAGTATGTCGGCGAGATCGTCACCCTCTCGGTTCAGGTCCGCAATGTCCGCATCGTTCCCGAGACCGGACGCCAGAGCGACAACGCCCCCAGCCACCGGGTGTTCGTCAACCGGGCCGAGATTGGAGCCGCCTGGTCCAAGCAGTCCAACGAGGGACGCAGCTATCTGGGCCTCAAGCTCGACGATCCGAGCTTCAACGCCCCGATCTTCGCCAACCTCTTCAATGACGAGGACGGCGAGACCTGGAGCCTGATCTGGTCTCGCCCCAACGGTCGCCGCAACGGCGAGTGAGGTGCCAACGATTCCCCGCCCGGCCGGTCCGGGCGGGGTCTTCGTATGATCGATCGGGAAACGGCGGGCGTCCCCATCGCGTCGCGCCCGATCCACCCGTGTGCGGGCAGGGAAGGGGAACAGGGCTTCCCTCAGCCTTCCCATTGTACCATGCCCGACGTGAACCGCCTCAAGGACGCGCGGTCCCCCCAATTTTGCCCGGCGCACCCTACGGGCACACCAGACAAAATCGGCTCCCCCGCGCGCCGCTGGCGCGGTCGCCTGCGGCGATCCCTTGACCCGATTCACGCGTGCATGAGGCGGAGTCCTGTCTTCGAGAAACGAAAGGAGCAGGACGATGACCACGTTACACGACCATATCCAGATGCTGCGCGCCGAACTGACCAGCTTTCACCTCAGCCACCGTGAGCGGGCCAAAATCGAGCGTGAACTGAAGCAGGCATGTGTGCAATTCGCAACGAAATGCCGCGACGGAGAGGCCCCCGCATAGAGCGGGGGTCTTTTCGTCTGGTCGCCCGTACCGATGGCAGGCCCACTGGCGGTCCTATCGGAAGCAGGACGCCGGTTTTTCCTCACCATCCCCCTGAAAGAACGATATTGAATCTCCACGATGCGACTATTATAGTCGTATTTCTGGTGTGGATGTCCGGCATGTCGGATGTGATCATGGATGATCACTGGCCGACAGGTTAGGGCGGCACGGGCACTTCTGAACTGGACACAGGAACGGCTCGCTGAAAAGGCCCTCGTAGCATTGACCGCGCTCAAGCGCCTCGAATCCGAGCGCGGCCTTGGCGTTCAGGAGGGCACGATCGACCAGGTCCGCCGCGCGCTGGAGGCGGCGGGCATCCTGTTCATCGAGTCCGGACAAGGGCGTGGTGTGATGTTTCTTCACGAGACTGCCGATCCCCAGGCGCGACAGAATGTGGGGCGTCGCGGACGCGGCCCGTCCTGAGCGACCTGATTTTCGTAGTCATCCTGTCTGGCGCTGCGTTGTTTTTATGTCAGCGCGGAACCATCGGACGATCATCATTGCGTGGATTTGTTATCACATCGATCTGATTGCGGTATCACGAGGGACCGCCATGACCGACCTGCCTTTTCAGGATTGTCCACCTCTGACGGCGCGTGTGAACCCATACGACGAGCAGCATCTCGAACTTTACCTGCGCCTGCTGATCGCCGAGGAGGAAGGTGCCGACTGGCGTGAAGTGGTCGAGGTGCTGTTCGGGCTCGATCCCGCGCGCGAACCCGAACGCGCCAGAACTGTCCATGCGAGTCATCTGGCACGGGCCCGCTGGATGACCGAAGTCGGCTACGGGCATCTGCTGGCGCCACGTCTGCAATAGCCGGACTTCGCCAGCCCGCGTCTCCGTCCTCCTCGGCACTCTCCCCGATAAAAATTCAGGGTCTATGCACTCGCGGTTCCGGTCCGGTTAATCGAGGCTGCCCCCTTGCCGTATGAGGGGCCAGACAGAGAGAGGCCGTCATGCCGACACCCTTCTGGCGTTCACCGGAAATACGCGACCATATCAGCACTCTGGACCGTTCCGGTTTTGCCGTCGAGTTCCTGCGTCGTAACGCGGCGTATCGTCGCGACTACGCCCGCCTGCAACGGCGGATCGCGCGTCGGGGTGTCGATGCTGCTGCCGAGTGCGCGGCGTTTGTCCATCGCTGGGGGCTGTGCTTTTGTCCATGCTCCCGATGAACCTGCCCGGCGTGGTCGTATCGTCTGGCGGCCGGAGGTTTCACCGGCGACGCTGATCCTCACGCCAGCGCCGTCGGATTTCGCGGTCGTTGCCCCCATTGAGCCGACGGTGCTGGGGACGATCCTGTCCCGTCATGACGACATGGACGACACGTGGCTGGCGATCGGAGATACCGCTGGCGATCTGTTCGTCCGCCTTCTGGCTCCATCGGCAGCAAGCCGCCCTGCCGTGCTGCTGCCGATGGATGCGGTCGCCGAACTGCGTCTGGATGTGGCGCTGCGTTTTCTCCGCAGGCAGCGCGGTCAGCGCGTCGCCCTGCTTCCACGTGCCCTCCAGCTTACACCGCTCCAGCGTGCGCGGCAGATCATGCTTCTGCTCGCTTTCGATATCCACCAGGCTGGTGGAACCACACGCGACATCGCCATCGCGGCGAACCGTTCATGGCAGGCGGGTTTACCGGCGGTCGAATGGCGCAATACGGCGGCGCGTCGCCATGCGGAACGCTTGCTTCTTGATGCGGAAAACCGGGTCCGGGGCGGCTATCTCGATTTCTTGCGCGGTGGATAGCGTCAGCCGCTTTTTCGCTCTCCTGCGCTGTTTCCCTCCATTTTTCCAACGCTGTCCCCCGCCCGGTTACGTCCGGTCGCGCTCCGGCGCGTCACGACCCGTCGAGGGTGGACATTGAGTCCGAAAAATCTTCGTCCACCCCCAACGCCTGTTTTCTGCGCCACCGTCATCCTGATCCGCCGCCCCATCTCTGCGGCGCTTCGAAACCAGATGGAGGCGTACCATGCTCGACCGAACCGCACCGTCGCCGACGCGCTATCTGCGCACTCATGAAGCTGCCCGGATTCTCGGCCTTTCCCCGCGCACTCTGGAAAAATATCGCTGCCACGGAACGGGACCGACGTTCCGCAAGCTTGGCGGTCGCGTCGTCTATCTGATCGACGATCTCGACCTCTGGGCTGCGGCCGGCGCGTGCAAGTCCACCTCTGACCCGAATTACGACGCAGCGCGCGCCGCCGGGCAGGTTCCGCGATGAATACCGCGTCAGGCATGCCGCACTCCCGGCCCGCCAGCGAGCGCAGCAGGCTCCACCCGTTCGTGGTTTCCGGCGGGGATGCCAGCCCGCGCGATCAGCGTGACCTGATGGAGCGACCATTTTTCTCGCTCGCCAAGGCGAAGCGCACGGTGCCGATCCTCTACGAGGCTGGCGACGTCCGTGTCGAAGTCCTCGGCATGCCCGAGCACGGTATGGCGACGATCTGGGATGCCGATGTGCTGATCTGGGCCGCCAGCCAGATCGTCGAGGCGGAAAATCTTGGTCTCACGACATCGCGCTTCCTGCGTTTTACGCCCTATCAGCTCCTGAGCGGTATCGGGCGTCAGACGGGGGCGCGGGATTACGGGCTGCTCAAGGCGGCACTGGCCCGCCTCCAGTCCACCGTAGTCGCCACCACGATCCGCAACGGCCAGAACTGGCGTCGCCAGCAGTTCTCCTGGATCACCGAATGGGAGATCTGTGCCAGCCAGACGGGCCGCGCCGCCGGTGTCGAGATCGTCATTCCCGAATGGTTCTATCGCGGCGTGATCGACCGTTCGCTCGTTCTGGCCATCGATCCGGCCTATTTCCGCCTGACCGGCGGCATCGAACGCTGGCTCTATCGTGTCGCCCGCAAGCATGCCGGGCGACAGCAGGCGGGCTGGGCCTTCGAGATCGCCCATCTGCACAGAAAATCCGGCAGTCTCGCCAGGGTGGCTGACTTCGCCTGCGACATCCGGCGCATTGTCGCCCGTCAGTCCTTGCCAGGTTACCGGCTGGGCATCGAGCGTGAAAGCACGCGTGAGTTGCTCCGAATCCTCCCAGCCGACTTATCCACAGATCCTGTGGATAGTCATGTGGATGGTATCGGGACTTCGGGCGTTGGGACTATCGGGACATCAGGCGTGCCACTATCGGGACTTCAGGCGTGCAAACCCCAGCTAAGTCTTTGGCCTGAAACGGCGATTCCGGTCCTTAACTTAACTAACTTAGAATCTAACTCTTATGTTGATGGGACGGGCCGCCTTGCGGATAACGGCCGTGACCCGTCCGTCTCCCGCCGACAGGGGCGTGGAGGCGGGCCATGATCGTGGCGCTCCTCAACCAGAAGGGTGGTGTCGGCAAGACGACCCTGGCGCTGCATCTTGCCGGCCAATGGGCTCGGGAAGGCCGGCGCGTGACGGTCATCGACGCCGACCCGCAAGGCTCGGCGCTGGACTGGTCAGCACAGCGGGCGAGGGAAGGGCTGCCCAGACTGTTCGGTGTCGTAGGACTGGCGCGCGACACGCTGCACCACGAGGCTCCGGAACTGGCTCAGGGGGTGGATCACGTCGTCATCGACGGTCCTCCGCGTGTGGCGTCCTTGTTGCGCTCCGCCCTGCTGGCCGCCGACCTGGTGCTGATTCCCGCCCAGCCTTCGCCGTTCGATGGCTGGGCCTCGGGCGAGATGCTGCGGCTGCTGGCCGAAGCGCGGCTCTTCCGTCCCGGTCTGCTGGCCCGCTTCGTGCTCAACCGCTGCGCCACGCGCACGGTCATTGCCCGCGAGACCCGGCTGGCGCTGGCCGGGCATGACCCGGCGGCGCTCATGGCGCGGATCGGCCAGCGGGTCGCTTTCGCCGATGCCGCACGTTCCGGCCGCCTGGTCTGTGACCTGCGACCGCAGGGGATCGCAGCCCGTGAAATCGCCGCGCTGGCGGCCGAGATCGGGGGGCTGGCGTCATGACCGGGACATCATCCCGAAACGGCTTCGCATCGCGTCCTGCCGACCCTGAGCGTTGGGTAAAGGCAGCGGACAGGACTGCGCTCGCCAACAGTTTTACCGCCCGGCTGACGATCGACGTCACACCGGCCCTGCGCGCCCGCATCAAGGTCGCGGCGTTCCAGCGCGGCATGACCGTCGCCGATACGCTACGCGCGCTGCTGGCCCGCGAATTCCCTGACAATTCCGGAGACGTGCCATGAATGGACGACTTCCTTCGCCGACGCATCTGCGCGCGACGTCGCTGACCCATGTCGAACTGACCTGGATCGACAAACGTGTCGAGCACTGGTTGCGCTTCGGTCAACGCGCTGACGAACAGATCCTTGACGATCGCCGCAGCATTTCCAGTTTCGCGCCGGGCAGCATCTTTGCCTTCGTCCGCTGGGCGTCGGACGATCTGGGCACCACGGTCTCGCGCATCGACATCGTGCGGGCGGTGGCGGCAGGAAGCCCATTCCAGACCCTCCCGTTTGTGCGTCCTGGCGGCGAAATCCTGCTGCGTGTCGATAGCTGGCCACGGGTCGAGCGCGTGCTTCAGGCGATCAACGCCATTGAGACGCTGGGTCTCGATCCGGCGGACGCGGCACCCGAATACTGGCGGCATCTGCACCATCGCATCACTGTCGGACATGAGCCGCGTGCCTATACGCGCGAGCAGCATTCAGCATGGCTCAAGCGGCGGCAGGTGATGTCATGACCCGGCGTGGCTGGTTCTTTGCGACCTATTTTGCCGTGCTCGGTGTGGGTGCGTCGATGGTCGTTCATCCTGCGCCACGGCTGATCTGGAACGAGACGGCGAGCGTGCCCGTCGGGCTCTACCGATTGCATATGAACCCCGCGCCGCATGTTGGTGATCTGGTCGCTGTCCGTCTGCCCGAGCGCGAGGCGATGCTGCTGGCAACGCGCGGCTATCTCCCTCTCGGTGTGCCCCTGCTCAAGCCCGTAGCGGCTATCGCAGGGCAGTCCGTGTGCCGTACCGGGCAGCGCATCACCATCGACGGGCACTTCGCTGGCGACGCGCAATCGGTCGATCACCGTGGCCGCTCATTACCCGTCTGGCAGGGGTGCCAACGCCTCGCTGCAGGCAACGCCTCGCTGCAGGCCAAGTCTTCGTCATGAACCCGGCTGAGCCACGCAGTCTCGACGGGCGATATTTCGGCCTGTCGTCTCTCCCCACCATCATCGGACGCGCAACCCCGGTCTGGCTTCCGTCCGGGAGCAGGCAGCCTGTCACCGTGACCTTCAATCCGTCCCTGAAAGGGCAATGAAATGGCACAGATCGGTCTTTTCACGCGCACGAAAACCGGCTTTGCCGGGCGCATTCGCACCCTCACCGTGGCGCAGGATATCCTTCTCGTTCCGGCCGAGTTTTCCGACGCCGAACATGCCCCGGATTACCGCATCCATCTCACCGATGCCGATGGCCCGGAGGTTGGTGCTGGCTGGAAACGCACCGGCGAGAGGGCTGGTGAATACATCGCCGTAGCCCTCGACGACCCCGCCTTTGCACAACCGATCCGCGCCAATCTCTTCCGTGCCGGTGGGGAGCGTGCGGTCTGGGTGCTGAACTGGACGCGTCCGTCACGGCGTGTTGAACGCGGGGAATGAGACGATGCGACGCATCTTCTTCCTCGCTGTCGGTGTCATTGCAATCGGCGTATCGAGCGCACCTGACCCGTCATGGGCGGCATCGGTTCCAGCGCCCGCTGACACCGATCCTTACGGTGCGGTGATCGCTGAAGCCGTGCAGCGTTTCGATATTCCCGCGACGTGGATACGGGTTGTCATGGGCGCTGAAAGCGGTGGCGATACCGGCGCGATTTCTGCAAAGGGCGCGCGTGGACTCATGCAGATCATGCCTGCGACATGGGCCGACCTTCGTGCACGTTACGGGCTGGGAAGCGATCCATTCGATGTGCATGACAACATTCTCGCAGGCGCTGCGTTCCTGCGCGAGATGCACGATCGTTATGGCTCTCCGGGCTTTCTGGCAGCCTATAACGCCGGGCCGGGACGCTACGAGGATTACCGTGATCGGCAACGCCCGCTGCCAGCTGAAACGCGTGCCTATGTCGCCGGGTTGCTGCCCCTGATCGGTCAGGGCGGTGCTGAATCGTTGCTGTCGGTTTCGCATCCCGATCCGCTGTTCTGGACTCATGCGCCGATTTTCGCTGTGCAGTCAGACGATGCGGGGCAGGGCGTTCCGGTTGCAATGAAGCTGCCATCGCATGGTGTTCGAAGTGACATTATCGCGCATGGTCTCGCGCCTGTTAGGCCGCTTTCCGGTGGGTTGTTCGTTGTCTCTTCCGCATCGGGAGCACTGCCATGAAGGCGCGCTCAGACTTCCCTTTTCTTGCCGGTGTCCGGTTACCCCAGGATGCCAGTCTGCACGGTATCCAGCATCGCAGGGTGGGTGCAGCGAAGGGTGAACAGGCGCTCTGGGGCTTGGAGAATGAGAGGCGAGATAAAAGGGCGCACATTGCGCCTCGGTTGGGGTGTTGGTTTTCCTATGTTTTTTCGTTCTCCCAACAATGTTCTGCTCCTTCCGGCAATGTTTGCCGACCCTGTTTTCCATTGTTGCACCGGGCTTTTTCGCACATTGGGGGCGTCAATGGTCCGCGAGAATGAATTCCAGCCCCGTCTGGGTCGCATCCGCTCGCCGCGCGCCCAGCGGCTCAAGCCCTTCGTCGCCCAGGCCCTCGCCTCGGCCCAGCGCGCCGGAGGTGGTGGGTTCCGATCGGGCCGCAACGGCAGTGGTTCCCGTTCGTCCTTCGGGCGTGGCCGTGTCGCGGCAGCCAGAGCCAATCGCCTGCTGACCAGCCGCGCCCGCTGCGTCACCGTCAAGGCCCGTGTCGTGCGCCATAGCGGGCGCAAGGCGCCTCTCGCCGCTCATCTTCGCTACCTGCGCCGGGAAGGGGTGACGATGGACGGTGAGAAGGCACGGCTCTTCGGTCCGGGCATCGACGATGCTGACCCGAAGGCATTTGCGGAACGCTGCGAAGACGATCGCCACCACTTCCGTTTCATCGTCTCGCCCGAGGACGCCCCCGATATGGCCGACCTCAAGGGCTACGCCCGCGAACTGGTCGGGCAGATAGAAAAAGACCTCGGCACGAAGCTGGACTGGGTGGGGGTGGATCACTGGAACACCGGTCATCCCCATGTCCATATCCTCGTGCGCGGCGTGGCCGAGGATGGCAGCGATCTCGTCATCTCCCGCGACTATATCAAGGAGGGCCTGCGCGCCCGCGCCCAGGATCTGGTGACGCAGGAACTCGGGCAGCGCAATGACATCGAAATTCACCGTGCCCTCGAACGTCAGGTCGATGCCGAATACTGGACCCAGCTTGACCGGCAGCTCCAGCGTGATGCTGGCCGTAACGGCATCATCGACATGGCGCCAGCGCCGGATCGGCAGCCTGATCCGTTCGAGACCCTGAAGGTCGGCCGCCTGCGCTGCCTGGAGGGGCTTGGCCTCGCCCATCAGGTCGGACAGGGACAATGGATGCTGGATGAATCCGCTGAGGCGACGTTGCGCGAACTTGGGGAACGCGGCGACATCATCAAGCGCATCCACCGCTCGCTGGCTGAGCGCGGCATCGAGCGGAGCACATCGAACTATGTGCTGGCGGGTGAAAGCCTCGACGTCGCCGTCATCGGCAGGCTGGTCGATCGCGGGCTGGACGATGAACTGAAAGGCACTGCCTATGCCGTCGTCGACGGGGTGGATGGCCGCACGCATCATATCCGCTTTCCCAATCTCGATGCGACTGGTGATGGCAGCATGGGGGCGGTTGTGGAGCTTCGTGCCTTCGATGACAGGAAGGGGCAGCGTCGTGTTGCCCTGGCTGTTCGTTCCGATCTATCGATCGAGGATCAGGTGACGGCACGAGGGGCGACCTGGCTCGACCGGCAGGCTGCGGCCCGCGATCCGGTGGCGCTGGGCCAGGCCGGCTTTGGAACTGAGGTACGTGAGGCGATGGAGCGGCGGGCGGAGCAGCTTATCGAGCAGGGCCTCGCCGAACGCCGGGCGCAGGGGGTGATCCTGGCGCGCAACCTGATCGGGACGCTCAGGGGCCGTGAGGTCCGGGAAGTCGGAGAGCGGCTGGCCACCGAGACGGGTCGGACATTCCACCAGTCGGCTTCCGGGGAGTATGTCACTGGCACCTATCGTCAGCGCATGGTGCTGGCTTCGGGTCGCTATGCGATGATCGATGACGGGATTCAGTTCCAGCTTGTACCTTGGACGCCATCGTTGGAGAAGGAGCGTGAACGGCATGTGTCCGGGGTTGCGCGCGGTGATGGCGGGATTGACTGGAGCTTCTCTCAGAATAGGGGCATTGGATTGTGAACCGTTTGGCAGGCATGCCTGGTCGCGTTCCCTCGGTTTAACAACCGGAATGCCGAGGACGAGAACGCCTTCGACCCTTGGACTACTGGTGGATTGTGGAATGATGACTGACCGTTAGGCGAGGATTGCCGCCAATCCGCTTCCCAACATAAAACATTGATAAGCAGGTATACAATCAAACAAAGCTGGAAAATATTGTAGCATCACCCGGAGCAATGGAGATTAATAAAATCTAAAACATGGTTGGCTGGTATTGCAGAATTTGCTTTTTCTATTCCTCCTTCATGATGGCTCTCCAATGAATTGACTACTACGCCCAAACATAGCCCCGTTTCGCCTAATACAGGCCCTCCGCTATTCCCAGGCGCGACTACATTTGAAATGATCAATCGGTCTTCGCCTAAGTAAGTGTTGACGAGGGCATTTAGTTCGCCGCCATGGGCCAAAAGGTACGGTGCATCAGTCGTAGCTATACGTGGATAGCCGAGGGTAATTGTTCTCATGAGTACTGCTAGATCACCCAAAGGAAAAATCGGTGTAATAGTATTATCGCATTCCACTTCAAGCAGGGCCAAATCAAGTTTAGGGTGTAAAATCCATGTTCTATCACAAGGTTTGATAATTTTTTCTGCGGAATCCCCTAATCCCAAAAATTCGATACCCTCATCTGGGTTGATATTATGCTTTGCGGTGACAATAAAACGTCTATCAATATTTTCCATACTAGATGCAATAAACCCTGTCCCTATATACTCACAGCCTTTTTGCTTGACATACACAGGCGGAACGCTTTTGTGATATTTTCGCGCGACATAACTAGGTCCAAGAAGAATATTATCGACAATACCGAGATTTATTAGTGATTTAATTTTATTTTTCTCCCAGTAGTAATGTACCATAGTTCTAGGATCAGATAGGGGATATTCTACAACCATTCCCCATTCAATAAGACGATTAAATAGAGGCATTGTAGAATAAAGTCCTAATCCTCCCGGTCCATCCACACACGTGAGCAAAAGAGACGTATAATCTTCTATGCTGAAAGCTCCGGTATCAAGTAATTTTTTGCGCTGATTGAAGTTCTTATGGTTTCTTAGACCTTCATTAATCAGATCTCTATACGCATCTTCTTGTGGAACTACGCTTAAGAGCTTTATAAGGGCCGAAATTTCTTGCGGAGGATTATTCCCCATTTCATCTATAATCTTTGCAACCATTAATTTTTCCTTCACCTCGTTGCGTAATGGAGTAATTGAGATCAAAAGCTGTGTTTTGTAAAGATTGTTATGAATAAGGCCGATTTTGGCTTCCAATCCGACAGGCTGCTAAAATGGACCTGGCAATCCCCATAGCTTGGCATAATAGCGGCTCATCCCAGCGAATGGCTGGGTGCGGCCTTGTTGCAACCGTAATTCTTTAATGACCTCACGTTGGCCAAGAGGAGGCAGATACTTGAGGGTCTTATTCAGAATTGCAAAGGTTCTATATCCCGCGTAACGTGAGCGCCGCAATTCTTCGCGATTAAGACCCAGAACATTTTCAACGGCCGCGAGTGCACGATTGGCGCGTGCACTGCCAGTAGAACGCACCCATATTTCCTTATTTATATCGTCCGCTTCGTAAATAAATAATAACTCAGGATCTTCGAGATAGGGATGTGGCAAATCAGCATTCTCACTTGACCACAAGGCTGCTATTTGAGCGTCAGTCATAGCCGTTGCATCAAGAGTCAAGGTGGTAAGCAATGCTTGCAAACCCGTCCCTGATGGAAGAGCTGCAGGCATTGTAGGCCCGCTTAGAATTGGTCCGGAAATAGGGAATTGATCACCCTTAAAAGATTGATTGCATATTTGGCAGCTGAAAAGGTAATTGTCGAAAGTAAAAGCTAGCCACCAATAAATGGATTTAGGACGAAAGTGTTCCACATCGCCGTGAGCAACGACATCAGTTGAAGCTTCACAATAAGCGCATTTCCCTCCGGTATCGGTTTTCAGCGCACTTTTTGCAGGTTTCCAAGATGTTGATTTGAAATCAAATTTTCCCTTTGCTATGTAATCAAAGTAATGTGATGCCAACAAAGAAGCGGCCACGTTAAGTTTTGGCTGCTGAAAACGCTTTGGAACCTGTGTGGTAACTCGGCGGCGCTTCAACTTGATCATTCCGATTTTTTACTCCGGTCTGGGTTTGATCGACTAGTTAATATTTCAGGTGATGACGATTCAGTATTAGGGTCGAGCATAGTCGCAACCCGCTCAAGGAGAAGATTCGTACGCTGGAGATAAGGGGGCACCTCTTCCCAGTTCGAAACCGACCGAAGGTCCCGTTCGATTTTTCGGATACGTTTGTCCTTTACTGCCGAAGGACGACGTTGGCTGCTTCCAATACCTTGGAGTTCCCGTAATTCTTCTCGTAAACTTTGTACTTGCAGAGAATCAAGGGAGTTTAGGCCAAACAGGCTACTCTCTAACAATTGCGGCAAAAGCAAGCGATTTGGAGCTCCTTCGTAACCTTGTAGAACTACGCCCTCGTTGTCTTGGCGCCGAAGAACATAAAGCTCATTCTCTCCTGCTTGATGGACCGTTAGGGGGGAATGAGTTGTCGCTATAATTTGCACGTTAGGAAGCAATTTATTGAGAAAAGACACAAGTCGGCGTTGCCAGACGGGGTGTAGATGAATATCGATCTCATCTACTAATATTACGCCACGAGCACATAATGGATCCCTATAGTCGTTGAAAGTTTCCGTGATCTGCCACAAAAGATCACCGCACCAAGCGGCCATTGTCTGGTAACCATCAGAAAGCGCCGAAATCGGAAGAATGCCATCCCGTGTTTCGAACATCAAACGTCGTTGTTGGCGATCAATACCTTTGAATTTGACATCCGGAAGCAACTCGTTGAGCGATTTTCGAACTACATTCAATCCAGCCTTACCATGACGGTATTCGATATCCATCGCCCATTGTTCAAGGGAAATCAGCGTCGTTTCAGGATTGAAAAGGGTGCCGACGGCACCTGCTCTTACAGATCGGAAGCCTGAAGTGGCTTCTGAGAAAGAATAGCGCGAACTCTGAGAGCGTCGGGTCACTCCATAGCCAACGACAAAATAATTGCGTGTCGCTCTAGCTAGAGCAGCATCTAACTGCTCTAGATCGGGCTTGTTCTTTATCGCAAACTCCAGAACTGTCATGCCCCGAATAAAAGTCAGACAAGAGCGGCGCGGCTCACCGCTCGCAGTTACAAATTCGACTTCGATTTGAGCCCTCTGCTCCCCTAGCCTAATCCACTCGTCAGGTATTCCAACCAATTCCGTAGAAGCATCACTTCCTGCTAGGGCCAAAGCCAAGCAGCGAAGGACCGTGCTTTTTCCTGTTCCGTTCTCACCCAACAGATACGTCCATTTGCGGCCCTTACTGCGTTCACCGAACGGCAAATCTAGCTCTCGGATCGATCGTATGTTTTTGATACGTATGTTGCGAAGAAACATGGTTTTATCCAATTATACAACGAGTTTAACTTATACCCGTGGCTCTAAGTATACCATTTTTGCGCGGCACAAAGCAGTAGAGAACAATGCTAATCTCAAAATTTCCTGAGAGCTTTTCCGCATAGATTATTAAATTTTCAATTATCATGTCTGCTTTCCCGCGCGCGGTATAACACTGGAAATGACCGACATGAGAGCGACAGCTGAAGTTCCGCGCTTCTCATGCTCTGCTGACCAGTTCGTCCAGCGCCCTGAAGATCGCGTCCTGATCGCGTTCGGCCAGGATGCCAATGGCGGCTCCCAGCTGCGTGGTGGGGACAGTCGCCAGATCAAACGGGTTGGCGAAAACGTCCTCACCCTCGACGCAAAGGTGCGGCGTCAGGGGATGGTCTGGCGGCTTACCGGCAGATCGCCGCACGAGCGGCATGACCACGCGACCCACACTGCGCTCTAGCCGAGTGCTCTGGATCTGTACGACAAAGGGGATGTCCCGATTGCGGCCAGGGTTTCGGTAGATGGCGAATTGCGGCATCGGGTCAAAGCGTCGAGAATTCGTCACTCAGGAAGCCGTGCCGCGCATGCAGTTCGTTCACGGCGTCGATCACGCCATCCAGTTGCCGTTGCTCGTCTTCGCGTTTCTCACGTGCGGCATGGAGATAGTCGCCCAGCAGGGTCTCGACCGTCGCAGAGAGGTTTGGCGTGACCTGACGAACCTGGGCTAGCAGATCGGCATTGAGCGACAGATTGACCGGCCGTCGCGGGGCTGTTCGATCGTAATGCGTGGTGCGGGTGACAGTGCCAGCCATGTCTCGACTCCTCATACGCATGCCATGCGCATGACGAGATCATGTGGTGGGGCACCGCACCATGCAAGTATTTTTTCGCTTCTGACCGCTTGGGTGCGACAGAGGTGACGAGACCCTTGCATGCTCTGAAATGATGGCTGTCCGTTGTTTCTCCGATGGATCGGAGAGTGCAGATGGAACAGCCCGGAACACGTATTCAATGGGGACAGGTCGCGGCGGTCCTGTCCATGATCGTCCTGTCCTGGTGGGCTGCGACGGAATGGACGGCATGGGAACTCGCTTTCCAGCCTGAACTCGGTCGGCCCTGGTTCGTGCTCTTCCTTCGCTGGCCGGTCTATGCGCCGCCGCTGTTTTTCTGGTGGTGGTACGTCTTCGATGCCTATGCCCCCGCTGTATTCGCGCGCGGGGCCTGGATCGCAGGCTCAGGCGGCGTGCTGGCGTTCGCCGCTGCCGTGGCCCTGTCCATCCATCGCGCCCGCGAGGCAAAGAAGATCGAGACCTATGGATCGGCGCGCTGGGCAGGACCGGCTGAAATCGCCCAGGCCGGGTTGCTTGACCCGGACGGGGTGGTGCTGGGCCGGTATGGCAAAGCCTACCTGCGGCATGATGGGCCGGAGCATGTCCTGACGTTCGCACCGACCCGCAGCGGCAAGGGTGTCGGCATGGTCATTCCCACACTCCTGACCTGGCCCGGTTCGGCGATCGTCCATGACATCAAGGGTGAGAACTGGGAGCTGACGGCGGGATTTCGCTCTCGTTTCGGGCGCGTCGTGCTGTTCGATCCAACCAATGCGACCTCCGCTGCCTATAACCCGCTGCTGGAGATCCGACGAGGAGAATGGGAGGTTCGGGACGCCCAGAACGTCGCCGACATCCTCGTGGACCCAGAAGGCAGTCTGGAGAAGCGCAACCACTGGGAGAAGACCTCGCACTCCCTGCTGGTCGGTGCCATCCTGCACGTCCTCTATGCCGAGCCCGACAAGACCCTGGCCGGTGTCGCCAATTTCCTGTCGGACCCGAAGCGCCCGATTGCCACAACGCTGTCGGCTATGATGCGGACGAAGCATCTTGGCGATGCCGGCGCGCATCCCGTCGTGGCTTCGGCCGCGCGTGAATTGCTGAACAAGTCTCCCAACGAGCGGTCGGGTGTGCTGTCCACCGCCATGTCCTTCCTCGGCCTCTATCGCGATCCCGTGGTTGCGGAGGTGACGCGGCGCTGCGAATGGCGGATATCTGACATCGTCGATGGTGATCGCCCGGTGACGCTCTATCTGACCGTGCCGCCATCGGATATCAGCCGGACCAAGCCGCTGATTCGGCTGGTGCTGAACCAGATTGGCCGTCGATTGACGGAAGACCTGGAGGCTGCGGCACAGCGACGGCGGCTCCTGCTGATGCTCGACGAATTCCCGGCCCTCGGGCGGCTGGATTTCTTTGAATCGGCGCTGGCCTTCATGGCGGGCTACCGGATCAAAAGCTTCCTGATCGCCCAGTCCCTCAACCAGATCGAACGGGCTTATGGGCCGAACAATTCGATCCTCGACAACTGTCATGTCCGGGTGAGCTTCGCTACCAACGATGAGCGGACCGCGAAACGTGTCTCGGACGCGCTCGGCACCGCCACCGAAATGAAGGCAATGAAGAACTACGCGGGCCACCGTCTTTCGCCATGGCTGGGCCATCTGATGGTTTCGCGCTCGGAGACCGCGCGCCCGCTGCTGACGGCCGGCGAGATCATGCAGCTTTCGCCAGCAGACGAGATTGTCATGGTCTCCGGGCTGTATCCGATCCGCGCGAAGAAGGCCCGCTATTTCGAGGATAGCCGCTTTCAGGAGCGTATTCTGCCGCCGCCGAAGCCCACACGCCCGACGGAGGGATGCCCGGACGACTGGAGCGGCCGTCCCCTTCCACCCAGACCGCCGGCGCCAGATGCGGCGACTGAAACGCCAATGATGGACGATGAGGAAGAAGATCCGAACCAGTCCGCCCGACGCCGTCAGCCGGAACTGGGCGAAGGCACTGTCGAAAAGAAAGAGCCGATGCAGAACGAGTTCACGCCCGATCCGGTCGATGAATTCGACGACATCGCACCCCGCAACAACCGGATGAACGATCTCATGCGTGGCGTCGCCCGGCAGGCATCGCTCGACCGTGGCGATGAACTTGGACTGTGAGGCAGCTATGGCGATGCCAAAAAAGAAAGCTCAGATCTCCGTCTATCTCGACCCCGAGGTGATGAAGACTCTGTCCGCCTATGCAGCGCGACGCGCACAGCCGATGTCGCTGATCGTCGAGGCTGCTGTCGCCTCCTTCCTTTCGCCCGATGGCGAGGAGCGCCGCGAGGCTGCCACGTCGAAGCGCCTCGACCGGCAGGACCGGCGCCTCGCGCGGCTGGAGCGTGATATCGGCATCACGGTGGAGACCCTGGCGCTGTTCATCCGCTTCTGGCTGACCACAACCCCGCCGCTTCCCGAACCGGCGGCGAAGGCCGCGCGGGCGCAGGCCGGGGCGCGTTACGATAATTTTGTCGCCGCCCTTGGCCGCAGGCTGGCCCAGGGACCAAGACTCCAGCAGGAAATCCCGGAGGATGTTTCGGCCCCCGGCGCACCGGATGAACCGGAGGCATAAAATCCGCACCTCGCAAGTATTTTTGCCCTGCGTTTTGCTGCCGTCCTACGACGCCTGAATTCCTGTTGAAACGCGCTGTTTCCAGCCTTTCTTAATGATCCCCGTCGCTGCTCGTCCGTTGCGTTCGGCCCATACGGGGGAAGGTCATGTCGGTTTCCGTCATCCATGAAGGGGCCAGGGTACGCGGCATGTCCATGCTGCGCACGGCGATGGGGCCGGCGATTGCCCGGTACCTCGCTGATCCCGCGATCATCGAAGTGATGCTCAATCCTGATGGGCGGCTCTGGATCGACCGTCTGTCCGAGGGGCTGGGCGATACGGGCGACAGGATTTCACCGGCCGATGCTGAGCGGATCGTGCGGCTGGTGGCCCACCATGTCGGGGCGGAGGTGCATGAGGAAGCACCGCGTGTATCGGCCGAACTGCCAACTGGTGAGCGCTTCGAAGGATTGCTGCCGCCCGTCGTGACGGCCCCGAGTTTCGCGATCCGCAAGCCCGCCGTCGCCGTGTTCACCCTTGATGACTATGTCGCCGCCGGAATCATGACGGAGGGACAGGCGGTGTTTCTGTGCCGCGCTGTTGCAGAGCGGAAAAACATCCTGGTCGCGGGCGGGACATCCACCGGCAAGACCACGCTGGTTAATGCCCTCCTGGCCGAGGTCGCGAAAACCGGTGATCGCATCGTGCTGATCGAGGATACGCGCGAACTGCAATGCACGGCGCCCAATCTCATTGCCCTGCGGACCCGTGAAGGTGTGATTACCCTTTCGGATCTCGTCCGGTCCGGTCTCCGCCTGCGCCCCGACCGTATCCCGATTGGTGAGGTGCGTGGCGCTGAGGCGCTCGATCTGGTCAAGGCATGGGGCACCGGTCATCCGGGTGGCATCGGCACGCTGCACGCCGGATCGGTGCTGGCTGCCCTGTATCGTCTGGAACAGCTGATCCAGGAAGCGGTGGTCACGGTGCCACGCGCCATGATCGCGGAAACCATTGACGTGATCTCGGTCCTGTCCGGACGCGGCAATGCCCGCCGCCTTTCCGAACTGGCTGAAATCGATGGTCTCGATCCCGTGACGGGCGCCTATCGCATCCGTCCGTTCAGCTTTTTCTCTTCCGAAACATCCTTCTCTGCCAATGGAGAGTCATCATGAGGCCGCCTTCACGTCTGCGCGCCGTGGTGTGCGCTGTCGCACGTCCTGACCGGCATGTGCCGGATCTTCGTGTATTCGGAACCGCCATGCTGCTGTCGCTTGTTTTCGCGTCATCAGCATGGGCATCGGGATCCAGCATGCCCTGGGAAACGCCGCTGAACGAGATTCTGGAATCCGTGCAGGGACCGGTCGCCAAGATCATCTCGGTGATCATCATCACCGTGACCGGTCTGACGCTGGCCTTTGGGGAAACATCTGGCGGGTTTCGCCGCCTGATCCAGATTGTTTTTGGACTCAGCATCGCTTTTGCGGCGTCCAGCTTCTTCCTCTCGTTCTTCAGCTTCTCGGGCGGAGCACTGCTCTGATGGCGGGATATGACGATGACGCGGTGCCGGGATTTCATGTTCCAGTGCATCGGTCGCTGACCGACCCCATCCTGCTGGGTGGGGCGCCCCGTGCCGTCGCCATCGCGAACGGCACGCTGGCGGCAGCGATCGCCCTCGGTCTGCGGCTGTGGCTGGTCGGGGCCGTGTTCTGGATCGCCGGCCACGGGCTCGCGGTCTGGGGCGCCAGGCGCGACCCTTTCTTCATCGAGGTGGGGCGACGGCATCTCCGTTATCCCGCCTGGCTTCAGGCGTAGGGAGGGCAGGGCCATGATGTCCCTTGGCGAATATCGTAATCGTGCCGCCCTCCTGTCCGATTTCCTGCCATGGGCCGCGCTGGTCGAAAAAGGTGTCGTCCTGAACAAGGACGGTTCATTCCAGCGCACGGCGCGCATCCGTGGCCCCGATCTGGATAGCGCCACGCCTGCCGAACTGGTCGGCGTGACGGGTCGGCTGAACAACGCCCTGCGCCGTCTGGGTTCCGGCTGGGCCGTGTTCGTGGAAGCGCAGCGCGTCCCCGCGACAGTGTATCCCGAGAGTGATTTTGCCGATGCGGCCAGCCAGATGGTCGATCTGGAACGGCGCGAACAGTTCGAGGACGAGGGCGCCCATTTCGAGAGCCGGTATTTCCTGACCCTTGTCTGGTTGCCGCCGGCGGAATCCTCGAACCGGGCAGCACGGTTTCTCTACGAGGGCAGGGAGCGCGAGGGGCCTGATCCGCACGGCATATTGAATTCCTTCATTGATCGTAGTGACCGGCTTCTTGCCCTGCTGGATGGGTTCATGCCCGAGGCCGTCTGGCTCGATGACGGGGAGACCCTGACCTACCTGCATTCGACCATTTCCACCCGGCAGCAGCGCGTCCGCGTGCCGGAAATTCCGATGCACCTTGATGCGCTGCTGGTGGATCAGCCGCTCTCGGGCGGGCTGGAACCGAAACTCGGCGATGCGTATCTGAAAACCCTGACAATCACCGGTTTTCCGAGCCGCACCTTCCCCGGAATCCTCGACGATCTGAACCGACTGGCGATGCCCTATCGCTGGTCCACCCGCGCCATCCTGCTCGACAAGACCGACGCCACCAAGGTTCTGACGAAGATCCGGCGGCAATGGTTTGCAAAGCGCAAGAGTATTGCTGCCATTGTCCGCGAGGTCATGACCAACGAGGCTTCGGTCCTCGTGGATAATGATGCTGCCAACAAGGCGGCCGACGCCGATCTGGCTTTGCAGTCCCTTGGTGCTGACGATGTCGGGCAGGCCTATATCACCGCGACCGTTACGGTCTGGGATGGTAGCGCCAGCATCGCGGCCGAAAAGCTCCGTCTCGTGGAAAAGATCATTCAGGGCCGTGACTTCACCTGCATGACGGAAAGCCTGAATGCGGTGGAGGCATGGCTGGGGTCATTACCCGGCCATGTCTACGCCAATGTGCGTCAGCCCCCGGTTTCGACACTGAATCTGGCCCATATGATCCCGCTCTCCGCCGTGTGGGCGGGGCCGGAGCAGGACGGGCATTTCAGGGCAGCGCCGCTTTTCTATGGCAGGACGGCGGGTGCCACACCGTTCCGGTTTTCCCTGCATGTCGGCGATGTGGGTCACACGCTGATCGCAGGACCGACAGGAGCCGGCAAATCAGTCCTGCTGGCGTTGATGGCGCTCCAGTTCCGTCGCTATGCGGGATCGCAGATTTTTGCCTTTGATTTCGGCGGTTCGATGCGGGCCGCGACGCTGGCGACGGGTGGGGACTGGCATGATCTCGGCGGTGGGCTGACAGACGCTGATCTGTCGGGAGAACAGGGTGGCAGTGTATCGCTCCAGCCGCTGGCGCGGATTGATGATCCGGATGAGCGAAAATGGGCCAGCGAATGGCTCGGCCAGATCCTTGTCGGCGAGGGCGTGGCGCTGACCCCGGATGTGAAGTCTCACCTTTGGTCGGCCCTGAATTCCCTGGCGTCGTCGCCCAGCCATGAACGCACGATCTCAGGTCTGATCGCACTCCTTCAGTCCAACGCCCTGAAGCAGGCAATGGCGCCATACTGCCTGGGTGGTCCCTATGGCCGCCTGCTCGACGCGGACGCAGAGCGGCTGGGCGACGGCGATGTCGTGGTGTTCGAAACCGAGGGGCTGATCGGCTCCGGCGCTGCATCATCCGTGCTGTCCTATCTGTTTCACCGCATTGAGGGCCGACTGGATGGCCGCCCGACGCTGCTGGTCATTGATGAGGGCTGGCTGGTCCTGGACGACGGGGATTTTGCCGGCCAGCTTCGGGAATGGCTGAAAACGCTGCGCAAGAAGAACGCCAGCGTCATTTTCGCCACGCAGTCCCTGTCCGACATTGCCAATTCCCGCATCGCGCCGGCTGTGATCGAAAGCTGCCCGACGCGGATCTTCCTGCCCAACGAGCGCGCTATCGAGCCGCAGATCATGGCGCTCTATCAGGACTTCGGCCTCAACGACCGGCAGATCGCCATCATCGCCCGCGCGGCCTCGAAGCGGGAATATTACTGCCAGACACAGCGCGGCAACCGCCTGTTCGAACTGGGGCTGGGGCCAGTGGCACTCGCCCTGTGCGCGGCATCCGGCAAGGACGATCACCGGCTGATCGACAGTGTGCTGGCGGAACATGGGCGGGACGGTTTTCTCCCAGCCTGGTTCGAGGCACGCGGCGTGGCGTGGGCCGCCGACCTTCTGCGGGAAGGATCTGTGTCATGAGGCAGGTGGTCTTTCTCTGCGGTACGGCGGCCCTGCTGTCGCTTGGCGTTCCACAGGCCCGGGCACAATGGGCGGTGTATGACGGAGCCAACCATGTCCAGAATGTTCTCATTGCGGCACGGACCCTCCAGCAGATCGATAATCAGATCACCTCGCTGGCCAACCAGGCACAGATGCTGGTCAATCAGGGACGTAATCTGGCGAGCCTGCCGCTATCGACTCTCTCGACGCTGCAATCGACGATTTCCCAGACCACGGCACTGCTCGCGCAGGCGCAGAACATTGCCTACAGCGTCCAGTCCGTCGAGCAGCAGTACCAGCAGTCCTATACGTCGGTCTCATCGGGCATGTCCGACAGCGCCCTGTTCAGCCAGGCGCAGACACGATGGCAGAATTCCGTAGGCGGCTTTGAAGATGCTCTGAAACTGCAGGCGCGTGTTGTGGGGAATATTCCTTCCGACAGCAGTGCCATGACCCAGCTTGTTTCGGCCAGCCAGGATTCCACAGGTGCCCTGCAGGCGGCGCAGGCTGGCAATCAGCTTCTCGCGCTACAGTCCCGACAATTGTCCGACATTCAGGCCGAACTTGCCGCTAATGGCCGCGCCACCGCCCTGCAACAGGCCCGCGATGCAGCGACGGAAGCCGAAAGCGAAGTGCAGTATCAGCATTTTTCCCAATATAACGCCTATAGCCCGACTTCGGTGTCCATGTTCGGCAGCAGCGGGAACTGACCACCATGACCATGAACGATGTCGGCGTTATCGATACCTTTCTGAACACCTTCACCACCACCATCGATACGGGGTTCGGTCTGGTGAAGGGGAATGTGATCTCGCTGGCAGGCACTCTGTCTGTGCTGGACATTGCTCTTGCCGGCCTGTTCTGGGCCTGGGCGGCGGATGAGGACATTATCCAGCGTCTGGTGAAGAAGACGCTCTATATCGGGTTCTTCGCCTGGATCATCAATGATTTCGATGCGCTCTCGAAAATCGTCTTCGACAGCTTTGCGGCCCTCGGACTGAAGGTCGGCGGTGGCAGTCTGGCGCTTGGAGACTTCCTGCGGCCCGGCCGACTGGCCTCGACCGGATTTACGGCAGCGCAGCCGCTTCTGGACGCTGTCCACAATCTCCTTGGTCCGGTCGCCTTCTTTACGAACTTCATCCAGATCTTCGTGCTGTGCCTGTCCTGGCTGATTGTGCTCGCCGCGTTCTTCATTCTGGCCGTGCAGCTTTTCGTGGCGCTGATCGAGTTCAAGCTGACCACGCTGGCGGGTTTCATCCTGATTCCGTTCGCCCTGTTCAATCGCACGGCTTTCCTTGCCGAGAAGGTGCTGGGCAATGTCGTCTCGTCGGGCGTGAAGATCATGGTGCTGGCGGTCATTTCCGCCATCGCGTCCGTTCTGTTCGCCCAGTTTACGATCTCCTACGGCAGCGATGTGCCGACCATCGGCCAGGCCGTCTCGGTTGTTCTGGCGTCGCTTTCGATCGTCGGGCTCGCCATTTATGGCGGCAGCATCGCCAATGGCCTGATTTCCGGTGCCCCGCAGCTTGGTGCGGGCGCGGCAGTCGGTACCGGCATGGCGGTTGGCGCCATGGGTGCTGCCGCTGTTGCCGCGCCCGCTGCCGCAATTTCCGGAGGTGCCGCTGCGCTGGGCGCTACAGCCGCCGCCGCGCGGGGAGGGGCCGCGATCGCGGGTGCGGCCAACACCGCTTATTCCATGGGAGCCATGAATGCTGCCGGTGGCAGTGCCGGTGCCCGTATGGCGGCTGGTCTGGGCGGTGTCGCCCGGACGCCGGGCAGTTCTTTGTCGCCCTGATCGAATTCAAGCTGACCACGTTGGCAGGGTTTGTGCTGATCCCGTTTGCCCTGTTCAACCGCACGGCTTTCCTCGCCGAAAAGGTCATGGGTAATGTTGTCTCCTCGGGCGTGAAGGTCATGGTACTGGCCGTGATCAGCGGCATTGCCGCGACGTTGTTCGGCCGGTTTACCACCTCCTATGGCGATGTGCAGCCCACGGTCGGGCAGGCCCTGTCCGTGGTGATTGCCTCACTGGCCATTGTGGGCCTTGCGATTTTCGGGGGCAGTCTGGCCAACGGGCTGATCGCTGGCGCGCCCCAGCTTGGTGCGGGAGCCGCTGTCGGCACGGGCATGGCCGTCGCTGGTATGGGGGCTGCTGCCGTGGCGGGCGTCGGCGCGGCTGTTTCTGGTGGTGGGGCAGCCCTGGCCGCCACGGCGGCAGCCGCGCGGGGAGGGGCGGCCGTCGCAGGCGCTGCATCAACAGCCTACACGCTCGGGTCCGCGACAGCGGCTGGCGGGAGCGCTGGTGCCCGGATGGCTGCTGGTGTGGGCGGCATTGGCCGGGCGGCCGGGTCTGCGGCTGCAGGCGCTGTGAAAAATAAGGCCGCCAGTGCCGTCAGCGCCATGAAAGATAGTTTCTCATCGGGCGGCAAGGCGGCCTTTACCGCGACTGGTGGCCGGACAACCGGTTCAAGTGGTGGCGCCGCTGAGACGGGGGCATCGGGAGGCGGAACGGGGTCATCCTCGTCAGCATCATCCGCCAGCGAGCCTCCGCGCTGGGCAAGCCGCATGAAGCGCCGGCAGGCGGCGACCCATGCCGCCGAGGCCGCCCATGTCATCCGCTCCGCCGATGGCGGGGGCGGATCTTCCTCAATCGATCTGTCGGAAAAGGAATGAGAACGATGTTCCGTCGCTCCACGGTGCGCTACGGCACGACGCCGGAGCCGGTTACTCCCTATCAGAAAGCCGCCCAGATCTGGGATGAACGCATCGGTTCTGCCCGCGTGCAGGCCCGCAACTGGCGGCTGATGGCGTTTGGTTCGCTGTTCCTGTCTGCAGGCCTCGGGGCCGGGCTGGTCTGGCAGTCCGCACGCGGCACCATCACGCCATGGGTCGTGCAGGTGGACCGTCTGGGCGAGGCGCAGGTCGTGGCGCCTGCGACAGCCGCCTATGTGCCGACCGACCCGCAGATTGCCTGGTATCTGGCCCGGTTCATCGAGGATGTCCGCAGCCTGTCCTCCGATCCCGTGGTGGTGCGGCAGGACTGGCTGCGCGCCTACGCTTTCACCACCACGTCCGGTGCCCAGGCGCTCAACGATTATGCCCGTCAGAACGATCCCTTTGCCCGCATCGGGCATGAGCAGGTCGAACTGGACGTGTCGTCCGTCATTCGGGCGTCGCCCGCGAGTTTCCGGATCGCCTGGGTCGAGCGCCATTTCCGCGACGGGGCGTTCGTTGGCACCGAGCGCTGGACCGCGATTGTCTCGGTCCGGCTTAGCCCACCACGTGATGCCGACCATCTTCGGAAAAATCCCCTTGGTGTTTTTGTCTCTGCCATCAACTGGTCGAAGGAACTGGGCCAATGATCCGTCGCGCTCTTCGTGTCTTGCCGCTGCTGATCCTGCCCCTGGCCGGATGCGCGCAGCATTACCATCCGCCGGTCATCCGCTACGATGACGCCGTGCAGGCCACGCGTCTGCCGGACCCGCCAAAACCGGTGCGGGTGGTGGAAGTCCCGAAACCGCTTCCCTTGCCGGGACAGCTCAAGCTGTTGCCCTCACGACGTGCGGTCCATCCGTCCCCAGAGGTCGCCGACCCCACAGCGCGTGTGACGCAGGCCAATCTGGCGGCACGCATCCAGCCCACGCGGGCCGGGTTCATCAATGCGGTGCAGGTCTATCCTTACAGTCCGGGCGCCCTCTATCAGGTCTATGCCTCGCCCGGCGAAATCACCGACATCATGCTCCAGCAGGGGGAGAAGCTGGTGGGCACTGGACCCGTGGCGGCAGGGGATACCGTGCGCTGGATCATTGGCGATACCGAAAGCGGGGCAGGGGCGACCAAACGCATCCATATCCTGGTCAAGCCGACCCGCCCGGACCTCACGACCAATCTGATCGTCAACACGGATCGGCGCACTTATCTGGCGGAACTGCGCTCTACGCCTGCGACCTATATGGCATCGGTGTCATGGGATTATCCCGAGGATGACCTGATCGCCATGCATCGGCAGGACAATGCGGCCGATGATGCTACCCCTGTGGATGCAGGGCTGGATCTCAACGCGCTGAATTTCCGCTACGCCATCCAGGCGGTGAAAGGCGGCACACCGCCCTGGCTGCCCAGCCGGGCGTTCGATGATGGCCACAAGGTCTATATCGCCTTTCCGGCAGGCATAGGGCAGGGGGAACTGCCGCCTCTGTTCGTGCTCGGGGCGGACGGTGGGCCGGAACTGGTCAATTACCGGGTCCGGCAGAACTGGATGATCGTTGATCGCCTGTTTGCTGCTGCCGAACTGCGTCTGGGCGACAAGCACTCCGAGCAGCGGGTGCGCATCGTCCGCACAGATGGACGGCGGACATGACGGACGGGCAGGAAGAACGCCGGGACGAAAGCGGGGAAGGTCGCACAGAAAATGCATCCCCAGCGGTCCCGCCATCGCCGCCCGATCTGCGCCTGCGGACGGAACGACCGCGTGTCGTGCGTCTATCGCGCTATGTTGTCTGGGGACTGGCGGGCACGGGTATGATCGGGATTGGTCTGGCGCTGGGCTACGCGCTGCAGAATTCCGCCTGGCAGGGTCCAGCGTCTGCCGTGCAGGATTCCGATGTGCGGCCCTCGGCCGATGGGCTTGATGGCCTGCCAAAGGATTATACCGGCGTGCCCAGACTGGGGGCGCCTTTGCCCGGTGATCTGGGCAGACCGATCCTGAAGGCGCAGCAGGAAGGCAGGGCCGGACCGGTTTCCGGTATGGGTGACCGGCGCGCCGAACAGGAAGTCGAGGCAGCCATCGCCAGCAAGCTGTTCGTGCAGACTCAGGACGCCGGGCGGCAGGACAGTGTGCCTGTCCCTGCGTCGCCCTCAACCGGGAATAACGCTCCGGCTGCGTCTGCGGGCACAAATGATCGGCAGGCCGCCAACCGCACCTTTCTGGCAGGACAGCCTGATCGCGTCACGATCAGCCCGGATCGCCTGACGCAGCCTGTTTCCCCATACGTCATTCAGGCGGGAACAGTCATCGCAGGCGCGCTCAACTCGAAAGTCAGTTCGGACCTGCCGGGGCAACTGATCGGGCATGTGACGCAGAACGTCTATGACAGCCCGACCGGGCGCTACCTGCTTGTCCCGCAGGGCAGTACACTTTTCGGCACCTATAACAGCAGCGTCTCTTTCGGGCAGCAGCGCACGCAGGTGATCTGGACCCGTCTCATCCGTCCCGATGGTGAGAGCATTGTGCTCGACAGGATCCCGGGCGCCGATGCGATCGGCCAGACCGGGCTCAAGGATATGGTGGACCAGCATTGGGGCCAGCTTTTCAGGGCTGCACTGGTGACGACCATGCTGAGCGTCGGGTCTGAAGCCGGGACATCATGGGGTGAGAACAACCTGCTTCAGGCGATCCGCAGCGGTGCCAGCAACGGGTTTTCCATGGTGGGAAACCGTCTGATCGACCGCAGTATGGATATCCAGCCCACGCTGACCGACCGGCCGGGCCTGCCGTTCACCCTAATCGTCAATCGCGATCTGGTTTTGAAACCCTGGCATCCGCATGAAGGAGCAGCACCATGACAAAACTCCGTATCAGCACCATTCCTGACAGCCGGCCGGTCAAACTGACGATCGAACTGCCAGCCGAGATACATCGTGACCTACTGCTGTATGCTGAACTGGTCTCGGAAAAAGCAGGGGAGGCGGCAGATGCCATCCCCGATGCGGCCCGGCTGGTGCCGCTTATGGTCGGGCGTTTCATGGAGACTGATCGGGCCTTCCAGAAACAGCGGCGGGGCAGAAAGCCAGCATCTGCAGCTGGAACGACAGGCGTCTCCAGCGAACGGTAAAGCAGGTTTGGCGTGTAGTGGCAGCGTCGTCAGTCTGTGTCCATAAGCCGCTCCCAGCGCCGTAGTCTGGGCAGCACGCGGACGATCAGAACTCCGTCGTCGTCAATGAGATCGAGGATATGGTGAGCCCGATGACGGTGCAGCCGTATCGGTGGGTCGAACTCACGACGTTCTGGCGCAAGCTGCGGATGTGAGGCGATAAGGTCGAACGCGTCTGCCAGTCCTGCATGGTAGATTTCGGCCTGCCGTGGCCCGTATTTCTTCACACCCTGAATGTAGATGCTGATGATGTCGTCTTCGGCGCGCCGTGTCTTTCTACAGGTCGGCATCCGTCGTCCCGGCAGCCGCGCGAGCATCCTGCAGCAACTGCTTCATGCTTCTGGTCCCGACGCCGCTATGAAGACCGGCCGTGATGTGGGCCTGAACCTCGTCATGCGCCGCTCGGGCCTCCTGATCACGCCGGATCAGGTCGCGGACATAGTCGCTCGCATTGCTGTAGCGTCCCGTCCTGGCCTGGGCCTCTACCCATTCCTTCATGGGGTCGGGCAGGGATACGTTCATTGTTGCCATCGGTGCCTCCAGTCTCAAGGATGACAAGCCTTGCTAATCTTTGTCAATAAAATTGGGATTGGCGCACGGCATTCGAACTTCAGATAGTAGACTGCGTCTGGACGTGATCATTTATGGGGCCATGGCTGTCGGTGAATGAAGCGGACTGGCAGCATCCGCCTCATGTCAGACAGGCGACATAGCGATTTGATTTCTGCATAGCCGACAGTCTGGAAATGAGCTTCGACTATCCATTAAACGGTGGTTTTCTGGACAGAGAGACCCACCGAATTTCTTTATTTTTCTTGGTAGTCTGAGTTGTTAATATATTTGTCAAGATTTCAATGCTGAGAATGTCCATGAATCAACGCGTTGGATACGCTCCCTCAAAGTTTGACCCGAGTTGTGGACTTAGAGCAGTTGGGTAGGCAGTTTGAGAGCCTGACTAACCAAAGGGACAGGTCAGCAGTTTGGTAACGGTGGAAGGAGTTTGCATGAGTCAAGAAGATGATGAAAAGTACCCGCCCAGCGCGGTGTCTTCGTGGAGCGGCTTCGTTTATCAAGGGAAGATAGCACTATATCATTCCCTTAAGCTAATTCACGATGGGGATTTAGATTTTGAACTTCAGCTAGACAGTAGCGACGACTTCGCCATTTATAAAAATGGAAAAATACATACCGCGCATCAAGTAAAAGCGAAGATAAGCAAATATCGTAGCGGTTACACCAAGGCGCTGGAGCAGTCCACTTTAATCGAATACGACAAAATCAAAGGAACGCCCCGCTATTTCCACGTATCTGTTGAGCTTGACAATACAGACGATCACAAGGGTGCTAGCGGGGAAACAGTGAAGTTTTACCGATACGGAAGCAACTATCATTGTGGACTAGGTGAAATTGAAGTACTAACAAAAGAACTTATAAGAAAGTTATGTGAGAAAAACTCCATTACCATTAGTGATAACCTTATAAACTTTAACTACTGCCTACTATCAGAAAAAATAAGCACAAAGGCAATATATAACCACAAACTGAATCAAGTTGACGGAATCTCAGAAAATAGAGCCGCATATGAGGGCCGCATCAATGCCAGAAATATCTGGGAGGAGTTGGTGGCCGAAAATCCCTATCAGAATCGTGACTACTATGCGGTTGAGTTGAAGGCCAGGCTCCAAACCCATCTAGAAGAACGACTGGATCAGATGCTGCCAACCATGAATGACGCCACTTATGAGAGGGCCAGACGTCTGTGCGAGCACATTCGCGATACCCATATCAACGAATTGAAAACCCTATGCCAAATGATGAAACCCTCCGAGCGGTTTCAAGACGTTCAGACGAGCGATATCAGGCGATATACCAAGCTCATCCAGGCTATTTCGGCGGAACCCATATTCAACCATCTTCCACACTATCTCGACAGAGAAAATCGATTCTACGCGCCTACCGCTCTTGACGTAGATGAAAACGAAGATTGTGAATCTGACATGATCCGGGAGATGAAAAACAATGAGGATTTGCTGAGACTACTTTTTGAGTACAACCATCTAATCGCGAGCAAAGCAGAAGCCTCATTCACTTTCAATACAAAATTCACAAACTCGGATGATTTCGACAATAAAAAGGCCACTGAAAAGCTTGAAAGCAATATCACCAAGTCGCTGTGCATTAGCGTAATAACAAAAGATGACGCGGAGGATCGCCTGAATGATAAAGCAACTGATTGATGAAGCACTTGTTGCCCATGGCTTTGTAAGTAAACGTGAACTGGACATTACGAGCTTTTATGTTCGCGCATCTGGATCTGCCATCAGATTTGCAGTCGTACATACTTTAGACGACCTTCCTGACCCAGCTGAGCTGAATAACCGAATCAATCGCTTAGCCCCTGAAGAGTTTCTCAGAAACCCAAGCTTCAAGAAGAATTGCGACTTGATCTGCATTCATCGTCTTGACGTTCTGGCCGAATTCAAGGATCACGAAGAAGAAATCTTCGCCATCGAGGAAGACCCGCATTTTTATAAAAAATATGTCCTCTACTACAGCAGTGCAGAGGAAAGCGCCCTTACTGACTTCACCTACGACAAACTTGAATCCGTAATTTCTGATAAAAAAGAATTTTTGGACTACAAAGAAAATCCTTTGAATCCTACTCAGTACAGCTTCGCAGCAAAGACATTTATCAAACTTCCTTTTTTAGAGCTACCTAGCCATCAGGGAAACCTTGTGTCTTTGAGGTTGCAAGCCGCTGAGGCCGTTGCAGAAGCTGGCCTGAACGATACATATTTGACTATCCAGAAAGTTACAGACAAAAACGCCGACGATTTTATCAAGGAAATGATTCGCAATGAACTGGAAAATATCCAAGATTGAAGTCTCTAGCTTCAAAGCATTCAAGCATATTTACTTGGATCTTGGCAAGTCGTCCTTGTTAACTCTGGACGGCCCTAACGGTTATGGCAAAACAAGCATATTCGACGCCATCGAACTGCTGCTTACTGGACAGATCAATCGAATACAAAACCTATTTTCTACTATATTAACTAAGAAAAAAAGAGACTACGCAGACAATCTATTCTGGAATAATCGCTCTGGTGAGAGCGCCCTTTGCATTAAGATTGAATTCATTAATGATGATCGCAAACTTGTTTTAGCCAGACATTGCCCAGCTTCGATATTCAGAAAACCGGCAAACAATCGTGCAGACAAGTACGAAAATTTCAAGCTTTATGAGTTGGTGGAATTTGAATCATCTGACTTCACGAAAAATAATCAGCGGGACGACAATTTTCTTGACGAAGTGTTCGGAAAAAACTTTAGGGAGAATTTCTCATTCCTTAACTATCTGGAACAAGGACAAAATCGGCTGCTACATACTCGAGTAGATGAACGCAAGGATAAACTAGGAAACCTATTTAATATTAGCGATATTGAAGCTGAGATCGAAAACTGCGACACTATCTGCAATAAATTCACAAAGTACATCAGGGACCCTGAGCGTAATGCGAAATTTTTATCACTTACCGAGGAGATAGCCACCCTAAGAGGAAAATTGCAGGCAGAGGCAGGCATTGGTGAATATAAAAAGCTATCGACGACCGATTTGCAACCAGGGTGGGATAAGGAGATTCTATTCTCAACGTATTCAGCGGCAGACCATGCTGCTTACCAGGAATCTGTTCGCAAGATTATCGCCCTTCTGCCACTCAAAGCCACGATAAAAACTAGGGTTCACAACGAGACCATCGATGCTAACATTGATCGTAACGCGGAATCTCTGAAAAGTCTGGCTCAGTTTGGTCAAGACCTTGGCAAGCTTGATGAGCTTGATGCTATCAAAAAAGGGATTGATGAATTAGAACGTTCAGCAAGTATCATCAAACGCGGTGCCACGGCGATTACGCTCGAAGAAGCCCGATCACTACCAAACTGGGCAGATGGCCGCTTTGAATGGTTTGAATCACAAATTGAAGCCCGAAATAGCCTACGCAAAAAAAGCACCGCCAATACGAACGTCGTGGCTGAATTGGAACGCCTGAAAAAGCAACTGATTGAGGAATATGAAAAGTCTCACCTCGACGATCAGTTGTGTCCTCTTTGTGGCGCTGACTGGGGAGATCACAAATCAATGGTGGATGCCATTGAAGCAAGAACTGAGCAGATCTCTGATTCACTGGGCCAGGACGGCAAGGACTTAGTAAACCTTATTGCTGCTATGGATGCTGAGCTGAAGCCGATCGACATCCATATACAAGACAGCCTGAAAATTCTTACGTCTAAATTTGAACCCAATCTTCATGCAGCGCTGACTAAAATTAAGCTTCGACTCCCGGCAATAATCCAACTGCTGGAGAATCTACAAAGCGACAACATTCAATTTACTGCCTCATTTACGGAAAATGATGACGTAGTGAATGAGCGACTTGAAACACTCAAGGAGATACTAAGAAATAAAAAACAGGTTGAAGCTGATGCTTTAGCCCTGCCAGAAGACTGGCGAGAAACAACAAACAGCGCCTTCAAAGATTTGCAGGACTTCTACATAATCACGGCTGAAGACCTGAAGGGCAAAGAACAATACATATCGACCAAAGCCAACGAAGCTCAAAATTCTAGGCTCCAAAAGTGTATTTCCGATGTTGAGCTTATCGAAAAAGAAACCCAGGCAGCACAAAAAGCACGAGGTAAAGTCGAAAAGCTCCGCATTACGCTGAAGAAGACCGAACAAGATTATACCGATCAGACAATTTCAGCTATTGAGTTCATATTCCATATCTACAGTGGCCGACTGATCCAAAACTACCAGCGTGGCCTGGGCCTGTTTATCGAGAGCCGCGAAGGTACGCAGTTGAGGTTCCTGACTGCCGAGAAGTCTGAACATGACGCTGTCATGTCCATGAGTTCTGGCCAAGTGTCCGCACTCAGCCTTGCCTTCTTCCTATCCCTCAACAAGGTCTATGCACAGGTGCCGCTCATTCTCATCGATGACCCTTCACAATCTCTAGATGAAGTGAACGTTGCCTCCCTGACTGACCTACTCCGTTGCGAACTCAAGCATTGCCAGCTAGTCGTGTCCTCTCATGAAGATGATATCTCGGCCTACATGCGTTACCGCTTCGACCGGGCGGGTTTGGCCACGAGCGCGCTCAACATGCAGCTATTGGCGAAAGAAGCTTCATAAAAGCTAGTAGAGCTGGATTTTCGTAATGGTAATGCGGATCATTCTCGATCCTAGAGATGGCAGCTAGCCTAGCTAAAAATCAACTTGCTTGCTGGACGCCTTCATTCTCAAGAGCGAAGGGACGGCGCCGGCGACGCATCGGAAAATCTTGACAAAGGTGGAAGGTAAATAAGCATGCATGAGATTATTTGTCCGCACTGTGGGAAGGCTTTTAAAATCGATGAGTCTGGTTATGCGGATATCCTTAAACAAGTTCACGATAGCGAATTCGAAGCGCAGTTGCACGAGCGTCTGGCGTTGGCTGAACAAGACAAGCAGAACGCTCTTGAACTGGCCAAGACCAAGGCGACTAGCGAGTTGCAACAAGCTGCATCAGCCAAAAATGCCGAAATTCAAGAACTGAAGGCCAAACTCGACGCTGGTGAAGTGGCCCGACAACTCGCTGTGGCGGAAGCGCTAGCTATCGTCGAAAAAGAGCGTGATTTGCTCTCGAACGAGCTTGAGCAGGCGAGACGGGATAAACAAGCTGCAGCCGAGTTGGCTGAAACAAAGCTACTGAACGAATTGCAAAGAGCAACTGCAGTTAAGGATGCTGAGGTTCAGGATCTGAAATCCAAGCTTGATGCGGCTGATGTGGCGCGGCAACTCGCTGTGGCAGAAGCCTTGGGAGAGGTGGAGAAAGAACGTGACACGCTCGCGAATGAACTTGAACAAGTGAAACGTGACAAGCAAGCCTCCTATGAGTTAGCCGAGGCCAAGCTTGCAAACGAGCTACATAAAGCTGCAGCTACCAAGGATGTAGAAATTCAAGGTTTGAAGGCCCAATTAGAGGCTGCCCAGATTGAGCGTAAGCTGGCGATTACCGAGGCGGTCAACGTGATCGAGAAGGAACGCGACGCACTGAAAACGGGCCTCGATCGATCCAAACTTGAGAAACAGCTTGCCGAGAAGTCGCTCAAGGACAAGTATGAGACGCAGATTAAAGACCGTGATGATGCGATTGAGCGACTCCGGGACATGAAGGCGCGTTTGTCTACCAAAATGGTTGGCGAAACCCTAGAGCAACATTGCGAGACGGAGTTCAACCGTATTCGCGCCACTGCGTTTCCGAGGGCGTATTTCGAGAAGGACAACGACGTTCGGACCGGCAGTAAAGGTGACTACATTTTTCGTGACTCAGATGAAGCTGGCACGGAGATTGTCTCGATCATGTTCGAAATGAAGAATGAGAACGATCACACGGCGACAAAGAATAAGAACGAGGATTTTTTTAAGGAGCTCGATAAAGATCGGATTGAGAAAGGGTGTGAGTATGCGATTCTTGTCTCATTGCTTGAGCCTGACAGTGAGCTGTACAACAGTGGGATTGTAGATGTATCCCATCGCTATCCGAAAATGTATGTTGTCCGACCACAGTTTTTTATTCCTATCATTACGCTCCTGCGGAACGCAGCAATAAATTCGCTCCAATACAAATCGGAACTCGCTCTCGTAAAAGCGCAAAACATTGATGTGACGAACTTTGAGGATCAGCTTGAGGACTTCAAGACGGCGTTTGGTAAAAACTACGATTTAGCATCTCGACGTTTCCAAACTGCAATCGATGAAATTGACAAGTCGATTGACCATTTGCAAAAAACGAAAGATGCCTTGCTTGGCGCAGACAGAAATCTTCGTCTTGCAAATAACAAAGCTCAGGATGTTACGATCAAGCGGCTAACGAAGGGCAATCCGACGATGGCAGAAAAATTCTCTGAACTGAAGAAAAATGGGGGAATTTCAGATGGGCGGGAACACGGTGCACCAAGTTGATCTGGTTGCTTTGTATTTCTGAGCATAGCGCCAAAATACGTATCAGTAGTGCGAGAAACAGACACCAGCGTGAGAATTCCTGAAGACGATATTTTTTATGGTATAGAACTTTATCACCACGATCTGATCCATGTCAGGTAAGGTGCCTAGTTGTCCTTCCCATTAACAATCGAGTGGGAGTTATAATTAAAAACCCCCAAGCTGGCAGGGGGCCTCGCTCTAAATCGTTTACAGGTCTTGTTCTCATTGAGAACAATTGAAAGCCCACATCAGTCCGAATGAATGTCCGGTATTTTGAGCTCTATGCCAGAACCGGACATTCCACTCCCTGTATTGCAGTCATTTTTCCGTCGGGAAGAAGGGTGAAGGATGATCTGGTGTGCAAAAGGCGGCACAGCTTTGCGGGACAGGTGGAAAAGGCAGCGGGAGTTCCTCTGTCAGGCGCTCGACCAGTATGTGTGCAGGGATAATGAATTTATTCACCGCATATCATGCGGATATAGCCTTGCGGTTTGCGGTGATTAAGCGCCATATTCTCCGCAAGGAGTGCAGGGAATATGGCGCGATACATTTATCAGCACGGAAACTGGCCGGACTTTCGGTGGGACAAGGATAGCATTTCCCAAGAACTGGCCGCCGTGCGTCACCGGCAGGGGCGCCTTCTGGGTCGTATGGAAAGCCTTGGCTTCGACTTTCGGTCGGAGGCCGTGCTCCAGACCCTGACGGAAGATGTCATCAAGTCGAGCGAGATCGAGGGCGAAAACCTCGATCGTGAGCAGGTGCGCTCTTCCATTGCCCGGCGACTGGGCATGGATATCGGCGCGCTGGCGCAGGTGGATCGGGATGTTGAAGGCGTCGTGGAGATGATGCTGGATGCGACCCGGCATTATGCCGATTCGTTGACCAAGGAGAGGCTGTTCGCCTGGCATGCGGCTTTGTTTCCCACTGGCCGAAACGGCATGGCACGCATTCTGGTCGGAGAGTGGCGTGATGACAGAACCGGCCCGATGCAGGTCGTGTCTGGCGCGGTCGGACGGGAGAAGGTTCATTATGAGGCGCCGACAGCCAGCAGGGTGCCCGCAGAGATGCAGGCCTTCCTCAACTGGTGCAATGCCGGGCAAGCGCTTGATCCTGTGCTGAAGGCAGCCGTCGCACACCTGTGGTTTGTCACCATTCATCCGTTTGAGGACGGAAACGGGCGCATGGCACGGGCCATCGGTGACCTCATGCTGGCGCGTTCGGAACAGACGGACCAGCGTTTCTACAGCCTGTCGGCCCAGATCCGGCAGGAACGGAAGGATTATTACGCAATCCTTGAGGCTACCCAGAAGGGGGATATGGACATCACGTCCTGGCTGCACTGGTTTCTGGGAGCGCTGGATCGCGCCTTTGATCGCGCTGAACTGGTCTTGGGAAAAGTCATTCAGAAGGCCCGTTTCTGGGACAATCTGGCCGGACAGGCGATCAATGACCGGCAACGCCTCATGCTCAACCGTCTGCTCGATGGGTTTGAGGGTAAGCTAACCTCATCCAAATGGGCGAAGCTTGCAAAGACGTCACCGGATACCGCCCTGCGTGATATCAATGATCTCGTATCGCGCGGTATTCTGGTCAGGGAGGCGGCAGGAGGAAGAAGCACCAGCTATGTGCTGGTTCTTCCCGAGACGTAAAACGCGGGTCAATGCTGACGGACGGTTTGTTGATTGGGTATCATCGGCATTCAGGCCTATATCCTTGCATCGGTGAGCGCGGATGAAATGCGCTGGGCGACCTGATCCGTCGAGCGTTTGACATTTTCCCGCTTCAGGTGGGCGTAGCGGGAAGTGGTCTTGATGTCGCTATGGCCCAGCATCCGGCCGATCATTGTCAGGTCCGCTCCCATCTCCAGGGCATCCGATGCAAAGGAATGACGGAGATCGTGGAGCCGAACGCCATCCAGGCCTGCCGCCTTGCGGATACGACGCCACGGCTTTTGCAGGTCGGTGAGATATTCGCCAGCCTTGCGTCCGGTGATGACATAGGGATTGTCGGGCAGGCGAGGGATGGCCTTCAGGACATCAACCGCGACCGTGCCCAACTGAACAGTTTTTGCTCCGGTTTTGCTGTCGGGGAGGCGCAGTTCGGCTTCATTCAGCCAGACATGCGCCCACTGGAGCGTCTGGATTTCCCGCAACCGGCAACCCGTGAGGGCAAGCAGACGGACGGCCAGTGCCGCTTCGGGCATATCTTCGGCGGCCTCGTCGAGGCTGCTTCCCAGGCGCGCATACTCTTCTCTAGTGAGGAAACGCTCGCGTCTTTCCTCCCGGTAGCGTTTGACGCCCCGGCATGGATTCACACCGTCCTGGCGGATACCCCATAGATCGGCAAGGCTGAACATCTTTGACAGAACGCCTAGCGTTCGGTTGGCCTGATAGGGGATATGCCGGAAACTGCCATGGAATTCGACGACTTCAGTTCGCGAAAGGTCAGCCATCCGCCAGCTTCCGAATTTCGGGACAATGAACAGTTCCACCGAGCGCCTGTACTCTCCCCGTGTTCTGGGTTTCAGGTGGACATCGACATATTCGTCGAGAAAGCGTCTGGAGAAGCTCGCGACAGTCATGGCCTTGCGGTCATCGGACCGTTTATCCGCCGGATTTTCCCCGGTATGAACCCGTGCGAGGATCCTGATGGCTTCATCACGGGCGAGATCCGCCGTCCACGGGCTGCCATGCTGGCCAATCGTGTAACGCCGCAGCCTCCCGCCAGAGCGGTAGTGAATGACGTAGACCTTGCGGCCCGATGGCCAGACCCGGACCGCAAAGGCCGGGATGCTGTCATCCCACAGGAAGTAATCTTTTGCTTCGGGCGTCGCCGCCGTGACGGTTTTCTTGTTGAGCCGGGCCATTCTCGCCTCCACCGTAGGAAACACATAGGAAACAGATGAGAGCGCAACCGAGCGTAGTCGGTGAACGAATGACGTATCCCGACGGGGCTATTTTTCAAGGAAAAACAAAGGGTTTTCGTGGTCCGGCGCTATTCTGTCGGTGCGGGCGCTGGCCAGCGTAGGCTAAAAAATCTTTCTCATAACCTGAAGGCCGCAGGTTCAAATCCTGCCCCCGCAACCACTTGCAATTTCTGAAACCCCGCTAAGTCAACGGCTTAGCGGGGTTTTGCTATGCGTAAATTGAGGTCATCTTCTAGAGAACTGTTTTAATTTCACAGGCTTAGGGGAAATAAGTTCAAAGCGGGGGTATCATACCGCGCAACCACTTGCGATTATCGTTATTGACGTGAGCCGCTGTTACAATCAGGCTCAGAAGCGAATGTAATTTTAGTTTCCGGATTGATGACCGACCTTATTCGAGACCTTATCCTTCGCTGGCGGGACGATCCGACAGGGACTTATCAGAGCTGGTTTCTGTGGGACGAGCGTATCAAGAATTTCCGGTCTATCCGCCGTGGTCTGCAGCAGGTCGTCGCCGAGATTACCGCTGGCACATTCGGGGTCGCTTATCGCGGCTCCTCCCTAGAAACGGTCGTCCATTCGATTGCTGAGCAGCGCCAGATATTCAAGGGAGCGGATCATGCGTTCCTGTGGAAGCCGAAGCTACGCATTCCCGATATCTACGAAAATCCTGCCAATCAGAAAGCATTCGGGCAGCTTCTTGATACCTGTCTGTGCTGCAATACCGAAGAGCATGTGGTTTCGGCCATTCATGCAATCGATGCCCGGAAGATAAAAGGACTGGGACCAGCTGTCGCCAATCTGCTGTATTTCCTGCATCCCACGATCATGCCGCCTTTCAATACGGCGATCGTGAAGGGCTATAACGCCTTGACCGGATCAAAGGTGAAGCTGGGGCGATGGGAGGAATATCTTGCCATGCGGCAGGGTATCCTGAAGCTGAATGCGACCTATCGTTCGCTGCTGTCCAATGATCTGGGCGCCATTGGAGGACTGCTATTTGACCTCGGAAGCGGACGCTATTCAGCGCCGCCTCTCGAGGATAACGAAACAGCACGGAAACTCTGGGAAGCCGATCTTCACCAGGTGAGGGAGCAAAGCGCAAAAGAGGCCCGAATCCTGGCAGCAGAGCGGGAAACGGATCACACCCATACCGAGATTCAGGGTTGGCTTCGCGATCTGGGGCTTTCCCTGGGTTACGATGTCTGGATTGCGGCCAATGATCGTAGTCGTCCATGGCGGGACGGCAAGCTGGGAGATGGCTGCCTGTCGGTGTTGCCTGGGTTCACAACAGAAACGCAAGGGGCGCAATCCGTGCGGCTGATCGATGTTCTGTGGCTGGACCGGGAAAGCCACAGGATTGTGGCAGCATTCGAAGTCGAGCATTCAACGACCATTTATTCCGGCATCGTGCGGATGCTGGATCTTGCTCTCGGGTCAGAGGCGCAGGCCTTGGATGGCCTGTTTCTTGTGGCACCAGACAAGCGGGAAGCTGATGTGCGGGAACAGTTGAGGCGGCCGGCCTTCAGCAGGATTGCCGACCTGAAAGTCCGGTATCTGTCTTATGGGGCGCTTGAGAAAGACCGCGAGGCAATCAAGCGCTTTGGTCAGGGATTGAAGCCTATCCAAGCCATATCCCATCTCCTTATCCCAGCATGACAGTGATGACAGGCATGGCAGGAGAGCGGGGTGTCTACTCTCGAGCAGTGATAAGGAAAAGCAACCATTCATACTGCCGGTACCTTTGACAGCATCATATGCACTGCCTCCGGCTGCAAGTCAGGTCAACCTAGAAGTGTTCTATAAATCATGGCCTTATAGACTCATTTAACTGTGCGTCTTGTACGCTCAGAACTACCTCTTTGGCCGAATGCTTTTTAAGAAGATATGATGATGGAAAACATTAACAATCAGGTTCTTTCGGTGCGTCAACTTTTGGCTTTGACGCGACTTTCTATTCCGACGTATCAACGCCCTTATCGCTGGGGAGCGCGGAATATCACTGATCTCCTTGCCGATCTGGTTATCCATCAGAACAAGAGCGCCTATCGATTGGGCTCTGTGGTGTTTCATCAGCACACAGATAAAGACGGAAAGCTCGATATCGTCGATGGTCAGCAACGAACCCTGACTTTGATGTTGACTGTCAAGGCGCTGATTGAGGTGTTGGACGAAGAAAATCGAGACAGAAAGGAGAAAGTAACCAAATTCCAGCGCCAAGATATTCGGCAACAACTTGAGGCATTAAGAGAGCCCATCCATGATTTTATGAAGCGGACGCATTTCCCTAGCCGCGCTTCAGAGGTAAACCTCCGACGAAATTATCTAGAGTTGCATCGAACAGTGGCCCGCTCCGAATTTGATGAGCAGAAAATCGATTTTCTACTCAATAAATGTCAAGTGGTCTGCTTTGTCCTCGAGGATATTTCCGAGGCATTTCAGTTCTTTGATTCGCAAAATGCCCGAGGGCGCGATTTGGCACCTCACGATCTGCTTAAAGCATTCCATCTGCGCGAATTTGCCGAGCATGAGGCGTGTCGCAAGGCAGAGGCCGTTGATCATTGGGAGCGCCTGCCCAGCAGAGGTGGACCCGTCTGTTCGGACAGTTTTTGGGTTTGAATAAGCTATACCCGGTTGTTGTTATGCCGCCATTCTGACGGCGTTGCTGTTGGCCATCTGGTCCGGGGTTAACGCCGGACCAGATGGC
>NZ_JABJWC010000139.1 GCF_013155395.1 Komagataeibacter melomenusus | reverse complement strand
CGAACATCTTCACCAGTTCGAATATGTCCATTCAAACTGGATGTGCTCTGGCACGCCGAGGAACAGGAAAAAGCGGAAGCCACCGGGGCCGGGTGGTTCAGAATGTCACGTTGCCATGCAGCCCGAATACGGCTTCATTACCGATACGGCGCATTGGGCAGGACGGGTCGCCCATGCCGCCGGAAGGGTTCAGCACATACTGGAAATCGGGCTGCACGACCATCCATGGCGTGACCTGGGCCTGAT
>NZ_JABJWC010000138.1 GCF_013155395.1 Komagataeibacter melomenusus | reverse complement strand
CCCCTAAAGGACAACAATCGCGCCGCCAGCATATCCCTTCCAGATACTCTCTCTATTCTCTTGTCAAAGAACCGCCGGAGCAGCATCGCCGTCCGGTGAAGGGGCTTTTACGGATATTAGCCCCCCCTGTCAACGCCACGCCAAAAACCCCGAAAACACACGGAATCCCGCCATAAAACACCCATAACATTCACAAACCGCACCAAAAAAAGTGCACCAGAATGAAATTTATATGAAAAAAGGAGGG
>NZ_JABJWC010000137.1 GCF_013155395.1 Komagataeibacter melomenusus | reverse complement strand
CCTCTGGGCTCGCCTCAAGGAGTGGCGCGCTGTCGCAACCAGATATGAAAAAACAGCAACGTCGTTCCTCGCGGTCATCCACATCGCTGCCGCAGCAGACTGGATCAAGCCCTAACAGGCCCTAGTCCTGCTGGAAATCCTCCTGGGATATCTGTGGCGATGGGGCAATGGGCAGGCCATGAGTTTCCTGTCCATCCAGATCATGCCGCCCTTTGGCAGGTTTCCGACATCGACAGTCGGCATTCTGCA
>NZ_JABJWC010000136.1 GCF_013155395.1 Komagataeibacter melomenusus | reverse complement strand
GACGACAAATATGCGTTTCGACGATGTTCGTACGAACCGGGAAATCCATATGCCAGACATCCTTCAGCAACATTTGCCGGGAAAGCACCGTGCCTGCATTCCTCATGAAATATTCCAGAAGTTTTAGGGCCTGTTAGGGCTTGATCCAGTCTGCTGCGGCAGCGATGTGGATGACCGCGAGGAACGACGTTGCTGTTTTTTCATATCTGGTTGCGACAGCGCGCCACTCCTTGAGGCGAGCCCAGAGGTT
>NZ_JABJWC010000135.1 GCF_013155395.1 Komagataeibacter melomenusus | reverse complement strand
GCGGAGGACAACTCCCAATCTGCTCAAAACGCAGACCGGAGGCCATCGCAAAAACCGTCAATCAAATCGCCAAAACCCAGAAATTACCGGCCAAGCACATCAATCAGGGGTTCTTCGATCCCTCCACCTCTCGCAGGCGTTGTTTTCGCCATTGAGGAACTTGCCCACTCCTTTGAACAGAAATCGTCGGGCCGGACACTGACCGTCATCATCTTTTCCGGGATTACCGCAATCGCTCTCCTGGGAAATTA
>NZ_JABJWC010000134.1 GCF_013155395.1 Komagataeibacter melomenusus | reverse complement strand
ATGGTGGCTCGGCTGATACCGACAGTCCGGACAAACAGCCCCGTCTGTGACTTCTGATCGGCAAAGACATGCTCGACACGCGACCGGATAATGGATTTTCCTGCATTCGATTTCTGGATATGCCGGGACATAGGCTTGAGATGCGGCTTTTTGCGATGAACCTTGGAGACAAAGCCCTGCTTTTCCATGAAGTCTTCATTGGCTTTTGAGCGGTAGGCCGTGTCAGCCCAGACACTTGAGGCTGTATTGGTTTTA
>NZ_JABJWC010000133.1 GCF_013155395.1 Komagataeibacter melomenusus | reverse complement strand
TGCCAAAACGGTCTGGCTGTGTCAAAAGCGTCTGACCCAGGCGGGTGCGATCGATGGGCTGTTCAACCGCTTTGATGCCACCCTGCGCAACGCCGGGTATTTGCCGATGTCAGGCCAGATCCTGGATACCACGCTGGTAGCGGCTCCGAAGCAGCGGAACACCAATGCAGAGAAAGCCGATCTTCGGGAAGGACGTATTCCTGAAGACTGGCAGGACAAACCCGCAAAGCTGTCGCACAAGGATCGTCATGCGCG
>NZ_JABJWC010000132.1 GCF_013155395.1 Komagataeibacter melomenusus | reverse complement strand
CGCGCATGACGATCCTTGTGCGACAGCTTTGCGGGTTTGTCCTGCCAGTCTTCAGGAATACGTCCTTCCCGAAGATCGGCTTTCTCTGCATTGGTGTTCCGCTGCTTCGGAGCCGCTACCAGCGTGGCATCCAGGATCTGGCCTGACATCGGCAAATACCCGGCGTTGCGCAGGGTGGCATCAAAGCGGTTGAACAGCCCATCGATCGCACCCGCCTGGGTCAGACGCTTTTGACACAGCCAGACCGTTTTGGCA
>NZ_JABJWC010000131.1 GCF_013155395.1 Komagataeibacter melomenusus | reverse complement strand
ATGTCGGCCCGGTTGACGGGCATGACATGAACCAGCTCGTCCACATCCTGCGCAACCTGCGCGATGCCGAGGATGTCGGCCCCGTGCTGCTGCATGTCATCACCGAAAAGGGCCACGGCTACAGCCCGGCCGAATCGGCGGGGGACAAGTATCACGCCGTCTCCAAGTTCAATGTCGTGACCGGCGAACAGAAGAAGGGTCCGTCCGGCCCGCCGAGCTATACCTCGGTGTTTGCGAAGGAACTCGTCCGCCAGG
>NZ_JABJWC010000130.1 GCF_013155395.1 Komagataeibacter melomenusus | reverse complement strand
CGATATCATTCCATTCGTTCAATATACAGAAATATTTAATACATTATGTCTGTACCCCGAATATCCGGCCGATGGCAGCCGTCACGGCCATCGCTACGATGCCCCAGAATATGACCCGCATTGCCGGACGCCATGGTGAGGCCCCACCTGCACGCGCACCCACGACTCCCAACACCGCCAGACCAATCAGGGATACAGCGGATACACTCCACGAGACCACGCTGGCTGGCGACAGCAGGGCTGCCAGCACGGGCA
>NZ_JABJWC010000012.1 GCF_013155395.1 Komagataeibacter melomenusus | reverse complement strand
CACGGGAAAGTCGGTCGCCGCCAGGTCTTCCAGTCTCCCCATCACTAACGCGGGGTGGAGCAGCCCGGTAGCTCGTCAGGCTCATAACCTGAAGGCCGCAGGTTCAAATCCTGCCCCCGCAACCAAACTTAATACACTGAATATAATACAAAAATGCCGCCCTCAGAGGCGGCTTTTTTGCGTCCTGAAATCTCCTGTACTTGCAACGGTTTTGTGCCGGCCTGAGTTCCATGGTCATGGGTAGCCGTCCGTAGGAGCCGTTGCTCGGGGCAAAATGCTCACGGATATGCGCCAGTACCTTCAGATCAGTGCGCTGGCGCGTTGATAGACCGGTCGGGATGCCCAGGCCCGGTAACCCCGTGCCGAGACCCGTAAAAACTGGCGAAGACGTTCATTCGCGCGTGCCAGATCAGCCTGCTGTCCGGATGCTGGCTCGCCCGGACGGTAATCCACTATCCATTTCGCCAGGGTGGATTTGCCAATACCCAGGTCGGCCGCAACGCGCGTGCGTGATAGCCCACTGCTCAACGCACCCATCACGGCCTCGCGCCTGAAATCTTCTACTGTCTCGTCGATCTCCCGATACGAGCTTTAAACGATCAGATGACCGGTATAAATCCGTTACAAGTCCGAAAGTGCAACGTCCAAGGCGGCTTCCGTCGTGTCGTTCAGGATATCCGCCTGTTCATGGGAAAATATGAGAGGCGGGCGGATTTTCAGGACATTTCCGGCTGGGCCGGAAGAACTGATGAGCACGCCGCGGGCGCGCATTTCATTGACCACCCGGGTGGCAATGGCCTCATCCGCCAGTTCGGCGCCAATGAAAAGCCCCGCCCCGCGGACATCCAGAATGGCCGGGTGCCGGGCCAGTTTTGCCCGCAGGTAGGTCCCTACAGTATGGGCGTTTTCCATCAGGTGTTCGTCCTGGATTACGCTCAGTGTGGCTAGGGCGGCGGCCATGGCGACCGGGTTGCCGCCAAACGTATTGAAATAACGGATACTGGACCCGAAATTCCGGATCACGTCCGGCTGGCATACAAGCCCTGCAACCGGATAGCCGTTGCCCATGGGCTTGCCCATCGAGACCATGTCCGGCGCGATGCCGTGGCGTTCAAAACCCCACATATGGGTGCCGGTGCGGCCAAAACCGGGCTGCACTTCATCAGCCAGGAACAGGCCGCCCGCTTCACGGATCGCCTCGACCGCCGGGACCAGGAATCCAGCGGGATCAGAAAATATTCCATCCGAGGAGAAGATCGTATCCACAACCAGCAGCGCAGGCCGGATGCCATGGCGTTGCAGGTCCGCGATGGCGGACCTGACACCTGCGGCAAAATCCGTGCCTGCCGCAGGAGCGCGAACCGTGCGGACATGCGCCCCGAGATTGACGCTTTTGCCCAGCGAGGGAGAAATCTCGGCTGTGGATGAGGTCACGCCATGATAGGCATTCTCGGTAATGATCAGCCCCTCGCCGCCCGTGACATGGCGGGCAATCCGGATGGCCAGGTCATTGGCCTCGCTGCCCGAGCACGTAAATGTTGCCTGCGCGGGGAAGGGGAAGGTCGCAAGCAGGGCATCCGCATAGTCTACAATGGTATCATGCAGGTAACGTGTATGCGTGTTCAGCCGTTCTGTCTGGGCCACGATGGCGGCCACGATGCGCGGGTGGCAGTGCCCGGCAGGTACGACATTGTTGTAGGCATCCAGAAAGCGGCGGCCCTGCACGTCGGTCAGCCATGCCCCCTGGCCCGATGCAAGGTGGAGCGGCTCATCATAGAACAGCCGGTAAGACGGGCTGAGCAACTGCTGGCGGCGTTCAAGGAGGGGCGGCGTCATGGGGCGTCCAGTCTGGAATGGGAAATTGAAGCATGCAGGCGAAGGGCATGCGGGTGGTGGCCTGAGAATGGTAAAAAGGGCCGGAAGGCACGGGCCGTGAGGCAGGTCATGTCTCCGGGCACGAGATCATGACCCCGAAGACGTGGATAATGAACGCTCTGTCCAGTTTTCCTCGACCACGATGTATTCCTCCTCCGCATGATGCCGGACCTTCTGTGGCCGCTGGCAGTTTCCGGACAGGAACACGATGGCGGTATTGGCAACAAGGCCGATCAGGCCGGGATTGATGCCCAGCGTATCGATCCCGCTCATGTAAAGCCCGCAGCCCAGCGCATCACCGAAGATGATCCCCGCGCACAGCGCACGCGGCCTGACGCGGATCGACATGATGGCCAGAAGGAAGCAGGGCAGGAGCTGCGTTACACCAAAATACGTCATGTTATACAGATGCGAAACCAGTGTCGGCACCATGGTCGCCAGAATCATGGAGATGATAATATAGAGCATGATGACCATCTGTGAGGCGGTTTTCTGGCGTTTTTCCGGCAGGCCCGGCACAAGGTTGCGTGCAACAAGCGACCCGATGACAAGGCATGTGCCAGAAAGTACCACCAGCGCTGACAGCGCGGCCCCACCCGCCACAACCCCGATCATGGCAGGCGGCAGGAGGGTTTTTACCGTCTCGATAAAGGCATCATTGGGCGAACCCAGGGCCAGGTGATGATACTTGGCATAAAAGGCGATCAGCATCATGAACGGAAAGACCACCATGTAAAGGGGCATGAAGATCTGTGCCCGCATGACGGTCCGCGCGCTGCGTGCCGTCATCAGGTACGCGCAGCTCAGTGGAAAGATGGGCATGCCGATGGCCTGGAAAAACATCGTGGACATGGCAAAGCTTTCCTCCCGGCCGGTAATGCCCGTCTTGTGCAGTTCATCCGTGCCGATCTGGAACAGGGTGGCGGGATTGTCTGTCCTGAGCAGTGCCATGACGATCGTGCCGATGATGAACAGCACGAGCAGATCCTTCATGACCGAGACATAAGCGGAGGCCCGGATGCCGGAAATGGCGATATACAGGAAGACGATTCCGCCCGCGGTCAGCATGAGCAGCCAGCGCGAGGAGACGATGTTCAGCCCCGACAGCACAAGGGTCAGGCCGGAAAACTGGATGGTCGCCCACGGGATCATGAAAAATATGATGTTGAAGGCGACGGTAATTTCAAGCGCGCGGCTGTCGAACATCTTGCGGAAAATGTCTGGCACCGTGGCAGCGTTGGTATTGCGCGCGAGTTGCCAGATGCGTGGGGTCAGGAAATAGCCGACAGGATAGGCCAGGAGTACATAGGACAGGAACCACGATGCGAACGGATAACCGGAATGATAGATGCCGCCGGGGAAGGCGGTCATCATGCCGATACTGTAGGTCTCGCCAATGCCGAGGAAAAAGATGAAGATCGAACCAAAGGACCGCGAGGCCGTCAGGTAGTCCTTGATGTTCTGCGCACCGGCACGCCGCTTTGAAATGATCGCCACGATGATCGACGCGGTGAGGATAAGAATGAAGAAAAGGATTGCCATTAATACGCTCCCGGCGTGCCAGACAGAAGATCTTGTATTGCAACAGATGCTGTAAAGAGCGGTTGGTCGGTTACCCTGTATTGGCGGCAGTGGTGGTTTCTGCCCGGACATCGGGTGCCGACGGGGATGCCTGGAGATGGTTCTGGAACTGCTCGAGAAAGATGCGTTCACTATTGCTGTAACGCCCGTCACGGTTCCAGAGCAGGAATATCCCCGAGGTGGTGATGCCCGAGGCCGGTGGCAGGCGCCACAGCCTGCCGGCATCCACCCATGGCTGCGCAATGTGTTCAGGCAGGCACCCGATCCCGTAATTCGTTACAATCATGCGGGTGATTTCCTGGATGGAGCACGATGTGCCCGATATCCACCCGCTGAAATCCATCTCGTTGCGAAAGATGGTGATGTTGGAGAGAAGCCCGTCAATCCGGTCCGCTTCGGAGCGGACGAAATTCTCCTGCGCCAGTTCGCGCAGGGAAATGTCGCTCTTGCCAAAAAAGCGGTGGGGCCGCCCGCAGTACAGGCCATAGGACTGCTCCATGATCAGCGAGCGCCCGATGCGCGGCAGGGGGCGCGGGCAGAGCCCTATGCCGATATTGGCCGTCTTTTTCTGTAGCGAACTGAGGATGTCCTCGCTGCGGATGCAGATGATTTCCAGCGATATGCGTGGAAAGCGCTCGTGGAAGCTGGCCAGGAACGTGTCATACGTGACGGATTCAATACTGCTTAGCGTAAGCAGGCGGATATGGCCGCCCACTTCTTCGGCCCCGGATTCAATCTCGTTGCTGATCGCCTTGATCGAGCCATAGATATCGGATGCCAGGCGCAGCACCTTCTCGCCATGGCTGGAAAGCGTAAAGCGGCTCCCGTGACGGACAATAAGGGCATAACCGATCTGTTTTTCCAGCCGCCGCAGCGCCTGGCTGACGGCTGACTGCGTCAGGCGCAGGCTGCTTGCGGCGCGCGTGATGTTGCCCTCATGCGCGATGGCGATGAACGTGCGCAGCAGGTTCCAGTCCAGCCGGTCGATCAGCTGTTCACTTTTCCTGGGGATGTCATGGCCCGTTTCGGCCTTTCGGTTCACAGGGTCAGGCATGGAAGGAAAAGAGAGCGTGGTCATGGGGATACAGCCTGATTTCTGTTTTTCAGGGTACAGGGTTTCATACACCTAACCTGCCGCATTGCATGAGGTTCGTTCGCGATTTCATGGCGCCGGACGCAGGGTACTGCACCACTTCTGTGGCGGTAGTGCCAGCAGGGGCGGATGCATCAAAACGTTGCATACCCATAATGTTTTATCCGGAAGCATGATGTCAATTAATCATTCGGGCTGCCCACCATTATTTCTGTTGCTGGCCATCACATGTGGATGAGAATGCGGTGCGGTGGAGTCTGGACAGATGGGGCATGATTCGCAAGGGCGTTGAAGTATATATTTTCAAGAACAAACGAATATATTTTACAAGGCATACAATTAATGGCCATTATTATTCATTTTAATGGATATTTATTGTTTGCATATCGAAAGGTTCGTGTAATCATCCTTCATAGTAGGAAAAATGATACGGCTGCGTCCGTTCGCCCTGTGTGCATCTTTATGTTTTCCGGAGGTTTGTCCGTGACCCTTCCATCCGAATCCTTCTCTGCAAGTGAGTGGAAAGCACGCTGCGAGCTTGCTGCGCTCTACAGGCTGATTGCCTATTTCCGCATGACGGACCTGATCGACACCCATATATCCATGGCCATTCCGGATGACCCGGGGCATTTCCTCATCAACCGCTACGGCAAGGTTTTCAACCAGATGCGCGCCAGCGACTTGGTGCGGATTGACAAATTCGGCCATGTGAAGGATCTGCAGCTTGAGCAGTCCAATGTGAATGCCGCGGGTTTTGTCATCCATTCCGCCATTCACCAGGCCCGGCCCGACCTTAAATGCATCATCCATACCCACACGCCCAACGGGGCGGGTGTCTCGGCGCAGGAAGACGGGCTGCTGCCCATCAGCCAGCATGCCCTGAAGTTTTATGGCTGCCTGTCCTATCACGCCTATGAGGGGATCGCGCTGCGGGCTGAGGAAAAGGAGCGCCTGATTGCCGACCTTGGCACCAATAATGCCATGATCCTGCGCAACCATGGCCTGCTGGTGGGCGGGCGGCATGTGGCGCATGCCTTCCACGAAATCTATTTCCTTGAACGTGCCTGCCAGATCCAGATCCATGCGCTTGCCGGGGGCAGGCAGCTTTCCTACCCGCCGGAGGATGTGCGGCGGCGTACGGCAGAGCAGTTCCAGCGCGATGAGGCTGAAGAAATCATCCAGCGCGCCTGGACAGCAGCCCTCAGTCTGATTGAAGACGAAAAAGAGTCATACTGCTCGTAATCCGCCAAGTGGCCAGAAGGTTTGGGAATGATGGAAAAAATGTCTGACGAAGCCGATACCCTGGAAATGACCGATGCCCGTTACCTGATGCATCCTTTTACGGATGCGCGGGCCAACCTGCAGGGTGGCGGGATGGTGATCGATCGGGGCGAAGGCGTTTTTGTTTATGATAAGGCCGGTAAGAAATATCTTGAGGCGGTTGCCGGTCTGTGGAGTGTCGGCCTTGGCTTCAGCGAGCGCAGGCTGATTGATGCGGCCGTGCGCCAGATGGAGAAGCTGCCGTACTATCACACCTTCACCGGCAAGTCGCATGCGCCGCAGATAGAACTGGCCGCGCGCCTCGTGGAGATGGCGCCCGTGCCGATGAGCAAGGCGTTCTTTACCAATTCCGGGTCGGAAGCCAATGATACGGCGATCAAGATGATCTGGTACCGCTCCAATGCATTGGGGGAGACAAGGCGCAAGAAGATCATCAGCCGCAAGCGGGGCTATCATGGCATCACGATTGCCTCTGCCAGCCTGACCGGCATTCCCGTCGATCACCAGTCCTTTGACCTGCCGCTGCCCGGTTTCCTGCATGTGACCGCGCCGCATTACTACCGCGAAGGCATTGAGGGCGAAAGCGAGGATGCGTTCTCGACACGGCTGGTCAACGAGATCGAGGCGCTCATCCTCGCCGAGGGGCCCGAGACCATTGCCGCCTTCTTCGCCGAACCCGTGATGGGGGCAGGCGGGGTGATCGTTCCCCCGCAGGGCTATTGGGAAAAACTCCAGCCCGTGCTGAAAAAATACGGCATCATCCTTGTCGCCGATGAGGTCATCTGCGGCTTTGGCCGGACCGGGCGCATGTTTGGCAGCCAGACCTTTGATATCCGGCCGGACATGATGATCCTGTCCAAGCAGCTTTCCTCATCCTACCTGCCCATTTCCGCCATTCTCATGAATGACATGGTGTTTGAACCGATTGCCGATGAGTCGCATGCCATTGGCGCCTTTGCCCACGGCTTTACCAACGGTGGCAACCCCACCGCCGCCGCCGTGGCAATCGAGGTACTGAACATCATGGAAGAGCGTGACCTCATGACGCATGTCAGTGACGTCAGCGTGCATTTCCAGGCGCGGCTGCGGGCGCTGGGCGCCTCTGCGCTGGTGGGCGAGGCGCGGGGCGTGGGGCTGATCGGCGCACTGGAACTGGTCACGGACAAGGCCACGCGCGCCTCGTCGCTAGAGGCCGGGAAGCTGGCGAAATATGCCTTCGCACTCCTGCAGAACAAGGGCGTCATTGCCCGTGCCATGGGCGATACGCTGGCATTCTCGCCGCCACTGATCATCACGCACGAGCAGGTCGATATGATCTTTGATGGCGTGGCGGAAGTTCTTGCGCAGATGGAACACGAGATCGGCTCCGGCCAGTTCCACTGAATGATTATGGATCAGGCTTATGTCATCCATATGGAAATGGATGACATAAGCCATGAATACAGTAATGTGCTTGTAATGGAGTCATGGAATGGTTTCCATCGCCGTTTATGTTGCAGACGATGCTGACTATTTCAGGCAGGTAAAGGCAGCATTTGCCGAACGGGCGCCAGATATCCATGTGGTGGACTGGGCGGCCGCCCTGGCGGCGCCCGGGCAGGTTGACTACGCGCTGGTATGGATGCCCCCCATAGGCGATCTTGCGCGCCTGACGGCGCTTAAGGCAGTTTTCAGCCTGTCTGCCGGGGTTGACCATGTCGTGGCGCGCGATCCCGGCTGGCCGGCCCATCTGCCCCTTATTCGCATGGCGGGGGAGGAAACCGGCCGCCTGATGGCGGATTACCTGTTATGGGCCTGTATCAGCACGATCCGTGGCGCACGGGGCTGGGCGTTGCAGCAGAACGAGCGGGTGTGGAAGCGTACGGTCGTCACGCGCTCGGCTGCGGACTGTGTCGTGGGCATCATGGGGCTTGGGCAGCTTGGCCGTTACGCAGCCGGGCATCTCAGCCGGTGTGGCTTTGCCGTGCAGGGGTGGTCGCGCTCGCCCAAGGTGATCGAAGGGGTCAGGACGTTTGACGGGGCGGCCGGGCTGGCGCCTTTTCTGGCCGGGACCGATATCCTGATCTGCCTGCTGCCCAATACCCCCCAGACCCGCAACATCATCGATGCCCGGGTCCTGCGCGCGCTCCGGCCTGGCGGGGCGTTCATCAATGTCGGGCGCGGGGAGCATGTTGTTGAAAGCGATCTTTTATCGGCACTGGATGACGGCGTGCTGTCAGCGGCTGTTCTCGATGTTTTCCAGCATGAACCGCTACCGCTGGCATCGCCCCTGTGGGCGCACCCATCCGTCATCGTCACGCCGCATATCGCATCCCAGGCCTCGGTCTATGCCCGGGTCGATTATCTGATCGGCTGCATCAGCAGCCTGCAGCGCGGGGAGCGCCCGGAGCAGGTTTACGATATCAGCCGGGGTTACTGAAAGCGCGCGTGCACGCTGCCCTGTGCAAATAAATTTATGGCCTTCATTACCACGAATTATACCAATACTTAAATTCATGCAGTTTCCGCGCATATTGATGCAAAAATATCAATGCAAGAGGAAACATTAAAACAATGGACATTTATCGCTTGAAAAACGTTACGTAATAATAATTAAATGTCGTTACGGCGTTCTCATCGAGAATGCAGGAGCCCCCTGGTTCCTGCCCGGTCTTCATCTTTTTATTTATGCCATCAGTTTCTTCCCGAACGGGACGACAGGGAGAATATGAATGCGATTTTGTTCCTTCGGTGCTCTTGTGTTGTCTACGACCGTCCTGTCGGGCCTGATTGCGGCAGAGCACAGCGATGCACAAGCGGCCACCCCTTCGGCCACGGCCCGCAATCGGCCCGCCAGGGTGCATGTCGGCCCCCGACCGCAACCCGATACCCGGCCCACGGGCGTTGCCGCCCGGGGGGACGGGGAAACCATTCACGTCAGCACCGGCATCCGCACGCCAAATGGCGTGACCGGCACAACCCCCGGCGGTGGCCTCATGCCAGTGCAGACAGTGCCCAAGGCACGGAGTGAGGTAACCCGCGATTTTATTGCCAAGCAGAGTTCCAATACAACGCCGCAGGCCCTTGTGGCCATGATGCCGGGTGTGGCCTATGCCCGTACCGACCCCTATGGCCTGACATCGCGCGCCCTTGTGGTGCGTGGCATGAACCAGAGTGAAATCGGCTACCTCGTTGACGGCGTGCCGCTGGTCGATGGCGTGTATTACCAGCCGGACTCCATCGGCAGTTCACCAGATGCCGAGAACATGTCCTCGGTTTCCCTCACGCAGGGGTCGCCGGATATTACGAGCCCGTCCTATAACGCCGTGGGGTCATCTGTCGATGTCACCCTGCGCGATCCGTCCAGCCATCGGGGCGGCATGATCGAGAGCAGCTACGGCAGCTATCACATGAAGAAGGAATTCGTCCGTTTCGATACTGGCGAAATCGGGCATACGGGCATCCGGGCCTTCATGTCCTATTCCTACATGTTCAGCAATTTCTGGCAGACGCCGGGTTCCATCAACCGCCACCATGTCGATGCCAAGCTGGTCAAGGAATGGGGGCAGGGGAACCGCGTTGCCGTGGAAATGATTTTTGGGCAGTATTCGTCCAGCGGCATCAACTCCAACGGTGCGGCAACGCCCACCAAGGCGGCGTTCGAGGCGGAAGGCACGTCCGCGCTTTACCTCAGCCCGAACTATACACCCGGCAGCGCCGACTATTATCGCATGAACCGCCTGATGAACAAGACCATCGCGGTCATGGCGCCGATGAAGTTCAACCTCGGCCATGAACTCAACCTGCATGTGACGCCCTATTTCATCAACTGGGACAAGGACAGCGGGTTTGGTGAAAACATCAATGATTCACAGGCCTATCTCGGCACGCAGAATGTGGGCGCGCTCAACCTGCCAACGGCCGTGACGCTGGCCAACGGCACGAAGGTCGATACGACACAGGTCGTGGATGAGCAGCACCAGCATACGCTGGCCCTGATGGGGCATCTGGACTGGAAGCACAGGAACAACCTGTTCCGCATCGGGTCCATGTATTCCTATCTTGATATGGTGGAGCCCGCCAATTATGCCGCCGTCGGCCCCGATGGCCTGCCCGCCAATGCCTGGGGGCGATACAGCATCAAGGATGCAGCCGGCCAGGCGCTCAGCCCGTGGAACCTCGTTTTCCGCCAGCAGCAGGTCTCCATCTATTTTGATGATACGCTGTCGCTGCTCAATGACCGCCTCAAGCTGACCGCAGGCTTCAAGGAAGTCATGATCAACCGTTGGGCCACAAACGACCTGCCCGGCATTCCCGACCGCAAGAATGGCGGCAATTATGCGGAGCCGCTGCCCCAGGTTGCCATCAGCTACAATATCACCAAGCATGACCAGATCTTCGTCAACGGCACCACCAGCTTCCGCGCGCCGGACCGGACCGAAGCCTATCTGGACATGTATGACGCGAAATCCCCCTCCCCCATTGACGTGCACCCGCAAAACCTGAAGCCGGAATACGCGATTGGCGAGGAAATCGGCTTCCGCCATAACGGCCTGGTGCATATTGCCGCATCACTGTTCAACTACAACCTGACCAATCACGATGTGAACTCGACCGCCTATTCAGCCGGCGGCTCGCTCGTGACCACGCCGATCAACATGGGTGGTGAAACCGTGCGTGGCGCCCAGCTCGAAATCGGCCTGCGGCCATGGCATCATTTCAGCCCCTATCTTTCGGGGTCTTACGTCCATGCCACAACGGACAACAACTTCCAGATCGACGGTACCTATATTGATACGCGTGGCAAACGTTCGGTCAATACGCCGGAATTTACGGGGGCAGTCGGCCTTTCCTATGATGATGGCACGTTCTTTGGCAATTTCGGGCTGAACTATATCGGCAAGCGCTACACCACCTTCATGAACGACCAGGACATTCCCGGCTACCTGACATCCGACATCACGCTTGGCTACCGGCTGCACAATGTCCGTATCGACAAGTTCATGGTCTACAAGCCGCAGTTCCAGCTCAATTTCATGAATATTGGCAACAACCTGTATTACGCCCAGGCGGCAAGCTTCACGCCAACGGCCAAGGGTGTCCGCGCGGCAAACGGGCAGTGGATCGCAGCAGGCCAGCCTGGCTACAATATTGGTGGTGGCTTTGCGATGTCCGGCGCGCTTACAGTCGGGTTCTGATGTCGCGCGCATCTGGCCATATGGGGGCTGTGGCAGGGGTAGGGACACGCCTGCCGCAGCCAGTCATTTTGGTTCCGGCTCCCCTTTACATGAAAGTGAGCGCCCAATGCCTTCAAAAAGCAGCTTTGTTATTGGACTTGTCATCCCCATGGTCATGATCGACCTGCTGTTTCCCGTGATTGACAAGGTCGGGATTGATGTGGCTGGCCTCCCTTTCTTCATGGTCTGGATCTTTGCATGGTTCTTTCTCACATCAGGCTGCCTTGGCCTGTGCTGGGTCCTGTTCGATCGCAGGCATCACCCCGAATGATGGAACACACCCCTATGGCCAGCAGGTGGGGACAATGAGACATGTCTGACGAAGAAATCGGCTTCATGTCCGCCACCGAACTGACAGCGCATTACGGCAGTGGCCGCCTCTCCCCCGTTGAGGTGACGGCCGCGGTCCTGCGCCATATCGAGGCCACGGAACCAGGCATCAACGCCATGGCCGAGGTAACCGCCCGGCAGGCCATGGACAGTGCCCGCCGGGCGGAGGCGGCCTACCGGGCTGGCACCGCCCGCAGGCTTGAGGGCGTGCCGGTCACCATCAAGGACCTTCAGGAAACCGCGTACATCCCGACCCGCTACGGTTCATGGTCGCGCAAGGACAATGTACCCACCGTGGATGCCCCATGCGTCACGCGCCTGCATGAGGCCGGAACGGTAATGCTGGGCAAGACGACGGTGCCGGAGTTCGGCTGGAAGGGTGTCAGCCAGAGTCCGCTCACCGGCGTGACCAGCAACCCGTGGAAGGCGGGATACAATGCGGGCGCCTCCTCGGCCGGGGCGGGGGCTGCGGCTGCGGCAGGGTATGGCCCCCTGCACCAGGGCGGCGACGGGGCCGGTTCCATCCGCATGCCCGCGCATTTCTGCGGGGTATTTGGCATGAAGCCGACCCATGGCCGGATACCGAACTGGCCCATCAGCAATAATGACCTTGCAACGCATATGGGGCCGCTGACGCGTACGGTAAAGGATGCAGCCCTGATGCTCGAGGCGATGAGTGGCCCGCATCCGTGGGATTATACCTCCCTCGAGGCCGCGCCGCTGGCCTATTCGAGTTTGCTGTCCGCCCCGCTCAAGGGGCGCCGGATCGCCTATAGTCCCGATCTTGGCCATGCCCGTGTCGATCCTGATGTGGCGCAGGCCGTTGCGGCGGCGGTTGGCGTGTTCGAGGCCATGGGGGCCACGGTCGAGGAAGTTACGCCGGGCTGGGGGCCGAAAGGGCCAGAACTGGCGCGTTTTTTCTGGCCTGCCACCTACAGCGCAAAATGCACGCTCCTGCCGGAGTGGGAATCGCTGATGGACCCCGGCCTGGTGGCGATGATCAGGCAAACGCAGGGTCGCACGATGCAGGAATTTACCCTCGCACGCGAACGGCGCTTTGCCTACGCGGTCGAGATCCATCAGTTCTTTACCCAGTGGGACTTCCTGCTCACCCCCGCCGTCAGCGTGACGGCATTCCCCGCCACGCAACTCCAGCCCGATACATGGCCACGACATGACTGGGACTGGCTGGGCTGGGCGGAGTTTTCCTACCCCTTCAACTGGGCGGGTAACCCTGCCGCCAGCGTGCCCTGTGGCTTTGGCGCGGATAACCTGCCCGTGGGGCTACAGATTGTCGGCCGCCGTTTTGATGACCTGGGCGTGCTCCAGGCCTGCGCTGCGTGGGAGGAGGCCAGGCCATGGAGCGCGCTGCGGCCTGACCTGAAACGATCTGGAATACACAGGGAGAAAACATGATGACATGCCCATGCCATTTCACAAATCCGCCTGACCCGGCGCATCAGGATGAAACGGCATTGCAATGACCCTGCGGGGTGGCCGCCAGTGCTGGCGCTCCCGCCCCCCGGTTGAAGCCGTTTTTTTCATATCGTGTTTGTCTGGCCGGTCCATGGTGGATCGCGTGGTGATCGGCCCCGGTGTACGTGTTCCCGCTCGGGAGCACATCAAGAAGCAGAGATGATTTCCATGACTGAATTATGTGAACTATCGGCTGTTGAGCTTCTCTCGCTGTATGCGGCGCGGAAACTCTCACCGGTAGAGGTGATCCGTGATGTCATCGCCCGTTCCGAGGCGGTGCAGCCGGTGCTGAATGCGTTTTGCGGCCTTGATCCCGAACGCGCCCTTGCCACCGCCGTCGCGGCAGAGCGGAGCTGGATGGCCGGCCTGCCCACGCGCGCGCTGGAAGGCGTGCCGGTTTCCATCAAGGATACGGCCATGGTGAAAGGCTGGCGCTTTGCCCGTGGTTCGCGCCTGGCCGAACATAACCCGCCCGCAACACAGGATTCCCCCTCTGTCGAGCGGCTGCGCGGGGCGGGCGCCGTGCTGTTTGCCTCCACCACCACGTGCGAGGGCGGGTGGAAGGCGGTTACCGACAGCCCGCTGACCGGCATCACCCGCAACCCGCACAATACCGACCATACGCCCGGCGGCAGCAGTGGCGGGGCGGGCGCCTCCATCAGTGCCGGGTGCGGCCCGCTGGCGCTGGGCAGCGATGGCGGCGGCTCCATCCGCGTTCCGGCCAGCTTCAGCGGCGTGTTTGGCCTGAAGGCGACATTTGGCCGCGTGCCGATGTACCCCATTGGCCCGCATTATTCCGACATGGCGCATTTTGGCCCGATTACCCGCACGGTGGCGGATGCAGGCCTGATGTTCTCGGTGATTGAAGGGCGCCACCCGATGGACCCCTTCACCACCGATCCGCTCCCGGCCGCGGATTTTCCCATTACGCCGCTGCCACTGGCAGGGCTGCGCATCGGGGTGACGGAAGATTTCGGCTTCATGAAGGTCGATCCGGAGGTGGCTGCGGTCTATCGTGCCGCCATCGCGCGCATCGAGGCGGCTGGCGCCGTACTGGTGCCGCTGGCCCCCATGGAGGACTGGCGGCCAACCTATCGCACCTTGTGGCAGGTGGGGGCATGGCAGTCCCAGCGCCGCCTGAGCCCGGCCGAGCGCGACCTGCTCGACCCCGAATTCCGTGGCTGGGGCGACCGTGGCGCGCATATCCCCACCGGGGACTATGTTGATGCGATGATGGCGCGGCTGGCCTACCGCCAGGAATGCGCGCGCCAGCATGCAACGGTTGACTTTGTCATCTCGCCCACCGTTTCCATCCTGCCGCTCAAGGCGGGGCTGACGGTGCCCGATGACAGCTGGCCGGACTGGCTGGAATGGGCCGGGTTCTCGCTGCTGTACAACATGACCGGCCAGCCTGCCGCGTCGCTGCCGGCGGGTTATTCTTCGGGTGGGCTGCCGGTGGGCATCCAGATCGGGGGGCGTATCAATGATGATATCGGCGTGCTGCGCCTGAGCATGACACTCGAAGGCCTGCTGGCCGAGGCCCGCCCCGACCCGTCAGCAGTCTTTGAAAAGGCCATGCGCAAAGGCTGATCCGCACGCGGCCGCAGCGCCATGATGCTGCGGCCGCGCCTTGTGTGGTGCGGTGCCCCTGCCACGCCTGTGTCGATATTTCCGCAAGAGAAACATGATGATGTCCTATCCCGATACCCTGTTGTTCATTGATGGCCAGTGGCAGGCGGCCAGCGACGGGCGGACGCTTGACGTGCTCGACCCCGCCACCGCACAGGTGATCGGCACGGTGGCCCATGCGGGGCAGCCCGAACTGGCGCAGGCGCTTGCTGCGGCGCGGCGTGGCTTTGCCGTATGGAGCGCTACGCCTGCCTTCCAGCGCTACCAGATCATGCGCCGGGCCGCCGTGCTGGTGCGTGAGCGCGCGGAAGAGGCGGCAGGCTACATGTCGCGCGAACAGGGCAAGCCCGTGGCGGAGGCGCGTGCCGAAATGGCCGCCGCCGCCGATATAATCGACTGGATGGCGGAAGAGGGGCGGCGTGCCTACGGGCGCCTCGTGCCCGCGCGCCTCATGGGGGTCACGCAGTCTGTCATCCGCACGCCGGTTGGTCCGGTTGCCGCATTCTGCCCATGGAATTTTCCGGTCAACCAGGTCGTGCGCAAGGTCAGCGCGGCCCTGGCCACCGGGTGTTCCATCATCGTCAAGGCCCCGGAGGAGACCCCGGCCTCGCCCGCCATGCTGATCCGCGCCTTTGCCGATGCGGGCGTGCCTGCCGGGGTGATCGGGCTGGTATATGGCACGCCTGCCGAAATCTCGGAAACGCTGATCGCCGATGATATCATCCGCAAGGTCACCTTTACGGGGTCGACGGCGGTTGGCAAGATCCTGGCATCCCTTGCGGGCGCGCACATGAAGCGGGTGACCATGGAACTTGGCGGCCATGGCCCGGTCATTGTCACGGCGGATGCCGATATCGGGCGTGCGGTCTCCCTGCTTGCCGCAGCCAAGATCCGCAATGCCGGGCAGGTCTGTGTCTCGCCCACGCGGTTCCTGATCGAAGAAGGGGTCTTTGAGGCATTCCGGGCGGCCTATGTTGCCCATATGCAGGCGCTTGTGGTGGGCAATGGCCAGCGCCCCGGCACGCAGATGGGTCCCGTGGTCAGCCAGCGGCGGCTTGAAGCGATCGAGGGCCTGGTCAATGAGGCGCGCGACAGGGGCGCAAGGGTGGAAACCGGCGGCCACCGCCTTGCCGGGCCGGGCTATTTCTATGCCCCGACCGTGCTGACGGGGCTGAAGGCTGATATGCGCATCATGAACGAGGAACCCTTTGGCCCGATCTCGCTGCTCTGCCCCTTTGAGACGCTGGATGAGGCGATTGCCGAGGCCAATCGCCTGCCCTACGGGCTGGCGGCCTATGCCTTTACGGGGTCGGGCGCGGTTGCGGCCCGCCTGCGTGATGGTGTGCGCACGGGCATGCTGACCATCAACCATATCGGCCTGTCGCTACCGGAAATTCCCTTTGGCGGGATCGGTGATTCCGGTTATGGCTCGGAAGGCGGGTCGGAGGCGCTTGACGCCTACCTCGATACCCGTCTGGTGACATCAATGGATTATATGTGAACGGGGGGCATCCGATGGGCATGCCTGTCTCTTCCACCGGCATGGAGAAAGCCGGGGCCAATTTTGAAAAGGCCCTGCTCCTGCTTGAACAGCCATCGCGGCCCGTATCGGTGGAGGACGCAACCCGGATCGCGCATGACATGTTCGCCGTGACGGGCAAGGTGTCGCGCCTGCCGGGCGAGCGCGACAGGAATTTCCGCCTCCGTACCGCGCAGGGCGGGGATTACGTGCTGAAAATCGCGCACTGTGCCGAACAGGAGGAGATGCTCGACCTGCAGGACAGTGTCCTGCGCTATCTCAGGGCGGAAGACCCGACGCTGGCCGTGCCGGAACTGCTGGCCCCATCCGTGCCGCATGCCGTGTGGCGTGATGGCGCGGGGGAGGCGCGCATCGTGCGGATGGTGACCTTCCTGCCCGGCACGCCCCTGGGCAACCGGCCGGCCACGGTGCCGCTATGCGCCTCCATCGGGGGGATGCTGGGGCGGCTGGACCAGGTGCTGGCGGGTTTTCATCACCCGGCGCAGTCACATGCGCTTTTATGGAATTTGCGCAATGCGGCCTATATGCGCAATTTCATCCGTTATTTCCCCACCGGGGCGCAAAGAGCGCTGGCCAGTGCGGCGCTGGCGGCCTTCGAGCAGCAGGTGCAGCCTGTCATGGCGGACCTGCCCGCGCAGGTGATCCATAATGACTTCAATGTTCATAATATCCTGTGCAGCGATCAGGCCATCGAGGGAGTGATCGACTTTGGCGATGTGATCCGCGCCCCGCGCGTGCAGGATCTTGCAATTGCCGCCTCGTACGTGATGGGGAGCGGCACGCAGCCGCTGGAGCAGTTCATGGCCATTCTTTCCGGCTATTGCCAGGCCATTGCGCTGACACGGGCGGAACTGGCGTGCCTGCCCGCCATGATGGGCGCGCGGCTGGTCATGTCGCTGGGCATCAGTTCATGGCGGGCGAGCCGTAATCCCGCCGATGCCGCATACATCACGCGCAACCAGGCCATTGCCTGGCAGGGCCTGGCCCGGCTTGATGCCCTGCAGGACACCCTGCGCAACAGGATGCTGACCTTCGCAACCGCGTAACCGCAAGGGGCAGGCGGGCTGATACGATGCGGATGGCCACGGCCCACCCACCAGCACAGGACCATGAAAAAGGTTAGTCAGATGCACAAGAATGCCAATATCACGATTGATGGCCCCCGCCTGAACGAGGACATTGCCCATACAGCCCGTTTTGGCGCGACCCCACGGGGCGGTATCCGCCGGCTGGCCCTGTCGGCGGAGGACCGTCTTGTCCGTGACTGGCTGGCAGCCCAGGGCGCGGCACTTGGCTGTTCCCTCAAGGTCGATACCATGGGCAGCCAGTTCCTGCGCCTGGAGGGGAGCGATCCCGCCCTGCCACCACTGATGATGGGCAGCCACCTTGATACCCAGCCCACGGGCGGCCGGTATGATGGCATTTATGGCGTGCTGGGGGGGCTGGCCGTATTGCGGGCCTTCCGGGCGGCGGGGTATGTGCCGCGCCACTCAATCGAACTGGCCAACTGGACCAATGAGGAAGGGGCGCGCTTTGCCCCGGCCATGACGGCATCAGGCGTTTTTAGCGGTGTCTTTACGCTTGAGCAGGCCTATGGCCTTGCCGACCGCGATGGCGTCCGCCTGGGGGATGCCCTGCTCGCGATTGGCTACAGGGGCGATGAACCCTGTGGTGCGCACCCGCCTGCCGCCTATTTCGAACTGCATATCGAACAGGGGCCGGTGCTGGAAAACGAGGGCAAGACCATTGGCGTCGTGACAGGCGTGCAGGGCATGCGGTGGTTTGACGTGACCCTGATTGGCCAGGAAGCTCATGCGGGTACCACCCCGATGGAACTGCGCCGCGATGCGCTGCTCGCGGCAGCCCGCCTGATGGTGCTGGCCGCGGATGTGGCGGCGGCGCACGGGCCTGATGCCAAGACAACCATCGGCATCGTTGATGCAAGTCCGGGCAGCCGCAACGTGGTGCCGGGTGAAGTGCGCATGACGCTGGACCTGCGCCACCCCGATGATGCCGTAATCGACAGGATGGAAGCCGATTTCCGTGCGCGGGCGGCCGAGATTACGGGCAAGGCAGGCATCGAACTCTCGATCGAGGAAAGCTGGGGCTCGCCTTCCGTGCCGTTTGACCCGGCCTGTATCGGCATGGTGCGCGATGCGGCGGCCAGGGCGGGGCTGAGCCATCGCGACATCATTTCCGGCGCGGGACATGATGCGGCCTATATGGCCCGGATCTGCCCGACGGCGATGATCTTCATTCCCTGCCGCGACGGGCTGAGCCACAATGAGGCGGAATATGCCGAACCGGATGATATCGTGGCAGGTGCAAACGTGCTGATGCGCGCGATCATGGCGGCGGACGAACATTTTGACCCTGCCTGATACAGGGCAGGGCGGTGTGCGGGCCATTTCGCCAGGGAGCCGGACGGCCCGCGCCGGATGATCGGTTGCAATAAAGCCGCGATGCCTTTTGTTCTATCTGTTCCGCCTGGCCGTCTGGTGCGCCATGAGGCCAACGATCAGCACGAACGCCAGGAACATGAAACTGCTGCTCACGCTCAGGCTGGCGCTGATTGCGCCCTTGTAGGCCTGCGTCACCTCAGCATGCGTGGCGGGTGAAAGGGTACGGATCGCGGCCATTCCCTTTTCCAGGAATGCGGGCACGTCGATTTTCTCTGGCAGCACCTGCAGCCGGTTCTGCAGGGTCAGTGCCATGACACCGCCCGAAAGGGCCACGCCAAGCGCGCCGCCGAGCGAGCGGATGAAGGACATCATGGCCGTGGCAATGCCAAGCGCGCCCGCTGGCACGGCGTTCTGGATCATGACCGTGGCATTGGGCATGCCAATGCCCATGCCTACGCCCAGACACCCCAGGCCGAGCAGGAAGAACAGGGCTGGCGCGCCATGATGGGCGCAGACAGCAATCAGGCTCAGCGCCGTGAACTCGATGCCAACGCCGATGGAGAGCAGAAGCGCGTAGCGTTGCGTTCTGGACGAGACATATCCGCCCAGCACCGAACTGATCATCATCGTACCCACCTGCGGCAGCATCATCAGGCCAGAGGCTGCTGGCGTCTCGTCCAGAACGAGCTGGTAATAAAGCGGCAGGAAGATCATGGACCCCATCATGGCGAAGGACATGATCCCGGTTGCGGCAACGCAGACGGAAAAAGTCGGGATACGCAGCAGGTCCAGACTGACCAGCGGCTCCAGCGCCCGTCGCTCCTGCCGGATGAACAGCACGAATACAAGCGTTGTACCCCCAAGCAGGAGAAATGTGAGCGGCGATGTCCATGCCAGGGTCGTGCCAAGCGCGTTGAACAGCAGCAGGTAGCCTGCCGTGGCAATGCTCAGCAGGGCCGCGCCGGGGTAGTCGATGCGGGGCCTTGCCTCGGCCCGGCCAACCGGCAGGCTCAGCATGATCAGCCCGAACGCCACAAGCCCGATGGGCAGATTGACCAGAAACACCCATCGCCACGACAGCGCGCTGGTCAGCATGCCGCCCAGAAAGGGCCCCGTTACGCTGCTGACCGCAAACGCGCCCGTGAACAGCCCCTGATAGCGACCGCGCTGCCGGGGGGAGACCATATCGCCGATCACCGTCTGTGACAGTGTCATCAGACCGCCAGCCCCCACGCCCTGAAGCCCGCGGAACACGATCAACTGCCACATGCCCTGTGCAATGCCGCATAGCAGCGAGGCGGCGAGGAACGAGCCGATGCTGAACGCCAGCAACGGCCGCCTGCCGAACATGTCGGACAGCCTGCCATACATTGGCGTGGCGATTGTGGAGGTCAGCATGAACGCCGTCACCACCCACGACATGTGCGCAAGGCCGCCAAGGTCACTGACGATCGTGGGCAAGGCGGTCGAGACGATGCTCTGGTCGAGTGCGCCCATGATCATGGTCAGGATCAGGCCGGTGAAAACACGCCGACGTGTCGAAGGGCTATAGGCAGATGTCGTCTCTGCCACGGAAGATGACTGCACGAAGGAATCCTGTGATGATAAAAGAGATGGCCCTCATGCCACCTGTTTGACGAACGCATGCGGCCCCGGTTGCTGCGGTTGTCGTTGCAGGTCTGGCGCGATGCACAAGCGGGCCGAAAGGGGCCGATCTCGATCCCCCGGGCGGATCACGTCATCGCGGGGCCTGCGCATGATGGCCGGACATTCTTTCCCTCTCTCCGTGTTGGCGCTTCAGGCGCGGAAATGCCGCAATGCGTCCGCATGCCTTTCCGGTGCCCATACGCATCGGGTGGTGCCGCAAACCGGGTTATGGTAGCCCATGATGGCCTTGATGGGGAAGGAAGGGATCATGTCCATTCGTATCGGCATTGCGGGCTGGTCGATCTCTTCCGCAATGGCCAGAACGTTGCAACTGCCCGCAACGGGAACGCAGCTTGAACGGTATGCCACCTGTTTTTCGGCGGTCGAGATCAATACCAGCTTCTATCGCCCCCATCGGCGCACGACCTACATGCGCTGGGCGGCAGGCGTGCCGTCTGCATTCCGTTTTTCCGTCAAGATGCCCCGAACCATCACGCATGAGCGCCGTCTGGTCGACTGTCAGGCGTTGATCGAGCGCTTTGCCGGGGAAACGGATGGCCTTGGCGACAAACGTGGCCCGATCCTGGTGCAGTTTCCCCCCAGTTTCGCCTATCCCGGTGATATTGCCGTGCGTTTCTTCCATGATCTGCGGGCCATGTTTGGCGGCGGCATTGTGGTGGAGCCCAGGCATGCAAGCTGGTTTCAGCCAATGGTGGATCAAATGCTGACAGAACTGCGGATCGCACGCGTTGCCGCAGACCCGGCCCGGCCACACCCCGCGGCACAGCCCGGTGGCTGGAGCGGGCTTGCCTATTTCCGGCTGCACGGCGCCCCGGACATCTATAAGTCACGGTACACGCATGAAGCGGTCAAGGCGCATGCAAAGGTTGTTGCAGCCCTTGCCGCCCGCGGCACCGAGGTCTGGACGATCTATGACAACACCACATATGGGGCTGCCATGCAGAATGGATTCGAACTTGCGGAAGCCTGCGCTGACCTTGCCGGACAATAACGCGTTTGCCTGTTTTCAGGGGCCGGATGAAAAATATCTTCTGAATTCCTGCCGTTATTGAGCCTGGTTCCGTGTTTACCAATTGCTCACCTTTACGGAACATAATCCGATGCCGCTTTCAACAGGCCGCATGGTTCGGGCAGTTCCGGCAAGGAAGGTATCAGACATGACCAAATACACGACAGCTTCAGGTGTAACTTACAACATTACCCAGCCCGATACCGATTTGCTTATACCTATATACGATGTGTGGGATGTCACGATCACCGCGCCTGATGGAAGCACGATATATACAGGCACAAATCTTAGTCCTGGAATTGACGTTCTTGGCGTGTTGCAGCTAGCGGCTTCGGGTTATGTCCTGACCGGCACAGACAACTATGACACCCTGATTAGTGCCGCAAGTAACCAGACCATTGTCACGGCGCCAGGCTCTACCGGCGACGTCGACATTGGCGTAGGCGCAGCGGAAGCCGATACCTATTATATCGGTGGTGACAACACCATATCGGGTCTGGTCAGCGCGATTACGGGAACCACGATCAATGTGGTTGGCGGAACGGCAACCCTGACAGGCAATAGCGGGGGATCGCTCGTGGGCCTCCTGACCGGGTCCACGGTCAACATCGAATATGGTGGCACGTTCAATACCGGTGCCGCGCTGGTCAGCGTTCTTGAAGGGGGCACGGTCAATTTCGGTACAGGCGGCGGCACGCTGATCCTGAATGGCGGCGGCACGGTCATCAGCCTGCTGGCCTCCGGGACACTGAGCGGCACCACCCTGAACAATTATGACCCTGCGAAAGATACGATCGAACTGCAGGGCACGACCGGCGCCATTTCTGCCTACTCGATCCAGGATAGCGGATCGGGTGGCAAGACCATCACAATGTTGAATTCCGCCGGGCAGACGGTTGCCGAATATGCGGTCAAGACAGCAGATGGTGTCACGCTGCCCGATGGCAACTATTCAACCAATGTGACGGATCTCGCCGCCAATCCCCTGCAGGTCACCTATGCCGATGACAATACCTATATCGGGGCCTGTTTTCTCGCGGATTCCATGATTGAAACGCCGTCGGGCCAGTGCGCGGTGCAGGATCTGCGCATTGGCGATGAGATCATTGCCTATGCCGCAGGCAGCACGCTGACCCGCCGGGTCATATGGGCAGGCCGCAAAAAGGAAACCGTCCGCATGGGGTTGCCCGATGACGAGGCAGGCTATCCGATCCGTATCCTGCGCAATGCCGTTGCTGAAGGCGTGCCCTGCAAGGACATGCTGATTACTGCCGAGCACTGCCTGTTTTTTGAAGGGGGCTTCATACCGGCCCGCATGCTCGTTAACAACCGATCCGTTTTTTATGACCGGTCGATTACGGCTTACGAGTATTATCATATTGAAACGGAAGAGCATTCCATCATCAAGGCAGATGGCATGCTGACCGAAAGCTATCTCGATACGGGCAATCGCGGCACGTTTCAGCAAAATGGCGCTGTTGTCAGCATTGGCCGCAAACCGGTCCGGTCCTGGGCTGAAGATGCCGCGGCACCCCTGACCGTGGCGCCGGAGGTGGTTGAACCCGTGTTCCGCATGCTTGAAAGCCGGGCCCTCCAGGCTGGCCATGCCATTGCCTGCGAACCGCCCGCCCTGAGCGATGATGCCGACCTGCATCTGATGACGCCCGCAGGCAGCATCATCCGCAAGATGCGCGACGCCAATGGCTATGCCTTCTTCATGATTCCGCCGGGGGTCGAAACGGTCCGTATCCTGTCACGCACCAGCCGGCCTGCTGACACGATTGGCCCCTATGTCGATGACCGGCGCCAGTTGGGCGTGCTGGTCAGAAATATCAAGCTGTTTGAAGGCAGCGTGGCGCACGCCATCGCAACCCATCTGGCCCCCCAGGCGCCCGAGGGATGGTATGACGGGTGGTATGCCCCCCGCAATGAGCCCTGTCGCTGGACAGACGGGCAGGCCACGTTGCATCTGGGCCAGCGGCGTGCTGGATCAATGGGGCTGCTCTGTCTCGAAATTATGGCCGGTGGCCCGTACAACATGGCTGCAGCCAGCGACGTAGACCCCGAGATGCTCCGTCTGACAGCTTGAACCCAAAGGTGTTCCCTGCGCGGCACCAGGCGCGCAGGGAACTGGCCACGGCATATTGATGCGGTGGCAAAAGCGCATGGTAATCAACCTGCCTTGCTACCATAAGCCCGTCGCGCCTATTGGCGCGACGGGCTTAGAGACTGTTTCAAAAGTCCCCTTAGCCTTCACAGCCCCGAAAGCCACGGCCTTGAAATTATGAACGTTGTTTCCTGAAATCCTCAATTTTCAGAAACGGCATAAAATCCGCTGCCAGTGGTCCGGATAACTCGCTTCGTAAAGCTTTTTCTAAATTTATGCCTCTTTCAAAAGACTGTTTGGACAATTCACGCGAATTCCCATAATCAGACAAAGCCGCGCTACGAATTTGATCTTGGAAATGTCGTTCGTTTCTGATGTCCTGAAGGGCATCTTTTATTTTTACGAGTCTTTTGTGCAGTTTTTCACCAAATAAAAACCTCGCCTCTTCACATGATGATATTACTTCCATTTCTGACGCGTAGAAATCTTTCATATCTATACAAATAAGAGCCAATTGTATGTGCTCAACGAAAGAATAGTATATTTTGTATCTACGGTCGAACAATTCTGAAATGATCTTTTCCTTGGCTATGCGTCGCTGCCAGTTGGCAATCCAGACAGTTACGGACCCAATTACGAGGGTTACGATCAACGTTCCGATATCGGATGGCTTAACTGTCACCAAATGACCGAAGATCGAATAAACATCTGGTGCTGGCGCAGAGGATGGGGACGAAGTGCAGGTAATTGCTAAATTAGCAAGATCGGCCAAAGCTTAAAGCTCTCTACCATATATTGATGTCAATTTAATAAAAACCACAAAATACGGCAGGAAACAACCCAATTATAAACGGGACTGGGGAACCTCCCCAACCCTTACGCAAACCAATTGGGAGGGCAGGAAATGCCGACACTCTTGGAGGTTCTTGTAAAGGCCCAGGTACATCCCGGTATGGAGTGTACGGAGAGGGTAGACGACGCAGAAGAACCGCGGACGACTACGAACGTGCCGGGGTTTGAGAATTTAATAAAATCAGAGGATAAAGAAAATGCTTAACGATGATGAAATAAACTACAGAGCAATAGAAAAATTTAATATAAAGATAACAATTTTCGATAAAATAAAAAACAAGTTATCGAAAATTATTTGGAACCTTATTTTCCCACGGCTAGTATGTTATATTGGTGACCAAAAAACAAAGCATTTACATGATCACCACTAATTATTTAATGACTAAAAAATATTGTATCATCAGATAGATCACCCCCAGACATTTCCATAGCTCTTTGCCAAAATGTATCTGGATTATCTCCATTATATATAAATATTCCAGAAATTTTCATTTTTGAAAAATTATTTACTTCAAACCATAATTTTGGATTTTCTGAATATGACAATATTTCACCTTTAGGTCTTGATATAAGAATTATGCTTTTATTTTCAGGAAGGCAAGAAACGTCTATTCTAGAAAATGGGATGCCCACGCCATTCATATTAAATACGCACATTTATATGTCTCCATATTTAGGATTACTATATTCTATCAAATGGAAAATTAAAAGCAAATTTCCTACCTTATTTCATGTGATTTTCGTAAAAAAGTTATTTTTATGTATTGCTTAATATTATATTTCCACGAAATGTAATTTTTATTTATTTTAATACTTAAGTGACAAAAATAAAAATTAATAGTGTTAAATCCACGTCTTCCCTTTCCTCGGAACTGGACAAAGGCGACGGAGCATGAGCCGCATTGCTGCCATGCGTATCATGTGCCGGGATACCTCAATTTTTTCCTCGTAATCCTTGGCTAGTCGGCGATAATTATTCAGCCAACCGAGGGCACGTTCAACCAGCCAACGCTTTTTAGCAGGCACAAAGTCAGTTTCCATACTAGTGTGATTCTCACCTATTTCAACTTCGCCACCGAATCTGCGAGCAACATACTTTTTAAACCTCTCGCCTCTGTATCCTTTATCCGCAATTACCAAATCAATTGCCGTAAAAGTATACATTTTCTGAATTGATTTAAATAATTTATTAGTTCCTTTAACGTTATTCAGGTTGGCATTACTAATAAAAACATCAACAATATTCCCGGCACTATCAACCGCAAGATGCCGCTTTCGGCCTTTGACTCTCTTGCCGCCATCATATCCACGAGTATCAAATACAGCAGTCTTGTCGGTTTTTACGCTCTGGCTATCCACAATCAGCAGGGATGGTTCAGGGTTACGTTCATCTTTCACCCTTACGCGCTCATACATATCCCTAAATGCATTATCGAACGCTTTCGATGCACCTAAATGCCGGAAATACCGGTAAACGGTCTGCCACGGCGGGAAATCGCGCGGCAAGCTGCGCCACATACAGCCATTTTTTAGGACATAAAAAATCGCGTTGATCACCCCTCTCATATTGGTTGAGCGAGGGCGACCTCCCGGTTTAGCTTTGAAAATGTAAGGCTCTAGCAACTCCCACTGCTGATCTGTCAAATCAGTATCGTACATTTTAAAAATATTCTCCTACATTATCGTATATAATAATAAAATTATATAAAATGCGGTTTTTTGACCATATTTTTATTATATTGCTTTCTTTTTTCTATTTTCAATACTTATATGTTGGATTGGTTTATCTTCTGACAGCCGCTCTATTATGTTGATGTAAGTGTTTGTGTTTAAGCGCTTTTTCAGAAATCTTGCCTAAAAGACGGCTTTCGCGTATGATAATAAACGGCGTGTCGTAGCGCCTTTTCACACGAGGTCGCCCTCTGTCGGGTGGCCTGCCTAATGCAACACCCGGCTTTCGAGCCAAAGTGGTGACGGGTTTACTCGTTCATCGCCCAAGGGAAATAAGCAGGGCGTGCCTATACCTCGTGTGAACACGCTACGACCCGCCCGACGCCAGGGAGATCACTGGTAAACGGGCCTGTCGTAGGGCTTTCCGACGAGGTATTAATAAATGAAATATAAGATATTCGCTTCTAATTTAAGGTTAGATAAGCGCGTCCCGTCATTTACGGCTACCGCATTTTGCTTGTTCACGATGCCTATAACGGCTCATGCTGGAGGCATCATTAGCTCCTTGGCTAGCACAGCCGCACATACCGCTGCGGCCAGTGCAGCAGGAACAGGCGCTGCTATGGCCACGGCTCACGCCATGGAACAACACCAAGATAAGGTAGACGCCGAAGATACCGGCGTTGCGTCAGTGTGCGGCAAAATGCTGGTCACTCATAGCGTGGCCAAACAGGTAGCTCCCCTCGTTGGACAGTCTGCGTCTCACATAGTGGTGCAGGTATCCAATGAATCCGTAGACCCTGACGGAACGCGGCAGTGCACTGGAACTGTGACCTTTCCCGGCGGAAAGCATGATGTGTCATGGACAGCGCAAAAGCACGGGCTGCTTTACAAGGTGGCAGCAACGTTAATTGACGATCCTGTAACTGGGCAAACTCATATGCATAAGGTGACGCTATGAGACGCATTCTAGGCGGCTTTCTAGCTGTAATGGCTGGATATTCTGTTCAACAGGCACATGCAGGAAGCATTTATTACAAGTATCCGGACGGAACGATATTAACGTCTGGATCGACGCAGAAAGATTTATGCGTTATATCAAATGACAATGAACAATTGTCTTTATATTCAAAGGGAGGCGAAGCGCCGAATTACTTTTTGAAATATGCCGTTAATTATGAAATGGGAATTTATGAACAGAGGAATATCCTTCAACATGTAAATTCTGATTTTAGGTTTAAATTCTTATATCAGGATCAACCATGGGGCGGTATTGGTCACGACCTGAAAGATGACAAAAACCATCTGTATCAGTTGGATATGAATCCAGATAACTCCAGAGCGTTTTTAGCTCAGTTAATGAGCCAGCAGTCTATAAATATCCAAATGTCTCTCAAGGATACAAGCGAAAATAATAATTCGGGAGGTTTAATAGGCAATTTAATTTCTTCTGCAAAAAAGAAAAAATGGGTTGATATCGGGAATATGGATATTTCGTGGCCCAATTTTAGCCAGTATGTGCAGCATTTTCAAGATTGCATAACCAATAAGGGCCCTGCTCCCGGTTGGACCCAGCGCATTGACCCGGAAGTGCAGCAACAGCAGCAAGAACAGAAAAATAATGCCATGCAGGCAGCATATAATAATGCTCTTGATGTAAGAAACTTTCTTGCTTACGGCTCAGAAGTTTTAGATAAAAACGTGAATGTTAAAGGCAGCATCTATTGCCGCGACTTGGATTCCTGCAATATCATAGATAGCCGTGATCAGGCTAAAACAGTCTGGTTCAACCCGCGTTCCCTAAGCGTTCCAACAAGGCAGCGCCTCCTGACGTGCGATCCGTATTCATCAAACTCTCTTGATACAAATAGCATATGCTCAGTCATCCTGAGCGGTGTAGCTCATAATGTTAGTGTCGTTCAAAACGGACAGAGGGTGGTACAACCGGGCATTAACGCCACAAATATCAGGTTTCTCTCCATGGATGAAATTACAAATTCTGCGTGGGGTAGCTTAATAAATCAATTCGGTGGTCGATAACCTTTTTAGGGGAGAGTATTGCTCTCCCTTTTTTATTTATAAATCTTTTCAATGCAATTTTTAAAATCTAACAAAAGGTGCTTCATATCATTTAATGATATAGTGCATCTGAACGTCTTCTTGTTGTCTTCCTTGTTCCAAAAATCCACAGACTGTATTCTTTTAAAATTATCAGGGTTATACCTGATATTTCCGTGTGCCAACGCATGACGTATACATTTTAGAAAATCATAATAAGAAAAATCTTCTTTGACTTCGATCTTATAAAATACGTTTATCGGAACAGGCTTATGAGTGAAATATGCAATAAACTGCTTCCCCTTTGATGACCTCTCAAAGGGATGAATGAGCGCACCCAAAAACGTGTTCACAAGCTGGGTGACTTCATACAGGGCGCGGGTCTCGTAATTTGCTTCAATAAATTCAAGGTTGATTATCGAGCGCCTGATGATGTCCAAGAGTGGGTCGCTTGGAATACCCATGCTGTACCTTCCTTACCTTGCCACTTCACCAGATGGGTATCCTCTATATGGTGGTTTGGAAAGCCAGCTTAGCGGGCCAAAAGGCAACTAATTTAGGTTTTCCAGAGGTTTAGACTTTTGAAACAGTCTCTTATGGCATGGCCTGATTTCATCAAGGCAAGATAACATAATCCGCCTGTCAGGCATCCGATGAACCATGCGAATTCAGACAGGACCGATAACGCAGGCAGGAACACGCTCGCACTTCCCGCCATCACCGCAATCAGCAGCGCAAGGATGGCTGCCGGGTTGACCCCGTTGCGATACCAGTAACAGCCTTGCCTGCTGGTGGTATAAAGTGCCGCGACATCAACCGCGCGGCGGCGGACGATATAGTAGTCACAGACAAGAATACCAAATAACGGGCCGATGAACGTCGCGAGCACGTCGAGTGTCAGATGCATGACATGTGGGTTGCCATACAGTTTCCATGGCATGATGGCGATGGAACCGGCGGCAGCAATCATGCCGCCACTGCGCAGGCTGATATGCCGGGGCGAGAGATTGGAAAAATCGAACGAGGCCGAGACAAAATTGGCCACGATATTGATGCCTGCCGTTGCGATGATAAATGTCAGCATGCCGAATATGACCGCCGTCAGGCTATCGATATGCGCGACGGTTTCCACCGGATCGATCATGACATGGCCAAAAGCTGGCGCGGTCAGGGCAATGGTGCAGATTGTCAGGGCCGAAAACCCGATGAAATTGAACGGCAACCCCCAGAAATTGCCCCGCCGGATATCCGCCGCACTGCGCCCATAGCGGGCGAAATCACCAAAATTAAGCATGGGGCCGGAAAAATAGGAGACCACAAGTGCCACGGCATTCACGCTGGCCCAGACCAGCGCCCCCCCGTGCAGGGGAGCCGCAGCCCCGGTAATCTGCAAAGAAAAGTGTCTCCACCCCACATGCTGGAGCAGATACAGGTCCAGCGCGATCATGACCGCATAGACAGCCGGGCCCGCCAGTTCGATAAACCGGCGGATTGTCTCGATACCCCGCCAGAAAATGGCGGCCTGCATCAGCCATAACAGCGCAAACGCGCCCCAACCCACGGCTGAAAGCCCCAGCACGCCGTGCAGCCTGACCTCGGCCCAGGGCGTCAGGCCGGGGGCAAGGCGCAGGGTCAGCACAACGAGTGCGTTCGATGCCAGCCATGTCTGTATGCCGTACCAGCATACGGCAATCACGCCGCGTATCAGTGCGGGAATATTGGCGCCAAGCACGCCAAAGGACATGCGGCACACAACCGGAAACGGCGTGCCCGTGCGCTGGCTGGGCACTGCCACAAGGTTGCACAGGGCGTTGACGATCAGTACGCCGCCCAGCAGGGCGGCAAAAACCAGCCCCGAAGGCAGGCCGAGGGTAAAGAGGTTGCCTGCCGTGACATAGCCGCCAACGCTATGCACGTCCGACATCCAGAAAGACAGGTAATCGTACCAGTTCCAGTCCTGCTTTGCCGCAGGGAGCAGATCGCTGTTGCGCAACCTGTCATCCTGCGCGCCGTGCTGCATGGCTGAAGAAGATGGAACAGCCTCCGGTCGTGCCTGCCTGTTCATGCACAGCCCCCTTGCAGGCCACTATGCCCGGCCGTGGCGAGTGTGTGAAGGTCATGCCCGCTTACGTATCGCATTGGCATGTTGCCCGCTCAGAACCCGGCCCGGAAGGTCACCACGGCGGAGAAACGTCCCAGCGTATTGTAGGTCGGCGCCGTGCCCTGGATCTTGCCGATGGTGGTATTGGTCAGGCTGACGCTGTTGATGGCGGAATAGGCATGGGTGTCGATCATGTTGTTGACCCACAGCATGACTTCCGGGCTTTTGAGAAAGCTCAGCCCACGCCCGACCAGGCTGTTGCGCGGCAGGCGCGCGCCCACTGTTGCATTCATGGTGTACAGTGATGGCAGCGCTTCCTGGTTCATGAAGGTTGAATACTGTTTGGAGAAGTAATTCAGCCCATAATTCCAGAAGAAGATGCCATTGTCCCAGTCCACCCCGAGCGAGGCGGCCCATGTGGGCGTATCGACGGCCATCTTGCCCTTGGTGGGCAGGCCCTGGATATTGTTGTCGATGGTGGAATGCAGGTACTGCATGGAGGCATAGGGGCGGAAATGGTGGATGGGGCGGGTGCCGATTTCCGCGTCAAACCCGTTGGTTGTCTGGTTGCCTGCGTCGATCACCTGCCCGATGGCCTCGTTGCCGAGGAACATGGAGGTGGAAACCTGATGATGCGACAGGTTGTAATGGAAATACGTGAAGGACCCGATGATGTATTTGCCGGTGTAGCGCATGCCGACTTCTTCGGTAATATTATATTCATCATGGATATGGGTCTGGCCCTGATTGGCGATCTGCCCGGTATTGGGGTTGATGGTGGTGATCATGGCGCTGTCAGGCGGCGCCTTGGCGCCGGTCGAGACCCCACCGAAGATCTGCACGTATTTGTTCAGCTGAAAGTGGCCGCCAAGCGTGGGCAGCGGCATGAACTCGTTGGCGCTGACCTTGCGCTGCAGGCCGGGAATGTTGTCGGTGCCGTCACGGTGGATCATGGTCACGCGCATGCCGCCATCAAGCACCAGCCGCCCGTTGAGCAGCGTGACCGTATCGCCCGCATAGATGCCGTTGACGGTGGAAATGTCGCTGTAGTTCTGGGAATAGAAAACCTGCCCGTTGCCCAGTCGCAGCGAGTTGCGCGCCCGCCCCCATGATGTTGCCGGGTCGCCCGCGCTGCTGACTCCGGTATAGCCCACAAGGTTGGTCGAATTATCGTAATCGAACCAGTAACCCAGATAGATATGGTGGTTGCCGACCTTGTAGCTCAGCTTGGCGTTCACGCCGCCGCGCATCTCGTTCAGGCTGCTGTACTGCTCGGCCACGCCGTAGGACTGGCCCGCCTGCTGGCCGGGAATGACAATGGATTGCGGGCTGCTGCCATAGCCATTGTACACCTGGTCATTCAGCTCGAAGCCGGAGCCGTAAACCTTCTGGTTGGCGGCGATGTAAGGGGTGACATCCAGCCCCAGCCGCCCGAAATTGAAGTGCGAGGGGGCGGCGATGTTGAAGGTCTTGGAATGCAGCCAGTTCAGCTTCCAGTAATCGGTGCCGCCGGCAGCATCATTGAGGTTGTAGGAACCGGCAAGTTCGTTCTTCAGCCCCTTCTGCTTCCAGCTGGCCATGGTCATGTCCCAGTAGGGCTCGTTGCCGATAATGCCGCGCGTGAAGCCACCAACCAGCGAGACCCGGTTGCCGTCGCCCCATTCCTTGAGGATCTTGAAGTCGATATGCTTGAAGTCTTCCTGGCCGGGGCCATGATAGAACGTGTCATGCTGGTTGGAGAACGAGATGTAGGAGCGGATGCCCGTCTTGCCCCATTCGCCCGTATCCACGCGCAGGAACTGGCGGGTATAGTCGCGGTTGCCCACGCCCACATCGCCCAGCCCGCCGAATTTCTTGGAGGGATCGCGGCTCTTGAACTCGAACATGCCACCCGAGCCGTTGATGGCGGGCGTATCGAGGTTGGATGAACCGGGCTGCACCGAAACGCTGCCGATATTCTCGCTATCGGTCACCCATGCCACGTCAAGGTTGTAGCCACCGATACTGCTCAGCGGCATGCCTTCCCACACATTGGCAATCTGGTCCTGTGTCAGGCCACGCATGCTCAGGGCGGATTTTTCGTGGCCGGCAGGATCGGTATTGGCCACCACGATGCCCGGCAGCAGCTTGACGGCATTATAGGCGTTCTGCGCGGGCGACTGCTTCATGATGTAGTCGGGGGTGACGGTACTGCGGGCCTTGGGGGCGGTCTGTTTCTGGATCAGGCCGCCACCGGGCGCGCGCCCGGTCACGCCATCGGGTGAATGGACAACGCTGGCCCCCACCCGGATCTGCTCGGCCCCGCCTGTCGCTTTTATGCCCTGTGGCTCCGTCGTGGCGGGGTGGGTATCGTGAGCATGCGTATTATGGGCCGATACCGTGCGCGCCAGGGCCGCCCCGCGTGGCGCCGTGAGCACGAGCGCGGTTGTCAGCGCCAGAAAGAACCGATGGCCCGGCGCCTGAACGGAAAAACGGAGCAGCGGCACGGTTTGCCTGGAGGGATGCGATCCGGTCTGGCTTTTTCCGTCAAGGTACATTGCCGGTGTCCTTATTCTTTATCCCGCCGGGCAGGCCGGGATCACGGCATGGAATGAGACTTGAGAGCAATGTCTCTCGTTACGGATGGAGGATAATATCGGTTTAAAATACGTGTCAACGCATATTGTTTACAAAAATGGATTTCAATCCTGGTAAGTGCAGGCAGGCGCGCCAGAGGCCAGATAACGTTGCAGTTCGGGGGACAGGCCCACCGTTTCCATGCTGTCCCGGTGCCGCATGGAGGGGGCGGGGCGCGATAGCAGGTCAAGGACTTCGCTCAGGCTTTCATGCAGGGAACACATGACCGGGGCTGCGACATCTGGCGCAATCCGCGCGGCAAAGCCTGCAAGCCCTGCGCCGCCCAGCACCACGCGGGCGGCGCCGTCCTCCTGCACCGCTTCATTGCAGGCCCGCGCGATCTCGCGGCATGCGGCAGCGCCCCCCTGTGCCAGAACATTGCCCGCTGCCGGCAGGATGCGGATGGATGCCAGCCGTGCGCTCAATCCCATGGCCTGCACCAGCTCGACGAGCATGGGTTTCCATTCAGGGCCGCCGGTCACGATGGAGAAGCGCCCCGGCAGCCGTGCCGCCCGTGCAAGGGAAGCCTGCGCCATGCCCGCAACCGGCACCGGGCAGAGGCTGGCCAGCGCCTCGCGCCCCGGGTCGCCAAAACAGGCCACCAGCACGCCATCAAACGGGCCGCGCGCGCATGCCAGCGCATCAAGCACTGCATGGCCAGCAATCGTAACGGAAACGCGGTTGGTCAGGTAGCGCGCCCCGAACCGGGCGGTAACCGCCTCAATCGCGATAGCACCGGCAAACTGGGCCCGGGCATGGACCACCATGCGGTGCGTCATGTCCGTATCGGTATTGGGATTGATAAGCAGCAGGCGCGACACGGGCGGGCATCCAATCATGATTAAGGTTGGCCATATCAGTGACCTTTGTCAGTCAGTATGATTTGGAAACGTGTTTCGTCAACCATTATTGTTTACAATATCAAGCCTCTTGACGGAAGCGTCAGACTGCCCCAACAGAAATGCGTTTCAGCGAAAGGGGAGGGGAGACACGGGCCATGGGATCATCCGCCAAGGAAGAAGCGCGCATTGCTGATGCCTTGTGCAAGGCGGTCCTGGAGCGCAAGCTGGCACCTGGCAGCAAGCTGCCCGAGGAGGAACTCGCCCAGATCTTTCGCTCCAACCGCGCCAAGATCCGCCGGGTGCTGCTTTTGCTGTCGCGCTCGCACATCGTCACGCTCGAGCCGGGGCGGGGGGCCTTTGTCAGTCGTCCTTCCCCGCAGGAAGCGCGTGACGTGCTGGCCAGCCGCCGCCTGATTGAAGTCAGCCTGCTCGCGCGGCCCTACCGCAAGCTATCCGCGCAGGGGGCCGGGCGACTGCGCCAGATCATGGCGCAGGAAGCGCAGGCGCATGCGGCACATGACGCGATTGCCATGATCTATCTCTCCGGCCAGTTCCATCTGACGCTGATCGAGGAACTCGGTAACAAGGTGCTGAAAAGCATTACCGGCGAACTGATCCTGCGCATGTCGCTCATCATTACCATGTATGAGCGGCAGAACACGACGTGCTGCCTGTCTTCCGACCATCACGACCTGCTCGAACTGCTTCTGGCGCATGATTATGCCGAGGCCTCCGCCCTTATGGCGCACCATCTGGAAGGGATTGAAAGCTGCCTTGACTTCCATCGCGAGCCAGCCACCACGACCATACTGAGCCAGATCCTCCAGCCCCTGAAGGACTGAGGGCGGGCACCGTAACGCGGTCAAGCCGCGCGCCGCCCGGTCTGGCCGGGCAGATACGGGAGGGGATCAGGCGGGTGGGGGCATGTTCACGATACGCTGCGCTGCCGCCATGGCCGTGTGCAACTGCGCATGAATGTTCTCCGCCCCGATAACCGGCGTGATGCGATGGCGGTCCATATCAGCGCGGAGGTAGGGCGTGACCCGCCCGAATATGATCCTGACCCCCTGCTGCCTGAGGCCGGTAAACAGGTCGCGCAGGTCACTGGCAGCCGAAAAGTCGATATCGGTGATCGCGCTGGCATCGACCACGATGCAGTCAGGCTGCGTGCGTGCCGGGGCCACGAGGGAGCGGATGTCGCTGACAAAGCGCATCGAATTGGCATAGAACAGGTCTGCGCAGAACCGGTAGAGCAGCACGCCCGGCGCGGTCTGCACCCCGGTCGAGACGGGTTGCGGCTCAAGCAGGCCGGAATGCGTATCATAACACAGCAGCATGGTATGGGGTTCGTAGCTGTGCCGCACGTGGCGGAACAGCGAGAGGGCTATGGCCAGGAATATGCCCTGTTCCACGCCGATGCTCACAACGGCCGCCGCCGTGGCAAGGGCCAGCCCGCACTCGCCCGGGCTCTCGCGGTAGATGGCCAGCATGGCGCGTCCATTGACCATGCCGATGGCGACCGTAAAGACGATCGAGGCCAGCACGCAGCGCGGCAGGTATTGCAGCGGGCCGGTCAGGAACAGCAGCACGATCATGGTCACGCCAGCAAAGGTCAGTTGCGCCAGTTGCGTGCGCGCGCCTGCCTGCACGGCCATGGCGGTCTGGGTCGGGCTGCCATTGACGCTGAAGGTGCCACTCAGCCCGGCGGCGGCATTGGCAGCGGCAAGGCCGAGAATATCGGCATTGTCATTGACCGGATCATGAAAGCGCTGGGCAAAGGCGCGTGATGTGGCAGCACTCTGCGCAATGATGACAAACACGCATGATGTGGTGACCGGCAGCAGGGCCAGCATTTCATTCCATGAAACATCGGGCAGGCGCAGGCGGGGCAGGCCGCTTTCAATCGGGCCGATGGTGGCAATGCCATGCCCCGCCAGATCGAATGCCATGCTGGCGATGATCGACCCCACCACGGTGACCAGCGGCAGCGGCAGGCGCGGGGCCAGCCGCTCGCCTGTCATGATGACCGCGACAATGCCCACCGACAGCAGCAGTGTCGGCCCGTTGAGCCGTGGCAGGCGCGTTACTGTCTGGAACAGTTGCAGCACGGTGTTATGGGCGGTGACGTCTATGCCCAGCATGTCGCGCGTCATGGCCAGCGCCACCTGCACGCCCACACCGGCCATGAACCCCACCAGCACGGTGCGGGAGAGGAAATCGGCCAGAAAGCCAAGGCGGAACAGTCGCGCGACGAGCAGGAACCCTGCACTGAGCAGGGCCACCATGCTGACCAGCGCCATGTAATGCGCGCTGCCCGGCACGGCCATGCGCCCGAGCGCGCTGGAGAAAATCGCCGCCGTGGCGGAATCGGCTGCCACCACCAGATGGCGCGAGGCCCCGAACCCCGCAAAGGCGATGAGTGGCAGCAGCACCGTGTACAGGCCGGTTACCGCAGGCATCCGGGCAATGCGGGTATAGCCCAGCACCTGCGGAATGTTCATCGATGCCAGGGAAAGCCCGGCCACAATATCGCGCAGCCGCCCCCGCATGCTCCGGTCCGGTTCCATCACCTCAGTGCCCCATGGGGTGGGAAACGTTTGTGGCGTTCATCGGGTAGCGTTCCTCTATGCGGCATCCGGCGCATGTTTATAATGAATATATCGGTGTATCCAGCCGTGCCGCCTGTGCCTGTCACCGAAGCAGGTCGATCGCCTGCTGTATGGCAAAATGGTTTTTATTTTAAATTCATTAGGTGTTGAAAATGAAAAAATTGAATAATCGGATGGACGGGAAAATAATGGAGCTGTTCGCCACGCCTTTTCCATTCGATGATTTTTTTCTGTATGTCAGCAATCACGTGAGTGTGGACAAAACGCTTGGTGTGATGGGAATCCTGAGCCCGAAATTCCTTGAAGTTGATGGCTGCATCATGTGGGAAAACGTAGAATCAATCGACTACAGCGAGGGCAGGCAGAAGTTTACAGATGCCACTGTAAAGGAAAGAGAGCGTTATTATAATCTGTTCTGCATAGAAGATTTTTTTCTGGTCGGCGAGGAAGTGAGCGATTGTGTTACTGAAACGGCAGAGGAAGGATGGCGTAAATATATGGACCTGAAGCTCGCTTTTGCACGGCAGATCGAACGCTACTGGCGCTTCGCCCTGTCGGAATGTTATCCGGGCAAGCGGTTTGAATTTGAAATCTCGGAAAAAGGCATATGGCCCGAAGATGGCGCGTGCCTGACATTCTGGCAGGTAAATGAATGAACGATCCGCCCCACCGCCATGCGTTCCGGTGGGGCAGGCAGGCGGCTACAGTTCAGCCCACTGGCGCAGCAGGTTGTGGTAGGTGGCGGTCAGGCCCAGCACGGCGGGGTGGCTGTCGGGCAGGGTGCGGCGGGTTTCAATGATGGACTGGTCAAACTGGTAGAGCAGGGTGCGCTGCACGTCATTGCGCACCATGGACTGCGACCAGAAAAACGACGCCCAGCGGCTCCCGCGCGTAACGGGGCTGACGCTGTGCAGGCTGGTGGCGGGGTAGAGCACCATGTCGCCTGCGGGGAAGCGTACTTTCTGCGTGCCATAGGTGTCCTGTATCATCAGTTCGCCGCCGTCATATTCATCAAGCGCGCTCAGGAACAGCGTGGAGGATACATCGGTGCGCAGCCGGTGGCCGGTGCCCGGCAGGGGGCGGATGGCGTTGTCGATATGGGTGTGAAAGCACATGCCCGCATCATACCGGTTGAACAGCGGCGGGAACACGCGCAGGGGCAGGGCCGCGCTGTTGAAGGTGGCATTGCACCCCAGCCGTTGCAGCACCAGGTCGGCCAGATCGCGCCCTTCCGGGCTGTCATGCGGGATCTGGAGGTTGAACTTGGCTTTGGCGGACTGCTCGCCCGCCGTCACCCGCCCGTCAACCCATTGCGAGCGGCCCAGCACCGCGCGGCAATGGGCCACGTCATCGCGGCTGAGCACGCCGGGAATATGGATCAGCATGCGGCATTCCCCCTTGGCCGGATCATCGTGCTCAATGCCTGTGATCGCCATGATCGCCATGATCGCCATGACGCGGCAGCAGGCGCAGCAGGAGGTCGTTTGATTTCTGGCCGCAATCCGTTGCGATCTGTTCCAGCGTCTCGTCGGGGGAATGGACCGTGCAGCCTTCATGGCCCAGGCGTTCGGCCAGTGCGTCTGGGTCTGTGTGCAGCACGGGGGCCAGCGTGTTCAGCGGCGCGTGGGTCAGCAGCGGAAAAAGCTGGCGTGCGGGGTTGCCGCCCGCATGCCCGGTGGTGAGCACGAAGGCAATGGCCGCAGCCAGCGACAGCCCGCAGGCCACCAGCATGGAAGGCGTGCGGAAATACAGCATGAACTGCGACCAGTTGCGCCACATATGCAGCACGAAAGGCAGCAGCAGCACCATGCTCAGCCAGACATGCATGGAATGGAACATGCCCGGCATCCAGTGAAAGAACAGGGCCGTGCCGGAAATGGCCGAGACCAGGAACAGGCCGGTAATCAGCGGCGTGGCGTATTTCTTTATCATCAGTTTCATCTGTCATGTGCTCTTGTTGTGTCTAAAAGGCTGCCTGGGTAAAATATCCGGCACGTATGGCATGGCATCCCGCTGCTTTTTACCTGCACGCGGCCGCCATCCGTCTTGTGGCCTCACGCGCCAGCGCGCGCAGGCAGGGTTCGGTCCGTGTGGCCACAAGCGTGGCAATGGCCGCAGGGACATCCCCAAAGCCGTGGTCGAGCGCATGGCGCAGCCATGGCATGGCCTGCGCCGTCTGGCCTGCTGCGAGATGCAGGCGCGCGAGATTGACGCTGCCCCAGCAGTCACCCGCCATTGCGGCGGCATGAAAGAATACGGGCGCGTTTGCAGGCCGTGCCGCCTGCACCATGCGCTGTTCCGCCATGATGCCGAGCATGTTCAGCGCCTTGGCTACCCCCGCCCGGGCAGCGGCCACATACAGGACATGGGCACGGCACGGATCGGCCCGCACGCCCTGGCCTGCCAGGTACAGGTCGGCAAGGTTGAACAGCGCCCAGCCGTACCCGCTATCTGCCGCGTGGGTATAATACAGCGCCGCGATGGCTGGGTTGCGGGCCGTACCCCAGCCGCGCTCATGGGCGCGGCCGAGCATGTTCACCGCACGCGGATCACCACTGCGTGCCGCAGCCTCGAACATGAGAAAGGCGTCATCCATCCGGCCCTGGTCAAGATGGATCTGCCCCAGCATGAGGTGCGTCTCCACCACGCCCGGCAGGGGCGTGGAAAGGGGGCGGCGGCTGGCGGCACCCGGTTCGCTTTTATTCATTTCAGCACGGTATTATTCTGTTTGAAGCAGTATATGTCATGCATTATGGAATGCAGAAGTATCAAAATGATACGCCAATGCTGCCAAGGAAGTAACGCCCCGGCGAAGGCACCGCCCGCGAACCGGAGAACGAGGAGGCATAGTTGAGCCGGTTGGTGATGTTGTTGGCGTTGAACGAGACATGGTAGTGCCTGTAATCCCACGACACCATGCCGTTGAGGTTGAAGGTATAGGGCATGCGCGCGGTATTGGTCGTGTCCGGCCCGGCCCAATAGCCTGATGAATACTGTGCGCCACCACCAATCTTGAGATCCCCCCATTCGGGGCGCAGCAGCAGGCGCGAGAGGTCATACGAACTCCACACCGACATGGTGTTGTGCGGCACCTGCGGCGCGGTTTTGCCGTTATCGCCGGTGTTGCTGTGGGTCACGCGCCCATCCATGTAGGCGTAGGAGGCGAAGACCTGCCAGTCGCGCGTGATCTTGCCGTTGGCGCTCAGTTCCACGCCACGGATGCGGCGGCCACTGCCGGAATCGGCAAAGCCGGTTTCCATGTCGCCATTCACGTCATAATAGCGCGAGTTGTTCTCGCTGATCTGGAAAAACGCGACCGTGGTGCCCAGGCGTTTGTGAAAGAAGTCGGACTTGTTGCCAAACTCGAACAGGTCGCTGCGCTGGGGCGAGAGGTTGACACCTTTCTGCGCCACGTCGCCCGCCTGCGGCTTGACCGTGACCAGTGAAGACACATCCGTGCCCACGGGCTTGTACGAACGCGCGAAGGTGAAGTAGAACGATGTCTCCTTCAGCGGCGCATACATGATGCTGCCTGATGGGCTCCAGCGGTCGGATTTCTGCTCGGCGCGCCCATCGCTTGCGGTTGACTGCTTGTAATACGTGCTGCTGAACGAATCCCACCGCGCCGTGCCGAACAGCGAAAGCTGCCGGGTCAACTGGATGCGGTCGGCCACGAACAGCCCGAGGTCACGCGCATTGGCATTGCCGTAGCCCGTGGCCGGAAAGCTGACCGACGTGCCCGGATAGGCATATTGCGGGTTGCGGATGGTCTGGTTGTTGGTGCGGTTGGTAAAGCTGCCCGGCCAGCGCGAATCACTGGCGTAGTTGATGTCTACCCCCGCCTTGAGGTCATGATGCACAAAACCGGTATTGAAGCGCGCGCGGCCCATGATGACATTCTGCACGCCCCAGCCCTGCTGCCGGTAGGCGGCCCCGCCGCCCGCGCCATAGGGCAGGGCGTAATCGCCACCCGAGAGGATGGCGGCAGCACATGCCCCCGAGCACGCAGCAGGCGTCGTGGCGGTATAATCGCGCTCGTACAGGCTCAGCCGCGTGTCATTGGTGAGCGTGAACCAGCGCGTAATGTCTGACTTGAGCGCGGAGGTCAGGGTGTGGATATTGGAGCGGTCAAAGTCGAAACTGCGGGTATAACTGGTGTTGCGGGCCACGCCGTAATCGGTAATGGGGCGATAGATGCCGCCCACATTGATCATGCTCACGCCGTAATCGGGCTTGCTGTTACTGTTCAGCCACTGCCATGTCAGGTGCCATGACGTTTTGCTGCGCAGGCCCACGCCAAAATCGACCGCGGCGCCGTAGCGGTTCGATGTCACGTTGTCGCGGTCAACCACATCCTGCCTGTTGAACATGCCATTGATGCGAATGGCCATGTCCTCGTTGATCTGGTAGTTGATGTCGCCCACGCCACGAAACAGCGGCCCGCTGCCAAAGGTCTGGTCATAACTGTAGCTGTTGCCCGCATGGGCATGCTTCTGGCTCTGGTTGATGACGCCGCCCACATTGCCCGCGCCGAAATATTCGCCCGACGGCCCCTTGATGACCTCCACGCTCTCGGTGTTGAACGTATCGCGCGTATAGGTGCCAAAATCACGCAGGCCATCGGTATAGATGTCCTGGCGCGCCTGCAGCCCGCGAATGCGGAACTGGTCGCCATTCAGCCCGCCCGCGCCCTCGCCGGTGGAAAGGGTAATGCCCGGCACGTTGGCCAGCGCCTGGTCGAGCGTGAAGGCGCGCTGCTGCCTGATCAGTTCCTGCGGCACGACGGTAATGGTCTGCGGCGTGTCGCGCACGCTGGCGGGCATGCGGGCAATATGCAGGCTCTCGCTGTTGGTATTGCCCGATTCAATGCCCGCATCTTCCGTGTGGGCCTGCCCGCCCACGCGCACGGCGGCAAGATTGATGGTGCTGTCGGCTGTATCGGTCGGTTCGGGCGGGGCTTCGGCATGGGCTTCATCCGCGCCCGCGCCAAGGCCCACCGACATGCTCAGCGCCACGGCCACGCGAAGTCCGTGGCCCTGTGCCCTGGCGGGGGAGAGTTCTGGCTGGCTCAATTCACCACTCCTGCTGCACCCTGATGGCGGGTGCGTTGTTTGATGATCATGACGGAAACAGGGAGTTGATAATCGCTCGCAACATAAAACGCAAATGATTCTCATTATTATAACAAGGAACAAAATCAGGTGTTGCTTGAGGGCAACATGCGCAGGTCAAGAATAGGTATGAAAAAATGATGCAATAATATGTAATCATGCAGCAGCGCAGGTGGCAAAAAGCGTAAAGGGCCTAATCATATCAAAGAAGTGTAGCGACCAGGGCTGCGGTACGAGAGGGGGCTGGCGTTATGGAATCAACATTTTGATATTGATTATCACTTGCATAAAATGCCGGAATTTGCCATCTGCTGGTGCGGCATGCCCCCGCGGGCACAGGCGTGTTGTCCCGCCGTGTCAGGAATGATCGTGGTTCCTGAACATAAAACGCACATGCCGTTCGTGTATTCATAGAGTAAAAAGCCAGGATTCATTCATGCCGCCAGTCCTTTCTTCGCCCATGTCGTTCTCCGCGTGGGAGATGTTCGTGCATGCGGGGCCCGTCGTGCGCGGGGTCATGCTCGTGCTGGTGGCGTGCAGCCTCATTACATGGACCATCCTGATCGCCAAAACCGTCGAACTCCTCCTGGCCCGCAGGCAGATGCAGCATGCCGCCGCCGCGCTGGATGCGTGGGCATCGGTAGCGGACGGCGCTGATGGCGCGCCCCCATGCCGCATTGCCCGCACCCTGCTCGTGGCGGTGCAGGCCGAGCGCAGGCAGTCACATGATATTACGGGGGACGCGGAGGGCGTAAAGGAACGCACCGTAATGTATCTTGAGCGGCTGGAGGCCGCTGAAGGGCGGCGGTTCATGCGCGGCACCGGCCTGCTGGCCACCATTGGCGCCACTGCTCCCTTTATCGGGCTGTTTGGCACGGTCTGGGGCATCATGACCGCGTTTACCGGCATTGCGGCAAGCCGGGCCACGAGCCTGGCCGTGGTGGCGCCGGGCATTGCCGAGGCCCTGCTGGCAACTGCCCTCGGCCTTGTCGCGGCCATACCGGCGGTGGTGATCTATAACCACATCATGCGCCAGGCGGCAGGGTGCCGGGCGCAGGTGGCGGACCTCACCGCGCTGGTCATGCGGCTGGTCTCGCGCGATCTGGGGCGCGAGGCGCAGGGCAGCACCGTGCTGCGGGGCTACACGCTGCATGATGCCCGCGCGGCGGCGGAATAGGGGGCGGGTGATGGCAATGCATCGTATCCGCCACGGTGATGACACGGCGCATGAAGTGCGTGACATCAATGTCACGCCTTTTATTGACGTGATGCTGGTGCTGCTCGTGATCTTCATGGTCACGGCACCCCTTACTACCGTTAACGTGCCTGTTGATCTGCCTTCTTCTACCGAAAAACCTGCCCCCCGCCCCGATGCGCCGGTCTTTCTCACCATAAAGGCCGATCACGGACTGGCGCTGGGCGAGGATGATGTAACCGCCGACAGCCTGCCCGCAGCCCTTGCCGCCGCAACGCAGGGCAACCGTGACGGGCGCATTTTCCTGCGGGCCGACAAAACCGTGGAGTATGGCACGCTGATGGGGGTGATGGACCGGTTACGCGCGGCGGGCTACCTCAAGGTTGCGCTGGTCAACCTGCAAAATGCGGGCGAGGGGGGTGTTGCGCCCTGATGCCCGGCGTTTTCTTACCCCATGATGCAGGCCGCTCCTTTGTGCTATGGCGCGCGGCCAGCCTGCGGCATGCGGACCGGCGCGACAGGCTGGTATGGGGCGCATCATTGCTGGTGGTTCTGGGCGGCCTGACGGGCGCGGCATGGTGGGGCATGCGCCTGCCGCCCCCTGTCATGCCCATGCCGGATGCCCCGCCTGCGGCCATCGCCATTGACCTGGCGCCCGAACCCGTAGCAACCCCCACCGATGCGCCGCCCGGCCCCATGCAGGTTCTTTCGCAACCTGACCCGACGCCACAGCCGCCACCCGAGATCATGGCCCCGCCATCGCCCGCGCCCAACCCGCCTGTTGTCGTGCCACGACAGGAAGACCAAAAGACGCCGCCCAAAAAGAAACGGCCTGCGCCACCCGTCAAGGATGCACCACCTGACCGAAAGCCTCCCGCCGAAGCGACAACGGCGCCGCCTGGCCTTGTCGCCCCTGTGGCCCGCGCGCAGGCAGCCCCCGCGCCGGGCGCTGACCCGGCCCATGTCTCGCACGCGGCACCTACGTGGCAGGCAGCACTGCTTGCACGCCTGGAACAGTACAAGCGCTACCCCGCGCAGGCGCAGGCCGGGCGGCAGGAAGGGGTTGCGTTACTGCATTTTGCAATGGATCGGCAGGGGCATGTTCTTTCGGCCCATATCGCACGGAGTGCTGGCCATTCGCTGCTTGATGAGGAAACGCTCGCCCTGCTCAGGCGGGCGCAACCGCTGCCGGTCCCCCCTGCCGAAGTAAAGGGTGATCCCATCGTGCTGAATGTGCCGGTGGAATTTCATCTTGAGCCGGAACGCTAAAGGTTTCGGTATCGCTTTTACCCGGCGTGAACAGACGGTGCCTGATCTGGAAAAACAGCTTCCGCCTCCTGACCTGGAGAGAAAGCGCCGTGGTTTTGCAAACCCAAGGTGCGCCAGGACGTGTCATCCACGCCATGATCGGTTTCCTCATGGCCTTTGGAACCGTGACCATGTTGCGGATAAGTAATATATAAGCCAATATGGAACGGCCATAAAAAACAAGGGTATGACATGGAAATGCGATGTGCTGGCGGTCATTTTGACCGGTCAGGGCTGTCCCTGTTGTGGCGGCGGGGGGCGTTGGCACAATCGCCATTAACGCAAGATGGCCCATGCAGGGCAGGTGAGTATTGGAAAACCTGCCCGATACGACAGAATATTCTTTGTGGGATGCCAATTGAATGAATCAGCCGGTAGCGCACGGACACGACAATTTCAGATACGACCCCCTTCTGTATAATGCCGACCTGGCGCCCGTGCCCGCCGCACGCAGGGACTGGAACTGGTTCAACATGGCAACCGTGTGGATGGGCATGGTGCATAATGTCGTGGCTTATGAAGCCGCGGCCGGGCTCATGGCTGTCGGGTTTTCGGCCTTGCAGTGCCTTTACATCATTGGCACGGCCTATCTCGCCCTGTGCGTGGCCATGTGGTTCAATGCCCGCTCGGGCACGCGCTATGGTATTCCCTTCTGTGTCATCATCCGTTCTTCCTTCGGGCCACGGGGGGCCATGATCCCGATTGGCCTGCGGGCCATATGTGCCATTTTCTGGTTTTCCGTGCAGGCCTATGCGGCATCACAGGCCCTGAATGCCATCCTCTCCATCCTGTGGCCGGGCTGGGCGCATCTTGACCATGTCGTGGCGGGGCAATCCATACAGATGTGGCTGGCAATGGCCATGATGTGGGCCTTGCATGGCGTCATCGGTGCCCATGGCGTTCACCGCATCCGCAATTTTGAATTATATGCAGGTCCCCTGGTTCTGGTTGTGGCCGGGGTGGCATCGGCGTGGGCCATATATGTCTGCCATGGCGTCGGCCCGTTGTTTGACCAGCCATCACAGTTGCATGGCACGACATTGTGGCTGAAATTCGGGTCGGCCGTGACAAGCATTATCGGGATATGGGCGTCTTATGCCGTCAATATTCCCGATCTTTCACGCTTTGTCCGTTCACAGCGCGATCAGGTGATCGGTCAGGCCATCGGCCTGCCGCTGACAGCCATCCTGTTTACGCCCATGAGCATTTTCATTACATCGGCCACGGTCGTGCAGTTTGGATACCCGATATGGAATCCTGTTGATATCCTGGTCAGGATTGACAATACCGCGCTGACGCTCGTGGGGGGTGCTACAATCATCATCGCGGCTCTTTCCGTCAACGTAGCGGGTAATATCATGCCTGCGGCCTATGATCTGCTCAGTATCTTCCCGCGGCAGTTTGATTTCAACCGGGGCAGCAAAATGGTCCTGTTCCTGGGGATCGGCGCCGTGCCCTGGCTGTGGTTCGATCATCCGGAAAACATTTATATGGTTCTGAATGTCATAGCGAGCACGCTTGCGCCCATTACCGGCATCATGCTGGCCGATTATTATTTTATCCGTCGGCAGGTACTTCAACTGAACTGGCTGTATGTTTTTTCCGGCCCTTACCATGGCCGGAATGGCTGGCGTATGTCGGCGCTTGCCTCCATGTTGGTCACCCTGTTTTTTCTTTATGGCGCCCAGATTTTTCATATGTCTGCGTTGATCAATTCCATGTCCTGGTTTGTGGGGGTGGCGCTGTCTGGACTGATATATGTGATTCTTAATTACAGAACCCGGAATGCCTGATGCAGGGCGGGTTATATTGCCCGGAATTTCCATGCATCATGTGCCTGTAGCCGCAAGACTGAACCCTCCCGGCAGGAGTCGTCCTGTTGTGGTCCGGCACACAAAGCCCGCATGGCGGGAAGGAGGAGAAACTGGCTTACTGCGCCATCTGTCAGGCACCATTCGGGTGCGATCCGCACGGCGATTGCTGGTGCAAAAAGCAATCGCCGGTGCACCCCGTGCCCACGCAGGCCGGGTCAGCCTGTCTGTGCCCGTCCTGCCTGCAAAAACGTGCGCTCGCTCCCCCACAACCCCTTCCGTGCCCTGAACCTGACTGACGGCGACAGGCCGGTCATGTTTTGAGGCCCGTCTTGTGCATGGCCGGGATACCGCGCAGGGTGCAATGCGTTTGAGGTGTTGCACAGGCACAAGGGGAGAGGTCTTCATGGCCCGATGGTCCTATCCGCGTCCTTCCGCAAGCGAGATCACGCCGCGCGGGCTCTGGCTGTCGCGGCGCAGGCTGCTGGCGGGGGCAACACTGGGCGTGGCGGCGGGCGTAGGCCCGCGTGCCTTCGCCGAGGCCCTGCACACCCGGCCCGGCCCCTTTCAGGCGGCGGAAAAAACCACCGCTCTGCAGGACGTGACCCATTACAACAATTTCTACGAATTCGGGCTGGACAAGACCGACCCTTCCACCCGTTCCGGTCAGTTCAGGCCGCGACCGTGGACCCTATCGGTCGAGGGGCTGGTGGCCCATCCGCGCGTGTGGGACATTGATGCGCTGATTGCTGCCATGCCGCTTGAGGAGCGGCTGTACCGCATGCGCTGTGTCGAGGCATGGTCGATGGTCATCCCGTGGGATGGCTTTCCGCTGGCCAGCCTGCTTGCTTTGGCCGAACCCCTGGGCAGCGCGCGTTATGTGGCGTTTGAATCCGTCGTGCGCCCTGCCGAGATGCCGGGCCAGACGGGTGGGCTCGATAGTCTGGCCTGGCCGTATGTGGAAGGGCTGCGGCTGGATGAAGCCATGCACCCGCTCACCCTGCTGGCCGTGGGCCTGTATGGCGAGACCCTGCCCAACCAGAATGGCGCGCCGGTCAGGCTGGTCGTGCCGTGGAAGTATGGCTTCAAGGGCATCAAGTCCATTACCCGCATCCGGCTGGTGGAAAAGATGCCGCCTACGACATGGAACCAGATGAACCCCGCCGAGTATGGCTTCTTCGCCAACGTCAACCCCGATGTGGACCACCCGCGCTGGAGCCAGGCTTCGGAGCGGGTGATCGGCGCGGGCGGCTTCTTTGGCGGCGGGCGTAAGAAAACCCTCATGTTCAACGGCTATGGCGCGCAGGTGGCCGGGCTGTACGGCACCATGAACCTGAGCCGCTTTTACTGAGCATGCCGCGCCTGACCAAAGCGGGCCGCACCCGCACGCTGCTGCCGTGGCGTGGCGAGACAATGGTGCTGATGGCGGTGGGGCTGCTGCCCGCAGCGCTCTATTTCTGGTACGGCGCACATGACAGGCTGGGGCCGGACCCGGTCAATGTGTTCGAGCGGTGGCTGGGGTTGTGGGCGGTGCGTTTCCTGCTGGCTGCATTGCTGGTCACGCCGCTGCGGGTGGTGAGCGGCATCAGCCTGCTGCGCTACCGGCGCATGCTGGGGCTGCTGGCCTTCTGGTATGCGCTGATGCATGTGAGTGTTTACGTCGCACTTGACCAGCAGGGCAATCTGGCCGTGCTGTGGCGCGACATTACGCACAGGCCCTTCCTCATGCTGGGGTTTGCGGCCTTTGTGCTGCTTGTGCCCCTCGCGCTCACGTCAAATGACTGGTCCATCCGCAAGCTCGGGCGGCGCTGGGGCAGGCTGCACCAGCTGGTCTATGGCGTGGCGGTGCTGGTTGCGGTGCATTTTCTGCTGGCCTTCAAGACCTATAACGCCACCAGCGTCAGCTACGCGGCGGCGTTGACGGGCATGGTGCTTTGGCGGGTCATATTTCTGGTCCGTGCCCGCATCAGGCGCGCAGGGTCATAACGCGCGGGGCCATAAGGCGCGGAGCAGGAAATATCAGGCCGTTTGTGGCATGGCGCATAAATATGGGAAATGCAGGAAATAATTCATGCATTCCTGTTGTATCTTAACCTGCGATATTGGCCGGAAAACACAGGATTTTATCTGATCTATCGGTGGCGTATTGAATATTTACCATTGATGGGTATGCTTTCTCCATCGGGAGGAGAGCCGTAACCATCATGCAGATTGACCCCGGCATTGTCGAACAGCTTGCGGTCGATCAGGCCTCCCTGCGCGCGGGGCTGGGCCTGGCCAAGCCCGCCAAGTGGTCCGGGCTGGGGCACAGCCCTGATGAAACCCTGCTATGGGGCGAATGCGCGGGTTCCGGTGCCCGGCCCTATCGTGTCATGGTCGATGCGCGTGACATGGGCAGCAAATGCACCTGCCCCTCACGCAAATTTCCGTGCAAGCATGTGCTCGGGCTGATCTGCCTGTGCGCCGGGCACAAGGCCCCCTTCGCGCCCGGCGCCCCGCCTGAATGGGTGGGGGAATGGCTGGCCCGGCGCAGGCCAAAGGCGGCCACCACGCCTGCGGTAGCCCGGCCCGCAGGCATGGCCCCCGACCTTGAGGCCGCCCGGCAGGCACGGCCCAACACGCCGGACGACCCCAAGGCCGAGGCCCGCCGCGAGGATGCGGCCAGAAAACGCGCGGAAGAGACCACGCAGGCCGTGTGCTGCGCGCTGGGCACGCTTGAGCAGTGGATTGGCGACCAGTTGCGGCTGGGGCTGGGCAGCTTTGTGGACAACATGCCCGAGCGCTGCCGCCAGGTCGCGGCCCGGCTGGTTGATGGCAAGGCCACCGCCCTGGCCAGCCGGGTGGATGAACTGCCCGCCCGCATCCTGGCCCTGCCAGCAGGCGCGCGGCTGCAGGCCAGCGTGGTGGAACTGGGCAAGCTGGTACAGCTTGCCTGCGCCTTCCGTGCCGCGCCACAGCGGCCTGACCTGCGCCGCCTTGTCTGCACGGCGGAAACACGTGAGAGCGTGCTGGCCCACCCCGATACCCGGAGCGTTCATGCCGTGTGGGAAGTGCTGGCCAGCCAGCAGCACATGCAGCGCGACAGGCTGGTGGTGCAGACCACATGGCTGCTCAATCTGGGCGATGGCGGGCCGCGCTTTGCCATGCTGGTCGATTTTTTCCCCAAGGGCGCTGGCGTGCAGCGCGGCGGCCTGTTCATGCCGGGCGCGTATTTTACCGGCACGGTCGCCTTCTACCCCGCACCCTACCTGTTGCGTGCCATATTGTGCGAACACGCTGCCCTGCAGCCCGATGATCCACCGCCTGACTGGCCTGCGGGCGAGCCGCCGCGCGCTACCATCAACGCAGCCCTCCTGGCCGCGCCGTGGAGCCTTGAGGTGCCGCTCATGCTGCCAGCAGGGCGCATCATGCACGATGAGGCGAAACACCTGTGGTGGCGCGCTGATGATGGCAGCCTGACGCTGCCGCTGGCGGGCGATGTGCCGCCCGTATGGCTTGGCACTGACCTCACGCGCGCCACCGGCCTGTGGGCGCATGGCCGGCTGACATTGCTGGCGGCCCGGAGCGCGTGGGGGCGCCTGTATCATGGTTGAGCCTGTCTATGACATGATGGCCCCGGTGCTGGCGCGCTGGGCCATGGGGGCACCCGCCGCACCCGTGGCAACGGCGTGGCAGCCCGTGCTGGGCCAGGACCCGGCCGTGGCGGAACGGCGGCTGCTGGCCCTGAGTGGCCAGTTTCTCGATACGATGGTGGAGGCGGCAGTGCCCGCCAGCCTCAGGGCTTTCCCCCCCATTCCGCAGGTCGCCTTGCCTCCTGCGCCAGAGGTCCTGACGCCAATGATACGGCGCGTGCTTGGCCAATTGAAGGATGAGCGCGGCCTTGGCCTCGTGCATCTGCTGGCCCGGCGTGGCTACAGCCTCAACCCGGCGGACTGGATGCCAGCCCCGCACGATGACGTGCCAGCCCTTTATGCCCCGTGGCAGGACTGGGCCGCCGCCATCGCCGCCGGGCAGGAGACCCTGCGCCCGACGCCCGATGCGCCCCTGAGCGCGGAAAACTGGCATGATTTCGGCCCGGCCACCCGGCTTGCGGCGTTTGCCCGGCTGCGCCACAGTGACCCCGCTGGCGCCTGTGCCCTGTTTGAAAACAGGCGCAGGCACCTCACGGCTGATGAGCGCCTGAGCCTGCTGGACGTTCTGGGAGCCGATGCCGGGCCGGAGGATGTGCCGCTGCTGCGCGATATCGCCAGTACGGACCGGGCGCGCAAGCCAAAGGAACTGGCCACGCTGCTGCTGGCGCGGCAGGAAACAGGAACCTGCGATAGGGCGATGGCTGAAGAACTGACAGGTTTTTTCACCATCGAACCCGCGGGCGCGGCAGGCGGCCAGCAGGCTATAAAAGCCATGCCGCTCAAAACGCAGGCGCAGAAAAACACCCGCTGGAGGTTGCTGTATCTGGTGCCCGTTCTGGACTTTGCGGCGGCCCTGGATCTGGCGCCCACTGACCTGTCACGCCTGTGGCCATGGAACGTGGATGAGCGGCTGGATATGGATTTCATCAACATGGCGGCAAAAAGCGGCCCGGATGCGATGCTGCCCGGATTGCTGCAGGCCATACTGGCCAACGGGCCGCCATACAGGCGCGATTATGATGCCCTGGCCGAAAGGCTGCCTGTGGCCGCGCGCGCGCAGTTGGCCCGTGCCCCGCTTGCGGCTGAGGGGCGGCTGGCATTCTTCTCGGCACTTGGCCTGCTGGCGGGCAGGGGTGAACTTGATGACGTGGTGAACACCCCCGCCTTCCGCGCCGTGCTGGCGGCCCGCACGGCAGAGAATGGGCTGTCGGCTCCCAATCTTGCAACCGAACTGCTTGCCCTTGGCCTGCTGGCCACCCCTCGCGCCGCCCGGCAGGCCATGGCGGCACTGGAACAGGCAGGCTACCTCGCTGCCGACTCACGGCTTGACATGCTCAGGCTCAATATCGCCCTTGAGAAGACTGGAGCACAGGAATGAGCGAAAAACTGCGGCTGCTCGCCGAGGAAAGCTATGCAGGCGAACTGCGCGCGCTGGCAGCACACGAAGGCGGCCACCGGCCCCCGGGCTGGAAGCTCTCGCCCCGGCAGGTCGTGACCTATCTCATGGGGGGCGTGGCGGATGATGGCACGCCCATCACCCCCAAATACGTGGGCAGCCGCGCCCTGATCGAAACGGCGGTCGCAACCCTTGCCACCGACCGCGCGCTGCTGCTGCTGGGCATGCCGGGCACGGCCAAGTCGTGGGTGTCGGAACATCTGGCCGCCGCCATTACGGGGGATTCCACGCTGGTCATCCAGTGCACCGCCGGCACGGATGAAAACCAGATCCGCTACGGGTGGAACTACGCGAAACTGCTGGCTGATGGCCCGAGCCGCGAGGCCCTGGTGCCCACGCCGCTGATGCGCGCGATGGAGGCGGGCAAGATCTGCCGCCTTGAGGAACTGACCCGCATGGGCAGCGATGTGCAGGACACGCTGATTACCGTCCTGTCGGAAAAGATGCTGCCCATCCCCGAACTCAATACCGCCATCCATGCGCGGCGCGGGTTCAACATCATTGCCACCGCCAATAACCGCGACAAGGGGGTGAATGACCTTTCCTCCGCGCTCAAGCGCCGCTTCAACGTGGTGGTGCTGCCGCTACCCGAACGCGTGGATGAGGAAATCGCCATCATCGTCAAGCGCGTGGGCGAGATGACGGCCACCCTCGACCTGCCAGCGCCCCCCAACGTGGCCGAGGAAGTGGCGCGCGTGGTGAGCATCTTCCGCGAACTGCGCGGCGGCGCCACCGAAGATGGCAAGGTGGCGCTCAAGACCCCTTCGGGCGGGCTGTCCACGGCGGAGGGGATTGCAGTGCTGGTGGGCGGCATCAGCCAGGCGACGTTTTTCAATGATGGAAAACTGACCCCCGCCACGCTGGCGGCCAGCATCATCGGCGCGGTGGTGAAGGACCCGGTGCAGGACCGCGTGGTGCTGGGCGAATATCTTGAAACCGTGCTCAAGAAAAAACCCGGCTTCGAGGACTATTACGCCGCTCTGACCGAGATGATCTGACCCGATGGCTGGCGCGGTTTCCATTTTCGGCATCCGGCACCACGGGCCGGGCTCGGCGCGGCGACTGGTTGAAGCGCTTGATGCGCTACAACCCCGGGTCGTGCTGATCGAAGGCCCGGCCGATGCGTCTGGCCTGCTGCCCCTGCTTGGTGACCCGGCCATGGTGCCGCCGGTGGCCCTGCTGTCCTATGTGGTGGCGGACCCCACGCGGGCCAGCTTTGCGCCTTTTGCCCAGTACTCGCCCGAATATCAGGCCGCCTGCTGGGGGGTAAGGCACGGGGCGGAACTGCGCTTCATCGACCTGCCCGCAGCCGATGTGCTGGCGCAGGTAGCGGATGAAGCCAGCGCACCGCCTGACCCGCCCGATCCCGTCACCCGCGACCCCATCGGCACGCTGGCAACGCTGGCGGGTTACAGTGATGGGGAATCATGGTGGGCGGACGTGATCGAGGAAAATCCGCATCCCGGCCCCGTTTTTGCCGCCGTGGCCGATGCCATGGCCGCCCTGCGGGCCCAGGCGGCGGACCCCGACCCGCAGGAAGCCGCGCGCGAGGCCCATATGCGCCTTGCCATTGCGCAGGCGGCCAAGGAATTCGATGGTCCCATCGCCGTGGTGTGCGGGGCATGGCATGTGCCCGCGCTCACCGGGCGCAGGCCGCTGGCGGCAGATCGGGCGCTGCTGCGCGGGCGGCCCAGGGTCAAGGTCTGCACCACATGGGCGCCCTGGACCGCCCCGCGCCTTGCCCGTGCCAGTGGCTATGGTGCGGGCGTTGCCGCACCGGGGTGGTGCGCGCATCTGTGGGCCACGCAGAAGGATGCGAATGCCACCGTCATATGGCTTGCCCGCATTGTCACGGCCCTGCGTGCGCAGGGGCATTTCGTATCAGTTGCCAGCGTGATCGAGGCACAGCGCCTGGCGCTGACGCTGGCAGCCCTGCGCAACCGCCCCGCGCCGGGGTTCGAGGAACTGGCCGATGCCGTGATTGCCTGCCTGTGCGAAGGCTACCGCACGCGGTGGGACAGTATCGCCCCGGCGCTGCTGATCGGGTCCGATGTGGGCGCCATCCCGCCCGACGTGCCCCGCGCGCCCCTGCTGGAAGACCTGCAACGCCAGATCAAGGCGACCCGCCTGAAGGCCGAAGCGCTGGAGCGTACCCTGTCGGTTGACCTGCGCAGCGCAGGCGGCCTGGCCCGCTCCACCCTGCTGCACCGGCTCAATGTGCTCGATGTGGGCTGGGGCAGGCTGGTTGACGCAGGCGGCAGCCGGGGCACCTTCCGCGAGAACTGGGTCCTGTGCTGGCAGCCGGAATTTGCGGTGCAACTGGTTGAAAATCTCGTGCATGGCGCCACCATTGCCGAGGCCGCGACCGGCCGCCTCATGGAGCGCATGGGCCGCGAACCCACGCTGGATGTTCTGGCGGAACTGGTGCGCGCCGCCCTCGTGGCCGATCTGGACCGGGCGGTTGCCGCAGGCGCTGGCATGCTTGCGAACAAGGCGGCCCTGACCACCACCTGCCATGCCCTGCTGCGGGCGCTGCCGCCCATGGCCGCCATCGTGCGGTATGGCGAGGCACGTGCAGGCACGGTGGCGCATCTTGATGGCCTCATGCCGCAGATGGTGGTGCGCGCGGCCCTGTCGCTGCCGCATGATGCCCGCAACCTGGATGCCGCGGCCGCAACCGCATTGCGCCACGCGCTGCTGGCCGCCGACCAGGCCATAGCCCTTGCGCAGATGGGCCAGGACATCACGGCGCAATGGCGGCAGGCCCTGCATGCGGTCATGGAGGAGGAAGCCACAACCCGCCTCATTACCGGCACGGTGGCGCGCCTGCTGTATGAAGCCGATGCGCTGGGGGCCGAGGCCACGACCGACCTCATGGCCCGCATGCTCTCGCCCGGCACGCCGATTGCGCAGGCCGCCGGTTTCTTCGAAGGTTTTTTTGAGGAGGCCGGTCCGCGCCTGATCCATGACGCCACCCTGCGCCAGGCCGTCGATGCATGGCTTGTGAGCCTTGATGAGGAGGTGTTCATGAACAGCCTGCCCCTGTTCCGCCGGGTGTTCTCGGCATTTGACCGCGCCGAGCGGCGGCGCCTGCTCGATGCGCTGTTCGCCCGCGCGCAGGCCGCGCGCGATTACCTGCCCGTGCCCGATGCGGCTGCGCTGTGGCCCGCGCATCAGGCCCGCGTGTTGGCGCTGCTTGATGCGGGAGGGGTGTGATGGGCACGGACGAAACCACCGAACGCAGCCGCCGGTGGCGTCTGGCGCTGGGCGTGGAAGACATGCCCGGCATGCCGCCGCTGCCTGCGCGTGACCAGCGCCTGTCGCACGCCCTTGATGCGCTGTATGGCACGGATGGCGAAAAGGGCCGGGGCGGGCTGGGCCGTTCTGCGCCCGGTGTTGCGAAATGGCTGGGCGATATCCGCGATTATTTCCCCGCCTCGGTGGTGCAGGTCATCCAGCGCGATGCGTTCGAGCGCAAGGGCTTGCGCCAGATGTTGCTGGAGCCCGAATTCCTTGCCACCGTCGAGGCGGATGTCCATCTCGTAGCCGACCTCATGGCGCTGCGCGGCGCCATGCCGGACAAGGCGCGCGAGAGTGCCCGCGCGGTGATTGCCACCGTTGTGGCGGCTCTGATGGAGCGGCTTGCACAGCGCACGGGCGATGCCATTCGTGGCGCGGTGGACCGCACGCGGCGCACCGCGCGCCCGCGCTTTGCCAATATCGACTGGCCACGCACGATCATGGCCAACCTGCGCCATTACCAGCCCGCATGCCGCACTATCGTGCCCGAGCGGCTGGTCGGCTTCATGAGCAGCAATCGGCGCCGGGTGGATCTTGATGAGGTCATCCTGTGCGTGGACCAGTCCGGCTCCATGGCGACATCGGTGGTCTATGCCTCCATTTTCGCCGCTGTCATGGCCTCGCTGCCGGGCATTGCAACCCGGCTGGTGTGCTTCGATACCGCCGTGATCGACCTGACCGAAGATCTGGCCGACCCGGTGGACATGCTCTTTGGCCTCCAGCTTGGCGGCGGCACGGACATCAACCAGGCCGTGGCCTACTGCGCCGGGCGGATCGAGCAGCCCGCCAAGACCCATCTCGTGCTGATTACCGACCTGTATGAAGGCGGCGATGCGCAGGACCTGCTGGACCGCCTGGCCTGGCTGCATGGGCTTGGGGTCAACGTGATCGTGCTGCTGGCCCTGACCGATACGGGCAATCCCGCCTACCATCCGGCCATGGCCGGGGCGGTTGCGGGCATGGGCATTCCCGTCTTCGCCTGCACGCCCGACCTGTTCCCCGACATGATGGCCGCTGCCCTGCGGCGCGAGGACATGGGGGCCTGGGCCGCAGGCCACGATATCAAGGCGGTTGTGCCCGATACAGGAGTAATGAGCATATGACCCTTGATGACCTGCTGGCCGAAGGCGAAAGCCTGCGCCGCCCGTGCTTTACCCTCAGTGTGGAAGGTAAAGGCGACATTGCCGGATACTGGCGCGGCGAACGCCCCGATTATGCCCCGCCAGCCCCGCGCCGCCATGTCATGACGCTCGACAGCCAGTTGCTGGTGCAGACGGGCATGCCCATGGGCTATGCCAGCATCGGCTTTAGCGAGGTGGAGGATGAGAGGTTCTACAACGTGCTGCGCTCACAGCAGCCGATCACGGCACTTGGCTGCACCGGCCTGCCGCTTTATGCCACGGCCAGCACGTCTTTCCCGCCGCTTGAGGCCGTCTGCCTTTATGGTAGCGAAAAAGTGGCCGTATGGCTGCAGGGCCTCGGGCTGCAACGCTATCAATATGCCCGGGCGGCCCTTACTCCATTGGGCAGGGCCTATGATGATCTCTATACCGAACGGGGCGACCTGTTCCGGGACAATGTCGATGCCATTGTAGGCGGCTGGCACCAGTCCTGGCCGGAGGATGACTTCTACATGCCGCTGGAAATGCGGCGCGCGGTGCTGACCCTGCGCGAGGCCGAGCCGTGGTATGAACTGTGGCAGGTCGCGGATAGCCCGAATTTCAACGTGTGTGAACGGATTACCTGAAGGGCGGTTCAGGGCCGCATGGCCGCCCGTGTGCCATCAAGGGCACGCAGCTTGCGGTGCAGGGTCGAGCGGCTGATGCCCAGCATCCTTGCCGCCACCGCCACCTTCCCGCCCGCGCTGGCCAGGGCCGTGCGGATGGCCATGGCCTGCGCTTCGCGCAGGGGCGAGCGCTGCACGGTCTCCTCCATCAGGCACAGGTTGACATCGCCCGCAGGCGGCAGGCCCATCTGCACGCGCGCGGCATGGGTAGCGCCCACCACATGCCGCTCGCGGTTGAGCGCCATCATCGGCACGGATGCCGATGCGCCCTGCGGCGGCCCGAGCAGCATGATGGTATGGCCCCGATACAGGTCCATGAAGAAAGCCTGCTCGATCTGGCGCGCGGCCTGCAGCAGGCTTGAGGCGATGAGCGCGCCAAGGCTGCCATCGGGCGAGGGGCGGTAGGAACTGGCATTGAGCGCGCCCGCCATGCGCCCCATCGCGTCATAGACCGGCGTTGCGATGCCGGTCAGCCCGTGCAGGAAACTGCGCCAGTGCTCATTGCGGTGCACGCTGATGCTGCGCTGTTCGGCAAGGCAGGTGCCAATGCCGTTGGTGCCCGCATGGCGCTCGTGCCATACGGCGCCGGGCCACAGGTTCCACCGGCGGCAGCCGCGTTGCAGGGCGCCCGCCACGTTATGCGCCAGCACCACGCCCGCGGTATCGGCCAGCAGGGCGGTGTAGCCCACGGGTTCAAGCGCGTGGTGCAGTCGCACCATTTCGGGGCCTGCAAAATACAGCATGCGCCCCGCGTGCTGGCAGGCATGGCGCAGTTCCGTGCCCGACAGCACATCGGGCAGCACGGGCGTGCTGGGGTCGAGCGCGTAGTCGTGCCGGCACCGTTGCCATGAGGCTTCCAGCCCCGTCCCGATCACGGAAGGGGCAGGCCGGGCAGGGAAGGCAGGCGGAAAACCGGAACCGTGCAGCATGCTGTCTCTTTGCCAGGGTGGGAGGGGTGGCGGCTAAACACGCGGCCACATGGCGCGGTTTCGCGACACTTCGTACCGGCCCCGTCACATGGGCGTGAAGCATCGGGGCCGCGTGCTTGCGCCCACAGGTGGCTTGCGTGTGTGCTGCCCACAGCCCGGTTGCGTGCCGCATGGCATGCGCGACGGGACCAGGGAAGAAACAGGGAAAAGACCCATGCAAATAGCGCGTGAAACGCTGCTGCGCTCGTATCGGGCGATGCGCACCATCCGGATGTTTGAAGAGCGCCTGCATGTCGAATTTGCAACCGGTGAGATACCCGGCTTCGTGCATCTGTATTGTGGTGAGGAAGCCTCCGCCGTGGGCGTGTGCGCCAACCTGACCGATAACGATACCATTGCCAGCACCCATCGCGGCCACGGCCACTGCATTGCCAAGGGCGTAGAAGTGGCGGGCATGATGGCCGAGATCTATGGCCGCAGCACCGGCGTGTGCCGGGGCAAGGGCGGCTCGATGCATATTGCCGACCTTGCCTGCGGCATGCTGGGCGCCAATGGCATCGTGGGTGGCGGCCCGCCGCTGATCTGTGGCGCCGCACTCTCGCACAAGACCCTGCGTGATGGTGGGGTTGCGGTGGCGTTCTATGGCGATGGCGCCTCGAATGAAGGCACCACGCTTGAAAGCCTCAACCTTGCCTCCGTCTGGCAGCTTCCCGCCGTGTTCGTGGTGGAAGACAACGGCTATGGCGAGGCCACGGGTGCCTCCTTTGCCTGCGCGGGCACCCAGAAGGCGCGGGCTGCCGGGTTTGGCATGCCGTATATCGAATGCGATGGCTCGGATTACTTCGCCGTGCATGAGGCGGCGGGCGAGGCCATCGCCCATGCGCGCGCGGGCAGGGGGCCGGTCATGCTGCATGTGCACCTGCAGCGCTGGTATGGCCATTTTGAGGGTGACGCCATGACCTATCGCGCGCCGGGCGAAGTCGCCGAGGCCAAGCGCGACCATGACTGCCTCAGGCTGTTCCGCGAGCGCGTGACGCAGGCGGGCCTGTTCGAGGACAGCGTGCTCGACGAGGTCGATACGGCCGTAACCGACGAGATCGAGGCCGCCGTGCTGCAGGCCAAGGATGACCCGCTGCCGCAGTCAGCCGACCTGCTGGCCGATGTGTACGTGCGCTACTGACCCTGCCCCAACGCGAAGGAGATAATCCATGAGCAAGAAAAGCTTCCGCCAGGCGATCAACGAGGCCCTGCGCCAGGAAATGCGCCGCGACCCCACCGTCATCCTGATGGGCGAGGACGTGGCGGGTGGCCGTGGCGGCTCGGCTGGCACGGTCGATGCCTGGGGCGGCGTGCTGGGTGTGACCAAGGGCCTGTATGAGGAATTTGGCGAGACCCGCGTGCTCGACACCCCCATTACCGAGGCCTCCTATATCGGCGCTGCCGCAGGGGCCGCCGTGACCGGCCTGCGCCCGGTGGCGGAACTGATGTTTGTCGATTTCGTCGGCTGCTGCCTCGACCAGATCATGAACCAGGCCGCCAAGTTCCGCTACATGTTTGGCGGCAAGGCGCGCACGCCGCTGGTCATCCGGGCCATGTACGGCGCGGGCTTCAATGCCGCAGCCCAGCACAGCCAGGCGCTGTATCCGCTGTTTACCCATATTCCGGGGCTGAAGGTGGTCATCCCGTCATCCCCCTACGAGGCCAAGGGCCTGCTCATCTCGGCCATACGTGATGATGACCCCGTCATCTTCCTTGAAAACAAGGTGATGTATGACGTGGAGGAAGAGGTGCCCGATGAGCCCTACGCCATCCCCTTTGGCGAAGCCAACCTCACGCGGGAGGGCGATGACGTGACCATCGTGGCCTTTGGCCGCATGGTGGGCATGGCCAACGAGGCTGCCGACCGGCTGGCAAAAAAAGGCATAGGCTGCACGGTCATCGACCCGCGCACCACATCGCCGCTCGATGGCGAGACCATACTGGACTGCGTGGCCGATACCGGCAGGCTGGTCATTGTTGATGAATCCAGCCCGCGCTGCAACATGGCCACCGATATCGCGGCCCTGGTGGCGGAGGAGGCATTTGATGCCCTGCGCGCGCCCATCCGCCGCGTGGTGCCACCCCACACGCCGGTGCCCTTCGCCACCGTGCTGGAAACGCTGTACATGCCCAGCGTTGAAAAGATCGAGGCTGCGGTCACCGCCACCATGAACCACCGCGTAAAGGAGAAAGTGTGACATGACTCCCGACATCACCCCCATCACCATGCCCAAATTCGGCCTTGCCATGACGGAGGGCAAGATTGCGGGCTGGCTGGTCGAGCCCGGCACGCAGGTCACGACCGGCGAGGAACTGGTCGATATCGAGACCAGCAAGATCACCAACACTTTCGAAAGCCCGGTCGCGGGCCTGCTGCGCCGCCATGTAGCAGCCAATGGCGAGATGCTGCCCGTGGGCGCGCTGATCGGCATCGTGGCCGATGCGGCGGTGGCGGATGCGGATATCGATGCGTTCATCACCCGCTTCCAGGCCGATTTTGCCGCTGCATCGGACGCGCCCGGCGGGGCGGAGGCCGCTGATGAGCCGGTGATGATGCAGGTGGGCGCGCACAACCTGCGGGTGCATGACCGGGGCGCAGGAGACGGCACGCCGCTCGTGCTCATTCACGGTTTTGGTGGCGACCTCAAGAACTGGATGCTCAATCACGCAGCCCTTGCGCATGGGCGGCGCGTCATTGCATTCGACCTGCCGGGGCATGGCGGCTCGTCAAAGGATGTGGGGCCGGGCACGCTGGCGTTCTTTGCCGATGTCACGGCGCAACTGCTGGCGCATCTCGATCTGCCACGCGTGCATGTCATGGGCCATTCGCTGGGCGGCGGCATTGCGCTGACACTGGCCCAGGTCCAGCCTGCCAAGGTGGCGTCGCTGGCCCTTATCGCCCCCGCCGGGCTGGGGCCGCAGATCAACATGGATTTCATCAACGGCTTCATCGAGGCCGACCGCGTGCGCGGCGTGCAGGATGTGCTGAAATACCTGGTGCATGACAAATCGCTCATCGGGCGGCGCATGGCCGATGACGTGCTGCGCTACAAGCGGCTGGACGGGGCGGAAGCCGCATTGCGCACGGTGGCGGCGGCGTGTTTTCCGGGCGGGAAGCAGGGCGATGACCTGCGCCCCGTGCTGGCCACGGCCGACATGCCCGTGACCCTGATCTGGGGGCAGGCGGATGAAATCCTGCCCGTGGCACAGGCCGATGGCCTGCCGGGCAGCGTGACCCGCCACATCCTGCCCGCCATCGGGCACATGCCGCAGCTTGAAAGCGCCACGACGGTCAATGAAGTTGTGGAAGCCTTCATCGGGCATGAGGTGGCGACGGCGTAAAGCCTGTTCTTGACAATCAGCATGCCGCCTTCTGGGGGAAAGGCGGCACCCGGAAACTTTGTATTTCATTCATGAACTGTTTTTGGAAAAAAATTAACGCATGTCAGGCCCGGCACTTTTATTTTCCGCAACAATATTCGGTCCTGCCGCATTCCGGTCACCATAAGGTGTCCATCCGGTGCTTGCCACAACGCGGCCGGTATGTCTTGAGTAAAGTCCTGAACAAGCAGAAAACAGCAATGCCGCAACTGCAATGCCAGTTACGGCACGGGAATAACAATAATGTTTGTCGGACTGGACCTGGGTACATCATCTCTCAAGGCCGTGCTGGTCGATGACCGGCAGCAGGTCGTCGCCAGCCACGCCCACCCCCTGCGCGTAACATCGCCGCAGCCGGGGTGGAGCGAACAGGCCCCGCAGGACTGGTGGGCGGCGCTGCTGGGCACCATGGATGCGCTGGCGGCGGCAAACCCGCGCGAGATGGCGCAGGTCGTGGGCATTGGCCTGTCGGGGCAGCAGCATGGCGCGGTGCTGCTTGGCGCCGATGGGGGCGTGCTGCGCCCGTGCATTTTGTGGAATGACCTGCGCAGCGTGGCGCAATGCGCCGAATTCGAGCGCCGCTTTCCCTATAGCCGGCAGGTCTGTGGCAACATCGCCATGCCCGGCTTTACCGCGCCCAAGCTGATCTGGGTAGCTGAACATGAGCCCGCGGTGTTCGCCGCCACCCGCCATGTGCTGCTGCCCAAGGCCTGGCTGCGCTACCGCATGACCGGCGAGATGATTGATGACATGTCCGATGCTGCCGGTTCGCTGTGGCTCGATGTCGGCGGGCGGTGCTGGTCGGATGCGGCGCTGGCAGCCACCGGGCTTGGCCGTGACGCCATGCCCGCTGTGGTCGAGGGCACGGCGCGGGCGGGCCTGCTCCATGCTGACCTGGCCCGGCGCTGGGGCATGCAGGGCCGCCCCGTGCTGGCAGGCGGGGCGGGTGACAATGCCGCCGGTGCCGTGGGGCTGGGAGCGGTGCAGGCGGGGTCATCCTTCCTGTCACTGGGCACATCGGGCGTGCTGTGGGTCACGACCGACCGTTTTCGCCCCCATCCGCAGGGCGGCATCCATGCCTTCTGCCATGCCGTGCCCGCTATGTGGCACCAGATGGGGGTGACACTCTCGGCCGCGTCGTCGCTGGCGTGGTGGGCGCGTGTCACCGGCATGGCGGAAAGTGCCCTGCTGGCCGAATTGCCGCCCGAGATCACGCGGCCTTCGCCCGTCATGTTCCTGCCCTATCTTTCAGGCGAGCGCACGCCGCATAATGACGGGCAGATCCGGGGTAGCTTCGCCGGGTTGGCGGATACCACCACGCGGGCGGAGATGACGCAGGCCGTGCTGGAAGGCGTTGCCTTCTCGTTTCGCGACGTGGTCGATGCGTTGGCCGATGCCGGGTCCGTCCTGCACGATGCGGACGTGATTGGCGGGGGCTCGCACAGCCGCCTGTGGGTCTCGATCCTTGCCAATGTCACGGGGCTTGCGCTGCACCGCCTGGCGCATGGGGCGCAGGGCGGGGCCTTTGGTGCGGCGCGTCTGGCCCGAATCGCTGTAACCGGCGAGGCGGTTGCCGCCATATGCCAGCCGCAGCAGCGTGAGGAGACGCTCGTGCCCGATGCGACCATGGCCGCAGCCTACGCCACGCCACTGGCCCGTTACCGCGCGCTTTATCCCGCCCTGCGCAGTGCGATGGCCGCATGCCCGGCCTGAAGGTACAGGCGGGGCAGGGTGTGGAAAAAGACGGTTATGGCCGTATGGCGATCATGTTACGCATGTCGGGCAAGAATAAGGAAATGGATAGAGTTTGATGAAAACACGCCTGTTCCCCCGTCTTTTCCATCATTATGCCTGCGGGGCGGCCCTGCTGGCCCTTCTCGCGCCCATGGGCGCCCATGCCAGGGACAGCGTGGACCATGGTGCTGCGCCAAGTGGCAACATAACCGTGGTCGCCCGGTTTGCGGACATGCAGCCCTCCGGCATCGCGGCCCTGCCTGACGGGCGGCTGGTCATTGCCTTCCCCCGCAGCGCCGCCGACCACAAGGGGCCGCGCCTGGGCCAGCTGGTCAAGGGCAAGGCCATTCCCTTCCCCGATGAAGCGACGCAGGCGCGTTTCATTTCCCCCCTTGGCATGACGGTGGATACGGCGGGCCACCTGTGGATCGTGGATGAAGGCACCGTGGCCGGGCAGGCAGCGCCCGCCACCCCGATGCTGATCGGGCTGGACCCCAGGAGTGGCCAGATCATCGCCACCATCCCCCTCGGCCCGGACACCGGCGCCACGCGACCGGACAGCCACGTCAATGACGTGCGTGTGGACCTGACGCATGGCGGGAAGGGCACCGCCTTCATCAGCGATACCTCGCAGATGGATCACCCGGCCATCATCGTGGTCGATATTGCCACCGGCCATGCCCGCCGCGTGCTTGAAAACGCGCCCTCCGTCCGTGCCGAGCAGGGCTTTGCCATGGAACTCGATGGCAGGATGCTGCGTTATGACATGGCGCATCCGGCCATGGGGCAGGGCGGGATCGACGGTGTTGCGCTGAGCACGGATTCCAGCACGCTGTACTGGCAGCCCCTGTCCAGCCGCAGGCTGTACAGCGCGCCGACCGCACTCCTGGCCAACCCCGCCACCAGGCCCGCGCAGCTTGAACAGGCCGTGCGCGACGAAGGGGAGGACGCCGTGGTGGACGGCATGGCGACCGGGCCGGACAATTCCCTCTACCTGACCGATATCGAACGCCACGCCGTACTGCGCCGCCTGCCTGACGGGCAGCTTTCGGTCGTAGCCCATGACCCGCGCCTGATCGCGCCCGATGGCCTGACCATCAAGGATAACGCGCTGTGGCTGACCGTGGGCCAGTGGGGGCGGCTGCCCGTGTTCCATGACGGGCACGACATGGAAGAGCGCCCCTGGCTGGTGGTGAAGATACCGATGCAATAACCCCGGGCGCGCCGCCGCCCCGCCCTGATCCGGCGCAGTTGAAAGAACGCATAATAATGGCGCATCACAGTCAAACGGTTACCGGCTCCGGCATTGTCAACCTGATTGCAGGCGTGGCCGCGACCGGCGGCCTTCTGTTCGGGTATGATACGGGCATCATTTCAGCAGCCCTTTTGCAGATCACCCCGGCCTTTGCCCTGGGCACGCTGGGGCAGCAGGTGGTGACCTCGGCCATCGTGGCCGGGGCGCTCGCGGGATGCCTGATGGCCGCCCCGCTGTCCGACCGGCTGGGGCGGCGCTACATGATCATGTTCGCGGCCCTCGTCTTTATCGTGGGCACGCTGGTCGCCTCTTTCGCGCCGGGGGTGGGCGTGCTGGTTGCGGCGCGTTTCATCCTGGGGCTGGCCGTGGGCATGTGCTCGCAGATCGTGCCGGTCTATATCGCGGAAATCGCACCGCGAGAAAAACGCGGCCAGATGGTGGTGCTGTTCCAGCTTGCCGTTGTCACCGGCATTCTTGTCTCCTTTATTGTTGGTTACCTGTTCCGCGCGCAGTCCTGGCGGCTCATGTTCGGGCTGGGGGTCATTCCGGCGGTGATCCTGCTGGGCGGCATGTCGCTGCTGCCGCGCAGCCCGCGCTGGCTGGCCATGAAGGGCAGGCTGGAAAGCGCGTTTGACGTGCTGCAACGCCTGCGGCGTGACCCGGTGGCGGCCCGCGCCGAACTCGATGCCATCGTGGCCATGCATGATGAGCAGGCCCCGTGGTCGGCCCTGCTGCAACCCTGGGTGCGGCCGGCGGTGGTGGCATCGGTGGGGGTGGCGCTGTTCTGCCAGATTACCGGCATCAACGCGGTGCTGTATTACGCACCCACCATTTTCGCGGGCGTGGGGTTTGGCGAGGGATCGGCGCTGCTGACCTCGATCGCCATTGGCGTGGCCATGGTCATCTCCACCGCCTTTGGCAGTTGGGCGGTTGATGCATGGGGGCGGCGCAGGCTGCTGCTGCGGCTGGTGCCCGGTGCTGCGCTATCGCTCATGGTGCTGGCAGTGATGTTTGCCCAGGGGGCAACGCATGGCATCAATACATGGATCACGGCGGCAGCGGTGGTGTGCTACGCCATATTCAACGTGGGCAGCCTGTCGGTGGCGATCTGGCTGGTGGGGGCCGAGGTCTATCCGCTCTCGTGCCGCAGCAAGGGCATGAGCCTCGTGGCCGCGACCCACTGGACGGCGGACCTGCTGATCTCGCTCACCACGCTCTCTCTGGTGCAGGCCCTCGGTGCGGCGGGCACGTTCTGGATGTATGCGGGGCTGAACGTGCTGGCCTTCGTGTTCATCTGGCGCTACGTGCCCGAAACCCGTGGCCGCTCGCTTGAGGAAATCGAGACTGCCCTCAAGGCGGGCACCTTCGACCAGTTGCGCTGAACCTGAAGTAAAGACGTTTTTGGGTGTCGCCTTTATTCAAAAAGGCGACGTTGTTAGAAACTTTTATTTTCAAAGATGTACATGCCCGCGTGCGAGGTCGAACGGGCGCGCCGGCACGGGAGAGGAAGGCGCACGCGCCGAAAGGGGCAGGATATGCGTCAGGATCCGCTCCCCGATGGCGTTCTGCCACAGCCACAGGCTGTTGACCTGCCCGCGGAAGCTGGCTTCCCCCCCCATGGCCCCCGATGGCCTGAAGCCCGAGGCAAGGCCAATGCCAAACAGGCCCGCAATTTCGTGCCCCGCCTGATCGAGAATGCCGCAGTTCGGCCCGGTCAGGGCGCCATGGGGCTGGTCTGCCGCAAGGGCGATGGGCTGGCCAAGCGCGTCGCGCACGCGCACGCGGCGCGGGCTGTAGCCAAGACAGGCGATGATGGCATCGGAATGATCGAGAATGTGCTGTATCTGCGCTGTATTGTCGGGCGTCATTTGCAGCGCGTGCAGGCGCGGCTCGGGCGGGGCGCCGGCAATGCCCAGCAGGCGCATGGCCAGGTTGCGCGAATCATAACGCAGGCCACCAAAGCGATGCACGAACTGGCTGACCGGGCAGATGTCGCTGTCAGTAAAATCGGCATACCCGTCCGCTTTTGCTTCCTCCGCCGTGCGGTAGAACAGCTTGAGCCGGGACTGGTGCAGAAGCGTCAGGTGCCCCGGCGCGATCCGCTCGCCCATGTCGCGCAGAATGACATTGGCCGATGACAGGGCGCTGCTGGCGCCGCCGATAATGGTGATCCTGGGTTTTTCGCATCCCGCCAGCATGGCGCGCAGCGTGGGCATGCCTTCGGGCGCCAGCAGGGCATCGGATTGCACGACACGCCCCGCATAACGCGGCAGCAGGGGGCGGCCTGCCACGTTCTCGGTATAAAGGCGTGCTTCGGGCTGGCAGGCGCCAAGGGCCAGCACCACCTTGCCCGCAACCACCTGCTGGCTGCGGGCCCCGCGGGTCGTGGCAAGATCGGCCAGCCAACTGCCATCTTGCTGCCGGGTCAGGGTTTCAAGCCGCCAGCCGGTGAGCAGGCGGGAGGCGGGGTGGGCTGCGATGATCCCGGTCAGCACATGGCCCACTACATTGAGAAAATCCGCCACGATGCGCAGCGGCAGGGGCTGCCGGCCCTGGCTGCGGATCATTTCCACCAGCGGGTGGTGGGTCAGGCGGGCAAGTTCCGGCACGGGGTTGGCTGTAATCGCATCGACAAAGGTTTCCGCCGCGCTGTCGGAGTTGATGACATAGCGCCCCAGCATGCCGGAGCCGATCGTGCTGCCCTGTTCAACCAGGGTCACGCCAGCATCAAGGAGGTGGGGTAACTGGCCGATGCGTGAGGCGGCGAGCAGGATGGCAATGCCCGCGGGGCCGCCGCCAGCAATGAGGATGGGCGTTGTCGCGTGGGTGGACATGGGGCATGGGTCCGTTTTCCGTGGTGGGAAGGAACGACGGGGGCTCAGACAATCTGGGCATGGCAGGCGGCCCTGAATTCGCGGCACACGTAATGCACCATTTCAGGGGTCATTTCATGCCATAGCGGCAGCGACACGATGGATGCGGCCAGCGCTGTGGTCGCACTGAGGTCGCCCGCCACGCTATTGGCGGCGAAATAGCTCTGTTCATGCAGATGGGGCGAGAAATAGGTGGAAGTGCCAATGCGCCTTTGCTTCATGCGCTCAAGTATGGCGCGGCGGTGCGGGGCGTACTGCGCGGGCAGGCGCACGGGCAGGAACTGATAGGCCGTGCGCGTGCCGCGCGGGCGCTGGAACGTGAACTCGGGCAGCAGGTCGTAATACAGTCGTTCGATGCTGCATTTTTTCTCGACCACGGCATCAAGCTGTTCCAGCCCCGACAGGGCCAGCAGCGCCCCGATTTCAGGCAGTTTGGAATTGAGGCCCGGCATGGTGGCATGGCGGACCTGGCCAAAACCGAAATTGCCCATGGCCCGCAGGGCTTCGATCATCTCGGGGTTGTTGGCGTAAATGAAACCGCCTTCACCAATCCCCATGGTTTTTGTAGCGTGAAGCGAACAGATGATGGCATGCGGCGAGCCCTGGCCAAAGCCACGGCCCTGGCTGTCGCGCGCGCCAAGTGAGGCTGCGGCATCAATCACGACGGGAATGCCCGTGTGCCTTTCGAGTTCCGTATAGTATGCCATATCGGCAGCATTGCCGAAGGTGGCATAGGGAAATATTGCCGCAACCTGGCCTTTGTACTGTTGTAATAGTGCCTGTTCGGCATCATGCGATGCCATCCAGTCCTGCGGGTCGATATCACACAGGAGCGGCACGAAGCCTGCCCACAATACGGCATGCGCCGCCGCGGCAAAGGTAAAGGATGGCATGATGATATAGCGCTGGCGCTCAGGACTGGTGTGGCGCGTGACATATTTGAGCGCCATCATGAGGCCGATCGTGGCGTTGCACACCGTTACGCACTGGCCCACGCCGCCGAACATCTGCTCGACGAGGCGTTTTTCGAACTTCTGGTTGATCGGGCCATAATTGGTATAGATGCCCGAGTTTTCCATTGCGATGACGCTCTCGGATAACTGGCTGATCTTCGGAATGTTGGAACGGATGAACGATATTTCCGGGAGCGACATTTCTGTCATTTTCACATTCCGATTCACTGAATTCGGTGAGTAGTACAAGTATTGTTCTGATTGCCGCACCCTAGGTACCATCGGATGCCAGGGTGCTTGCAAAATTACATACCATGTACATTTTTAACGCGCACAGAGGCATATCGTTTACCACACGTTCATGTGATCTCATGTATGAGCAAAGTATACGATAAATGAAAAAGAAAATAAAAATTCATGCATCGAAAAAAAACGACCAGTGTTTTTCCCTATAGGACATATTCATGAAAAACAGGAAAACCGGAATATCCTTCAGCCAATTTAGGTCATAATGCACATGAATCAGGGATCGCGACCGACATGACCGCCGCACGAACATGCGCTATTGTACTGAAAACCTATGCATGGGACAGTTTCGTGCAGCGCCAGTTGCAGCGCCTGCAGGCCACTTTTCCGGATACGGACATTTTTGTTTCCATTGACGAGACGGGCGGCTTTGCGGGCACTATTGCGCACCCCAATGTATTGCGCACCTGCAATGCCGATATGGTGGACGCTGGGTTTGCCAACCGTTTTGAAAAAGGCAGCCTGCTGTGGTGGAATGCCGATTATACCCATTATCAGGTACAGGCCCGCATTCCTGAGTACGCGTATTATCTGTTTGTTGAATATGACGCCTGCATCGGTGGCAATGGCAGCCGCCTGCTTGCTGACATGATCGCGGACGACGCCGATTTCGTCGCGCATCCCATCGTGGCGGACCTGTCATGGTACTGGACGGCGTTTCATGCCGGGATCTACCCCGATGGGCAGTTGCGGGCTTCGCTCAACTGCATTTCCTTTTTTTCCAGCCGTGCGCTCATGCATCTCGCGGCGCGGCGGCGCGCCATGTCGGCGCCGGGGGCGGGAATCAAATTCTGGCCGCTTGGTGAGGCTTTCGTCGCATCGGAAATAGAAAAGGCCGGGCTCAATTTCGTGCCGCTGGGCCGGTATGGCGATGTCTCGCGCTATACATGGTTCCCGCCCATTCTCGAGGCCGATCTGGTGCTGCCTGCGGGGGGGCATACATTCGTGCACCCGGTTCTGGACCAGAAGCGTTATATTGCCAGCCTGCTGCGGCAGACGCATTTCGTGCGGCATTACTTCATGCCCGGTAGTCATTTGCGGCGAGAACTCAGGCGCTTTCCCGGTGCGGTATCACGCTGGCAGCTTTACCGTGCAGCCCTTGCGCGCGCGATCCAGAGGCTGCAAATAGCCCGGGGTGGTCTGTAGTATTTCCTGAATATATAAGATGTTTCCGGGTGTCGCCTTTTTAAAAGGCGATGTTTTCCAGGAGATTGCTTGAAAGTTAGCCCGGAAAACATCCAGTAATCATAAGGAAGTTTTTGGTGAAGCTTTTTTCAAAAAGCTTCGAAGAATGCCACCTTTTTGAAAAAAGGCGGCACCCAAAAACTTTTATCCCTGTTGTTCCTGCTTCATGATCTCGTCCACAACCCGGTCCACCTCCGGCGCCCACGGGCCGGGCGCGCAGCCAAAGACCTGCTTGAGGCGCGTGCAGTCCAGCCTTGCATCGGGCGGCCTGCGCGCTGGTGTGGGCCAGTCCGCCGTGGTGATCGGCTCGATCTCGGGCAGCGGGTTGCCCCGGCGGGCAGCGGCGGCGATGGCGGTGCGGGCCAGTTCGTACCAGCTCGTAGCCCCTTCGCCCACGGCATGGAAAATACCGGCATATTCGTCTTTCCAGCCATTTTCCTCAATGCGGGCGATGATCCTGAAAATCACATCGGCCAACTGGTCGGCGCTGGTGGGGTTGCCGATCTGGTCGCTGACCACGCGCAGTACCGGGCGCTGGGCGGCAGCGTTGACCATGGTGCGCACGAAATTGCGGTTATAGGGCGAATAGACCCAGGCCGTGCGCAGGATGATGCTGCCGGGGTGGGCCGCGAGCACGGCCTGCTCGCCTTCCGCCTTGGTGCGGCCATAGACCGAGCGCGGATCAACCGGGTCGGTCTCGACATAGGGGCTGCCCTTGTCGCCGCTGAAAACGTAGTCGGTCGAGATGTGGATGAAGGGAATGCCCCGTTCATGGCACAGGGCGGCCAGATGGGCGGGGCCGGTATTGTTGGCGCGTTCGGCTTCCGCCTCGTGGGTCTCGGCGGCGTCAACGGCGGTCCACGCGGCGGCGTTGACCACAAAGGAGGGGTCTGCCGCGCGGAAGGCGGCATCAATCGTGTCGGGCCGCTCAAAATCAAAGCCGGGGCGGCCAGCCCGTTTTACATTGCCTTGGGCGGCAAGGGCGCTGGCAAGCTGGCCGCTGCCGCCGGTGACCAGGATCGATTTCTGCATCGTGAGCTTTTTTCTTCTTGCGGGAGGAAAGGATGGGTAAGGGGCGTTCTAGACGTGAAACCAGTCATTGACGTTGGAGAACGCCTCCGCCGCCGCATCCTTGGCCGACAGGATGGCCGCACCGGGGGCCACCGGCCATTCAATGTTGAGCAGCGGGTCATCCCACCGCACCGAGCGCTCGCATTCGCGGTTCCACAGGTCGGTGCATTTGTACTGCACTTCGGCATTTTCGCTCAATGTGCAGAACCCGTGCAGGAAGCCGGGCGGAATCCAGAGCTGCGAACCATTTTCTTCCGACAGGGTCACGCCCACCCACTGGCCAAAGGTGGGCGAGCCGGTGCGGATATCCACCCCCACATCCCATATGCTGCCGCGCGTGCAGCGCACCAGCTTGCCCTGTGCGTGGGGCGGCAGCTGGCAGTGCAGCCCACGCACCACGCCGCGCTGGCGCGACAGGCTGTGATTGTCCTGCACGAACGTGTCGGTAATGCCGGCTTCCTTCATGCGGGCGGCATTGAAGGTTTCGGAAAAATAACCACGATCATCGCCAAAGCGCGGCGGGGTGATCAGCATCATGCCCGCGATGTTGAAGGTCTTTATATCCATGAAAGGGCTCCTGAAATTCCGGTTATGGCCGTTGCAATCAATGGTCAGTGCGTGCCACCTGCAAGAAAGGGCCTGATAGCCGTCATCTGCGGGCGGTCGGTACCATGGTCGGGCTCAAGGGTAAACATATAGTTGCCCCAGAGCGGGCCTGCCGCCCAATAGGTCCATCCGGTCCATACATCGGCGTTGTCGCGCAGGTGCGACAGGATGGGGTCGAGCAGTTTCACGCATTCGGGCTGGCGGCTGACCCCGAACTCCCCCAGAAAGCCGCGGGCATGGTTGGCATGCAGCCAGTCGGTAAACGGGCGCAGGCGGTCAACCGCCTTGTCGGGCGCAATGCAGTCGGCTTTGGTGCCCGAGGCATCGGCATCGAAATATTCATGTACTTCATAGAGCAGCTTGTTATCGGGGTCATGGAGCTGGCTTAAGGCCGGGCCGTTGAGTTTGGCAAAGCTGTGCCCGCCATCCCAGCCAATGCCGGGCACCAGGATCAGGTTGTGGCCACCTGCCTTGCGTATGGCATCAATCGCGGCCTGCACGGCGTCCTTCCAGGCACCCGCGTCATGCTGCTGCGGCTCGTTCATCAGGCCGAACAGGACATGGGTGTTATTGCCAAAAGCCTGCGTCAGCCGCGCCCACAGATCGGCGAAGGCCGCGTCAGGCACGCCGGGCGTACCCACTTCCTGCCCCCGGTAGCGCCCGTAATTGTGGATGTCGAGCACGGTCGCGGCATTATGGGCCTGCGCGTAGGCAATGAACTGGCTGACGCGCTGGAGTTCCTTTTCATCAAGCGGGCCGCTCAGCGTGGGTTGCAGCCGCTCCCACAGCACCGACAGGCGGAAGGTGTTCATGCCCGCCTGCGTGAAGTAATCCACCTCCGCCGGCTTGGGGTAGAGATAATCATACCCGTAGCGCCCCGGCAGCTTGTTGGAGGAATAGGCCGCGCCCGCAAGGTTCACGCCCCGATAGGTCTGGGCAGTTGCCGGAGCGGCCAGTGCAAGCCCGCCCCCCGCAAGGGCGCCCAGCACCCAGGCGGGCCAGCGCGGGGAAGAAGGGAAAGCTGTCATGTCACATGCTCCGCTGAAGGGGAGAAGCGGTTGAAGCGAAAGGCTTTCAGGCGCTCGGGCGCCTGGCGCACGGTCTCTGCCATGGGGATCATGCTGTTGGTCGTGCCATACAGGAACCACAGCAGCGCTGCCGTCTTGATGGTGAAGACCGAGGCCCCGATGCACAGCGAGGTGGAGAAATAGAGCGAGATCATCGCCTTCATCGACACGGCGGCCTCGGTGTGGGCAGGGTGCATGGTGAACAGTGCCAGCAGGAACAGGGTCAGCGGCAGGCCAAGGTTGTTGATGATGTAGGCATAGCCCGTATCCGCCGTATAGACCTGCGAGGGGGCGAGCGCGAACCATTGCGGCAGGTTCCAGTAATCGAGCAGCCGGCCCGAAAACAGCAGGCGGCCCGAGAAGTTGTCGCCGATGATGGACGGCAGGATGCCCGGCATCTCGTGGTTGGCGCCCTGGATCATCAGGCCGAGCATCACCGCCACCGGCATGGCGAACACCACGAAGCGCGAGCGGTACAGCGGGGTCAGCCGCAACAGCACCATCGCCACCGTGCAGCCCGACGCAAAGCGGGAATCCGCCAGCACGAAGCACAGGGCGGAGAGGAAGAACAGGCACGCATGGCGCAGCCGCGAGCCGAGATGGGTGCTCAGGCACCACGCAAACCCGATGGCCGAGAAATTGCCCAGTGAATCCGGCTCAAGGAAGACGGAGGACACGCGGTGCGAGCCGAAGATGGACTGGAAGAACGTGCGCGACGCCGCAGCCCCGCGATTGCCGCTGATAAAGAGGTTGGTGTTGCTGTAATTGACCGTGGTGCTGGCGATGACGCCCTTGTTCACGTAATAGGTCCAGACATCGAACACCATGCCGAACACGTTGGTGAACATCAGTTCGAAAAACCCGATGAACAGGATGATCGCCATCATCACCCACATTGTCCGCTCACCCGCGCGCAGGGTGGAACGCGTGCCTAGCTGGTAGAAGACATAGGCAATGGCCAGGTCATGCAAGATCTTCATGTCCAGGCCGGGATTGATGAGCTTGGCCCCCACCTCGAAACACACCATCACGCCCGTTATGCGCACCACGGCGGGCGAGATGGTGTTGCGCACTTCAAGGAAGGCGAGGAAAATGATGAACAGTTCGCACAGCACGATTTCCGAATTATGGACGGTGATGACATGCCGGGTGTTGATGAAGCACAGCACCAGGTTGAACACGGCCCCCGCCACCACCAGCCATGATATGCCATCGGCCCGCGACAGGGCGGGCGCGTGCGTACTGACGCGGGGCGTGGCGCGGAAGGCTGGCGCGCTGGCAGGCAGGAAGGAAAAGGTATCAGATCCGTGAGGCATGGGTATCCGCATCCTGCGTGGGGGGAAGGGGGC
>NZ_JABJWC010000129.1 GCF_013155395.1 Komagataeibacter melomenusus | reverse complement strand
CGATATCATTCCATTCGTTCAATATACAGAAATATTTAATACATTATGTCTGTACCCCGAATATCCGGCCGATGGCAGCCGTCACGGCCATCGCTACGATGCCCCAGAATATGACCCGCATTGCCGGGCGCCATGGTGAGGCCCCACCTGCACGCGCACCCACGACTCCCAACACCGCCAGACCAATCAGGGATACAGCGGATACACTCCACGAGACCACGCTGGCTGGCGACAGCAGGGCTGCCAGCACGGGCA
>NZ_JABJWC010000128.1 GCF_013155395.1 Komagataeibacter melomenusus | reverse complement strand
GCACCACGTCATGCATCACCTGGTCATAGGCGCGCTGCAGGAAGGTGGAATAGATGGCGCAGAACGGGCGCAGCCCCTCGGTGGCCATGCCGGCGGCAAAGGTCACGGCATGCTGCTCGGCAATGCCCACGTCAAAGAAGCGGTCGGGATAGGCCTTGGCGAACTTGTCCAGACCCGTGCCGGACGGCATGGCGGCGGTGATGGTGACGATCCTGTCGTCGGTCGCGGCCTGGCGGACGAGTTCCTTCGCAAACACCGAGGTATAGCTCGGCGGGCCGGACGGACCCTTCTTCTGTTCGCCGGTCACGACATTGAACTTGGAGACGGCGT
>NZ_JABJWC010000127.1 GCF_013155395.1 Komagataeibacter melomenusus | reverse complement strand
TGACATTGCGCATTGCGCTAGGCAAGGTCCTGATGACTTGCCTCGGGCTGATCTGCGGTGCATCGATTGGTCGCGAAGGACCCAGCGTTCAGATCGGGGCATCCATCATGCACGCTTTCTCGCGGGCGATGCGTCAGCACAACGATGTCACCCGGCATGGCATGATCCTGGCAGGTGGGGCCGCAGGCATGGCGGCGGCTTTCAATACACCTCTCGCAGGCGTTGTTTTCGCCATTGAGGAACTTGCCCACTCCTTTGAACAGAAATCGTCGGGCCGGACACTGACCGTCATCATCTTTTCCGGGATTACCGCAATCGCTCTCCTGGGAAATTA
>NZ_JABJWC010000126.1 GCF_013155395.1 Komagataeibacter melomenusus | reverse complement strand
AGCATGCCGTGACCTTTGCCGCCGGCATGGCCACCGAGGGGCTGCGCCCGTTCTGCGCCATCTATTCCACCTTCCTGCAGCGCGCCTATGACCAGGTGATGCATGACGTGGTGCTGCAGAAGCTGCCGGTGCGCTTTGCCATTGACCGCGCGGGGCTGGTGGGCGCCGATGGCGCGACCCATGCCGGCTCGTTCGACATCGCCTATCTGGGCTGCCTGCCCGGCATCACGCTGATGGCGCCGAGCGACGAGCTTGAACTGCTGAACATGACCGCCACCGCCATCGCGTTTGACGAAGGCCCGCTCGGCCTGCGCTACCCGCGCGGCGCGGGGCTGG
>NZ_JABJWC010000125.1 GCF_013155395.1 Komagataeibacter melomenusus | reverse complement strand
CTCTGGGCTCGCCTCAAGGAGTGGCGCGCTGTCGCAACCAGATATGAAAAAACAGCAACGTCGTTCCTCGCGGTCATCCACATCGCTGCCGCAGCAGACTGGATCAAGCCCTAACAGGCCCTAGTATGGAGAGGTATTTCAGGAAAAAGAAGGAGGCTGGATAATGGAGGGTGCCGTCTATGATTCCTCGCGCCTGGAGATAGCCCGTACCATAGGTCGCCCCGTCAGAGACTAGGCCGATCAGGGCCAGAAGCAGACCACATAAAGCGGCAAAACCGAGAGGGAAACGTGCCGCAAATGGGCGAAGTGATCCTGGCAGTCCCTTGGAGAGGCGAATGACACA
>NZ_JABJWC010000124.1 GCF_013155395.1 Komagataeibacter melomenusus | reverse complement strand
GTCACGCTGCCCACCATGATCGCGGCTGAGATCCAGTCGCGCAGTGGCAGCAGCAGTAACGGCAGCAGGCTGCGCTGCGCCAGCGTCCGGTCAAGGATGAAGGAACATACGCCCCGCCATCCCCACGCGCCAAGAAAGAAGAACCATGCCCACGCCGCATGGGGTGCGAACAGCACCGCGACAGTGGCCCAGAACAGCGGCAGCTGTATGGCCGAGGCCGCATAGCCCGCCGGTTCCAGTGTCTTGACGGTGCGGCCCCAGCGCAGTTCATGCGCCAGCACCTCACGCATCGAGGTTTCGCCCACGGTGGTCCATGTCATGCACGCGGCGATGGCGATGTCCTTGCCGTGTTCGCGCACGTAGCGGCCAAGAATCGCATCATCGGCCACATG
>NZ_JABJWC010000123.1 GCF_013155395.1 Komagataeibacter melomenusus | reverse complement strand
CAGTTCTTCGGGTCGAGGCCGCCATGGTAATAGGTCAGTGCCAATCGCATGTCGCCTTTGGCCCGGTCCAGGTTTTCCCGCAATAGGCGCGTTCCACCGAGGATGTTTTGGCGCGGGTCATACACATCGGTGATTCCATACGCCTTGGCGATTTCCGGCATCAGCTGCATGAGGCCTTTAGCTCCGGCTTCGCTGGTCGCTCTGGCATTGAATCGACTTTCTGTGTATATGAGCTTCTTGATGTCCAGCTCAGGAACGTTGTACATCTTAGACGCATCTTTGATGATATCATTGATGTACGATGGGACATTTATCGGCTCGGCCTTGCGCTGCGGCGAGAACATACGATTGCGCAGAGACTGGGCGCCGATAGGATCGCCGAATACTTGACCAGCCGCGCCACTCTTCGACTGATCGTAGATCGCGTGCGGATAAACCCCTGTGGCTCGCGAAGTCGGCGCGGTGCTTCCC
>NZ_JABJWC010000122.1 GCF_013155395.1 Komagataeibacter melomenusus | reverse complement strand
GTAATTGTCCACGATGGCGTCGTTATCGATGTCGATACCGTCCCCATCGCCTGTACCCGATCCGTCATAACCGCCGATGATGGTGCCGTAATTCACCACCTTGCCCGTACCGTCGGACCCGACGCCCGAACCGTTGCGCCCGATGATCGTCGCCCCGGCGGCGTTGTAGACATCCACATACCCGTCGCCCGTGATGCCATGGCGTTTGCCGGAAATCAGGCCCCCGGCCTCGTTGATGACGGTGCCGGTGGGGGCGTCCTGGAAATCGATGCCGTCATGGCTGTCGCCCGTCGCGCCATCGGCATAGATCGTGCCCGCGTTGATTACCGTGGCATTTGCGCCCGGACGGATGCCATCGGCGTCGTCCGATTTGATCAGGCCGCCTGCATTGTTGGTAATGGTACTCGTATTATCGGGACCGACAAAATCGTTCAGGTCGATCGCCTGCCCGCCCGCCGTGCTTTCGATGGTGCCGCTGTTGGTGATGGACAC
>NZ_JABJWC010000121.1 GCF_013155395.1 Komagataeibacter melomenusus | reverse complement strand
CTTGTATCCCGACCAAGAATTGCGACGGTTTCGGCAATATCCTGTTTGCCCGCAAGGGCCCGACCGTGTCGAAGCGTGCGCAGCAGTGTCGTCAGTTCGTGTGCCATCATGCCACCTGCCGGTTACGAGGCTGCGGGCGCAGCAGCCAGGTCTGGTCCAGCCCATGCGCCGGATAGCGTGAGAGGTCGGCCTGCATGTCGTGATGTGGCAGCCCATGCAGGGTCATGGCCCCGAGGCTTTTCCAGTGCAGGCGACGGAAGAACAGCACGTTCTGTTCCTGCACCTGGGCCAGGAACCGCGTGGCCCCAAGCCCGTGCGCCGTGCTGACCGCCATGCGGATGAGTTCCGCGCCGATCCGTCCCAGCCTGCGATGGTCTTCATGGACGGCCAGACGGGAGCCGCGCCAGACGCCGGGTTCGGCTTCATGGATGCGCACGGCGCCCACCACCCGGTCCGGCATGCCCGCCATGCAGCACGCCGCGATGATGGGAAT
>NZ_JABJWC010000120.1 GCF_013155395.1 Komagataeibacter melomenusus | reverse complement strand
CGTTATCACAGGTGAGTGCGCGAAGTACGGAAATATTCTTTTAAAAAAAGGGGTAACGCCGTAATCTCTTGCCGGTGCGCCCGCATGACGCGGGCGTTCATCGAATGATGGGGTGAGAAAAATGAAAGCGGCACGCCAACAAGCGATAGTCGATCTGCTGATCAATCATAAAAGTCTGACCACCGAAGCGCTGGCCACCCGGCTTAACGTCAGTAAAGAGACCATCCGCCGCGATCTCAGTGAACTACAGACGCAGGGAAAAGTGCTGCGTAATCACGGACGAGCTAAATATATTCATCGTGAAAATCAGGACAGCGGCGATCCATTCCATATCCGCCTGAAAAGCCATTATGCGCACAAAGCCGATATTGCCCGTGAAGCGTTAGCGTGGATAGAAGAAGGAATGACGATTGCGCTGGATGCCAGTTCAACCTGCTGGTATCTGGCCCGCCAGTTGCCGGATATTCCCATTCAGGTTTTTACCAAAAGCCATCCTATC
>NZ_JABJWC010000011.1 GCF_013155395.1 Komagataeibacter melomenusus | reverse complement strand
CCTGGGTGGGGGGAAGGGGGCGGGCGGGTGCGACATCAAGTACGGCGCGGCCCAGCCTGCGCCCGATATTGTGCAGCGGCAGTTCAAGCACGCGGTAGGTCAGCCCCGCCAGTGCCGTGGTCAGCACGGCGGTCACGACGCCAAGCGTAAACTGGGTCAGCGACGGGTGGGCCAGGAGTGCAGCCGTGCCCATGCGCTGGCCCGCAAGCGTGAACACGATCAGCATGATGGGCAGGTGCATGAGGTAGATGCCATAAGACAGTTCGCCCACCACGATGACCGGCCTGCTGAGCAGGATGCGGTACTGCCGCCCTGATGCATACAGGTCGCGGATCACGACAAAGGCGGCCAGGGTCTCGATCATGTCGGCAATGCGCTCGGGCAGGTGCAGCCCCGCCAGCGCGTAACGGTCATACAGCAGCACGACCAGGGCTGCCAGCGCATACCATCCGTGGTAGCGGCCCAGCGTGCCCGGCAGCAGCGGAATCAGCGCGCCAAGGCCGAAGGAAAGGGCAAACACCGTGCCCACCTCATGCGGTACCGGCAGCAGGGCGATGACAGCAAGCGCCAGCAGCGTCACCACCCGCGCCGTGCGCCCGCGCATCAGCACGAACAGCAGCGGAAACACGACCGAGTACATGAGTTCGACCCGCAGCGACCACATCGGGCCGTTATAGCGGGTGAACACGCCCGCAAGCGAGGCGACGGTGTTGCGCACCGAGACCGGCGTGTGCAGGTTGCGCGCCAGCCAGCCCACGAACACGCCATCGGGCACCAGACCGCGCGCGACCACCATGCTCAGCACGGCAAGGCCGATGGAAAACCACAGCAGCGGATAGATGCGGAAAATGCGCTTGATGTAAAAGCTGCCCACGATGCGCGGCGTCATATGCGCATATTTGCGCAGCGACAGCGAGAGCACGCACCCGCTGAGCACGAAAAACAGCACCACCGCCGCCTCCGCATTGAACGCGTAGGTGATGAGGTCATGCACGCCCCCCTGCACCGGCGTGCGCTGCGGGTTGTGGTAACGGAAGACCTGTATGGCATGGCCAAACAGCACCACAAGGCACGCCACCCCGCGCAGGGAGGTGAGCTGGTGCAGATAATGTCGTTCCGTTCCCGAAGTTTCTGTCACAGACGACATTGTCGGCTCCCCCGGTGCATGCGCGGCATGGTGTGATCAAGGCAATACAGTGATTGTGCTATGGCGGGCACAGCGTATCAGACTATAAATGAAGAAAACACAAGAAATATGCCTACACAATTCTTTGTCCATGCGCCTTTTTCAGGGCACGATCATGTCATGATCCTGCCGCAATGTGCAGGTGGATTTGGCGCCTGCGTGAAAGGGGCCGCCGGTGCTCTCGCATATGTTCACGCAACGACAATGAACTGGCGGGCGCGCCTGTCGTTGCGCAGGAGCATGAAGAATGGTTGCAAGGCAGGAGTACACCTTTCCATGACACGGTCGCTGTTCATTTCCGTTCATGATTTTCGTAGTCTGCGCAAGGCAAGTATTCATTTCATCGCAGCGGAAATGGCGCGTCGCGGGCCAACGGCCTTCCTGTCCATCGGGTTGAGTGACCTGTCGCTGCGGCGCGGTGATACGCGCGCCAACCTTGCCCCCCGCGCCAATAAGGTGGAAACGGTCGATGGCGTGGAATGCTACCTGTGGCGCATGAAATGGCACCCCTTCAACATGCGCAGAAAGGCGCTGGCCCCCCTTGAGCGCGGTCTGTTCTGGCTCTACCGGCAGATGCTGCCCGCCATTGCGCGCCGGTGGATACGCCGCGCCGATACGGTTTTTATTGAATCGGGCATGGCGCCAATATTTATCCGCGATGTCAGGAAACTTAATCCCGCTGCCCGCATTATCTACCTGATGTCCGATGACCTTGAGGTCGTAGGCTGTGCGGATACCATCAAGAATGATTTCGTGCGTAATTTCGATATGATCGACACCGTGCGCATGCCCTCGCGCTATCTGCTTGAACGCCTGCCCCATGCGCGTTCGGCCGTGTTTGCGCCCCATGGCATCGATCGCAGCATTGCCAGCAAATCCTATCCCGATCCCTATGCGCCCGGTCGCATAAGCTGCGTTTCGATCGGCTCGATGCTGTTCGACAAGACTTTTTTCCAGATCGCGGCCGCGCTGCGGCCCGATATCGATTTTCACATCATCGGCGCGGGGCGCGCAACCGAAGGGCTTGATGCGCCCAACATCATCATCCACCCCGAGATGGCGTTCGAGAAGACGCTGTCCTATCTGCAGCACGCGAATTTTGGCATAGCGCCCTACCGCGATGCCAACACGCCGCGCTACCTGCTCGATACATCGCTCAAGCTGCGGCAGTTCGCACTGTTCGGCATTCCCGCCGTATGCCCCGATTTCGCGCTCAATGACACGCCCGGCCGGTATGGCTACCGACCGGGCGATGCCCGTTCGATCGGCCAGGCCATTGCCGATGCCCTGTGCTCATCGGACGTGATCGAACTCGAGGCCCATGGCTGGCCCGAGATCGTGCAGCGCATCCTGACCCCCGAAGCATATCCCGACACACATGTCTGAGCGCAGGCCGAGCCCCGCGCAAGCACAGGAAAGAGCGAGAACATGAGTGAGGCAGGTGATCCCGGTCCCCGTATTTCCGTTGTCATGGCCACCTATAATGGGGCCAGCCATATCCGCGAGCAGCTCGACAGCCTGGCGGCGCAGACCTGCCTGCCGGCCGAACTGATCGTGACCGATGATGGCTCAACCGATGCAACGCTCGACATCGTGGCCGATTTTGCCCGTAACGCGCCTTTTCGCGTGCAGGTGCACCGCAATGCCACGCGGCTGGGCTACAAGGGCAATTTCATGCACGCGGTCACGCTGAGCACGGGCGACCTGATCTCGTTTTGCGATCAGGATGATTACTGGAAGCCCGAAAATCTTGCCCGCGTGCGCGAGGTCTTTGTCAAGGACCCTGATGTGATGATGGTCTATCACAACGCCCGCCTCGTTGATGAAAACCGCAGGTCCATCTCCACCTTCTATGCCACGCCGCCCATGCCGCCCGTGGCCCGGCCGCTGACCCTGCAGCCGTGGAGCTTTTCCTACGGGTACATGCAGACCTTCCGCGCCGACCTCAAGCCCGCGGGCGCCCTGTGGCCACGCATGCGCGACCATTACAACCCCGGCAAGGAAATGGGGCATGACCTGTTCTATTTTCTGGTGGCATCCGGCGTGGGCTCGATTGCCTATATTGATGAGGAACTGACCGAATACCGCCTGCATGGCGGCAATACGGTGGGTTCGGGCAAGCGCACGAAGCCCACCTTCCTTGACCGCTGGCGCTACCGGCTGGAAGACCGGGCCGATACTTACCGCTATCTTGCGCGCATGACGGTGCAGGACAGCAACCTGTTTGCCGATCTGGCCCTGACCCCCTCATGGCCCGAAACCCTGCGCACCCGCGCGCGCACTGCGGCACGGGCCTGGGGCGCGCTCGAGCCGCTTTACGCCGCGCGCGCCGAGGTGTGTTCGGCCAGCCTGCCGCGCCGCATTGCCGCCTTCGTGCGGCTGGTGCGCGCGGGGGGGTATAGTGAGCGCTCGTTCTGGACCTTCGGCCCGCGCGCCATGCAGAAGGATGCGGTGCTGGGCGTGCTGCTCGCGCCGCTGGTGCGCCGTTTTGGCCATGAATCCTCGCGCACCGACCGCGCCTGCCATCGTGGACAGGCCTGTCCTGCCCCCGGCGAGGCCGTGGCGGCATGAACGACATGGCCGAGGCAGGTGCGGGGTCGGTCATGGCGGATGCAACAGCGCCCACGGTTGCGATCTACCGCACCCAGATCCTGCCCCTGTCGGAGACATTCGTGCGCGACCAGGCGCGTGGCCTGCGGCGCTGGCGGCCCGTGCTGCTGGGCGAGCGCACCATAGGTCAGCTGCCGCTTGATGGCATGGACGTGCGCGCGCTGCATGATGGGCCGCCTACGTTTGTGCAGCGCCTGACCGGCATGGCATCGCGCATGATCGAGCGTCCGGTGCCGGGCATGCTCGCCCTGGCGCGCAGCTTCGCGCCGCGGCTGGTGCATGCCCATTTCGGCTTTGACGGGGTGGAGGCGTGGCCTGTGGCGCATGCGCTGGGCGTGCCGTTGCTGGTCACCCTGCATGGGTCGGACATCACGACGCGCATGGAATGGTTTGCCGCAGGGGGTGGCGGCCAGCGCTGGCGGGCCTATCCGCGCAGGCTCAGGCATCTGGCCGGTATCGAGCAGGTCAATTACGTCGCGGTGTCGCACAGCATCCGCGAGGCCGCGATCCGCGCGGGCCTGCCTGAACAGCGCATCCATGTCTGCCCCATCGGCATTGATCTTACGCGCTTTCACCCCGCCGGGCCGCCCGTGGCCGAGCGGGGGCCGGTCATCCTGTTCGCTGGCCGGCTGGTGGAGAAAAAGGGCTGCCGCTACCTCATCGAGGCCTTTCGCAGCGTGCGCGCGCAGGTGCCCGATGCCTGCCTGCTCATTGCAGGCGACGGGCCGGAGCGCGACATGCTGGCAGGGCTTGCCGCCGATATCGGGGGCATTACGTTCAATGGCCGTTATTCCGCAGCCCAGATGCAGCCGCTGCTGGCGCAGGCGCGGGTATTCTGCCTGCCCAGCGTCACGGCGGCCAATGGCGATGCCGAGGGCATGGGCCTTGTCCTGCTCGAGGCCCAGGCCAGTGGCGTGCCGGTGGTCACATCCGCCCGTGGCGGCGCCACCGAGGGCATCGAACATGGCAGGACCGGCTTTGCCTTTGCCGAGGGCGATGTGGCAGCGCTGAGCGCCTACCTGATCCGGCTGCTGCGTGATGACGCGCTGGCCACGCGCATGTCAGCAGCCGGCCCCGCTTTCGTGGCGAAGCATCATGACCTGTCCTACTGGGCGGGCATGCTGGAGAAGATTTACGATAGCATGACAGGACGAACCCCATGACCGCTCCCATGTCCGTCACCCTGATCATCACGGCGTATAATGCGCAGGACTTCATCATGCGGGCCGTCAATTCGGCGCTGGAGCAGACGCAGCCGCCGCTTGAGATCGTGGTGGTGGATGACTGCTCGACCGACAGCACGCCCGACCTGCTGCGCCGGGTGGCGCGTGCGCATGACATCATCCGCGTTGTGTCCACCCCCGCCAATGGCGGCCCGTCGGTTGCGCGCAATACCGGCCTTGCCGCGGCCAGGGGGGAGTGGGTCGCCTTTCTTGATGGCGATGACGCCTTTGCCCCTGACCGGCTTGCCGTGCTCACGGCGCGCGCAGCACAGGGCGATTGTGATGCCGTGGCCGATGATCTGGGCTATTACGACGCCATGGCAGGTCAGGTAACGGGCCGCGCAATGGGGGCAGGGCAGGTGCCGCTCCAGCCCGTAAGCCTGCGTGATTACGTGCGCCATAATCGTTCAGGCGGCAGTGGCTTTGACTGGGGCCTGCTCAAGCCGATGTTCCGGCGTGCGTTCCTTCAGGCCCACGACCTGCGTTATGACCCGCTGGTGCGGCATGGGGAGGATTTTCTGCTGGTGGTCTCGTTCCTGCTGGCGGGGGGGCGGCTGTGCCTGATCGACCAGCCCACCTATCTCTACACCCAGCGCCAGGGCAGCGTGAGCGGGCGGGCCTCAGGCATGTCGCGCACCGTCATCGCCTATCGCGACATGCGTGACATGGCGCTGGCGCTGGCGCGTGACCCGCGCATCAGCAATGATCCCGTGCTGGTGGACCTGCTGCGCCAGCGCGCGGAGGGATTGCAGCGGCTTGATGATTCCCACTTCGTATCGGTCGCCCTGCGCTCAGGGGCGCTTGGCGCGATCATGAAGCGCGCCATGGACCGCCCGGCCTTCCTGCCTGCCATGATGCGCCAGATTGGCGCGGCCCTGCGGCGCCGCCTCTGCCATTCCTGAAATCATGAAAAAACATCAGGGGAAGCGTCTGTGCTTCCCCTGATGTCTTTATATCTGTCCTGTCTGGTCCGGGCCATGTCCTGCATGGCCCGGATGGCGTTTCAGGCGGTGTGCACCACGTCTGGCCGCCCGAGCGAGATGTAGTCGAAGCCTGCTTCCTTCAGGCTCTCGGGGTCCCAGATGTTGCGCAGGTCGGCAACCTTGCGGCCGGTCATGCGGGCCTTGAGCTTCTCGGGGGAGAGGGAGCGGAATTCGTTCCACTCGGTCAGCACCACCAGAATATCCGCCCCCGTGGCGGCATCGAGCGCGTCCTTGCAGTAGGTCACGCCCTTGGGCAGCACGGGGCGGGCGGTTTCCATGCCTGCAGGGTCGAAGGCGCGGATTTTCGCGCCCGCCTTGTCGAGCTGGTCAAGCACCACGATCGAGGCGGCCTCGCGCATGTCATCGGTCTCGGGCTTGAAGGTCAGGCCGAGCACGCCAACCGTCAGCCCCTTCACGTCGCCACCGGCCAGCGCGATCACGCGCTCGCCCATGGCCTTCATGCGCAGTTCATTGACGGCAACCGTCGTCTCGATCAGCCGCACGGGCGAGCCCGCATTGCGCCCGATGGCGGTCAGCGCGCGCGTATCCTTGGGGAAGCACGAGCCGCCAAAGCCGGGGCTGGGGTGGAGGAACTTCTTGCCAATGCGCCCGTCAAGCCCGATGGAGCGGGCGACATCGTTCACGTCAGCCCCCACCTTCTCGCACAAATCGGAGATCTCGTTGATGAAGGTGATCTTCATGGCCAGGAAGGAATTGGCGGCGTATTTGATCAGTTCCGCCGTTTCCAGCCCGGTGAAGACAATGGGGCGCTCAAGCAGGTAAAGCGGGCGATAGAGCTTGCGCAGGATGTTCTGCGCGCGCTCCGTGCCGCCCGGCTTTGACTGGTCGATGCCGATGATGACGCGGTCGGGCTTCATGAAATCGACAATGGCGTTGCCCTCGCGCAGGAACTCGGGATTCGATGCGACATCGAAATCGAGGTCCGGCCGCGTCGCATGCACGATCCGGGCAATCTCGCGCCCGGTGCCCACCGGCACGGTCGATTTGGTTACGATCAGCGTATACCCCTCGGCCACGCGCGCGACCTGCTCGACCGCGGCATAGACATAACTCGTATCGGCCTGGCCGTCGCCCCGGCGCGAGGGCGTGCCCACGGCCACGAACACGGCGTCAGCACCCTTTACGGCAGCGGCGATGTCATCGCCAAACGTCAGGCGCCCGGCCTCCACGTTTTCCGCCACCAGGCGGTCGAGGCCGGGTTCGTAAATCGGAATGCGCCCTTCACGCAGGGCGGCCAGACGGTCGGGGTTGGTTTCAACAATGGCAACATCCGTGCCGAACTCCGCAAAACATGTACCGGAGACCAACCCCACGTAGCCTCCACCGATCATAGCAATTCGCACCTGGACCTCCCTGGTCTGTCTGTGAACCTGCTTTCACTCGCAGGCCCGCGTGTAGCGTTTTTCAAATCAGCTTGAAACAATGAAAAAGTAATAAGGCATGTCGGTTCCGTCGCGCCGAATAGTTCATGCCAGTGACACACAAGGGCATGAACACGACAAAAATATGTTTGCCCACCACATTCTTGACAAAAAAATTCTGGCTTAGTGCGTTCACCACATGAATGTCCGCCCCGGATTGCATCTGCCACCCGCCACCGGGGGCAGCGTGCCAGCGCGACATGAAACCCGCAGGACGGAGACACGATCCATGACGTTTATGACAGCGACGGATGTAACCGTACCCAGGCCGGAAACCGCCTTGCCGCCCATTACGCCCATCGTGCTTTCAGGCGGCACGGGCACGCGGCTGTGGCCCGTCTCGCGCGCCAGCCACCCAAAGCAGTTCTGGGCGCTGGCCTCGAATCAGACCATGATCGGTGAGACCCTGCAACGCGCCACGGGCGAGGCCTTTGCCCCGCCCATCGTGGTGTGCAACCAGGCGCATCGCTTTCTCGTAGCCGAACAACTGCGTGAGAACGGGTGCGAAAACGGCCGCATCATCCTTGAGCCCGCGGTGCGCAACACGGCAGCCGCCATTGCCGCCGCAGCCCTCGTGGCAGCCCAGGACAATCCCCAGACCCTGTTGTGGATCATGGCTGCCGATGCCGCCTTCCGCTATCCCGAGCGCCTGCCCGCCGTGCTGGAAAAGGCGGCGAAAGTGGCGCGGGAAGGCTATATCGTCACCTTCGGCATGAAGCCCGACGTGCCCGAGACGGGTTATGGCTATATCCGCACCGGCGCGCCGCTGCACCCCGATCGACCCGATGAGGGCGTGTACCGCGTGACCCGGTTCATTGAAAAACCGGACCACCTGCGCGCGACCGAAATGCTGCGTGAAGGGGGATACCTGTGGAATTCGGGCATGTTCGTAGCGCCTGCCTCGGTCATGCTGGCCGAACTGGCGCGGCATGAGCCCGATGTGCTTGAAAATGTGCGCACGGCCCTCGAGCGCAGCCAGCATGACCTGACCTTTCGCAGGCTAGACGCTGAATCCTTCCTGCGCTGCCCGAGTGTCAGCATCGATTATGCCGTGATGGAACGCACCGACCGCGCGCTGGTCATTCCCGCCGATCTTGGCTGGTCGGATGTCGGTAACTGGAATGCGCTGTGGGAACTGGGCGACAAGGATGCCGGCGGCAACGTGGTCGTGGGCGACGTGGTGCTCGAGCAGTCCCATAACTGTTACGTGCGCAGCGAGGGCATGCTGACGGCGGTGGCGGGGCTGACCGATATCGTGCTTGTCGTCACGACCGATGCGGTGCTCGCCATCCACCGTGACTATGCGCAGGATGTCTCGGCGCTTGTGGCGCAGCTTAAAAAAGCCAGCCGGACGGAAGCCGAAATTCATAATCGCTGTTACCGGCCCTGGGGTTTTTACGAGGGACTGATCCAGGGCGAGCGCTTTCAGGTCAAGCGCATCGTGGTCTATCCGGGGCAGAAACTCTCGTTGCAGAAGCATTTCCACCGCGCCGAGCACTGGGTCGTGGTCAGCGGCACGGCCCTCGTCACGCGTGATGAGGAAAATCTGCTGGTACAGGAAAACGAAAGTGTCTATCTGCCGTTAGGCTGTATGCACCGCCTGGAAAATCCAGGCCGCATTCCCCTGACTCTCATTGAGGTGCAGTCCGGGCCATATCTTGGGGAAGACGATATCGTCCGCTTCGAGGATACATACGGACGGCAGTAACATGCAGGCATGGGGCATTCAGGCGCATCGGCGCGTGCGTGCCCCATGGCAGAAGGATGGAGCCGGGGTACAGGCCATTCGTTTCGTTGTAATAACGGTTCCATCAGTTTGTGAATTTTTTAATAAATAAGACGTGACGGGCAAATCATGTTTCCATACTGCGACAATGACATATTTTGGCCCTAAAATACCCAGAATAATGCCGCTACGGGAACTGATGCCCCAAAAGACATGAAAACAATAAAAGAGTGGGGAGTGTTTGCGCCCGCATCGCGTCATGCAGGCGAATGACAAGGGAAGCTGTATCCGGTGGCAGGCCGCGGCCCGCGTTGACAGGAGATGTTTCAAAATGAGCGAGGCACTCAGGCATTTGGAAAATGGTGAATCCGACCTGTCGCTATCAACGGGGGTCGATGGCATCTCTTCGCGGTGGCGCCTGATGTACCGCGCGGGTGAAAGCAGCTTTTCCTACCGTCACCCCGTCGTGTCGCAGGTGGTCGTGCTGTCGGATGCGATGTGCGTGTGCCTTGCCGTCGTGGCCTGCATCGCCTGGCAGCGCTTTTATGATACGCCCGAACTGTCCGGCGCGCTCCTGCTGGCCAATGTCATGGCAGGCGGGGCGTTTTTCCTGTTCCCCAAGAACGTGCCGTTGCTCGACATTCCCGATATTACCAGGCTCTCTTCCCAGTTGCGCTATCTGGCGCCGCCCGTCGTGTTTGGCCTGATCGTGTTCTGCGCCATTCTGGTCATGCTGTCCTGGCCAGTGGGCCTTTCGGTGCGCATGGGCGGCGAATGGCTGGTTTTTGTTGTCGTGGCGCTGGCGGCTGAACGGATCATCGGTACTTATGTTATGCACACGGAGGCGATGGCCCATCGCCTGACGCGCAAGGTGGCGATCATCGGTTCAGGCGCGGAGGCGACCCAGATGGCCGCGCGCATCAATACCCGCATGCAGCGCATGTTTCGCCTTGTTGGCGTATTTGATGATCAGGGCGCCAATGTTGACGGCACGATCGATGAACTCGTGCAGCGCGGGCGCGAGGATGGCATTGATGCCGTCATCATGAGTTTTTCCCCTGCCGAGGGCGGGCAGCAGCATGTGATGGATGTGCTGTGGCGGCTGCGCGGCGTGCTGGCCGATGTGTATGTAGTGCCCACGCTGATGACGGAAAACAGTCATTTCTGGCCCATCGAGCGCTTTGGGCCCTTTTCGCTCACGGTCTTGCAGCGCAGGCCCCTGAGCGAGTGGGACATGTTGGAAAAACGCGCGTTCGACCTCAGTGCCAGCGTGCTGATCCTGATTGCGATCGCGCCCGTCCTTGCCCTCGTGGCGCTGGCCATCAAGCTTGATTCCCGCGGGCCGGTGCTGTTCTGCCAGCCGCGCCAGGGCTTCAACAACTGCTATTTCAACGTGTTCAAGTTCCGCTCCATGTACACCGACATGGCCGATAGCGGGGCCGCGCGCCAGACCTCGCGCACCGACCCGCGCGTAACACGCGTGGGGCGTGTGATCCGGCGGCTGAGCATTGATGAACTGCCCCAGCTGTTCAACGTACTGCGGGGCGAGATGTCGCTCGTGGGCCCCCGCCCGCACGCCCCCCAGACCCGCGCGGGCGGGCAGTTGCTGCATGAGGCGATGGAAGAATACGTAGCCCGCCACCGCGTGCAGCCCGGCATTACCGGCTGGGCGCAGATCAACGGCTCGCGCGGCGAACTTGTCACGCGCGAGGACCTGTGCCGCCGCGTGGTGCTGGACCTGGAATACATACGCGCCTGGTCGATCTGGCTGGACATGAAGATCATCTTCCTGACCATCAAGCGCGAAATTTTCTCACGCAATGCGTTCTGAATTCCTGAACTGCAATAATGATGAACGGTGTATTCAAAATGAACGCGAATACGGAAATAAAACTGGATGATGCGATTGTTGATGTCATGGGCCTGCCCCTGCATGACATCACGCGCGCTGAAATTGTCACGCGCGTGATCGATGCCGTAAAGGGCGGGCGCAAGATGGCCATTGTCAACGCCAATGCCCATATGGTGGTCGAATCCCAAAAGCACCCGTGGCTGCGCGGGCTGTTCCGCCGGGCGGATATCGCGTTCTGCGATGGCGCGGGCGTGCAGCTTGCCGCCCGCGTGCTGACCGGCCGCGCGCTGGCGCGCACCACGCCGCCGGAATGGATCGGCCCGGTGCTTGAGCGCCTCGGGCCTGAGGCTTCGGTGTTCTGGATCGGGGGGCAGCCGGGCGTGGTCGATGCGGCAGCCCAGGCGTTCTCTGCCCGCTACGGCGTGCGGACAGCGGGCACGCAGCATGGTTTTTTTGACCTCACCCCCGGCTCGCGCCAGTCCACGCAACTCCTTGAGCGGCTGCTGGCCACAAAGCCCGACATCATCCTGCTGACCATGGGCATGCCCCGGCAGGAAATCTGGCTGCGTGACAATATCGACCACCTGCCCACCGGCGTTTTCATTACGGCGGGCGCGCTGGTTGACCATGCGGCGGGCCGGGTGCGCAGGCCGCCGCGATGGGTGGCCAATATGGGGCTGGAATGGCTGGTGCGCCTGATGCGCGAGCCACGCAGGCTGTGGCGGCGCTACGTGCTGGGGCTGCCGGTGTTCGGCTTCTATGTCCTTGTCTACCTGCAGCGCAGGCTCCGCTTGCGGGCGGCCTCCCCCCTCTCACGGAAACTCGCCGGGTAAGCAGCATGAATTATGTTTCCATACAGGGACGGAACCCTTCAATGTCATGGACCGCACAGGATGTCGGCCTCGTCATTCGCCAGACATGCCGCGCCTTTTTGCGGCACCGGATGCTGTTTGCCCTGACCGTGCTCGGCGTGGTGGGGGTAGGGGGGGCGATCACGCTTTCGCTCAAGCCACGCTACACGGCCACGGCCACGGTCGTGGTGGCGGGTCGTGCGCAGCAGGACCCGCTCGCGCCTAACGGCCAGCAGCAGAACCAGACGCCGCCGGATGACGAACTGGTCTCGACGGAGGCGGCGATGATCCATTCGCGCGACGTGGCTGCCGCCGTGCTGGCGCAACTGCCGCCCCCCGCCCAGCCCGCCCATGCCGGCCTGCGTGACCGGCTGTGCCACATGGGGCTGGGTTTCATGTGCCACGTGGCAAAGCCGGTGGACCCGCAGGTGCAGCGCATGCATGAGGAGGACGCCTTCCTCAACAGCCTGACCATCACACCCGAGCCGCGCACCCAGATCCTTGACATCAGCGTGGTCGATGGCGACCCGGCACGCGCGGCAGCGCTGGCCGATGCGGTGGTGACCAACTACCAGCGCATTGCGCTGGCACGCCAGACAGCGGACATCAACCGCGTGGCCGCGTGGCTCGACAGCCGCACCGCCGCCCTGCGCCAGCGCTGGCTCGATGCAGTGCAGAAGGCCAACGCCTTTGATAACGCCCACGGCCTGACCAATACGAACGAGGGCAGCACCTCAAGCCCGCTGATCGAGCGCCAGATTGCCGATACCGCCTCCAACCTCAGCCAGGCGCAGGGTCGCCTTGCCGCAGCCCAGGCCCGCGCCGACGCGCTGAAGGATGCGGCAGCCCGGGGCGATGCGCGCGCCGCCGTGGCCCTGTCGCAGGAGCCGATCCTGGTGGCCACCGCCAATTCGCTCATGCAGCTTGAAAGCACGCGCCAGGAGGAGGCCGCGACCTACGGCCCCCAGCACCCCCGCCTGCGCGCGCTTGACCAGCAGATCGCAACCACCAGGGCCAGCCTCGCCGCCGAGACGCAGGCCGCGCTCAACACCATCCGCGAGGACCAGATCTCCGCCCGCGCCGAGGTGGACCGCCTGAACGAGAACCTTGACCTGCTGCGCGAGAAGGCAGGCGGGCAGAGCGGCCCGCAGGCGGAATACCGCACGCTCGACCAGGAGGCCCAGAGCGCGCGCACGGTGTATGAAACCTTCCTTGAACATGCCAAGGAGGTGGTGGACCGCGCGGCCCTGCTGCAGCCGCCCATCGCCATGGTCTCTCATGCCTCGGCGCCTGATGTGCCCAGCTTCCCCAACCGCAAGAAGCTTGGCATCGGGCTGATTGCAGTCGCCCTTGCCGCAGGCGCGGGGGCCGTGCTGCTGCGCGATTACTTCACCGCGGGCTTTACCGAGATCGAGCGCCTGCGCGCCGCCATTCCGCTGCCGCTGCTGGCCGTGGTGCCCAAGGTGGGCGGGCGCAGCGAGCAGACCGTGCGTCGCCATGTGCTCGACCACCCCTATTCGCGCGCGACCGAGGCGGTGCGCAGCCTGGTCATGCAGCTTTCCATGCGGGTGCATGAAGGCGGCCAGCCGCTCTGCCTTGCCATTACCTCCGCCGGGCCGGAGGAAGGCAAGAGCACGCTGGCGCTGTGGATGGCCGCCGTGGCCCGTCGCGGCGGGCAGAAGGTGCTGGTGATCGACGCCGACCACCGGCGCGGCATGCTCGACCATTACCTGACCGATGGCACCACGGGCCGCCCCTCGCTGGGCATGAGCGACCTGGTGAGCAGTGGCGTGCGCGTGGCGGATGTGATCCGCACCGACCCCGAGGCCGGGTTTGACTACATCCCGGCGGGCCGGACCATCGAGCATGCCTTCAGCCCTGTCGAGATCCGCCGCCTGCGCGCGATGCTGGTCGAACTCAAGCATTCCTACGAACTCATCATCATCGACTGCCCGCCGCTGCTGGGGCTGAGCGATGCGCTGGTGCATGCGAACATGGCCGATCAGGTGATCTTCGTGTGCCGGTGGAAGAGCACGGCCCAGCGTGCCGTCATGGCCTGCCTTGAGCGGCTTGAAGCCTGTGGCGCGCACCTCGCCGGCGTGGTGGCCACCATGGTGGAGGATAACGCGATGGACGTGATGGGCTACAGTTACGGCAACAGGGATATCAGGATCCTGAGCCGTTTTGATGAACACTGAAAAACGGGGGGATGAAACATTGAAAGTCCTGCATATCTGCCGCCAGTTCAGCCCTTCGGTCGGTGGGCTGGAAGACTCCCTGCTCAACCTCGCGCGCAGCCAGCGCCAGCGGCTGGGCATCGACGCCGAGGTGCTGACGCTCGACACCGTATTCGGGCGCCCCGGCAAGCTGCCGCACCGCGATGTGGTCGATGGCATTCCCGTCACCCGGCTGGCGTGGCGGGGCTCGACCAAATACCCGCTGGCGCCGCAGGTGCTGCGGCATATTGGCGGGTTTGACCTGCTGCATGTGCACGCGATCGACTTCTTCTTTGATTTCCTGGCCTGGACATGGCCGCTGCACCGCAAGGCCATGATCGCCTCGACGCATGGCGGCTTCTTCCACACCGGCGCGCTCAGGCGCATCAAGGAGATCTGGTTCCGCACCATCACCCCCCTCTCGGTGCGGGCGTACAGGAAGATCGTGGCGTGCAGCTACAGCGATGCCGACCTGTTCCGCAATGTTGCGGCAGGCCGCCTGGTCACCATCGAGAACGGCATCAACCAGACCCGCTTCCGCGATGCGGCGTCACGCACGCCCAACCGCACCATCCTCGCCTTTGGCCGCTTTGCGGTGCACAAGCGCCTCAAGCTGCTGTTTGAGCTCGTGGCGCTGCTGCGGGCCTATAATACCGGCTGGAACGTGATCGTGGCGGGGCAGGATTCCAACCTCACGGCCGATGACCTGCGCACACAGGCCCGCGCCTGCGGCATAGAGGACAGCCTGCGCATCGTGCCCGGCCCGTCGGATGCCGAACTGCGCGGCCTGATGGGGGAGGCCAGCTTCTTTGGCTGCCTGTCGGCGCATGAAGGCTTTGGCCTTGCGGCGGTGGAGGCGATGTCGGCGGGGCTCGTGCCCATCCTGAGCAACATCACGCCCTTTGCGCGGCTCATGCAGCAGGGGGCGGCAGGCGTGATGGTGGACCCTGGCAACCTTGCCCCCGGCGCGCGCGCGGCCGAGGACATGGCCGCCGCCCTGCCCGAGACGGCGGATGCCCTGCGGGCGCGCAACATGGATGTGGCCAGCCGTTATGACTGGCACAGCGTGGCGCATGAATATGCGCAGCTGTACCAGCAGGTGCTCGGCCGCGCCCGGCCTGAAGCCAACATGGCCGCGGCAGGGGCGGAGTGATGGCCAGGAACAAGTTTTCCACCAATTTCCTGTTCAATGTCTTTGGTTCCATCTTCCCCATCGTCGTCTCGCTGGGCACGGTGCCGTTCTACCTGCACCTGATCGGCACGGACCGGTATGGCATCGTTGCCATTTCATGGATCTTGCTGGGGTATCTGGGGTTTCTTGATTTCGGGCTGTCGCGTGCCTCGGCCAATGCGCTGGCGCAACTGGGTCATGCCTCATCACGCGAGCGCTCGCCCGTGCTCATGACCGCGTTTTACAGCAATCTGGGCCTGGGCGCGCTGGGCGGGCTGATCCTGTATCCTATTGGCGACATGGTGCTGCTGCACTTCGTGCGCATACCGCCCGACCTGATGGCCGAAACGCGGCATGCCTATCCGTGGATGACGGTGATGCTGCCGCTGGGCATGATCAATGGCGTGGCCACGGGGGCGATGGAATCGCGCGAGCGCTTCTTGCTCTCCAACATGCTCAATTCCTCCACCACCATGGCGGGCCAGATCATTCCGCTGGTCTGCATCCATATCTGGGGGCCACAGCTTACGGTTGTGCTGCCTGCCATCGTGCTGTCGCGGCTGGGCATGATCGTGCTGGCCTACTGCGTGGTGATGGTGCTGGAATGGCCCATCCGCCCGCTCGACTTTGACGTGACATGGCTCAAGCGCCTGCTGGGCTATGGCTCGTGGGTCAGCATATCGAGCCTGATCAACCCGCTGCTTGATACGTCCAACCAGCTTATCATCGGGGCCACGCTGGGTGTGACATCGGTGGGGCAGTACACCGTGCCGATGAACCTGGCCATGCGCTCGCAGGTTGTGGCGACCGCCTTGGCCCGCACGCTGTTTCCGCGCCTGTCACGCGCCGAGCGGGGCGAGGCGGTGGACCTGACGCGCCGGGCCACGTCGTCGCTCACCTATGGCTTTGGGCTCATCTGCGCGCCGGGCATCGTGTTTTCGGGGGCGTTCTTGCATATGTGGGTGGGCGGCAACTTTGCCGATGTCTCGCGCCCGGTGGCCGAGATCCTGATGTTCGGGGCCTGGACCAACGGCATTGCCTTCCTGCCGTACGGGCTTTTGCAGGGGCAGGGGCGGCCGCATATCACGGCCAAGGTGTCGATGGTGGAGATCCTGCCGTTCTTTTGCGTGCTGTGGCTTTTCATCAGATGGTGGGGGCTGCCGGGGGCCGCGGCGGCGTGGACCCTGCGGGTCACGATTAATTTAGTTGCGCTTTACCTGTTGTCGGATTGCCTGTCACGGCAGACTTGGCGCCTTGTGCCAGGGATGATGATTATGACAGGGGCACTGGTTGTGAGTCTGCTTGTTCCCATGACCCTTCTGGTCTCGGCGGGGGCTGCCGCGGTGGCGGGGCTGGCAATGGCGTTTGCCGCCTACCGGCTGGACCCGGGGCTGCATGACATGGTGCGCCGGTTGGTCCCACGCGCGGGGGGCAAGCCCCGTGTTACGATTACAGGTTAGGTTAGGGCAGGGTATGAAGGTAGTGCGGTTGCGGGGTCGCGGCGGGGTGCGGCGTGGCCTGCGGTATGGGTCGGTGGGGAGCATGGTGGCGCTGGGGGTGGGGCTGCATGCGCACCCGGCCCATGCCCAGCTGATCCAGCAGCTTTTTCCCTCCGATGTGCCGGGTTATTCCACCGACCTGACCGGCTCGGTCGTGACCCACCAGATGATGGGCCAGCAGAGTGACGGGATCGGCATGGGCAGTTGGCTGCTCAGGCCGAGTGCTTCGGAAAACGTGGGCTACAACACCAATACGCTGGGCATTCCCGGCTCCGGCAGCCCGGCTGTGCAGACATCGGCCAATGTCAGTGCCAGTTCACGCTGGCGGCGGCATGCGCTCGGGGCCTCGGTGGGGATGGATGACCACCGCTACCCCACCCAGTCCATAGCCAGCTACACCAACTGGCACGGCAGCATCGGCGGTTCGCTCAACCTTGGGCATGACACGCTCAGCGCTGCGTTTTCGCATTATCAGTACCACCTTTCGGCCACCAATCTGGGCGTGTACGGGGTGGTCTATCCCGTGCCGTACCAGGTCAATGACGGGCGGCTGAGCTATACAAAGGTGTTCGGGCGCTTCAGCCTGATCCCGGCATTCGACTATCAGGATTTCTCGTTCGGCACGGCGCCGGGGCCGATTTCGATCGATTATGATTCGATCAGCCACAAGGTCGAGACCGGATCGCTGACCTCGCGCTACGAGTTCTCGCGCGGGGATGCGCTTGTTGCCGTGCTGCGCGGATCGGCCGCGCAGTTTGACCAGGCGGTCCAGGCCTCGACCAACAACTATGCCGATGGGGCGGGGTTTGTGGGCGTTGACTTCCGCCGGGGGCAGGTGTGGCAGTACCGGCTGCTTGTCGGTGGCGAGACGCGCAGCTTCAGGAATGGCTACAGCCCCTCGGTCAGCACGCCCACCTTCGAGGCCAATGTGGCGTGGATGCCGCGCCGCATCGATACCGTGACGCTGACCGCGGCGCGCCATATCAGCGACCCAGAAACTCCCTTCGCCCGCAACCAGGTCATTACCGACGTACGGCTGCAATGGGATCATGAACTGCGGCACAACGTGTTCGTGCGCGCCTATGGCGAGTTTGGCGAAAGCAGTTCCCAGTCCGGCCAGCAGGTGGAGGGCTCGGCCATGGCAAGCCTTGCGGGCAGCCGGCTGCAAAAACAGATTCATTTTGGCGGAACGGTGTTCTGGAACATCGATCGCCATGTGCGTGCCTCACTTACCTATAACTATGTCAATAACGCCACATCCGGCGGAAACGTGAATTACCTGAACATCCCGGGGCGTCTTTCGACGTTTACGAGCAATACGGTACTATTGGGTTTTTCCATCTCCGGCTGAGGGCCGCATGGCCCGCACCCGGAAAGAGGAAAACAGCATTGAATGATTTGGGAGTGGCCATGTTTGCAATGATACGGAAAACGTGTCGGCCTGGAATACTGCACGCAATCGGTGCCACGGCCCTGCTGGCGCTAGGCTCATGCGCATCGGGGCGCGAACAGTCCTTTGCCCCGGTGGATGGCCGGGCCTATCACCTCGGGCCGGGCGATCAGGTGCGTGTCATTACCTATAATGATCCGCAGTTGAGCAATACTTTTACGGTGAGTGACAACGGCAATATCGATTTTCCGCTGCTTGGGGTCGTTCCGGCAGCGGGTTCGGCGCCGGGGGCGCTTGCGCAGCGCATTGCCGCCGAACTGGCCAGCAAGGGCATTCTTTACCAGCCCAGCGTGTCGGTCGAGGTGGCGCAGTACAGGCCGATCTACATCCTGGGCGAGGTCAATCACCCCGGCCAGTATCCCTACCAGCCGGGTATGACCATGCTCACTGCCGTGGCGCTTGCGGGCGGCTTTACCTACCGTGCCGTGACCGGGCACGCAAACGACGTGCGCCATGAAGACCTCGATACCCCCGCGCATGAAGGCCGCATCTCACGCGAGACGGTGCTGCTGCCCGGTGATGTCGTGACGATTGAAGAACGCTTCTTCTAGGCGGGCGCATGCGGCAGGGGGCGCCTTCCGGGGTGGGCCTGAAAGCATCGTGCCAGCATAAGCCAGTTTCTGCGGAGGTCTGTTTTATAAGGCCTGCGCACATGCCGCCTTATTTGAAATAAAGGCGGCGGCTGGCAACTTTTATTGTTTTTATGTTGATGAACTGTTTGTTCAAACAGTCTCTGAAGGGGGAATCACATGCCCAGGGCCCGTTCCATCCCCAGCCTGACAGGAGTGCGTGGTGTTGCGGCGCTGTGGGTTTTCACCACCCATTTCTATGGTCTGGCTGCCGATATACTGCATATGCCGTGGCTGTTGCACTCGCTTTTCCTGTTCAACGGCTTTCGGGGCGTTGACCTGTTCTTCGTGCTGTCGGGCTTCATTCTCATGCATGTGCATGAGGCGCAGTTCCGCATGCCCACCTGGCGGGTGATACGGGATTTTTTTATTGTCCGTTTCTTTCGCGTCTATCCACTCAATACAGTCGTGCTCCTGGCCATCGTGCCGCTGGTGCTGTTTGCGCCCGGTTACGTGGCCATGCAGCGCGCCTATAGTGACCCCGCTTTTGCCTACAGGGCGCATAACCTGTCCTGGCCCGGCTTCGTGCAGACATTGTTGCTGGTGCAGAGCTGGACGGTGCTCAAACTGGGGGAGTGGAATATCGTATCATGGACGCTGAGCGCGGAAGTGCTGGGGTATATCCTCTTCCCCATGCTGGCCATGGTGGCGATGCGCATCACGTCGGTGCGCAGTGCCGTCGCCCTGTGCGCGGCGAGCCTCACGGCGCTGGTGGTGATCCTGTTTGCCGCCCACCACGCCAACAACAACCCCACGGGCACGTTTGGTGCCGTTCGCATGTTCTTCTGTTTTGCCGCCGGGGTCGTGCTGTACCGCGTCTATCACCTGGCACCCGACAGCACGGCGCGTTACGCGGCGGCCCTTACATGGGGCGCGGTGGGCTTTGTTGCCGTGACCCTGTTCTTTCCGGTCGTGCCGGTGTGTGACGTGTTCGGGTTTACTGTCCTGGTCTTTGGCCTGGCCTACCAGCGCGGGGTGGTCAATACGCTGCTGGCCTCGGCGCCGGTGGTGTGGCTGGGGCGCATATCGTTTTCGTTTTACCTGACGCATTACCTCATCATCGGCATTCTGGCCTGGGGCATGGGGCCGTGGCTGCGGCAGCTTGATCTGGCCGGAGGGCTGGTTGCGGTCGTGGCCATATCTGCCCTGTGCCTGCTGGTGGGGGTGGTCTGTTACCATCTGGTCGAGCGTCCGTCCCAGCGCCTGGGGCGGCGCATCATGCAGCGCATCGATGCGCGCGAGGCCATGACGGCCGCACGGCATATGGCCTGATCCGGGCCTGCCCCGGAGCGCCACGATCGAAGGTAGGGTTTATTCATATTTATGACATACAAGCGCCCTTAACTGTAGTGTTAAGTCATGGTGGTTCTGATATCATTGCCAATATTTCCGTCTGGCGTAACCATGCGAAATAATTGGCCTGCCGCGCGGGCCGGAGCCTGTCATCCGGCTGGCGCGGCAAGGGGAAGGAGTAGGAAATGCGTATACTGATAACGGGAGGCTGCGGGTTCATCGGCTCGGCGGTGGTGCGGCATCTGGTCCGGCACACCACGCATGAGATCCTCAATGTGGATGCCCTGACCTATGCGGCCAGTATAAAAGCGACGGAAGATGCCGCCGAGAGCGGTCGCTACCGGCTGGAGGTGGCCAATATTACCGACCAGCAGGCCATGGACCGCGTATTCGAGCAGTTCGCGCCCGACGCGGTCATGCATCTTGCCGCCGAAAGCCATGTCGACCGCTCCATCGACGGGCCGGGCACGTTTGTCAGCACGAACATCGTGGGCACCTATACGCTGCTCGAGGCCGCGCGCCGGTGGTGGATGCGGCAAGATGAGGCCCGTCGCAAGGCGTTCCGCTTCCACCACATCTCGACCGATGAAGTCTTTGGCGCGCTCGAGATGGGGGACCCGCCGTTTAACGAACACACGCCGTATGACCCGCGTAGCCCCTATTCCGCCTCCAAGGCTTCATCCGACCATCTGGTGCGGGCATGGTACCATACTTACGGCCTGCCCACCTTTGTCACCAACACCACGAACAATTACGGCCCCTGGCACTTCCCTGAAAAGCTGATCCCGCTGGTGACCATCAACGCCATCGAAGGGCGCGAACTGCCGGTTTATGGCAGCGGGCAGAACGTGCGTGACTGGCTGTTCGTCGAGGACCATGCCGAGGCACTCGTGCGCGCGGTCGAGCGCGGCCAGCCCGGCGAGACCTACGCCATCGGCGCCCGCCAGCCGCGCACCAACATGCAGGTGGTCGAGGCGATCTGCACCATTCTTGATGAACTGCGCCCCGATCTTGCCGGCCCCCACGCGCGCCTGATCCGGCATGTGCATGACCGTCCGGGCCATGATTTCCGTTACGAGATCGACCCCACCCATGCCGAGCAGGCGCTGGAGTGGCGGGCGAAGCATGATTTTGAGCACGGCATCCGCCGCACGGTGCAGTGGTACCTCGATAACCGCGCCTGGTGGGAGGGCATCCGCGCCGCCCGCTACGATGGCAAGCGCCTTGGCCAGACAGGTGACAAGATGGGAACAGCAGCATGAGCGAACACGGTAGCGCAAAACCGACCAAGGGCATTCTTCTGGCGGGCGGGTCGGGCACGCGCCTGCACCCCATGACACTGGCGGTGAGCAAGCAGTTGCTGCCGGTCTATGACAAGCCGATGATCTTCTACCCGCTTTCCACGCTCATGCTGGCGGGGATACGCGATATCATGATCATTTCCACCCCGGCCGACCTGCCGCTGTTCCGCCGCCTACTGGGCGATGGCGCGGATATGGGGGTGACCTTCACCTATCGCGAGCAGCCTGCGCCCGATGGCATTGCCCAGGCTTTTGTCATTGCCGATGACTGGCTTGATGATTCTCCCTGCGGGCTCATCCTGGGTGATAACCTGATCTTTGCCGACCACCTGGGCAAGCAGATGCGCGCCGCCGCCACCCGGCCGAGCGGGGCGACTGTATTTGCCTATCAGGTGCGCGACCCCGAGCGTTATGGCGTGGTGAACTTTTCAGAAAACGGGCACGCCCTCGATATTGTTGAAAAACCCACCGAGCCCAAGTCAAACTGGGCGGTGACGGGACTGTATTTCTATGATGGCCGCGTGCGTGAATATGCCCGCAGCCTCAAGCCCTCGCCGCGTGGCGAGCTTGAAATTACCGATCTCAACCGCCTGTACCTGCAATCCGATGAACTGCATGTGCAGCGCCTTGGCCGCGGCTGCGCGTGGCTTGATGCCGGCATGCCCGACAGCCTGATGCAGGCCGGGCAGTTCGTGCAGACCATCCAGTCCCGCCAGGGGCTGCTGGTGGGCTCGCCGCATGAGGTGGCCTTCCGCATGGGGTTCATTGATGCCGCAGGGCTTGAAGCCTATGCCCGGGGCATGATCAAGACCGAACTCGGCCAGTCGCTCATGGCCATTGCCCATGGCGAGGGGTAAGGGCGGGGCCGCGCCTTTCATGAAACGCCTCTATAAAGAATAGAGGTTTCCGGATGTCGCCTTTTTGAGAAAAAGGGCGGCATTCTTTTTTTTCAGGCCAGCGTTCATATTCAGAAGAGCCTGATGCGCGTCATTGAGGCATGCGGGCAGATCCGGCAGGGTAAGGAAAACCTGGCGGGCCAGGCGGATCGATTGCCGGGGCGCCTGCGCAGGTTCATGGACAGCAGGAGAGTATTCATGGGACGGGTATCGGGAAAAGTCGCCCTTGTCAGCGGGGCCGCACTCGGCATTGGCCGGGCCACGGCCCAGCTTCTGGCCCGCGAGGGGGCGAAGGTTGTCATCGGTGACCTGAAGGAAACCGAAGGCGAGGCCGTTGTGGCCGAGATTGAAGCCGCCGGTGGCGAGGCGATGTTCGTCAAGCTCAACGTCACCGATGAGGCAAGTTGGCAGCAGGCCATGGCCGCCGTGCAGGCGCGTTTCGGGCGGCTGGACATTGCGGTCAACAACGCGGGCATCGCCTATACCGGCACGGTCGAGCAGACCAGCCTTGACGAGTGGCGGCGCGTGCAGGCGGTCAATCTCGATGGCGTGTTTTTAGGCACGCGCTACGCCATCGAGGCCATGAAGCCGCATGGCGGCGGGTCGATCATCAACCTGTCCTCCATCGAGGGGCTGGTGGGCGACCCCACGCTCGCGGCCTATAATGCCAGCAAGGGCGGCGTGCGGCTGTTCACCAAATCGGCCGCGCTGCACTGCGCCAAATCGGGCTACAAGATCCGCGTGAACTCCGTGCATCCCGGCTATATCTGGACCCCCATGGTGCAGGGCCTGACCGCTGCAACCCCCGACCAGCTTGCCGCCCGGCAGAAGCTGGTTGACCTGCACCCGCTTGGCCATCTGGGCGAGCCCGATGACATTGCCTACGGCATCGTGTTCCTGGCATCGGATGAGTCAAAGTTCATGACCGGTAGCGAACTGGTCATTGATGGTGGCTATACCGCGCAGTAGTCACGACTGGCTTCGGGTGGAGCCGTCTTTAATGGAAAAAAGACGGCTCCTGAAGGTCCTGTCAATGAATAATGAAGACGCCAGAAGGTTACTTTTGTATTTTGTTGACAAATATGTTTCAGATCCTGCGCTTAAAGAAAAGCTCATGGACCTGGGTTTGAACAGGCGCGATGTTTATGGCAGTCCGCCCGTAAAGGGAATCATGTATGCTGTTTTGGAAAACATGAACGGGCAGATGGATCAGGATGATAAAGAAGAAATGTATAAGCTACAGTTTCATTTCAGTTGAATCCTGACCGATATTTCAGGTTTTTCTATACGATGCCAGGCCATCTGTGCATTCCCGATCATACGGGGCGGCTGCAGGCGTCAGGGGCACCGCCGGGGCACGTAAGAGACCACGCGGTCAAGCAGGATATCCATCTCGGGCCGCAGAACGGGGTCGATGCACGTTGCCACATAGGCGCGTGCGCGCTGCTTTATGGTGTTGGCGGCGCGCAGGTTGATGGCCAGCATGTCGCTCTCCTCAATCAGGTCGGCTACGGTCATGCGCCGCTCGAAGGCGGTCTGCGCGAGGGTAAAGGCCAGGCGGTCGGTCACGGTTTTCATTTCCGCGCGGCCAAAGGCCGACTGGCAGTTGGAAAGCTGCGTGTGTGCCTGCGCGTAAAGCGCAATGAGCGGCTGCTTGCGGCTGCGGTGAAAGTGCTGCCGGTGCCAGGCGCGCGCCCACATATGCTCGCGCTGCGCGGTCTCGAATTCATGCATGTCGGTGCTGTCATCGCACACGAGCGCATGCACCGCGCGCGCCGCAAGCCAGGCGGAGGCAAAATCAGGATAGGCCTGGCCGTTCCATAACGGTTCGGCCCCATGCGAGCCGGTTGCAAACCGGAACGCACGCTGCCCGTCGATGCCATACAGGATGGAAATTGTGGGGTCGGTCAGCGGATCATGGCCCAGTATGGCAATATGGCCGCCATCGCCCGCATGCATGTAACGTTGCGCGGTAAAGACATCGAGCAGGCTTTCATCATCCACGCTGCGTTCGGCATGGTTCTTGACGTAGGTAAGGAACAGCGGGTTGTTCACCCCCGTGACCCCGCGCGGGCAGAAATCAAACCGCCACCACCGTGAGAGCTTGATCAGGTGGAACGCCAGCGCATTGCGCAGCCGGGTCAGCGCGGGTGTCGCCTCGCCGCTACCACACAAGGCCTGCACATCTTTAAAGCGCCGGGCCAGCACATTGGCCTGCCGGGCAAAAGGATAATGGGGGTCAAGATAATGCAGCAGTTGCGCGGGGGTGGAATGTTCAAGGTGCCAGTCGGCCGTGCAGCCTGTTGTCTCGCTCATGGCATGATCCCTGCAGGAAAGGAAAAGGGCGGCATCGCCACCGCATGGTGGCGATGCCGCATGAGTTTTCACGGCTCTGTGCTGGGAAATCGACGGTTGGGAAAACTGCCTGATGACGCCGTGAGTAAGCTGACTGATAATGCAAACGAATATCAATTGCAATACAAAAACGGCAGCCATGAACCCCCCGGCCCGCCATGCGTTGAGGGCAGGGGCCGATGCCGCACGGCATTCATGTCCGGCCCGATGACAGACCACGGAGATCATGATGAAAGACAAGGCAGTCGCAGCAGGCACGGCCCATGTGCGGACCTATCTCGGCACGCCGACCGACCTCGCGCAGGAGGCGGTGCGTGACATCGCGGCAGGACTGAAGGCGGTTCTGGCCGATGTTTTTGCGCTCTATATCAAGACCAAGAACTTTCACTGGCATATGAGTGGCCGCCATTTCCGCGATTATCATCTGCTGCTTGATGAGCAGGGCAGCCAGATCTTCGCCATGACCGATCCATTGGCCGAGCGCGCGCGCAGGATCGGTGGCAATACCCTGCATTCGGTGGGCGAGATCGCACGCCTGACCAGGGTGGCCGATAACGATGCTGAATACGTGACCCCCGAGGACATGCTGTCTGAACTGCGTGAGGACAACCTGGCCCTGACCGCGCGCCTGCGTGCCGTCCATGCCGTGTGCGACGAAGGCAATGACGTGGCGACAGCCAGCCTGCTCGAAAACTGGATCGACGAGACCGAGCGCCGCACGTGGTTCCTTTTTGAAGCAACCCGCCCGGCCTTTGGCGTGAACAACTGACCGTACCGTGCCCCGTGTTGCCGTGCCGGGGGCAGGGTTCGGTTTGCTTGTCGCTAAAGTAAACTCCAGATCATTGGTATCTTGAAGGAGGAGAAATATGCGGTATCGTAACGTTTGAACGGTACAGGATAACAGGCATTATGGTGGCAAATCGCTGGTTTATCGACAGTGAAACAGGCGAACTGGCCGACGTGCTGCTCTGCCCCCCCGATCATTATGCGTGGATACCAAGCAATGACATCGCCATCCGCAGCATGGCGCAGGGCAGGCGGCCCGACCGCGCGGCCCTGGGCACGCAGTTCCGTGAACTCGTGGCGGCGCTGGAAGGCGAGCAGGTCGCCTGCCACTACCTGACCCCGCATGAGGGCATGCCCTACGAGGTCTATACCCGCGACAGTTCGCAGACCACGCCATTCGGCACCGTGGTCACCCGCCTGGCCCGCCCCGAGCGCAGGGCCGAGATCGGGCCGATCCATGAATTCTACGGCTCCGGCGAAATCTGGAAGACCTGCACGGCAGGCCATATCGAAGGCGGGGACATCCATGTCATCCGCCCCGGCCTGCTGGCGGTGGGCGTGAGCGGTGGCCGCACGGATGAGGCGGGTGCCGCCGAGTTCATAAGCTGGTTCGAGGCGGCAGGCTGGGAGTGCCGCATGATCCACTTCGCCGAGCACTTCCTGCATCTTGATGTCATTTTCACCATGGTGGCCGAGAATCTTGCCATCGCCGCGGTTGATGTGATTGCCGATGAAGACCTTGACTGGTTCCGCGCCCACGGCATCCGCCTGCTGCCGGTCAGTTACAAGGAGGCGATGCGCGACATGGGCTGCAACGTGCTGGCCCTTGGCCGCGACCGCGTGGTCAGTCCGCATCACTGCACCCGCATCAACCAGATGCTGCGCGCCGAGGGGCTGCGCGTGCTTGACCCGGCCCTTGACCAGTTTTCCCAGGGTGGGGGCAGTATTCATTGCATGACCATGCCGCTACGCCGTAAATCCCTTCTGGCAGGCTGAACGGCGCAGGGGAGCACAAAGACAGGATGCCAAGGCTTATCATCTGTGCGGAGGGGCCTGCCGGCATGGCCTCGTGGCGGGCGGCTTTCCATGACGTGGCGCCCGATCTGGCGCTGGCCGCATGGCATGACCCCGCGCTGGAACCCGGGACTGATGATTATGCGCTGGTCTGGAACCCCACGGCGGATGACCTTGGCCGGATGGGCGGGCTCAAGGCCATCATCTGCACGGGCGCAGGGGTCAATCATCTGCTCGACAACCCGGCCTTTCCCCAGCATGTGCCGCTGGTGCGCATGGGCGGCGAGCAGACAGCAATCCTGATGGCCGATTACGTGTTATGGGCCACGCTTGGCCTGGTGCGGGGCGCGCGGGCGTGGGTGGTGCAGCAGAACGCGCATCAATGGCATAACCCGCGCACCAGCACGCGTACCAGCACCCAGACCCGCGTGGGCATAATGGGCATGGGGCATCTTGGCGCGCATGTGGGCCAGGTGTTGCGGCAGGTCGGTTTCAAGGTTTCAGGCTGGCGGCGTTCGGCGCAGATGGTGCCGGGCATCCGCACCTTTGCCGGACCTTCGGAACTGCCTGATTTTTTGCGTGATGTGGATATTCTGGTCAACCTGTTGCCCAGCACGCCGCAGACGCGCGGCATGATCGATTACGCCCTGCTGGCGCAACTGCCGCGCGGGGCGGGGCTGGTCAATGTCGGGCGCGGCAACCATGTGGTGCAGGCCGACCTGCTCCGCGCGCTTGATGAGGGCGTGCTTGGCGGCGCGGTGCTTGATGTGGTGGTGCCTGAACCCCTGCCGCCGGATGACCCATTATGGTCGCATGAGCGCGTGACCATTACCCCGCATGTGGCCTCCGAGGCCTCGCGGGAGGCACAGGCGCGTTATGTGGTGGAGGTCATTGGCCAGATGGAGCGCAACGAGCGGCCCGCCCTGCTGTGCGACCCCCGGCGGGGATACTGAAACCGGCAGGACATGCCGGAAAACAATAAAAGTTTCCGGGTGCCGCCTTTTTCAAAAAGGCGGTGTTCTTCCGGCTTCCTTGTGTTTTCATGGTTGACCCCCGCGCCCGCAAGGGCTTTTTTAAATCAATACGGCAATGGATTCTGCCGGACCATGCTGGTCGAACCGCTGCCCGCAAGGGCGCTGATGATTCCTGCCCACTGCCTTTATGGCAACAAGGGGAGGCGTCCGTGTAGCGTTTCGCATAGCCATGATCCACGGCCAGATAAGAACTGGCCAACTGTTCCATCCTGAATGCCGGGTTTACCGAACCATCATGAATATTGCTGCACTTGCGCGGGCTGTGGCCCGCCAGTCGGAGGGCCTGCTCAAATGGGCCAGCCTGCTGCTGCCCATGGCGGCCTGCGTGGGCACGCTGTGCGCCCTGTTCCTGTGGCTGCTCGACCGGGCGGCGCAGACACGCCTGCTGCACCCGTGGCTGCTTTACGGCCTGCCGGTGGCGGGTGTTGCCGTGGGGCTGCTCTATTACGCATGGGGGCGCGCGGCCGAGGGGGGCAATAACCTGATCGTGGACCAGATCCACGAACCTGGCGGCGGCGTGCCCCTGCGCATGGCGCCGCTGGTGCTCGTGGGCACGGTGGTCAGCCACCTGTTCGGGGCATCGGTGGGGCGTGAGGGCACGGCGGTGCAGATGGGCGGCAGCATTGCCAGCACGGTAGGGCGGGTGTGGCGCCTGATCAACCCGTACGAGATCCGGGTCCTGCTCATGTCCGGCATCGCGGCGGGGTTTTCCGCCGTGTTCGGCACGCCGGTGGCGGGCGCCGTGTTTGGCATGGAAGTGATCCGGGTTGGCCGCATTGATTATGATGCCCTTGTTCCCGTGGCCTTGAGCGCCATCGTGGCGGACTGGACCTGCCATGCATGGGGCATGGAGCATGTGCCCTATCACCTGGCCTTTCAGGGTTATGCCGGGGCGGATGGACATTTTTTCCATGCCGACCTGCTGCTGCTGGGCAAGGTCATGGTGGCGGCGGTGGCCTTCGGGCTGGCCAGCCTCGTATTTGCTGAATCGGTGCACCGGCTGGCGGCCCGCCTGCGGCAGGTCTGCCCGGTGGTGTGGCTGCGACCCGCATTGGGCGGGATTGCGACCATCGCCCTGGTGTGGCTGTGTGGATCGCGTGACTATCTGGGGCTGGGCATTATCGCACCCGAGGCTGGCGGGGCGTCCATTACCAATTTCTTTGGCAGCGGGCATTACCCGCTGGCCTGGGCGTGGAAGCTGGTCTTTACGGTGGTCGTGCTGGCCGCGGGCTTCAAGGGGGGTGAGGTCACGCCGCTGTTCTTCATCGGGGCGGGGCTGGGCAATGCGCTGGCCCCATTGCTGCACGCCCCGGCGGACCTGCTGGCGGGGGTGGGGTTTGTCGCGGTGTTTGCGGGGGCGGCCAATACGCCGCTGGCCTGTACGCTCATGGGGGTGGAACTGTTCGGCACGGCGGATATCGTCTATTTCGCCACCGGCTGTTTCGTGGCCTATATATGCTCGGGTCATTCAGGCATCTACCTGTCCCAGCGCGTGGCCGTGCCCAAGCGGCACCAGGCGCGCGGCATGATTGGCATGGCATTGCGGCAGGCCCGCATGGGGAGACCGGAACCATGAACATGATGCGTGGTCTGTGCGCAGGGCTTGGCCTGCTGGCCATGCTGCGGCCTGCCTGTGGCGCGCCGGTCAGGGCTGGCCCCTCCATGGCTGAACAGCGGATCATCGACCGGCAGATCAGCCACATTGCCGATCCCGCCACGCGCCGCGCCGTGCAGGGGCAGGACATGGCGTGGCAGATGACCACCTTCCTGTGCCAGAATGCGGCGCGGCGCGTGCTGGTGCGCATGGGCAGCGAGCCACACCGTTTTTTCCTGCAGGATGCGGGGCCGGGCAGCCAGGTCGTGGCCAGTGCCGCGCTGGTGTCGGGGCGGGGGCAGTTCCTGCGGGCGGGCAGGGGCATCGAGTGGGTCGGTTTTGCGTGGGCATGCCATCTTGATCCCGCCACCGGGCATGTGGCGCATTTTGATGCAAGCCCCACCGGGCCGGTGCAGGCCGGGCCATGAAGGGTCGGATCGCGGGGCTCGTGGCCCTTACGCTATGGAGCCTGTCATTACAGGCGCGGGCCACGACCGTGCCTGATTGCAAGGCGCGGCAGATCGTGGTGAGCCTTGATGACGGGCAAGGCGTATTCAATGGCATGATGCACAGCGGCACATGGGTTATCGTGCGCAACACCGGCGCGCGTGCCTGCTCGGTTGCGGGGATGCGGCCGCTTTTGTTTGAAGATGGCCACCATCATCCCCTTGCCGTGGCATGGCAGCCAGTCGTGTCCGCGCCGGCCATGGGGCTGCCTGCGGGCGGGCAGGTGAAAACCGCCCTGCGCTGGGTCTCTGGCAATGTGTTCGACCCCGGTGCGTGCATGACACCGGCAACAGTGGTAATGCCCCTGCGCCACGGGCAGGTGCGGCATGGTTTTGCCCGTACCCTGTGCGGCCCCGCCAATAGTCCCCCTGCGATCGAGCAGCAGCCATGGACCGAGGGGCCACCTGAAGCCGAATAAAAGTTTTTGGTAAAGCTTTTTTCACAAAAAGCTTTGAAAAGAACGCCGCCTTTTAAAAAAAAGGCGGCACCCGAAAACGTTTATTATTTTACCATCAGCGCGTCAGCGCCTTGAAGTTGCGGGTCTGCTCGGTCAGCGCGACCTCGACGGGCAGGCGCTCCATGCTCGATGCACCATAAAAGCCGTGGCAGCCCGGGCAGGCGGCAAGCACTTTCTGCGCATCGGCGGGCATGGCGATCGGGCCGCCGTGGCACAGCATGATGATGTCGGGGCGCACGCTGCGCGCAGCCTCGATGATCGCGTTGATCTGCGCCGTGCAGTCATCGAGCGTGAGCGCCGTTTCCGCGCCGATCGCGCCGCCCGTGGTCAGCCCCATATGGGCCACCAGCACGTCAGCACCCGCCTTGGCCATGTCCACCGCCTGGGCGGGGTCGAACACGTAGGGCGTGGTCAGCAGGTCTTTTTTGTGGGCGCGGGCCACCACATCCACCTCAAGGCTGTAGCTCATGCCGGTTTCCTCAAGGTTCTTGCGGAAATTGCCGTCAATCAGCCCCACGGTGGGGAAGTTCTGGATGCCCGAAAAGCCGACCCGCTTCACGTCATCAAGGAACACGTCAAAATCCACGAACGGGTCGGTGCCATTCACCCCGGCCAGCACGGGGGTGTTGGGCACCACGGGCAGGACCTCGCGCGCCATGTCCATCACGATCTGGTTGGCGTTGCCATAGGCCAGCAGCCCCGCCAGCGAGCCACGGCCCGCCATGCGGTACCGCCCGGAATTGTAGATGACGATCAGGTCGATGCCGCCCGCCGCCTCGCATTTGGCGGACAGGCCAGTGCCCGCGCCGCCACCTACGATGGGCGTGCGCGCGGCGATCATGCTGCGGAAGCGGGCGAGGATTTCACTACGGGCAATACGGGGCATCAGGGTTGGTCTCCATAAAGATGCGAAAATTCATGCGCCAGCGCCGCGGCGAAGGCCGGGTCGTTGATCGCATGGGGAAGGCGGATCAGCCGACGCTGCGCGGTCTGCTCCAGTGTCTCGGCCAGGGCGGCATAAAAGGCTTCATCGGCTTCGGGGTCATGGAACGGGCCGCCGGGCTGGTCGAGCACGGAAAACCCGCCCTCGGGATAGAGAAAGCGCACTTCGCCCGCGCAGCGGTTGAGCTGGTGGCCGATCATGTGGCCCATGGCCCGGCATTCGGCTGCATTCGTGCGCATCAGCGTGATCTGGGGATTGTGCTCGACAAACACGCGGCCCCTGTAATGGGCGGGCACGCTGGCGCGGGCACCGAAATTGACCATGTCCAGTCCGCCGCAACTGCCCACGTAAGGCAGGCCGGTGCGGATGACCGCGCCAAGCCGGTCGGCATCGCACGCAAAGATGCCGCCAGCCACGTAATCGCAGAACTCGGTCAGCGTCGTGTCGATGAAGCCGCTGATCATCCCGTCATCGGCCAGCCGCTCCATGGCGCGGCCGCCGGTGCCGGTGGCGTGGAACACAAGGCAGTCAAACCGGCCGGAAAGCTGGTGCACCACCTGCTCCACGCATGGCGTGGTCACGCCGAACATGGTCAGGCCAATGGCGGGGCGTGGGTCGGGCGCGGGGCGGCATGGGCTGCGCGCCATGCCCGCCATGGCATGGGCCGCGTTACCCAGCACCACGCGCGAGATGCGGTTGAGCCCCTCCATGTCCGTCACCGGATAGAGCATGGCAATGTCGGCGCCCCCCACATAGGGCGCGGTATTGCCCGAGGCCACGGTCGAGACCACCAGCTTGGGCAGGCCGATGGGCAGCGCCTGCAGGGCAGGAGCCACCAGCGCCGTGCCGCCCGAGCCGCCAATGGCCAGCACGCCGCGCATGTCGGTGCGCGTGCGCAGGAACACGCACAGCGCTTCCGCCATTGCCGCAATCGCTCGCCCCCGGTCGCCACAGAAAACGTAATCTTCTCCCTTCGGGTGGCAGCGGGCGACCGCGCGGGCGCTGATATCGGCCTCGTGCCCCGCATGCCGCGTGCCGGTATCGACAATCAGCGCCGCAATCCCGCTCTCGCGCAGGGTCTGGCGCAGATAGGTCAGTTCGGCCTGCTTGGTGTCGCAGGTGCCCAGAATGTAAACATGGCCTGAATTCATGTCATGCCTCCGCACGCTGGCGGGCCAGCAGGGCGAGCACAATGCCCGCGCCCAGCGTGGCGCAGGCCCCGCCCAGCACGAACACGCCCGCGTACCCGCACCGGTCAGCCAGCAGCCCCGCCAGCGGGCCGGTGGCGCCATAGGCCAGGTCCTGAAATGCCGCGAAGCCGCCTAGTGCCGTGGCCCGCATGGCAGGGGCTACCAGCCGCACCACCTCGACCCCGAGGGCGGGGAAGACCATGGAGCAGCCCGCCCCGGTCAGCAGCGCGCCCCCCAGCGCCAGCGCGGGCGAGGGCGCAAGCCAGAGCAGGTATTGCCCCGCCGCCTCGACCACCAGCGAGAACAGCGCGACCTGCAGCCCGCCCATCCGGTCAGGCAGGTGCCCGCACACAAAGCGCCCGGCCACGAAGGCCGCGCCAAAACAGGTCAGCCCCAGCCCGGCGCCGGGCCAGTGGGCGTGGATGAAGCGCAGCGGCAGGAACGCGCCCAGTGCGGCAAAGCCCACGCCCTGCAGGGCCACGGCCATGCCCTGCCAGCGGATTGTGCCCAGCACCTGCCAGAATGGCGGCCTGCCGCCCGCATGTGTCGGGGTGGCGGGTATGGTCTGCACCAGTGCCAGCCCCACCAGCGGCAGCAGGGCGGCCACGCCCATGAGCGCGCCCAGCCCCGCCTGCTGGTACAGCGCCAGCCCGATCGGGCCGCCCACGGCAAAGGCGCCGTACATGGCCGCCCCCGTCCAGGCCAGCACGCGGCCCGCGCGCGCCTGCCCCACCAGCCCGATGCCCCAGCCCAGCATGCCCACGATGGTCAGGCTTTCGCCCACGCCCAGCAGGAGCCTGCCTGCGACCACGATGGCGTAGCGCGCGCCGTTGCCCAGGCCGGGCAGGGCAGCGAGGGCGCAGAGCAGGCTGGCCGCCACATACACCGTCAGCCCGGTGCGCATGCATGGCCTGCCGCCTCGTGTATCAGCCATCTGGCCCGCATGGTTGCGGCTGAGAATGGTGGAGAAGAAGGCAATGCCCACCGCCAGCCCCGCCAGCCCGTTGCCATAACCCGGCCAGTGCAGCACGGCCACCGGAATGGCGGCCAGCGGCAGGGCCACGGCCATGTAGGCCAGGAACAGCGCAATGGCGAGACGGCCAAGCTGGCGCAGGGATGCGGCCTCAGAGTTCACGGGTCACATGCACCGAAAGCGGCGCGGCCAGTGCCGTGGCGAACACGGCTTTCATGGCCTGGAAGTGGGGTGTTTCTTCATGGGCGGTCAGGGCTTGGGGGCTGGCCCAGCGCTCGACAAACACGAAAACGGCAGGGTCGTTGATGTCACGGTGGCATTGATAGGACAGGTTGCTCGCCTCCCGCCGTGACAGCGCCACGCACTGGCGGATGGCGTCGAGCGCTGCCGTTTCATGCCCCGGCAGGATGCGGAGCGTGGCAATGACCGTGATGGGCTGCGCTGTCATGACAATATCCTCGCCAGATGTGTTTTATGGTGTGGCGAGCATAGGAGCGTGTAACACTTTTCTTCCACGAAGAAAGTGTCACGTGACACTATTGTCCATGCCATCAAGCACATGGCGCAGCCGGTGCAGGGCCTCACGCAGGTCGGGCAGGGGTGTCGGGCCAAGGCACAGGCGAATGCCCGCTGGCGCACCGGCTTCCTCCGCGTGGACCATGAAGGGCCGGGGCAGGCTGACCGTCACGCCCTGCCGGGCAGCCTGTGCCCCGAATGCCTGTGCGCGGGCCAGTGGCATGGGCATCCATGCATGAAAGGCATCATAAGGCGGCAGCACAAGATGAGGGCCAAGCACGGACTGCGCCAGTGCGCGGCGGCGTTCCGCCTCGCCCCGCAGCGACTGCCGCACGGAGGCCGCCGTGCCATCAAGCATCCACTGCGCCATCATGGCATAGGAGAGCGGGGCGATCATGAGCGATGCGCTCAGCAATGCGTCGCGGGCCGCCTGCATGAACCCCTGCGGCGGCGCCAGTGCCCCGATGCGCAGGCCGGGGCTGAGGGTCTTTGACAGGCTGCTGACATAAAAGGTCCGCTCCGGCGCCAGTGTCACCAGCGGGGGCAGGGCGGTATCGGGCGCGCAGTCATAGACATCATCTTCAATGATCAGCGCATCATGGCGGCTGCACAGGCGCGCGATGTCCCGCCTGCGGCCCGCACTCATGGTGGCGGTGGTGGGGTTGTGCATGGTCGGCGTGACATAGAGCACGCAGCGCCGGGGGGCGTGCTGGCGCAGGGCGTGGTCAAGTGCTGCGGGCAGCAGGCCCTGCGCATCCATCGGCAGGCCCTGTACGCACAGGCCCGCCTGCCGCGCAAGGGACAGCATGCCGGGATAGGTCAGGGCCTCGGTCAGCATGACGGGGGTGCTTGCGCGCGCGGCGGCAAGGGCCACGCCAAGCGCCTGCTGCGCCCCGCTGGTCAGCAGCAACTGGTCGGGCGCAAGGTCCACGCCGAGTTCCGCCAGCCAGTGGGCCATGATGCGCCGGTGTTCGATATGACCCGCCACGGGCGGATAGACATTGAACAGCGCCGGATCGACCGTGCGGGCAAGGCGGCCCAGCGTGCGGGCCAGCGCGCGGTCGCTGAACATGGGCGGCGGCATGTTGGCGGAAAGGTCAAGCATCTGCGCCGTGCCGTTGGGGCTGGCGGCGACAAAGGTGCCCCGCCCGCGCACGCTGCGCACCAGTCCGCGCCGCTCCAGCGTGGCGTAGGCCCGCGTCACGCTGCCAATGCCGATGCCAAGCTGCCAGGCCAGCGGGCGGTGCGCGGGCAGGCGGTCGCCTGATTGCAGCCGGCCGCCGAGTATGTCACCGGCCAGGGCTTCGGCCAGCCTTTCGGCAGGAGGGCCGTCGCCTGCGGGCAGGCGTGGCGGCCAGGGGGAACGCAGGCGCATGCGTGACAGACCTGAATCCTGTTGCGGTGGCCCAGCCATAGCAGGCCAGGGCAGGGGGCGGAACCGGCGCCGTGCGATTGCCGCTTTTTTGCCCGCGCTGTTACGGTATCGGTATGACAGGACCAATGTTGGCCTGTCTTGCGCGGTGATGATGCGCACGGACCAGGGCGCGGGGGATGCAGCGAATGGGGCAAGCGGATCTGAACCATGACGGAGGGGCCGGAACCGGCAAGGCTTATGGCGCGCGGCCGCTGCTGGTCATGGCGGGGCTGTTTTTCATCATCGGGTTTGTCACGTGGCTCAATGGGCCGCTGATCACCTTTGTGCAGGTTGCCTTCGGGCTGGGGCCGGTGGGGGCCTTTCTGGTGCCAATGTGTTTTTACCTTGCCTATTTTTTCTGTGCGTTTCCTGCCACGGCACTGGCGCGGCGCCTGGGCCTGTACTGTGGCATCAGGCTGGCGCTCGGGGTCATGGCGGCGGGCACGCTGGGGTTTGGCGAATGCGTGGGGCGGCAATGGTACCCCGGCGCGCTGGCGGGGCTGTCGGTGCTGGGGGCAGGGCTGACGCTGCTGCAGGTTGCGGTCAATCCCTATGTTACGCTGCTTGGGCCGGCCGCGCAGGCGGCGCGGCGCATTGCGTGGATGGGAATTGCCAACAAGCTTTCCGGAATTATCGCACCTGTTGTATTTTCAATCCTTGTCATGCCTGATATCGGCGGGGTGGTGGCCCGTCTGGCGCAGGCCGGTCCCGCCCGCCAGCATGCGGCCATGCTGACCGGTTTTGCCCACGCGGTGGTGCTGCCCTATCGGAGCATGGCGGCTGCGCTGCTGCTTGTGGCGCTGGCCCTGCGCCATGCGGGCCTGCCTGACCTGCGCCTGACCTGCCGGGATGTCGCGCCACCCACGGGGCGCATGCCAGCGCGGGCATGGGTCGGGATCGGGGTGGTGTTTGTTTATGTGGGGGTTGAGGTGATGGCGGGCGACGGTATCGGCCTTTATGCGCGCGGCATGGGGCTGGCTGTGGAGCAGACCCGTTTTCTCACCGCGTTCACGCTGGCTGCCATGCTGGGCGGGTATGGGCTGGGCAGCATGATGGTGCCTGCCGTGGTCAGGCCCGCGCCCTATCTGGCCCTGTCTGCCGCCATGGGGGTGGGGCTGTGCGTTGCGGCCATCATGGCCCACGGCATGAGCTCGGTGCTGTGCGTGGCCCTGCTGGGGCTGGCCAATGCCATGATGATGCCAATCCTCTTTCCGCTGGTGCTGCACGGGGCGGGGGCATGGCGGGCGCGGGTGAATGCGCTGCTGGTCATGGCGTTTTGCGGGGGTGCTGTCATGCCGCAATGTTTTGCCCTGCTGCAGGGGGCATGGGGCATGAAAGCGGCCTTCATGGGGCTGGTCGTGCCGGGCTATGGGGTGATCGGGCTTTTTGCGCTGGGCGCATGGCGGCGCGCGTGGGGCTTGGGTCGTGCTGCGTGATGGGGCACCATGGGCCGTGCCTTTAACGGAATAATGGTCATCATGCGCTTTCCACCCCGTATTCGCCCTTTTGCCATGGCTGTTCTTTGCGCGGGCACGGCCTGCACGCCTGCCCTGGCCGCCCCGGCGCTGATGCCGCAGCCCGTGCGGTACCAGCCGCAAGGCAGTGCCCTGCCGCTTGCGGGCGGGGTGCAGGTGCAGTGGCAGGGCGTGCGCTCCCCCCTGCTGGAGCGGGCGGTGGCGCGTTTCGGGCAGCGCCTGGCCGCGCTGAGCGCACGCCCGGCGGTAGCGGGCGCGCCTGCGGGGCTGGTGCTGCGCATCAACTGCCAGCATCCCGACCCGGATATGCTGTCGGTTCGCATGCGCGAGCACTACCAGTTGCGAACGGGGCCCGATGGCGCAACACTGGTGGCCGATGGCCCGGCAGGCGTGCTGCGCGGGCTGGCCACGCTGCTGCAACTCGTTGAACCCGGCGAGGCGGGGCCGATGCTCGATGGGGCCGAGATTGATGACAGCCCGCGTTTTGCATGGCGCGGCCTGCTGGTCGATGTCAGCCGCCATTTCATGTCACCTGCGGCCCTTGAGCGGCAACTCGACATGATGGAACTGACCAAGTTCAACGTGCTGCACCTGCATCTGTCTGACGGGCAGGGCTTCCGGGTGGAAAGCAGGGTCTATCCGCGCCTTCAGCAGGTGGCATCCCATGGGCAATACTATACCCAGCAGCAGGTGCGCGACCTTGTGGCCTCTGCTGCCGATCGCGGCATCCGCGTCGTGCCGGAATTCGATGTGCCGGGCCACAGCTACGCCATGCTGCTGGCCTACCCGCAATATGCCGCCCAGCCCGTCACAACCCCGCTCGACCCCAAACGGGTGGTCCGCGCCGCACTCGATCCCACGAACCCCGATACCTATGTGTTCCTGACCCGGCTCTACCATGAAATGGCGGGCCTGTTCCCCGATGCCTATTTCCATGTGGGCGGCGATGAGGTGCGGCCTGATGAATGGACGGCCAATCCCCGCATCAGCGCCTCTATGCAGCAGCATGGCTATGCCGGTGCCCCGGCCCTGCAGGCCGCCTTCACCCGCCGCGTGCTCGCCATCGTGGCGCATGAGGGCAAGACCATGATGGGCTGGGATGAACTGCTTGATGCGCCGACACCCCCCGGCATCGTGATCGAGCCGTGGCGTGGCTCGCGTTATACGGCGCAGGCTACGGCGGCAGGGCACCCGGTGGTGGTCTCGGCTGGGTATTATCTCGACCTGCTGCTGCCTGCCGCCGATCATTACCGTGTGGACCCGCTCGACCCGCTGGGCAATGGCCTGCCGCCCGATCAGGTCGCCGCGGCCCATGCCCCGGCACTCGCCTCCTTTGCCCTTGACCCCGCCGCCTCCATGACCACGGCGCAGGACGGGCTGGTGCTGGGGGCGGAGGCAGCGTTGTGGACCGAGATCGTGAGCGAGGAAATGCTCGATGCCCGCCTGTGGCCGCGCGCGGCTGCCCTGGCCGAGCGCTTCTGGTCGCCCGCCACCGTGCGCGATGAGGCTGCACTGGACCGCCGCCTGCCCGTGGTGCAGGCGGAACTGGAAGTGCTGGGCAACCGCGCCGCAGCCGATCGCCACCGCATGATGGCCCGTCTTGCCCCTGATGGCGTTGCCCCGCTTGCCACCCTGCTGGCCGTGACCACCCCGGTGCGCAATTACGCGCTCAACCATGTATTCGGCCCGGGGCATGTGGCGGCTACATCCACCCCGCCCGCGCTGGACCGGGTGGCTGATATCGCGACACCTGACAGTTTTCAGGCCACAGCCTTTATGCGCGACGTGGCAGCCTATGTAGGCGGCCAGCGTGATCTTGCCGCCAGCCTGCGCGCCCGGCTGGAAATCTGGCGTGATAACGATACGCGGCTGCGCCAGGTCGTGGCCACCCGCCCCGCCCTGCGCGAGGCCCTGCCCGCATCGGGCCAACTGGCGGAACTGGCAACAGTGGGGCTGTATGCGCTTGATGGCACGCTCGCGGCGCATCAGGTGCAGGTGGATGCGGTGCTACAGACAGCGCAGGCCCAGTTTGCTGCCTCGGCATCCATGCTGGCGGTGCGCACGAACCCGCAGCCTGCGGGTGACCTGCTCCAGGCCATTACCCCCGGCATTGCGGGGCTGGTGCAGGGGCATATGTAAAACCGAAGGATTGCCCGAAGAACGGTCAGGCCATGATCTGGTCAAGCGCCGCGCAGAAGGCCTGTATGTCCTGCGCCGAGCCAACCGTCACGCGTGACATGGTAGGCCAGATGGGCCAGCTCCGGCCGATATCCACTTTGCTTCTGGCAAAGGCATCGCGCATGGTCTGGGCAGGCTGCTTCCAGTCCACCATGAACATGTTGGCATTGCTGGGCAGGTAGGTCAGGCCGCGTTTTTTCAGGTGGGCGAAGGTTTCTTCCCGCGCGGCGATCATCTGCTTGCGGCGTTCGGCAATCGCGGCAGCCCGGGTCAGGCTGGCGGTGCCGGTGGCAAGTGCTACGATCGAGAGCGTGCCCGACTGGCTGGTGCCGTCATAGCGCATCATTTTGGCATGCAGGTCGGGCCGCGCCATGCTCAGGCCCAGCCGCAGGCCCGCCATGGCAAACAGCTTGGAGAAGGTGCGCAGAACAACCACATCCCTGTTCTCCGCCACGAGCTTTGCCGCACTCGGCGTGCCTGCGAAGTGGATATAGGCCTCATCAACCAGAACGATCGACCCTGCGGGCTTGTGGGCGACAAGCCATTTGATATCGGCCAGCGGGGTGACGGTGCCGGTCGGGTTGTTGGGCGAGCACATATAATAGATGCCCGCATTCGGGTCAGCCGCCAGCATGGCCCTGACATCGGTGGCATATCCGTTTTCCGCCCGCAGCGGCACCTTGGTTACTTTCACCCCCAGCCATGCGGCGGTGCGCCAGGCGTTCTCGAACGTGGGGTCGGCCGTGACCAGCCCGCGCGTGGGCGAGCAGAAGGTCACAACCGTGCGTGAAAGCGGGTCGCTCGATCCCGGCCAGGGCAGGATATGGGTTTGCGGCACCTTCTCGACCTGCGCGACGGTGTCGATCAACTGCGCGTGCAGGTTCGAGGGTTCATAACGGTTGCCATACTGTACCATCGCAGCCCCTGCCTGCGCGGCCTCGGGGAAGGGGCCGGTCCAGCATTCATTGCTGCCAAGGCGCACCATGCCGACCTTGCTCTGTACCTCTTCTATCGGTGCCTTGGCGGGCACGCTCCTGGCCGCTGCGGCGCGGCTGATGAGCGGGGAGGCGGCCATCGCGGCGGAGCCAAGCCCGAGCAGGGCGGAAATGCGCCCGAACTGCCAGCGGGAATAGCCGCGCTCCAGCAGGTCTTCGCGTACTTCTTTCAGCCATCAAGGAGTGCTGTTGCCGCAGCCGTCGCCACATCACGGCGCAGGGCCACCACGTTGCCGCGCCCGTCCGGGTGCACGCGGTTGGTCAGGATCAGCACGTAGCTGTCGCTCTGCGGGTCGATCCATACCGAAGTGCCGGTAAAGCCGGTATGCCCGAACGACCCGGCAGGAAAACGCCCGCCCCGCGCGCTGGAATAATGCGTGGCAATATCCCACCCCAGCCCACGCAGGTCGGTTTTGCCCGCAGGCTGCTGGGGCGTGGTCATCAGCACCACGGTGTCCTGACGGAGCGGGAAGGGCGTGCCCGGCCGCCCCGCGCGGCGGTCGAGCAGCGCCTGGGCGTAGCGGCACAGATCACCTGCGGTGGAAAAAAGCCCGGCATGGCCCGCCACCCCACCCATGCGGCGCGTGGTCGGGTCATGCACCACGCCGCGCAGCATGTGGCCGGTTTCATCCATCTGCGTGGGCGCGATGCGCGGCACAAGGGCGGGCGGGGGCAGAAAACACGACTGCGCCAGCCCCATCGGGCGCAGGATGGTGTCCGTGGCATAGGTGGCAAGGGGCTGGCCGGTCAGTTTTTCCACCACGAAGCCAAGGGCAAGGTAATTGATGTCGCTATACACGAAACCCTGCCCCGGCGGGTGGTCGGGCCGGGCGTTCAGGGTCAGCTTGCGGCCCTCCGCCGCGCCCTGCCAGGGTGATGTCAGGTCAAGGTCGGGCGGCAGACCGGAATAATGGGTGAGCAGGTGCCGGATGGTGATGGCCGATTTGGCGTTGGCGGCAAATTCCGGCAGGTAATGGCACACGGGCACATCCAGCCCCACCAGCCCGCGCTCCCATAACTGCATGATGGCGGGCGCGGTGATGAGCGCCTTGGTGAGGGAGGCCATGTCGAACATGGTATCCCATGTCATGGCCTCATGGCGGGGGATGAGGGCGCGCAGGCCATAGACGGCCCGGTGCACGACCGCGCCCGCATGGCCCACGGCGCAGACAACGCCGGGGGTTTCATGCTGGCTGACCGCGCGGCGCAGCCTTGCGTCAACGCCTGGCATGGGCATGCGCGCATCGGATCGCGCGCGGGCGGCACAGGCCGAAAGGCCAAGCGCCAGGCCGCCCGCCATCATGCCGCGCCGGGTCGGGGCAGAGTAGCGTGCCACTACGCGCGCCTGCGCGTGGTGGTGGCACGGATATAGAAGGCGGCGGTGACAAGCAGCCCCACCACCCATGATATGTCCACCCCATGCAGGCGGCGGGCCAGGCTGCCGGTATGAAACCCGTTCTGCATGAAGGGCATTTCAATGGCTATGCCGATGCCATAGGCGCACAGGGCGGGAATGTTGCAGTAGCCATAGGCCCCGCCATCGCGGCGGAAAAAGGAGGCGACATCATAACGGCCCCGGCGCAGCAGGTAGTAATCGGTCAGGTTGATGGCCGTCCACGGCACCATGATGGCCATGAGCAGGTCGAGGAAGGCGGCATAGGATTTCATGAAGCTGTCGGCCATGCCCAGCGCCATGCCCAGCGCGATCGCCACCAGCGTGCAGGTGACAAGGATGCGTTCGCGCAGCGCGGCGCGCCAGTCCGGCATGAAGGTCTGGAGCACGGTTATGGCCGACAGCGCCCCGCCATACAGGCTCATGGCGTTGCCAAGGGCGATGGAGAGCGAAAGCACGATCATGATCGGTGTCGCCTGGCTGCCTGCCAGTTGCGCCAGCGTGGTCGCGATGGATACGCCCGGCCCGTGCAGCGCGATCATGCAGCCCAGAATCATGGGGAGCGCCGTGCCGGTGACCGTGCCGAAATAGGTGGTGAGAAAGGCGGTGCGGCGGCCGGCTTCATCAGCGGGCAGGTAGCGCGATGAATCCGATACATAGGGCGCATAGGCGATCTGCCACAGCGCCGCCGTGGAAAAGGTGCTGAAAAAACCCGCGACCGAACCATGCATGTCGCCCAGCGTGCCGGGGGGGAAGGCTTCATAGCCCAGCCACAGGCAGTACAGGATCACCGCCCCCGCCACCCAGCTGACCACCTTCGACCAGGCATGGATGGTGTGGTAGCCCATGCAGCACGGCACAAGGCTCAGCACCGCAATGACCAGGATCGCGTTGCGCCGCCCGGTCATGGGCAGGGCCGCATGGAGCGCCTCGCCCCCCACCACGAAGTTCGAGGCCACGAAGCCGATATACATGAGCACGACAAGCCCGATGATGGGCACCGCGCCATAAAAGCCGAACTGCCCCCGGCTCTGCACCATCTGCGGCACGCCCAGCATGGGCCCCTGGGCCGCATGCAGCGCCATGAACACGGCTCCCGCCAGATTGCCCAGCACGACGGCAATGGCCGACCACGTAAATGACAGCCCGAACAGCCCCGGCCCCAGCGCGCCGGTGACCACCGTGAGCAGGGTCAGGTTGGTGCTGAACCAGACCGCGAACAGGTCGCGCGCGCGGCCATGGCGCTGGTCGGGTGGAATCTGGTGTATGGTGTGGGTTTCAAACGCCGTGCTCATCAAACGCGTTATGCCTGATGAACGGCCTTATGGATATATGTCCGCCACGATATTGATCGGTTTTCGTTACGATCCGCCCGTACCGCCGCGGGCGCAGTGCGGCGGCACGGGGGCGGGCGTTACTGGAACGGATTGCCCGAATACGATGGCGCGGTATAGCCCGCGGGCGGCACCACGTAATGCGGCGCGGTATAGGTGGGAGCATGGCTGGGGGCGCCGCCGAACGTGTCAGGCGCGGAAAGACCTTCCTGCGCGGGCGTGGAGCGGCTTGTGATGCCTGTGCCTGTGCCTGTGCCTGTGCCTGTGCCTGTGCCTGTGCTGATATCTGTCGGGGTGGTTTGCAGGGGCGGGTAATCCGGGGTGGCCGCAGGGACCGCGCTGCCCGCGCCACGATAGCCATAGGCCGGATCGCCGCCGGTGGGGAGGCGGCCGGCAGGTGCGGCAAGCGCCCCGGTGGGGTCATAATCGCTGGCGGAATAGCGGCCCACGCAGTTCTTGCCACGCTCGGCGGTGTGGATGGCCTCAAGCTGGCCCTTCAGTTCACCAATTTCCTTGTGCCTGTCACCGCCTGCGCTGCCCACGGGCACGCCGATCAGGGCCACCCCCCATGCATCGGACTGATGCATACGGCGCTGGTGCATCTCGGCTGAGGCGAGGTTTTGCGTATCCATCTGGTCCATCTGGGCCAGTTGGGCGCAACTCTGGCGCATGAAGGGTTCGGGGCTGGTATATTGTGCGCTGATATCCGATGGATTGGCGGCGCATCCGGCCATACCCAGAACACTCAGGCACAGGAGAATCTTTTTCATAGGTTTCCTGTCAGTCGGTCAATGTTACCTCATGTAACAGACACCGGACGGTCAACCCCACAGGAAAAATCGGGTAGCTGTGTGTCAAAACCTGTCCGCCGGTACCGGATGAAGCGTAAGGCTAGCTCCGTTTTTTTGGCGTTAACAGGTAAGGGCCATGGCGCGGTATTCGCATTATTGTGATCATGTTCGCAACAGAAGCGGCCGGGGTGCTGCGGCATTCAGGCGCAGGGCAGTTGCCCGTGCCAATCATGATCGATGTGTTATCGACGCCAGCCAGCGCGTTGCAAAATCCTGTTGCTGCTTTACCGTTCCTATCCTGTCGGGCGGGGCATAATCAAATATATCGACGATATTTTCTCTGTCCGCCTGTTCTCCATGCCTGACGACATAGACTTTCCTGCCGCCGCTCATGTTTCTGGACATGCCTGATGCCATGACATCGGGGCGGGCGCCGATGCAGAGGAAACATATTCCCGCTTTTTCAAAATCAAGTCGCATGGTCTGGAATGCCGAAAAAAGGTCAGGTGCTTCATATCGTCTGGCCCATTTTTCCGGATGGATGATATTCACAAACCATGGGTATTGTGTGGAAATTTCCAGAATAATGTTCTTTGCACTCCCATTTTCTGTAATTGCTTCTATCTTTCGGTGTTCAATCATGAAGTATATCCTTAATTGAAAATGAATTTTTCATATTAAATCTGCGGGAGAAGTGCATTGGTCAAGGTTGGTGATGTTTTTTACATCAATACGACAAAAGGAAGAGGTTATTTTCAGTATGTAAAGCATTACCCCCGATTTTCATATCTTATCCGCGTTTTTGAGGGGATCTACCCTGATGAAGACCAGAATATAGCCGGTATAGTTCACTCTCCCGTTGCTTTTCTGATATTCTTTCCACTCGGCGCCGCGGACAGACGAAAGTTGGTTCATAAATGCGGGCATGTTCCGCTTGATGAAGAAGGGCAGAAAATACCTGTCTTTCGCAACGGTGTTCCCGATCCTCAAACAAACAGGGTCGAGGTATGGTGTTTTTCAGATGAAGAGAAGGAATGGTTTGTCGAAAACATTACCGATGAACAGCGTAAACTTCCCCTTAAGATGATCGCGAATGCGGCTTCCCTGATATACAAGATAGATAATGGCTGGAGGCCGGAGAACCATCCGTGGTAACGGACGGAATATTGTATGATCCGTAATTGAAATTCCTGGAAAAGATGAATGACGGGCCAGTCTGGCTTTGAATGAAAACGGGTAAGGCCGGAGGCGGCGGCGCAGCATGTCCACCAGAAATATGAAGGTGACTGCAAGGCACGCAAGTATGTTTTTATTTTATTATAAGCAGTATTTTTTGAGGTTGATATGGTAAAGATTGGAGATATTTTTTATATGGATACCAATAAGGGCAGGGCATATCTGCAATACATAAAGCGTGTTAAAAATTTTGGGTGGATGATCAGGGTTTTTTCCGGGTTTTATACCGAAAATTATCCTGACGCCGCAGGAGTATCAAAATATCCCGTAGTATTTCTGACGTTCTATTCAATATTTTCGGCTGTCAGACACAGGCTGGCCCATAAAATCGGGCACGTTCCACTTGATGCGGAAAGTCAGAAAATACCGATATTTCGTTACGGCATACCCGATCCCAGAACAAAAAAAGTTCCTGTCTGGTGCTTCTGGGATGGCGACAAGGAGTGGGCTGTTGAAAACATACTGATGAACAGCGTAAACTTCCCATAAAATGGATAGTCAATTATGCCTCTTTGAAAGAAATGATAGAAGATGAATGGCGACCTGAAAAATGCCTGTGGTGATTGAAAATAAACCATTATGAACATAATTCTGTCTTTATATACCGCAGGATAGGAAAACAGACAGTGTCTGATACACCGCACGCCGCCCCCGCACCCATCGTTGTGGTGGCCCATCTCAATGCCCGCCTCCAGCCAGTCCAGCGCGGCCACTTTTTTGAAGATCCGCTTGATGCCATCCTTAAAAAGATGGGCATTGGTGCCGTGACGGGTGGTGGCACGGCCCTTGCCCCTGACCCGGTTGGCGTTTCAGCCTGCGATGTGGAGATTGCCGTAAAGGATGGCTCGGAAACCGTGCTGAAACAGGTCATGCAGGCGCTTGACCAGCTTGGCGCGCCCAAGGGGTCGGAACTGCGCCTGCCGGGCAGCGCTGCACCCATCGCGTTTGGCGTGATGGAAGGCATGGCCATTTTCTTGAACGGCACTGACCTGCCAGCCGAAACCTATGCCAGGTCTGACATTAACAAAACCATTGAGGCTCTGGCTGCGGCACTCGACCAGACAGGAGAACTGCGTGGCTACTGGGAAGGGAACAGCGAAACGGCGCTCTATTTCTATGGCAGTCGTTTTGCGGCCATGAGGGCGGCGATTGCCGATCATATCCAGTCCGATCCCCTTTGCGCCCGGTGCCGCATTGAGCAGATTGCATAAGCGCAATGGGATGCGTGTCTGTATCCTTGGTAAAAATGATACCCGGCTATGAAGCCAGCCCCTGAAAAAAAGCTTCAGATGACGCAGCCCGCATAAACGTCAATGCACATTGCACAAGGCCGCTTCGGGTCTTGCGCCTTACCGCCCCGGCTGGTCGGTGGCGTAATCGCTGATGCCCCACAGCCGGTCATGCACGGCGCGGTAATAGGCGCGTTCATCATACAGTGGCACGTCAAGATTCAGGTCACGTGCGGTCAGGCGGCCAATGGCGGCAGTGGCCTGATAGGACGAGATCACAAGATTGCCCGCGCTGTGTACTAATGCAATCTGGGCCTGGAGCAGGGTTTCCTGCTGCTGCAACACGGAAAGCGTCGTGGTGGTGCCGACCATGACCTGCCGCTGCATGCCGTGCAGGGCGGTGGCATCGGCCTCAACGGCAGCGCGGTTGCTTTCTATCGCCGCGCGGTTGGCCTGCATGCGCTGCCAGCTTGCCGCGGCGAGTTGCACGGCGGCACGGCGCTTTACATCCACCGTATGGCTGGCCTCATTGGCCTGCTGGCGGGCCATGCGCACGGCGGCATATTCACTCCCGCCCTGATAAAGCGGCATGGAGGCGTTGACGAGGGCGTATTTGTTATTGTTGAGCGAGCGGCCCTCATCTTGGTTGATGCCGTGCATATAGGCCGCCTGCGCGCTGACCGTGGGCATGAGGGCGGCAAAGGCCACGCCCACGGCATCCTTTTTTGCCGCCTCGTCAAACAGGGCGCCAATCACGTCCGGGTTGTTCTGCACGGCCTGCGTCATGGCATCCTGCTCGGTATGAAGGGGCAGGACAAGGGGCTGCGGCGGGGCAAGATCATCGGGCGCGTCAACGCCCACCACCTGCCGGTAGGTGGCGCGATCGGCCTGCAGCGTGCCTTCGGCAAGTTGCCGCACCGCGCGGGCATTGGCCAGGGCGCCAGCGGCCTGCGCCACATCGGTGTGCGTGATCTCGCCGCCACGGGCACGGAGTTCGGTGGCATGAAGCTGGGCGGCGTAAACCTGCTCGTTATTGATGTCGATGCGCAGGATCTGTTCATCCTCCACCACATTGACATAGGCGCTGACCACATCGGAGAAGACCTGCTCCTCTGCCGCGATCAGCCGCGCGCGCTCGGCCATGACCGCATGGCGCGCCTTGTGCGTGCCAGCCGTGGTCTTGCCGCCGGTATAGATGGGCTGCGAGATGCTGACCCCGCCGGAATAGCCGGGGCTTTCATACCGGCGGGCATAGCCGCTTTCCCCCGATGTCGGCTCCATGCGCATCAGGCCGGAATAATAGGACATGCTCGCCGTGCCCGTAATCGTGGGCCGCCAGCCGCCCAGGGCCTGGGGCACCTGCTCATCGGTCGCGCGCAGGGTGGCGCGTTCCTGCCGCAGCACCGGATTGCCCAGATAGGCGGCGGCGAGTGCTGCGCTCAGCGTGCGTGGGCTGTCTGTCGCCTGCGGCACGCGCGCCAGCGCCGTGCCGCAGCATAAAAGTGCCGCACTCCCTGCACCGATCGCCCAGTTTCCCTTCATGTCCGCCCCTGCCAGCCTGATATGCCAGGCGAACGCCTTACCGTCCGCCCCCGCCCGTTCTAGCCGCAGGATATTGCAGGGGGGTTAACCGCCTAGAACACGAAGGCGGGGGCAGGGGCCAGTTCAGGCAGCACGGGCACGGCGGCCTCGAACAGGGGCTGCACTGCACTGCCCTGCGCTGTCGCGGCAATACGGCTGACCGATGTCACGCCCGATGGCGGGCAGATGGGGGCGATGATGCGCCCGCCCTCCGCGAGTTGTTCTACAATGGCCTGCGGCACCGTGCGCACCGCGCCATCAATAAAGATCAGGTCATACGGCGCCGAGGCTGGCGCGCCCCTGACCAGAGGCCCGTCGCACCACTGCACCCCGGGCGCGCAGGCAGCGCACAGGGCCTTGCCCATGGTGGCCAGTCGTGGCTCCGATTCGAGGGCGGTGACATGCAGTTCCAGCGGCATCGTGCCCAGCAGGGCAGCGAGGTAGCCCGTGCCCGCTGCAACCACCAGCACCCGCTCGCCATGGCGCAGGTCGGCCACCTGCAGCATGCGTCCTGTCACCCGTGGCTCGGTCAGGTAGCGTCCTTCGCCCAATGGCAGGTTCTGGTCGCAATAGGCGAAGGCCTGTAGCGCGTCGGGCACGGCGCGCTCACGTGGCACGGCGCGCATGGCGGCGATGATGACGGCACTGCCCACCTGCGAGGGGCGAATCTGGGCATCGACCATGCGCTGCCGGGCCGCGACAAAATCGAGTGGGACGTAATCGGCATCTGTCCTGTTCATAACGTTTCCTTGAAATACGCTGCCCCGCAGGGTGCTGAAGCCGCAACCCGGCCGGACGGGCGAAATTTTTTCCGGCTTTTTTGTATTTATGCGCCGCTTTGATCGGGAAACAACAGGAAGGCTGCACACAACGGCTTGACCTGAGAGGCATTTCAGCAGATATACCCCTTGCACCGTTAAGGTCTGGTGGCAGAATGGTGATGCAGCGGACTGCAAATCCGCGAATGTGGGTTCGATTCCCGCCCAGACCTCCAATATCTCTATAAATTGACAGCAATTCCAAAAGGTTAGGGTAAAAGCCATAAGATCCGCCCCTCTTGCGGCCCCTCTTCCTAACGGCACTCCCCGAGCAGTTTAATCCCGTGGAACATAAGAGCGGGAGTCGTTGACCCGCCTTACATCCCTGTCAATTATCCATGCAAGCGATTCCGAGAATGCAAACCTGAGCAGGATTCGCATGAGTGTCCTGCCTGACAGGGATTCGTACGATTTATTTGAATGGGCTGGATTGCCGGGGCGTGGCCCTTTCTCATGGAAGAAAGAGGCGATCACAGAAAAGACATCAGGCGTCTATATCGGGCGTGCAAAAAAGTTAAATAGGCGACTCGGGCCATTCATCCGGCACATATCCGGGCGGCGCTGTCCTCATAAGGGAGGGGCAACCATAATTCCTCTCGAAAAATTAGGGACAGAATTGCTGATATTTTACGTTCCATTCGAGTGTTTCGTTAGTCAAAAAAGGCTATTTTGAAGCAAACAACAGAAACAAAAATAATACATATGAAATATTAGAGTTAAATAAGAATTAGTATAAATACAAAAATGGGATTATATTGTTTAGGTTGACGGTTAGCCATGGCCGGATACGTCTGTGTCACCTCGTAAGAGGTGGTTTCCTACCCCTCCGCTACTCAACCCAGCGGAGGGGTTTTTATATCGGCGCTACGCTGGATCGACCGGGGCAATCAGGTCGGCAAACCGCTGTTGCACCTGCTCCCGGGCCTTGTCCGTCTTTAGGTTCCCAGCCCCGTTTAGCGCCTCAAAGGCAGAGGGCGTGAGCTGGCTAAGGTTGCCTGAGATTGTGTTCCAAGTGATCCCCGCACGACCGGTTGCGCCGAGGGCGTGAGTCTCTCGTACGGCTTCAAGGTATTCAGCCCACAGCGACTTAGCCCGCTCCCATACGTCCGCCTGCTCGGCCGACAGGATAGCCCCTGCTTCCTTACGGATAGCTTCGTCCGCGTCCTGCATGGCCGCATCTGTAACTGCCCGCTCAGCGCTCAGGGACTGCGCCCGCTTGGTTGCCGCCGCCAGTAGGGTATCAATTTCCTGAACCCGCTCGTACTGCCTCGATAGCGCAGCCGGAAGGTATATCGTTGTCTCCCCGGCCTCCATGGCGTCCAGACGGATGTTATTTACCTGCTCCTGGACCTCGGAGAGAGATTCCTTTTCGGCCTTGAGCCGCTCAAGGAGCGCCCCGGCTTTGCGCTGCTTGGCGCCGACTTCGTCCAGTGCCTTTAGGACGTCATGGCGGCGGTTCTTGGCCGCAGCCAGCTTAATTTCTAGTTCGTTCATGATTTGTTCCAGTATTCTTTATTGCGTCGGATCATGTCCTGCAGCCGGTTTGCATCGGCTTCGGCCTTGCGGCGGAGGGTGTCTCTCAAGAGGGCTTCCCGGTCTGCGCCTTCGTCCGAAGGGGGTGCGTTAACCTCGGCCGCGCGGTCCTGCTGTTTCTTTTGGACCAGCCCTACCGGGGGAAGGCCAGCCCGATCGCTAGGCGGCCGGACAGAGGCACGGGGATCAGCCAGAGGCATCCGTATCGGCTTATCCTTGGTTCGGGCACGAGGCCGAGGGGCAGGCCGGGGACGGGGCTTGGCAAAGCTCCTGCCACCCGACCGGGGGAATTTGAATGCCATGGGGTGCCCTTTAAACGAACCCATCAAGGAAGGACCGGCGTCCACCCTCAAGGGCTACAAGGTTGCGGCGGACAGCGTTCTGCCACGCGATATACTGGTTGTTATCGTGCTGGGTGAACTCGGCATCTCGCAGGACCAAGTTATCGAGATAATGCAGCCGGGTCAGAAGCATGGCCGTACGCTCGATTAGCAAGCGCTGGCCTACGACAAGCACGCCCCCATGGTCGTCCGTCAGTTCCTTGACGTAACGGCGGTACCTACGGGCCGGGGCACTTCGGCCATCAGCGATCAAACGGGCATCGCTTTTTGTGTATGGTCCCACCACATCGGTGGTCATTTTCTTTTCTCCGCAAATACAGAAATAATGAAAGCCCCCTAACCTGTCGGTAACAGGGGCTTAACTAGGGTGTATTTTAGCGGGTTATTGTTTTCATTTAATAGCTCTATCATTCGGTAATGATATATTTGTTTTCCATTTATGCCAATCATTTTGACATTTTAGTAGGTCGCAGGGAAAAAGTTGGCGTAAGTATTACCGCAAAATGGGTTTCTTTGGTCTAGGAATGGCGGCCAAGGGGTTGAGGCTATAATTCGCCATGTCAAGCTTGACTGCCCCAAAACAAAATGCTCGTTACTTGCCCAAAGAAGGGCAACAGCGATGCAAGATTTATCTGAAGAAGCAAAAAATATTTGTCAGAACATCTACGAAGAAACTCGCAAATACTATTCTGAAATTACTGGAACGCTTGGTGAATACGCCCTCGGTTTTCGTATCCTGTATGGGCCGCCTGTAATTGATGCTCCATTTTTGTTCATCGGGTATCAACCGGGTGGCCGAGGGATTGACTGTGCGGAACACCACGATACATGGCCAGAGGTCAGCGACTATGTGATCCAAAATTGGCCTCTCGCCAAACAAGTTCGTTCTATTTGGGGCCTTGATATTGTTGAACGCTGCACCGGGCTCAACGTAATCTTTTTCCGTGCACCCAGTGTTGCCGCATGGAATAAAATAGCCAAGCCTCTTCGGCAGCAACTTGAGAATTTTAGTCGACAGCATGCCGAGCAAATAGTGCGGACACTCCGGCCGAAGTGTTTAATTGTCATTGGTCTCGGAACATTCGATTGGCTGACTGAAGGTCAGCCATCCCTATATGGAGAGAAGGGCCGGGTGCTGACACGTAAAGGCACCTTATGGGACTGTGAAGCGATTGGAACAGTTCATCTGAGCGGTTCCAGAATAAGCAGGGCAGACCGAGAGCACTTGAGAGCATACTTTGCGGCCATACAGACACCTTAAGCTCCACAGCAGACACAGGAAGGACATGCGCCATAAGGCGCTACCCCTTACCGACGCCTGGAGCAAAAGGATGCCAAAGGCGATACATGAGTCTATTGCAGAGATACCTTATGTCGGACCGTTTTGACGATGCGGGCCATAGCCTTGTTTTCCGCCTCAGTTGGGATGGGGCCGGGATAGCGATACTGGTCGGGAACTGCCTCAGCCAAGAAGTCCCGGATAACTGAAAAAAAGGTGGCTCCCCGAGCCGTCAGGTTGCCGATGGTCTCCCCAAGTAGCCGGTAATAAATCGGAATTGCTTCCATGAGAGCATCTTCAGCACGGTAGGGATCATGATCCCATATCTCCGGATTTTCGAACACATAACCTGCTGCGTCCAAGATCATTATTTCTTCGGCTGTGAATTCATACATCCGCATCGGGTGCGGGCCACTGGTGGTGGTCCAAGGCATTTAATGCTCTCCTCTTGCCACAGAGTATTTTACTACGAGAGCTACCATAACGAAATGATCGCTATTAGGCGGCTATGTCCCAAAATTCGGGGTCATGCCGGATAAAATCCGGGAGATCTGCGGGGTTTAGCTCCATCCACGGGAACGGTGCGTCGGGTTTTTCGGCGAACTCAGGCCAAGAGGCCGGGTTATCATTGGGCGAGTCAGCCGGGGATGGTTCCAGATAGACCGGAAGGGATGGCATCGAAGGCTGCTTGGGGTGCGTAACCGGGGTTACTATTATAAGAGAATTAGACTTCCGCACCCCATCCCACCGGCGAGCTGCGGCTTCTTGCAGGAAACTAATCCCTGTCACTGTGTAGGGTTTTGCTCCTGACTTCCCATTGTCCCTTACCTTAACCGTCAGCCCAAGCCGCTCAAAAATGTCCTTCAATTCATCGCCAAGCCGTCGACGCTTCGCATCTACCCGCCATCTCACTGACACGATCCCAAGGTGCGCCATCAGGAATCGTTCATCCCAAGCCCGGTCCGTGATATCCTGTGCATCTTTCTTACTGAGCCGCATCCCTTCTTTCAGGTCCATCCCGGCAAGAATACGTCGGTAGGCTTCCCGTGTCTGGCTCCACAGCTTTCGCTTCGAAATAGTCATCTCCCCGCGATCCGGCACCTCTTTTCCCATGACCGACGCCATGCGGTCCAGCACACTTGTCCCTCGGCCATGGTCCCACAGCGCAATGGTTGTGTCATCAAGATCGGCGACATTAAGCTCTTGTCGAATGCGAAATGCCTCAATCTCATAGCGTTGCTCTTCAATCAGTCCTTCCGTTTGCTTCAACTCATTGAAACGGCTTTCCCCGATGATTGCTGCATTGTGCACCCCGCGAATATAGGCCGCCTCACTCTCCAGCCGGAGGGCCTTGCGTTCGTCTGCCAGCACTGCATTCGTCCCGGCATCACCCTTCCGGATGGAAGCGCCCATCTCTTCTAATATCCAGAGAAGGCCGTTGCCGAAGTCTGCCTTACTGTTGGCGTCATCAACTGAGACCTCCGACCGGAACGTGTCATAAGAAAGAACAGTTACCCCAGCTAGTAGTGCCGCTTCCCGCTGTCCTTTCATGATGCCTTCAAGGTCATCGCGCTGTCTGAGATTATTGATCTCCGGAAGCGATACGACCAGTTTTTTCAGATAGCGGACTCGCCGCATCATCTGTGCTGCATCTGCTGGGGTTGCGGTGTAACCTGCCCCAATAAATACCCCAAGGGTGAAATGTTCATTCTCTCCATGTTCAATGGAAATTCCAGAACTAATCACCGGAGAGTGTACAACTACATCATATTTCCGGCTTTCGTTCTCCGGAGAAAGGAGAAAAGCTTCCTGATTCCGGTTGAATTTATTTTCTGCCCAGATTCCCAATACTTTTTGCCCTCGATTTGCAAGATGTTCTGTCAGGGCCTTGGCTTCTTTTACGCTCTCGCACGAGACCCAAATCCGTTCGCCCGCCTCCAACTCAGCATCTATTCGGCCCCAAATGGCTGACGCGGCACCTTGACCATTATGCACGAGATATTCGACGTCCAGTTCAGGCCGCTTTTCCGGGATTACATCAATGATACGGAAGGTTTCTCCTGGCCTACACTCTTCAAGAAATCGTACTGTCCGGGCATCTGCACCCGCATCTGCTGCAACCACGCACTTTGCCTGCCGGACCACATCCTTCAGAGCATTGTAAATAGCCCGGTCATTGATATCTGAGGCAAGAAACCGAAGAACCTGTGACACTTCGTCTATAAAAATATACTCGCAGGCATTCCTTACTCCGGAAAACCGCGACTTTTTTAATGACGGGAGGCATGTTGCCAGATTGCTCTCTTGTCCATCCGCATCTTTATAGTAGGCGACGTCAAGAACACCGGACAGGCTTCCGGTGAGCGTGACCCTATGGCATAGAGCAATGAATCCCGGCTTCTGTGTCCGTATCCCGTCGCCCAGAGGATCGGGCATTTCAAGCGGAGGCCGACTCTTTACCCAGTCAGCGAACCGTCGGCCTACGACCTTGGTTTTGCCCAACCCCATGGGCGCACGCAAAATAATGACGCCCCGGTAATCCTCCCCAGTCAGATTGGGTAAAGTCGCCCGTTCTTCGTAATGATGTTTCTTCTGCGCTTCAGGCGGAATGCTCATGGTGCTGAGGATGAACGCCTTACGCTCGGCCACAAGCTTTCCGACCCACGTTCGCGCCACAGGACTGCCTTGCGCGGCACTATCTATGTCTGCAAGGAAAGGAACCCGTCGGGACAACATACCGGCCTTTTTCCAATCAACGATCACTGCGTTGCGGGGCTTCTTAATGCCCGTGTCCAACCCGTTACGGACGGCTTGTATGGTCTCTCCCAAAGGCAACCCGGTCGCAATTCCCGCTGCAATCAGCTTTTCCTCGGCAAAGGCGCGGTTGATCTCTTTGCCACCGACAAGTTCGCCGATACCTGCGGAACAGGCAAACACCCGGTTGTTGCGTCCTCCTTCAGCGGTATCCGTGATGCGGGCAACCGCCGCGTCGAGTTCCTGGAGTGCCGCTTCTGTGGCTCCGGTCCGTTCGACATGGGCCTTCTCTGCATCGCTCAGTTCACGGAGGGGCATTACTTCCCGTTGAGGGGCCGGGGCTGCCTCTGCTGTGTGCAGAGTATCGAACTGCGCTTCTGTGATACGCCCCGCTTCGGCCGTTTTGAGGAACTGGTAGAGTGATAATCCACGACCGTCCTGTCCAACAGCATAGCGTGTCCCGTGCTCGGCATCGAAATAAGGCATATTGAGCCAGTTGCCGATATTGGGGACAGCTTGCTTGGGAAATACCTCTGTTTCGATGGGCCAGCCTAAATCAGAGACCATACCTTTTAGTTTGGCCATTACCTTTCCGGCATTTATCGGCTCACTGAAAAAGAAGAGGATATGTGCGCCACCGGACTTTGACCGGCAAACAATCCCGGGGAGGTTCCTTTCTGCCAGCGCCTTTACGATATCCGCGTGGATCATATCGTATTTGTCGATATCGATACCGGCCCAATGACAGGTACCTGTCGGCATAACAGGGATGACGCCCAAGGGCCTTGTTCCATTGAGATGCTGCTGCCAGAGATCGGCTGTCGGACCAGATGTCGTAATAGTCCGGGCGGTGCCCTTGATCTCGACTTTCTGCCCGATAGGAGTTGGCTCGGAGGCCGCCGCCATATAGGTACCGTGTCCAGCATCATTGCCAACGAACAGACGGAACATCCGCTCAGCATCACTAAGATTTGGCTTGTGCTCTTGGGCTGTATAAAGTATATTCATTCTTGACTATTCGCTATTTTTACTGAATTTAAAACCCCTCTTGTTGTCGCAGGAGGGGTTTTGTTTTTGATGTCATAGAATTATGATATCTAATCTACGAAAATATCTCATTATTACTTAATGGACCGACGAGCGATCCGGGTGCCGGTCGCATCAGGCTGATCCCTGCGTGATTCAAAATAAGCCTCAACCTCGGCAATCTTGATCCGTCGTGCTCGGCCAATCTTGCACGACCCGAAGGCCCCGGCGTTCAGCAACCGATGCACGGTGGCCTCGCTGATAGAAAAGGCTGCCATGATGCCGGGGATAGAAGCATAGACAGGCCTCCCAGTCTGCTCGATCATATCACATCTCCATCGATATTATCACTCTGTAGCTAGTATAATTCGGATGGTCAGTGACATGCCATTCATTTTTACATTGTTTTACACGGTCAATTACTTTGCACGATCACGCAATGCCTAAATGAAGCAAGCGGGCGTCATAGCAGACCACTGGGATCGGTAGGGCGGCGGCCGAGGGCTTATGCTCCAGTTGTGTCCAAAAGGACACCAGCGGTCTGGAAAGCCGTCTGTCGGGTGTGAAATGCTGACACGCGCTAGCCTGAGAATGGCGCTGGCAGTATAATTATTGAGGAAGGAACGAAGACGATGAAGAAAACGGAGATTAGCATAGACACGCCGTTGGATGATTTGGCTACTATGAAATGGTCGGGATGGTTGTCATACCCAGACGCAACTCGTATTGATCAGGTTGTTGTAAGAGTAAGACATATTATTGGTCAGGAGTGGGCTGCTGACGGGGATTTATATGAAGTGTACTTCAATAAGTGCGGCGACGACGGAATAGATAAAATCTTGGTAGCGGAAATTAAAGACCAAGGCACGACGAAAGCCCCAGTTTTTTATTATCGATATAGAGTAAAAAATATCTGACTACTCCCTCAACGTCGTTAACATGACACAAGCTATCGAGTGATCGGAGGGGCTAACCGGGGTTACTATTATAAGAAAATTAGACTTACGCCCCCCATTCCACCGGCGTTGTCATGGCCCGCTACACCACCTCTCCCAGTCATCCATCATCTGTCGCCGCTTGGCGAACAGGTCACCTCTCCGGTAGGCGGCCTCAACCTTGTCGCCGATAGCATGAGCCAGTGCCATCTCAGCCACCTCGCGGGGGTAATCAGTCTCCTCGGCAGCCCAGTCCCTGAAGGTCGACCGGAGGCCATGCACAGTTACGTCCTTAGTCCCGGCTGCAATATGGAGCGCTTTTGAAACGGCGACGTCGGATAGGGGCTTGCCCGCTTTTTGTCCCGGGAAGATGAAATCACCGTGTCGCTGATCCCGGAGCGCCATGACTTCCCGGAGGATTGCCATCGCAGTATCGCAGAGCGGCACACGGTGCTCCTTCGCTGCTTTCATCCGCTCTTTTGGAATGGTCCAGACGTGATTTTCAAGATCAATCTCGGACCAAACCGCCCCACGTGCTTCTCCCGACCGAGCTGCTGTTAGGCAGATAAATCGCGTCACCTTGGCTGCAATACCCTCCGATGTGGTAAGTGCTGCCATAACCCGAGGAACGTCCTTCCGATCAAGGGCTGCAAAATGGCCTGCCTGAGCCACCTTGCCGGGGGCTGGCAGAATGTTGGACAGGTGGCCGCGCCAACGGGCCGGATTCTCACCCTCCCGCCAGTTCTGTGTTTTTGCATAATCCAATATTCTTTCGATGCGACTTCGAACCCGGCTGGCGGTCTCAGTCTTTTCGGTCCAAATGGGACGTAGAACGGCCAGCACATCATCCGTATCTATGGCCGATACGGGTTTCTGACGCAGGATTGGGTAAGCGTGCTTTTCTAATGATGAGCGCCAGAGAGCGGGCCACCGCTCATCACGCCATCCTGCGCTCTGTTCGGTGATATAGCGCCCCGCCAGTTCTTCAAAGCTGATGCCACGTTCCCGCTTACGCTGGGCTTTCTCATCGCTCCGGTTGTCTATCGGGTCGATTCCCTCCCGCAGCAATATTCTGGCAGCAGAGGCAAGCTCACGAGCCTCAGCAAGAGAGATATCGTGGGTCGGGCCAAAACCCATCTCCCGACGCTTTCCGGTGACAGGGGACTTAAACCGGAAGGACCATGCTTTAGAACCGCCCCTCGCCACGACCCAGAGATTACCCCCGTCTGACAATGAGCCTTCCTTAAGCGCGTCAACCTGCCGTGCTTTTAGCCTATGTGGTGCTACCTTCATTAACCTATCTTGCCCATCTTGCCGCCCCTCTTAAATTACGCTTTCCCTAGATAGCTTGAGATAGGACTTGACAGCCAGAAAATAATTTTCCTATTGAAATCAATTAACTTAAGGCTGTTTGAGCATGCCTCAGCTAGGACCGTTAAGTGGCCGCCCAGACCTCCAATCCTTCCCTGACAGGGGAGGGCAGACGTTGGCATAACTCCCGAAAATCTGTCGTTTTCTTCCCTCTGGCTGTGGCAGCCGATGGCAGGGAGAGGTGCCGAATGACAGGCATGTGGGGGTATCGATGCTGACCGATGCCGTCATCCGGCGCGCAAAGCCCCAAGAAGTTTCATGTAAACTGCAAGACGCGGACGATCTTCATTTTTTTATCAAGCCACATGGATCGTGACCTCCGGGTGGCGAACCTGTGCCGGATCGCGGGTGGGCACAGGGCATGGATGCCGTACCGGATGCGTGTCCTGCCCGTATAAGGTAGTGCTCCGATCCTTCCGGTATTCTGAAAGAGGCTTGCATCGTCTTATCTGCCTGTTCTGCTCGTGGAGATGACAGAACGGGATGGAGGCAGAATGAATGACCAGCCCGAGAATGCGCGAAGCGCGGCAGCCCCTGATATATTCAAGAACTGCAGCAAGAAGGCTATGTTGGAATCGCTGCCGTGTTACAAAGTAACTACGTAACATTTCGCAATAAAATTCATACTGTTCCGCCATTCTCAAGCTCCCTAGATTGCCCTCCGTTGTGTTTATGAACGGGATGGAATGGGCTGATTTCAATATTGAAACTAAAAATATGAAATCAATAAAGTAATGTTCTTTGCAAGATGTCGGAAGAAGATGCCTTGATAAAAAAGTTTATTTTTTTATTAAATAAAAATAAATCAGATGCACTTTTTTGGTTATGGCTCCTGCTTCCGTTAATGGCATGCTTTCGGGGTGTACATCCCATACAGAGAAGCTTATTTATCTTAATCCCGATCGTAGCAATAATAAATAGAAAGTCTGTACTTTTATTTTTATCCACAATATTGATTTTTCTGCTCCCTGGCGCCCTGTTTTATGAAGGTATTTCTGGCGTATCGCCAGGAACCGATCTTTGGCTGATTCTGTTTTATTGCAGTGTGCCGGTTGCTTTTGGTTATGTAAAATCTGTTATATTGTATATAATAATATGGTGTATTGTTTGTATTTCTATTGGATATCTCTGTATATGGGTTTCGTGGGGAAAGGGGCCTATCTTCAGGTCAAAAATTCTACGAATTCTGCTTTGCCTGCCGCTCATTTTTCCTATAATTAAAATACATAAAAATAAAACAAATTTTTTTCATGAAGTTTTTTATACGCCTTATGGTGATATAAATAAATATTTTTCAAATTTATTTCCATGGAGTATATTTTCTGGATATTTAGATGCAAAATTTGAGGTTGCCCGCATCACGAAAGAGGAGGAAAATTTGAACCACGCCTCCCTGCACATTACTTATCCGGAAAAATACCAGAATAACCATACTGTTGTTCTGGTTCTGGGAGAAAGCGGGCGGCGTGACCACCATCATCTGTTCGGTTACAAGGTTCCTGACACACCCATGCTGGACCAGGAAAAGGACCTTTTGGCTTTTTCCGACATGATCACGCCCTTTGATTATACAATCGGATCAGTGCCCGTTATCCTGTCACGTTATGACCGGGTCATGGATCATTCGATCCTGCATCCTGATCTGATGACCATTTTCAATGCGGCGGGGTACGAGACATACTGGATCAGCAACCATCCACGGCTTGGTCCTTATGACAGCATGGTCAGTCTGTTTGCCTTCCATGCCAAACATAGCAAGTATGTAACCGAAGGCAACGGTGTGATGAGCCGACCTCATCTGGATGGAGAAATGTTGCCTTACGTAGAAAAAGCCATGAAAGAACAGGTCGGCAACAAGCTTATCGTGGTGCACATATATGGAAGCCATGAGTTGTCCAGCGATCGATACCCGTCTGCATTTTCGCGTTTTGATGATCCGTACGATAATAGTATCCTGTACTCAGATTACATCATATCACAGGTGCTGGACATGGCTCGCGCCCAGAAGGGAGAGACAACCTTCTTCTATGTGTCGGATCATGGATTGCGTGTTAACGAATGTGTCCCCGGCGCATATCACGGAGATATCCGGCAGAGCTATGAAGTGCCCTTCCTCGCATGGTTCTCCCCTGAATGGATCGATAAGCATCCGGCTGAATACGCGGCGGCCAAAAGTCACCTCAACACGCCAATGACTACCCATGTCCTGTCAGATACGATAGCTGACTCGGCAGACCTGCGCTTTTCAGATTTTGATCCTGCCCTGTCCATTTTTTCTCAGTCATTGAAGTCATCGACCAGGGTCATTCATTCCGATCAGTCCAGTTCGGTCATTGATTACGATCACAGTCATAATAGCTTGACCTGCCACGTCATGGCTGATGATAATGCCAGTCGATAAGGGTAGGAAAAGGACTTTTTTCAAAGTCACACTTCCATCCCGTGCAGCCCCGGGCACGACTGTTCCTGCCCGCATGGACAGGTAAGCCGCCCCGCAGGCCACGTGCACCGCTGCCGAACCGGAACGTGGCAAGGGTGCAGTGCGGCTGGGCACTCAGGGAGCGCGATCCATCCGGCATGGGTCTGGGCATAAAGATTGTGCGGGCAGGCGTTCCCTTCGCGCCGGTTTGGGGTATATCTGCCCATGGCCGGGCGCGTTGTCCTGCCCTGCGTCTGATTATGGTGGATCTGGTTTTTCGTGATGCTTGACAAGTCGTTCTCCCCCGCCGGGACAGAAACCTCCCTCTATGCCCTGTGGGAGGCCAGCGGCGCGTTCAGCGCCCGGCCCGATAGCGCGGCAAAGCCCTATACCATCATGATCCCGCCCCCCAACGTCACGGGCACGCTGCATATCGGCCACGCCCTGACCATGACGTTGCAGGACACGCTCATCCGCTGGCGCCGCATGCAGGAGCGCGACACGCTGTGGCAGCCGGGCACCGACCATGCAGGCATCGCCACCCAGCTTGTGGTCGAGCGCATGCTGCAAAAGGAAGGCACATCACGCCAGGACATGGGCCGCGACGCCTTTGTCGAGCGCGTGTGGGAGTGGAAGGCCGAGTCCGGCGGCGGCATTACCAAGCAGCTCCGCCGCCTTGGCGGCTCGCTCGACTGGCAGCGCGAGCGCTTCACCATGGATGATGGCCTGTCGGATGCGGTCAAGGAGGTGTTCGTCACCCTCTACCGCGAAGGGCTGATCTACCGCGACCGCCGCCTCGTCAACTGGGACCCCGCCTTCCGCTCCGCCATATCCGACCTTGAGGTCGATAACCGCGAGAGCCGGGGCAGCCTGTGGTATATCCGCTACCCTGTTGAAGGCCAGCCGGGCCGCACCATCACGGTTGCCACCACCCGCCCCGAGACCATGCTCGGCGACATGGCCGTGGCCGTGCACCCCGATGATGAACGCTTTGCCGACCTGGTGGGCAAAAACGTCATCCTGCCGCTGACCGGCCGCCGCATTCCCGTCGTGGCCGATGAGCATTCCGACCCCACCAAGGGCAGCGGCGCGGTCAAGATCACGCCCGCGCATGACTTCAATGACTTTGAGGTGGGGCGTCGCCACAAGCTCGACATGCCCAGCGTGCTTGATGAGGAAGCCCGCATCACCCTGGCCGAGATCGAGGGCGAACTCCGCGCCGAGGACGGGCTGGCCGACCCCGCCTTCGTGCGCACGCTGGCGGGCATGCCGCGCGATGAGGCGCGCAAGGCCATGGTGGCCGAGCTTGAGCGGCTGGAATGGCTGGAAAAGATCGAGCCGCACACCAACCAGGTGCCGCATGCCGAGCGCAGTGGCGCCGTGGTCGAGCCGCGCCTGACCACGCAGTGGTACTGCGATGCCAAGACCCTCGCCGGTCCCGCCATCGAGGCGGTTGAGACCGGCAAGATCGAATTCGTGCCCAGGCAGTGGGAAAATACCTTCTATGCCTGGATGCGCGACATCCAGCCCTGGTGCATCAGCCGCCAGCTCTGGTGGGGGCATCGCATTCCCGCCTGGTATGGTCCTGATGGGCATGTGTTCGTTGCCCGTGACGAGGCGGATGCCGCAACACAGGCCCGCGCTCATTACGGGCAGGACACGGTGCTCACGCGTGATGAGGACGTGCTCGACACATGGTTCTCCTCCGCCCTGTGGCCGTTCTCCACGCTGGGCTGGCCGCAGCAGACACCGGAGCTTGCGCGTTACTACCCCACCGATGTGCTGGTCACGGGGTTTGACATCATCTTCTTCTGGGTTGCGCGGATGATGATGATGAGCCTGCATTTCATGAAGGATGTGCCCTTCCGGCAGGTGTTCATCCACGGGCTGGTGCGTGACGAGCGCGGGCAGAAGATGTCCAAGTCCAAGGGCAACGGCATCGACCCGCTGGAGATGATCGACAGCTACGGCGCGGATGCCATGCGCTTTTGCATCTGCTCGCTCACCGGCCTTGGCCGCGACGTGAAGCTTGGCCCGAAAAAGGTGGAGGAATACCGCTCCTTCATCACCAAGATCTGGAATGCCGCGCGCTTTTGCGAGATGAATGGCGTGGCCCCCGTGGCAGGATTCAGCCCGACTAGCGTGCGGTCCCCGCTGGGGCGCTGGATTCTGGCCGAACTGGCGCAGGCGGTGGAAGAGGCCACGAAGGCGCTGGAAGCCTTCCGCTTCGATGAATATGCGGGTGCCTGCTACCGCTTCGTGTGGAACTGCTTCTGTGACTGGTTCCTTGAACTGGCCAAGCCGGTCTTTGCCGCGGGCGACACGGCGGAGGCCGTCGAGACCCGTGCGGTGGCCGCCCATGTGCTGGGCACCATCCTGCGCCTGCTCCAGCCCGTGACCCCGTTCATGACCGACCGCCTGTGGCAGCATTTCGGCTTTGGCGGCGAAGGCTCGCTGATGACCGCAGCCTGGCCGCAGCCCGAACATCTGGAAGGGGCGAAGGACGCGCGCGAGGAGATGGAATGGCTGATCCGCTTCATTTCCGCCATCCGCACCGTGCGCTCGGAAATGAACGTGCCGCCTTCGCGCCTTGCCCCCGTGCTGCTGCGGGATGCCTCCGCCACCACCGTAGCGCGTGCCGCCAAATGGGCGGAAGCCATCGGCCGCATGGCCCGCGTGTCCGAAGTGCAGCCGCTTGTGGGTGAGATGCCGCAGGGGGCAGCCCAGCTTGTGGTGGATGAAGCAACGCTGGTCATTCCGCTGGCCGGGATCATTGACCTGAGTGTCGAGCGCCAGCGGCTTGAAAAGGAATGCACCAAGGTGGATGGCGAGATTACCAAGGTCGAGCGCAAGCTGGGCAATGCTGATTTCGTCGCCCGCGCCAAGCCGGAAGTCGTGGCCGAAAACCGCGAGCGGCTGGAAGCGTTCCAGGCAGAGCGCGTGCGGCTCAAGGCGGCCCTTGCGCGGATTGCCTAAAGGAAGAAAAGTTTTTGGGTGCTGCCTTTTTTCAAAAAGGCAGCTTTCTTTCAAAGCTTTTTGAAAAAAGCTTCACCAGAAACTTCTGAAACATTTTCTTCATGTCATTTTGGGGAAGGAAGCCACCATGACCGCAAACGCATTGGAGACACTGGTGCTCGGCGGGGGCTGCTTCTGGTGCATCGAAGCGCCCTTCAAGGAACTGCGCGGCGTGCATGGGTTTGAGCCGGGTTATGCGGGGGGGCATGTCCCCAATCCCACCTATGAGCAGGTCTGCACGGGCCGCACCGGGCATACCGAGGTGGTGCGCGTCACCTTCGACCCCGCCGAGCTTTCAATGGCCGACCTGCTGCGCATCTTCTTTGTCATGCACGACCCCACCACGCTCAACCGGCAGGGCAATGACGTGGGCACGCAGTATCGCTCCGCCATTTTCTGGCAGGATGCGGCGCAGGAAAAGACGGCTTATACCGTGCGCGACGAGATCGCGGCCCAGCATGTCTGGCCCGACCCGATCGTGACCGAGATTGCGAAGCTGGACCATTTCTGGCCCGCCGAGGATTATCACCGCGACTATTTTGCCCGTAACCCCGGCAATCCGTATTGCAGCGCGGTCATCCCGCCCAAGATCGCCAAGATGCGCCGCCTGTTCCGCGACCGGCTGGTGGACACCGCCGGTTAAGGAGAAAAGGTTTCGGTGCAGCTTTGTGCAGGTCTGTCTGACGGACATGATGCAGTCGTCCGTCGAGCACATGGGGCGCCGCGCTCAGGGTCGCGGAAATGACGTATGTATGACTTTGCCGCTAGGCGCATGATCCCAAGGGGTGAGACCACCTATCCAGGCTGCAAAGTCCCGACCTGAACGGAACAGATGCGGATTCGGAGCCGTTATGCGCAGAAGAGCCGCTCCCGCTGGCCGGCAAGCATGGGGGCAGCCTGCTGTTCTACAGTCCTGATGGGCACAAGGCGCATGGTTGGCCGACTCATTGCCTCGCAGAGAGCCTGGACATCCGCCGCATCCTTCTTGCTGCGCCTGACATAGGGTTTGACACGCTGGGCGCCATCAGTCGCCCCTCGTGGCCGGGGGCGCCAAGGAGCCTGACCCAGTGACGGGGGCACCGCAGGCTTCAATGCCAGTCACTGCCGGCGGCCGTCTCTCGAAAAAAAACGGATCATCTGATGTCGGCCTGGTTTTTGGCGCAGTACAACCCGCTCTCCGCACCGTGGCGCTGGAATACTTTTTGCGAGGTATTCATGCTGCTACGGACCAACTGATGCATGATGGTTTTTTTACCGGATATTCAACCCCTTGGCATCCTTCCACGACCACAGGGAGCCGTCCACACCATCAGTGCTCGATGAAAATCAACACTGTACTGCATGAAGCGATTGACATGGTCTGTTAAAAAACGTAACGGAAGATTTCAAACCTAATTACACATAGTATTGTATTGACAAACTCATCAAATCCACACCCGCTGGGTGTAGTGGAATCCCGCAAAGTCCGTTCCTGGTGGCATCCTGTATGTTACTTTGGAATAATGATCATGTTCTGGGTGCTGTTCAAGCTGCTTGATCCGCTGGCAATGGAAAGTGCCACAAAGCAGTCATCCGCCCGTTTCCTGGCCGGTCTGTCCGATGCGTTCTACGGCATGCAGGATTCGCCCGCGCGTGACCGGATCTCCGTGGTCGAAGTGACGGACAAGGACCTGAGTGGTGAATACTTCGCAACAACATGGCCGCTGACCTATGCCCGCCATGCCGAGGTGATTGACCGCATGCTGGATGCCGGCCCCGCGGCGATCATGGTTGATATCCGTTTCAATGCCGAACGTGCGGGTGAAAGCCTGCAGGATACCTTTGGCCCTGTCATCGCACGTGCGAAACGGATGGGGGTGCCGCTGTTCTTTGCCCGTGGCCAGCTGGGCGGGGGCTATGATGACCTGCCCGAACCGCTGACGCAGTCCCAGATCATCAATGGCTGGAAAATGCCAGCCGGTTTCTATCCGCTCCTGCTTGCGCCGCCTTCGCCGCAGGCGGCCGATGATGACGGTGGCGACGAGGAAGAAGGGGAGGAAGCGCCCAAGACCGTGCCGGTCGGAGCCTTCGCGCTGTACCGGACGCTCTGTGCCTCCGGCTGGCAGAAATCCTGTCCGGCGGATATGTCCGACCATACATTCGGGCAGCCGCTGGTAGAACGCTGGGGCCTGCGCGCGCCCAGATACCAGGAACTGTATGCCAAGACCGACGGCTGCCTGCCTGATACCCATGATATGCCCGTCCTGCGTGTATGGGATGCCGCACGTATCGGGGCGCGTGCCCTTTTTGGTTACTTCAGCGAGGATATCCGCCAGAAATGCCAGTACCATCTGACGGTTCCCGTCCGGTATCTGGACCGGAACCTGGAACCCGATGTCAGGAATCTGGAACCCGCCTTCAGGAACCGGGTGGTGTTTTACGGCACCCGCATCAATGGCGACCACGATGTGGTGGATGTTCCCATGATCGGTCAGGAACCCGGGGTTCATGAGCATGCCATGGCCCTGGATAACCTGCTGACCTATAATGAACGATACTTTCGCGAACCGGGTGAGTGGATCAGTACCAGGTGGCTGAAGATTGATTCGGCGGAATGTCTGGAATTCGTCGTCTGGCTTTTTTTCGCCGCCTACAGCTACAGCATGATCCACGAACCGGCTTGCGTAAGCGCGCGTGCCAGCAGGGTCCTGACGGCAGCCTGCGTGGCCATGTCCGTCCTGCTGGGGGTGGCGACAGGGCTGTACGCCACGAACCCTGACCGGTGGCACATGCTGATGCTGCCGGCGCTGGGCCTGTTTGGCGTGGCTCTGGCGGCGTGGGCATATGCCCATCATGCAACGCGCAGCATCGGGCTATGGATAAGCACGAACCGCAGCCGTGCCATAATGGCGGCATTCGTGTTTTCCGCCAGCATGCTGGGGGTGGATGTCGGGCTGCTCCGTCACAGCACCTACGGGTTCTGGGCGCTGTTCCTGGTCTATGGCCTGCTGGCGGTGCTGCTGTGCCTGTCCATCCTTACTTCTGCTTCGAATGACCAGAATACGGAAAAGGAGAGAGAAAAAGGTAAGCGCTATTATTTCAGCAAGCTGCTGCTCAGTGTGACTGTCGTGGCCGTGATGTTTGTCATTAACGAGGATTTACTGCTCTGGCCCATGGAAGACTGGATCGGTTTTGTCCTGCTGTGGCTGGCTCTGAGCGAGGCGGGCGAGGATACGGGTTTTGTATGGAGTGTACTGACCCCGTTGACGGGTGAAAAAAAGCCCGAGGAAAGCAGCTAGGCAACATCGGCTGCCAGTGATCGGTCCATTTCTCCACATCCAACCTGAATACAGGATATGAAGAGTTCAAGAATGAAAAAGTATTTTATTGCCATGGCTCTGGCCATTCTTCCGTCCATCGCTTCGGCCGCGACGGTTCTGGGTACATTTGATCTGCCGACCGTCACCAGTTTTACCGCCAATGGCAAACCGGTGGACAGGATTCCGGCATCCGCCGTTATTGGCAAGCCGGTCGTGGGCATTGTGCCGGGTGCTTACAAGCTGCTGAAGATCCAGACGGACCAGGGGGTCGTGCTTGTCCGTCCCGCTGCGGTCAAGGTTGATGTGCCGCCCAGCAGCCTGCCGATGCTGACCTGCAAGCAGGGCATCGCCCCTGGTATCGTCACCAGCCAGATGCGTGGCAGCAACGGCCTGACTGATGGATGCTGAACCAATGGCGCGCAGCTTCCTTTCACGCCTGGCCCTTGGCCTGTGCAGCGCGGCGGTACTGACCGCCCCTGGCCTGTTGGGTACGGCACAGGCACGGGGCAAATTCATTGATGGGGTCAGCGTTCCCGCAGCCTACCCGCCCCCACCGCCCGAGACACTGGCCCTGGCGCCGTTCAACCTGCAGGAAACCGGGACGTTTAACGACCCCTCGACAGAGGCCTATCTGCGCAAGATCGTCAATCACCTGCTGGAGGGGTGGAACGGGCCGCGGCCTGAAATCCCTATTTTCCTTGTGCCCAGCATGTCATTTGCCAGCGAGGTCTCGGCCGGTGGCGTGATGTTCGTCTATGCTGGCACGCTCGATTACATGCGCAAGACCCCTGACGTACAGACGGAGGACATGATCGCCTTCGTGCTGGCGCATGAACTGTCCCATATCCTGCTGGGCCATACCCGCCACCGCACCGAAACACAGAATACTACCCAGCGTGTCATGGGGGGGCTTGACCTTGCGGCGTCCGTTGCGTCCAAGCTCAATATCGCTGGCTCCGGGCAGATGGCGCAGATGGCGCTTCTGTCCGATTTTGGCAGCAACCTGCTAACGGCACAGACTGCCTTCCCTGCCTGGTCACGCAAGCAGGAAAAGGAAGCCGATGTCATGGCGGTCGACCTTATGGCACGGGCCGGTTACGAACTTGATGCCGCAACGACCATGCTGGGACTGATCGCGCAGGATGAGGAACAGAGCAAGGCACAGAAGGCCAAGGGCCAGAAGAGCCTGTTCGAAGCCGGTCGCGCGCGCAATGCCAACGGGCAGCAGGGTTACGGCGTGCAGATCAATACCGGTGCGTGGCTGGTACGCAACTGGAATGCGCTGGCGGGAACGCACCCGGCGGCTTCCGCCCGGCAGGAACGTGTGGCGCAGTACATTGCCCATAGTTATGGCGATGTGGTCAATCCCGAACATCGTGCTCCATTCCAGCAGTTCATCAGGACCGCCCACATGCAGACCATGCTGCTGGACGTGCAGAACCTGAACGGGATGGCTGACCAGATACAGGCACAGAATTTCAGGGCGGTCATGGCGGAACAGGCCCGCCTGCACGCGCCAGTGGCCAACAGCCAGCTTTCGCTGTTTTATGGCGCGGTGGCCAATGATGGCGCGCATCATCCCTCCCCGGTGGCGATCAGCATGATCGAGCGCGCGGCCAGTCGCCCCGACGTAACGCGCCAGATTGCGCTGCTCAAGTCTTTCTACCTGGAAGACCAGAAAAAGAATGATCAGGCTCTTGCCTATCTGGCCAAGATGCAGGCGGCTTTCGAGGACCCTTCTTTCTATATCTACCGTATTCATCTGTTGCGTAAGATGAACCGCACCAACGATGCCAACCTGCTGGCCATGGAATGTGTGGGGCATGGCGATACGTCCATCCGTGATGCCTGTGTTGCCGCCAGCAAGGGAGAGGACGGCGGCTGATCAGGCATTCAGCCCTTCTTGATGAGGATTCCCACGGGTTCAATCCTGTCCGGGGCGGTCGTGGTTGTGACCTGGCAGTGGGGGCGGGCCGCGATGCCTGCTTCCCGTCCCGGCCGGTGGGACTGGCAGATCCTTGAATCGCGGTGCGGGCGGGCAGCCGCATGCCGCCATGCAGCATGACCCGGAACCTGTCCCGCAATCATCAAGTCACGATAATTCCCGACTGGCCCCAAAAAGCTTCAAAAGCCCGCGCTCAGCTACGATCCGTCGGATCATCATCAAGAAAAAGCTGGTCCGCTTCCTCATCAAAATCGAACAGTTCCGCATAGCGCGCCCAGCCGATCAGGGTCTGGAGCGTCTGGCGGGCATAGTTGGGTGACATGCTGTCTTCGAGTTCATCGCGGAAGCGCTCGGCGCTGGCGCGATGGTTGGGGCGCTCGTCAAGCACGGCGCGGATGGTGCGCACCATGGGGATGTTGTGCAGCATGCTCTGCCACAGGATGTGCTTGCGGATGTCGTGCTCGCTCTGCACAAAGCGCATGCCCTCGGGCGTGAGCAGGATGTCGCCATCCTCAAGCTCGGCAAAGCCCAGCAGTTGCAGGGATTCGCCAAGGGGGAACAGGTCATCAAGCTCAAGCTGCAGGCGGCTGGCCAGCAGCGGCAGGTCGGCGCGGCCATGCAGCGGGTCGGCGGCCAGCGTTTCCATCATGCCCACGATGGTGTTCATCGGCAGGGCGGGCAGGGCCACGGCATCGGCCGAGATCTGCACGTGCTTCATGTCCGGGTCGGTCATGTCCGCCTCCGACACGACCGGGGCGCGGCGGGTCATGAGGGCGTAGATCCGGTCCACGAACTGGCGAAAGGCCATGTCCTCGCGGTTGCGGGGGTGTTCGAAGGGCACCTGAAGCTCATAGGCCACCCGGCCGGGATTGGAGGAGAAGATGAGGATGCGGTCGCACATCAGCACCGCCTCCTCGATATTGTGGGTGACCAGCAGGATGGACTGGATGGGCAGTTTTTTCTCCGCCCACAGTTCCACAAGGTCGGTGCGCAGGTTTTCCGCCGTCAGCACGTCGAGTGCGGAGAACGGCTCATCCATCAGCAGCAGGTCGGGCCGCACCACAAGGGCGCGCGCCAGCCCCACGCGCTGGCGCATGCCGCCTGAAAGCTCCTTGGGGTAGGCATTCTCATACCCGCCCAGCCCGATCAGGTGGATCGCGTCTTCCGCCAGTTTCTCGCGCTCGGCAGGCGGCACGCCCTGTGCTTCGAGTCCCAGCTCCACGTTTTTCTGCACCGTCAGCCACGGGAACAGCGCAAAGGACTGGAACACCATGGAAATGCCCGCAGCAGGCCCCTCCAGCCGCTTGCCTTTCCAGATCACCTCGCCCGCGGTAGGCGGCAGAAGCCCCGCGATAATGCGCAGCAGGGTGGACTTGCCCGACCCCGATCGACCCAGAAGCCCCACGATCTCGCCACTGCGGATGCTCAGGTTCACGCCATCGAGCACCACGAGGTCGGTCGAACTTTCCTTGGGGTAGGCCTGCCTGCAGTTGACGATGCGGACAAGTTCCGCGCCGGTCTGCTTGGGGGGAGTGGCTTGCTGCGGCATCAGGCGCTCTCAGTCAAAAGTGTAATGCCGGGCGGCATAGTTGGATAAAGGGCGCCACACGGCGCGATTGAGAAGCAGCACGAAGGCTGCCATGACCGCCATGCCCAGCCCCACCTCATCGGTAGCACCCGCCACGGTGGCGTGGGCAATATAGGCGCCAAGCCCCTGCGCGCTCAGGGTGGTGTCGCCCCAGCTCGCCACCTCGGTGGCGATGGCGGCGTTCCATGCCCCGCCTGATGCGGTCAGCGCGCCGGTGATGAAATAGGGTGTTATGCCCGGCAGCATCACCCGCCGCCACCACAGCCCCCCCCTGACGTGGAAGTTGCGCGCCGCCTCAAGCAGGTCACCGGGATAGGACGAGGCCCCGGCCACGATATTGAACAGGATATACCACTGCGTGCCCAGCAGCATGAGCGGGGTGAGCCAGATATTGCTGTTCAGGTGCCAGTGCACGATGGCCACCACCACAAGCGGAAAGAACAGGTTGGCGGGGAAGGCGGCCATGAACTGCGCCGCCATCTGCGCATGCCGCGCCCGCCGGGGCGACAGGCCAAGCCAGATCCCCGCAGGCACCCAGATCACGGAGGCCACCAGCACCGTGATCATGACGCGCAGCAGCGTCAGGCCGCCCAGCGCCATGACATGCACAACCTGCCCCATGCTGTAATGGGTGTGGGAGAAGGTCCATGTCTTCCAGCCGATGGTGAGGGCGCATAGCCCGATCCCGGCTATCCAGGCGGCATCCATCACGCGGGGCGGGATGAGCGCGCGCACGGGGGCGGACGGGCGCGGGCCAAGGGCCAGCCAGCCGATGCGGGTCATCAGGTCGCCCGTGCGCTGGCAGAACTGGCGCAGGAGATGCGTGCGGCGCAGCAGCACCAGCACCCACGGGTCGGGGGCGGCAAGGGTTGCACCGTCATCGGTCTGGAACCGCGCCGACCATGCCACCAGCGGGCGGAACAGAAGCTGGTCATAGGCCAGGATCACGGCCAGCATGGTAAGAATGGCATAGAAAATGGCCGCAAGGTTGCGCTGCTCGATCGCAACGCCCACGTAGGAGCCGATGCCGGGCAGGGCAATATCGGTATTGCCGACCGTGATTGTCTCGGAATAGACGACCATGAACCACCCGCCGGACATCGAGATCATGGTGTTCCATACCAGCGAGGGGATGGCGAAGGGCACCTCGAGCCGCCAGAAGCGCTGCCATGGTGTCAGGCCAAAGCAGCGGGCGGCTTCCTCAAGGTCGGGCGGCACGGTGCGCAGCGACTGGTACATGGCAAAGGCCATGTTCCACGCCTGGCTGGTGAAGATGGTGAAGATGGCGGCAAGTTCCGCCCCCATCATCCGCCCCGGAAACAGCCCGAGGAAGAAAATGACCGTAAAGGTGAGAAAGCCCAGAATGGGCACCGATTGCAGGACATCCAGCAGCGGCACCAGCACCTGCCCCGCGCGCCTGCTCTTGGCGGCCCACACGGCATAGGTGAAGGTGAAGACCAGCGACGCCGCAAGGGCTGCGAACATGCGCAGCGTGGTGCGCACGGCATAGCCGGGCAGGTAGGCCGGGCTGAGATGGATGGTTCCGGCCTCGCTTGCGGGAATGGGCACGAGCATGTGGCGGCCCGCCGTGGCCACCACGACCGCGCCCGCCATGATGGCAAGCAGGCCGAGCAGGTCCGCCATATTGGGGCGGACGCGCAGGTTACCCGGTTGGCCGCCTGCGCTCACCCTGCCGTGCCCGTGCTGCCAAAGCCGCCCGCGCCACGGGTGGTTTCATCAAGTTCGGCATATTCCACCCATTCGCCACGCACCACGGGGGCGAGCACGCCCTGGGCGATGCGCATGCCGCGTTCGACCACAAAGGGCGCATCGCCCGCATTCATCACGATAATGCCGATCTCGCCGCGATAATCCTCATCAATCGTGCCCGGCGCGTTGGGCAGCATCACCCCATGCCTGAGCGCGAGCCCCGAGCGCGGGCGGATCTGGAGTTCGTAGCCTCGCGGCAGCGCCACGCACAGCCCCGTGGGCACCAGCGCGCGGCCACCTGGCGCAATGGTCATGGGTTCGGTCACGGCGGCGAGCAGGTCCATGCCGGCAGCGCCCTCGGTGGCATAGGCGGGCAGGGGCAGGTCATGCGCGTGGGCCAGGCGCCGGACCTGAATGGGCAGGGGAGAAAGGCTCATGAAGTGTGTCCGTCAGCATGCGGGGCGTTGAAAAAGGCAGCGATGCGCGCCACCAGGCGCTGCGCCACCTGCGTCTTGTCCAGTCGGGGCCAGTGTTCGCAGCCCGTGGCGTCAATCAGGTCGATCTCGTTTTCCGCCCCGCCCATGATGCCGCTTTCGGGGCTGACATCATTGGCCACGATCCAGTCGCAGCCCTTGCGCAGGCGCTTGGCGGTGGCGTGCTCGACCACATGTTCCGTCTCGGCGGCGAAGCCTACCACCAGTCGTGGCCGCGTGGGCGAGGGGCGGCCCAGCGTGGCCAGAATGTCCGGGTTGGGCACAAGGCGCAGCGTGGGCGGTGGCTGGCCCGGGGTTTTCTTGATCTTCTGCGGGGTTTCTTCCACATGCCAGTCTGCCACCGCAGCCGTGCAGACGGCAATGTCGCACGGCAGGGCCTGCGTGCATGCCGCCAGCATGGCGTGCGCCGTCTCGACGCGCACGGTCCGCACGCCCGCCGGGTCAGGCAGGGTGGTCGGCCCGCTGACCAGTATCACGTCGGCCCCGGCTGCCGCCAGCGCACGCGCAATGGCATAGCCCTGCGTGCCCGATGAGCGGTTGGCCAGATAGCGCACCGGGTCGATCGGCTCATGCGTGGGGCCTGCGGTCACCAGCGCGCGGCGCCCTGCCAGCGGTCTTTCGCCCTCCAGCCGGGCCATGATGGCGGCAAGGATGGAGTCGGGTTCGGCCAGGCGGCCCGGCCCGTGCTCGTTACACGCCATCAGCCCGGTTTCGGGGCCGACAAATTCCACCCCGCGCGCGGCAAGGGTCGCGACATTGGCCTGTGTGGCAGGGTGCTGCCACATGCGCACGTTCATGGCCGGGGCTGCCAGCACCGGGGTGTCGGTGGCCAGCAGCACGGTGGTGGCGAGGTCATCGGCCCGGCCTGCGCTCATGCGGGCCAGGATATCGGCCGTGGCGGGGCAGACCACGATCAGGTCACTGCTACGCGACAGGGCAATATGGCCCATCTCGCTTTCATCGGTCAGGGAGAACAGGTCGCTGAACACGCGCTCGCCACTCAGGGCCTGAAGCGACAGCGGGGTAACGAATCGCGCTCCCCCCTGCGTCAGCACCGTGCGTACGCGCACGCCGCGTTCCCTGAGCCTGCGGATGAGATCAAGCGCCTTGTAGGCGGCGATTCCCCCGCACACCACCAGCAGGACAGAACGGTCTGCCCGTGCCCCCATCAGATCTTCCAGCCGGAATGGATGGCCGCGATCCCGCCCGAGAGGTTCTGGTAGGACACGCGCTCAAGCCCCGCCTCGCGCATCATGTCGGCCAGCGTTTCCTGATCGGGGAACATGCGGATGCTCTCGGCCAGGTACTGGTAGCTCTCGCGGTCGCCTGCAATGGCCGCGCCCATGCGCGGCAGCACGTGGAAGGACCAGGCATCATACACGGGCGCGAAGGCCGCGACCTGCACGCGCGAGAACTCAAGGCACAGGAACCGCCCGCCCGGCCGCAGGATGCGGCGTGCCTCGCGCAGCACCTGCAGCTTGTCGGTGCAGTTGCGCAGGCCGAAGGCGATGGAGACGCGGTCCACCGAATTGTCCGCCAGCGGAATGGCCTCGGCATCAACGGCCATGAAGTTGAGGCCCGAGACCAGCCCGCGCTCCATCGCGCGGTTGCGGCCCACCGTGAGCATGCTCACATTGATGTCGGACAGGATGGCAGGCCCGCCGCCGCCGCGCAGCCAGCCGAACGAGATATCACCCGTGCCACCGGCCAGGTCGAGCAGCGACAGGTCGGGGTGGGGAGCGAGTTCGTTGACGAAAATCTTCTTCCACGCGCGGTGGATGCCCAGCGACATCACGTCATTCATGATGTCGTATTTGGAGGCCACGCTGTCAAAGACTTCGCGCACCATGGATTTCTTCTCGCGCAATGGCACATCGCGGAAGCCGAAATCGGTGGTATCCGCATGGCGGTCATCGGGACGGCCGGCGGAAGGGGAGGGATGGTATGGCTGGCTATTGTCGGTCATGATGTGCAGGTATAACCCCAGATGAGGCCATGCCGGAACTCCCTGAAGTCGAAACTGTGATGCGCGGGATGCGAGTGCATCTTGAAGGTCACACTATTTCCCGTGCCAGCACGCACCATGCGGGGCTGCGCTGGCCGTTTCCCCCCGGTCTGGCCCGGGCGCTGGAAGGACAGCGGATCGATGGATTCGCCCGGCGGGGAAAATATATCCTCATCACCCTTTCGGGCGGAATGGTGGTCGTGCTGCATCTGGGCATGTCCGGGCGTGTGCTGCTCTCGCGCCCGACTGACGCCGAACGTGCGGCCCCGCCCGCCCCGCACGAGCATCTGGTGATCGAGACCGGGGAGGGTGCGCGTTGCGGGCTGGTCGATCCCAGGCGCTTCGGCATGGTCGATCTGGTGCCGGTGGCGGGCGTGGAAAGCCACCGCCTGCTGGCAGGCATGGGCCCCGAGCCGCTGGGCAACCGCTTTGGCGGGCCGTGGCTTGCGGCAAAGGGGCGTGGGCGGCGCACGAGCATCAAGGCGCTCCTGCTCGACCAGCGCGTGGTGGCGGGGCTTGGCAATATCTATGTGTCCGAGGCGCTGTTCCGCGCGCGCATCCACCCCGCGCGGGCGGCGGGCGCGATCAGTGCCGCGGAATATGATGCACTGGCCACCGAGATCCGCGCCGTGCTGGAGGAGGCGATTGCCGCAGGCGGCTCAAGCCTGCGTGATTATGTGCAACCCGATGGGGAGCTCGGCTATTTCCAGCATGCGTGGCGCGTATATGGGCGCGAAGGGCTGGGATGCCCCGATTGCCCCGGCCCGCCAGCGTGTGACGGGGTGGAACGGATCACCCAGTCGGGGCGTTCGAGCTTCTTCTGCCCCCGCCAGCAGGAGGCATGAGACGATTTAGGCAAAGACTTGTCTTGACGAATGCGGTCAGGGTGGACTAGATCGCCAGCCTGATATGGGATGTCCGCACGATCGGGTGGCGGACCGCCGTAACCTGATTTATGCAGATGAACTGAGAGCAATGGCCAATACAGCATCCGCGCGCAAGCGCATCCGTCAGAACGAACGCCGCAACGCCCGCAACACCGCCCGCCTGTCGCGCGTTCGCACCTTCGTGAAGAAGATTGAAGCCGCGATCGCCACCGGCAAGAAGGAAGACGCCGTGGTGGCCCTGCGTGAGGCACAGCCCGAAATGCAGCGCGCCGTTGGCAAGGGCGTCCTTCACGCCAACACGGTTGCCCGTCGTATTTCCCGCCTGTCTGCCCGTATCAAGTCTCTCGCTGCTGCGTAAGATACGGCTGGTTTCTTTCATCTGAAAGAAGGCTGGAAGTAATAAAGGAGGTCGTCTGTCGCCATTATTGGCGATGGCGGCCTTTTTTTATTATCCACATCTTGGTGGTGTGAACGGGTTTTGGCGGGGGCGGGGCAGATTCCCGTTGCTTCGCCCGATTCCGTGCTCTAATTATGGGGATAATTCCAGCGTCATCGATGGTCCTGGCGGCAAGGGTCGGGCTGTGTGTCGTGCCGATGGCACGGCTTGTGGCCTGCCCTGCAGGGTTACGGGCCGGTGGCGCGGGGTGGTGGAATGGAGCGGGGTGACGGCAGGGGCATGCGCGCGGGCGGTGTCCTTTTCGTGCCCCATGTGGCGGGGAGCGGATATGACGGGCGGACTGGAAGGCTACGACGCGGTTGCGGAAGCCAACGCGCAGAAAAGTGTGCTCGCCATCCACTGGTCGCGCATCTGCGAGCGGCTGAAGGCCGAGGTGGGCGAAGTCGAATACCGCACCTGGCTGCGCCAGATCACGGTCGGCCCGGTGGAGGAGGACGAGATCACCCTCTACCTGCCCACGCGTTTTTTGCGCGACTGGGTGCGCGGGCAGTACGGCGACCGGCTCGGCGCGCTGTGGCACGCCGAAGTGCCCGCCATACGCCGCGTCGAGTTGCAGGTCGCCCGCCCGGCCGCCCGGCCCGCCCCCAC
>NZ_JABJWC010000119.1 GCF_013155395.1 Komagataeibacter melomenusus | reverse complement strand
ACATATTGTCGGGCGTAACGGTGGACGTAAGTTAAAGAAAATCTGGCAGGAGCAGGGGATCCCGCCCTGGCGACGAGATACCACGCCGCTGTTGTTTTACGGCGAAACGCTGATTGCGGCTGCGGGTGTTTTTGTGACGCGGGAGGGAGCAGCAGAAGATAAAGAAGGGGTGAGTTTGGTTTGGCATGCCTGATGGTGCTGCGCTTATCAGGCCTACGTATCGCATGGAACGTAGGCCGGATAAGGTGCTTGCACCGCCATCCGGCACCTTCCAGGAAAAGAACCTTCATGTCATCATTCCGTCCGGTGTTCCGCTCGCGCTGGCTGCCGTATTTACTGGTTGCCCCGCAGTTGGTTATCACCGTTATTTTCTTTATCTGGCCTGCGGGCGAAGCGCTGTGGTATTCGCTGCAAAGCGTCGATCCGTTTGGTTTTTCCAGCCAATTTGTCGGGCTGGAGAATTTCGTCGCGCTTTTTCACGACAGCTATTATCTCGACGC
>NZ_JABJWC010000118.1 GCF_013155395.1 Komagataeibacter melomenusus | reverse complement strand
AACATATACATCAGATTAACAGTTGCAACTAATCAGTTATGAGAAAATTATTCTTTACGGGAACTTTTCGGCAGATTAGACTCTAATTATCAGTCAATGGAGATTAAACATGAATACTCTTCTTCCTATCGTACATATCGTGTTGAAAGACGGCGAAGTTCTGGGCGTGTTCGATTGCGACAAATCGGCAAGATTGTTCCGCGACATGAAAGGCGGCGTGCTGGATTCCTGGGTGGTTGAATCGCAGAACAACTCGCGTTCACGCCTCGTCACGAAAGAAAGCTATGAAGTCGGTGATCACGTCATATACCTGGACGAGCACGGAGAAGGCCACGGCAAGGTTCTGGCGGTTGAGCCGCGAGGCGAGCGTGCTGTCGGCGGACGGGAGCTGTACAACCTATATCAAATCAGCAGCGACGATCCGTCCGTGGACATTTGGATGCTCGACGCAGACATCATCGGCATTTATCCAGACGAAAAGCGCTTTACTCCTGGCGAGCAGATGGAATAGACT
>NZ_JABJWC010000117.1 GCF_013155395.1 Komagataeibacter melomenusus | reverse complement strand
CCCCGACCGGGCCGATCAGGGTGGCCAGCATGCCGCTCTCGAACTCGCCAAGCTGATTGGAGGACCCGATGAACAGCATGTTCACCGCCGAGACGCGGCCGCGCATGCTGTCGGGCGTGCGCAGTTGCACCAGGGCACTGCGCACCACAACACTCACCACATCCGCCGCCCCCAGCACCGCCAGCGCAACAATGGACACCGCCATGGAGTGCGAGAAGGCGAACACCACCGTAGCCAGCCCGAATATGGCCACCGCCAGGAACATGCGCGCCCCGGCGCGGTGGTTGAGCGGTTTCCACACCATGATGATGGAACACGCCACCGCCCCGATGGCGGGCGCGCCGCGCAAAAGCCCCAGCCCCACCGGCCCTGCATGCAGGATGTCACTGGCATAGACCGGCAGCATGGCGGTCGCACCGCCAAGCAGCACGGCAAACAGGTCAAGCGATATGGCGCCCAGCATGTCGGGCCGCGCGCGCATGAAATGCGCCACCTCGACAAACGTGGCCAGCGAGAGCGGCAC
>NZ_JABJWC010000116.1 GCF_013155395.1 Komagataeibacter melomenusus | reverse complement strand
CGAGCGCCTCCAGCGGGCACAGGCCGAACCCTTCGGTTACGGACGGATAGGCCAGCACATCCGCCTGCCGGTAGAAGGCGGGCATGTCCTCATCCGCAACCGGCCCGGTGATGGTGACATGATCGGCTGCACCGCTTTCGCGCAGATACGTCGTGAACCGGGTGCGGTAGGCGGAATGATCCAGCAGCGAGGCCCCGCCCGCCACAACCAGATGCACGTCCGGCCGTTCGCGGCGCAGGGCCACAAACGCTTCCAGCAGGTGCAACGTGTTCTTGCGCCGCTCGATCCCGCCCACGGACAGGATCAGGTGACGGTCGGCAGGCAGATGATACCGCGCCCGCAACGCGGCATCATGCGCGGTTGGGACGTGCGAAAAGCGCACGGGATCAACCCCGTTGCCCACGACCGGGGCTTCGCGGCCATGGTCGTTGCGCAGGACATCTTCCCACATTGTGCTGACGGTAAACAGTTCGGCCGCCGCCCTGATCCCCCGTTCCTGCCGCGCGGCAAGGACCGGGTGCGTGAAATGGTCAAGATGGTGGA
>NZ_JABJWC010000115.1 GCF_013155395.1 Komagataeibacter melomenusus | reverse complement strand
CTCGAATTCCATGTTGATCTCAGCCGCATTTAGCATGTCCGGAGATTGATCTACATCGAGCGTCATGATGGCCATTTTATCAGCCAATATCGACTTGGAAGTGATGGCGAAAGTCGAGGTATTGTCATTGAAAGCATTCATGATACTTTCAACTGTGGACAGGTCTGGGCAAATAGCGTTGATGCGAAGCCGCACTGGCTGAATGATCTTCCCGTTCTTCACATCAACGTCCAGCGCCTCGGTATACACCTGAGCTTCCGTCTGGTCTTTCGTTGCCAACGGCTTCGACACCACGGAAGCCGGTGAATAAATTTCCACTTTCTTGACTTGGAGACTCTTCCAAACGGAAAGTTTGGTTACATCATCACGAATAGTGAGAGTAGGCGTGTTGAGAATGGCCTTGAGGAAAGAGTTCAATTGGCACCTCAGAACAAGTCTGCGGCGTTCTGGACGCCGTTCACTGCGTAGTCGAACAGATCACTGG
>NZ_JABJWC010000114.1 GCF_013155395.1 Komagataeibacter melomenusus | reverse complement strand
CGTAACCGGCAGGTGGCATGATGGCACACGAACTGACGACACTGCTGCGCACGCTTCGACACGGTCGGGCCCTTGCGGGCAAACAGGATATTGCCGAAACCGTCGCAATTCTTGGTCGGGATACAAGCGATGGTATCCGCCTTGGCGATGACTGTGCTGCCATACCGGATGGCGATGGCTATCTCCTGCTGGCCAGCGAGGGGTTTCAGGACAGCTTCGTGCGCGCCATGCCGTGGTTTGCCGGCTATTGCGGCGTGATGGTCAATGTCAGTGACATCGCGGCCATGGGCGGTCGCCCTGTGGCTGTGGTGGATGCGTTGTGGAGCGATACATCCGAGGCGGCCGCGTCCATTCTGACCGGTCTGCATGAAGGTGCGCGCACCTATGGCGTGCCGGTTGTCGGCGGTCATACCAACATGCGCAGCACCCATAATTCGCTGTCGGTGGCGATCCTTGGCCGTGCCCGTCATCTGCTGACCAGTTTCGATGCCCGACCGGGCGAAGTCCTGATCGCCGCCATCGACCTGCGCGGCCGCTGGCACGACCCGCACCCGTTCTGGGATGC
>NZ_JABJWC010000113.1 GCF_013155395.1 Komagataeibacter melomenusus | reverse complement strand
AACCCGCTCGCTGGCGTCCGTCAGGGCGGTGTCCGCCTTTTCAAGAAACTCCCGGACCGGATAATCCTGACCGGGCGTGAAGTGGTCCCTTATGACCAGCGATGGGGAGTAACAGTCAGTCTCCTGCCCATCGGGCCAGCGCACACGAAAGGTCATTTCGGGCATGGTGAAAGAACTCCTGAAGCAATGGCATCGGTGCGCGACCGCGCCGCCAGACGCCGGTATGCGGGGAGGTGCCGACTGGCGACATGGCCCCAGTCGAAACGGCGGGCGGTTGCGGGGCCGCTAGCCCGGAAGCGTTCGCGGTTTTGGGCGCCAAGGGCATCCCGCAAGGCCAGAAACAGGGTGTCGGGGCGCGCTAGGTCGCACCACAGCGCATCTGCCCGCGAAAGATGCTCGGTAAAGGGCGCGATTTCCGGCACAACGACTGGCGTGCCACACGCGAGCGCCTCCAGCGGGCACAGGCCGAACCCTTCGGTTACGGACGGATAGGCCAGCACATCCGCCTGCCGGTAGAAGGCGGGCATGTCCTCATCCGCAACCGGCCCGGTGATGGTGACATGATCGGC
>NZ_JABJWC010000112.1 GCF_013155395.1 Komagataeibacter melomenusus | reverse complement strand
ACAAAGTGCCGCCGGTCATGATGCCGCGCGCGTATTCATCGGCCTTCTTGGCGGTGCGCTCGAGGCGACCGGGCAGGCGCTTGGCCATCTTGGCGGCGAGTTCACGCAGGTTGAGGAACTTGCGCGACGACATCAGCCGCGACAGGTAGCTCGACATCGCGCCCACCGGGGGGGCGATCGACATCTCGTTGTCGTTGAGCACCACGATCAGGCGCTCGGCGCCGGGGCCGCAATGCGAGGCGTTGTTCATCGCCTCATACGCCATGCCTGCCGAGATCGAGCCATCGCCGATCACCGCGATCACGTTGCGCTCGCGGTAGGAGGGGTCTTCCTCCGCGCGCAGGTGGTGGGCGACGGCCATGCCGAGGCCCGCCGAGATGGAGGTGGAGGAGTGGGCCGCGCCAAACGGGTCGTATTCGCTCTCGCTACGCCGCGTGAAGCCCGAAAGCCCGCCCGGCTGGCGCAGGGTGCGGATGCGATCGCGCCGCCCGGTCAGGATCTTATGGGGGTAGGTCTGGTGGCCCACATCCCAGATCACGCGGTCGGCAGGGGTGTCGAACACGGCATGGAGTGCCACGGTCAGTTCAACCACGCCCAGCGAGGCACCAAGGTGGCCGCCGGTGGTGGACA
>NZ_JABJWC010000111.1 GCF_013155395.1 Komagataeibacter melomenusus | reverse complement strand
CGGCTTCAGCATCACGCATGTGCTGGGTCTGGGTCAGGTTGTAGCCGCCGCCGATATCGACATACGGGCCGGTGATGGTCGTGGCCTTGGCTGCGAACGGTGTCGCTGCCAGCAGGCTGGTTGCCAGCAGGGCAGAGCGGAGACGCATCTGGTGGTCCTTCCTCATGTTATTACTTCTTTGTAAACGACATCATTGCCATGATGCGATGATTATTCGATCCAGTCACTTAAACACGATGCAGGACATGTGGTTCCGCGCCGCCTGCTGTTCCAGTCGTGCATAAAGGTGACACGTGCCGCCGATCAGCAGGTGATGGATATTTTTCTATTTTATAACAATTACTTATGTAATTTTCAGACTGCTACAAACAACCCTATGACAGAAGAATTTGCGGATTTTGTGGCAGGAAAAACACAGTTGGGCTGATACTCTTGGTCATATTAAAGAATGTTTCAGAAACGAAAAAAGGAGCCCCGAAGGACTCCCTTTCTCCTGACCGATAGGGTCGGGATCAGTGCAGGATGATCTCGACGCGACGGTTCTGGGGCTCACGGGTGTCGGGACCGGTGGGCACCAGCGGGTGGGCTTCGCCGTAGCCATGGATGTCGATGGCGTTGGCGGGCACGCCGTCACGGAT
>NZ_JABJWC010000110.1 GCF_013155395.1 Komagataeibacter melomenusus | reverse complement strand
TGAAGCGTTGCATGATCACCCCCGTTTCAACCCCGCCGGGGCCAGCACGTGACATGGCCCCCGCACCCGCAGCAGCAAGGCAGGTCATGAGCAAGGCTTCCATCGCGTTTCCCGAACCCGGCAGCGCCGTCCCCGATTTTGACATGGCCGCAAGCGGTGGCCGCACGGTCAGCCTCAAGGGCGAGAAGGGTCATCCCTTCGTGCTGTATTTCTACCCCAAGGCCAATACATCGGGCTGCACGAAGGAAGCCTGCGAATTCGAGGCTGCCCTGGCCGACCTGCACAAGGACGGCGTAAACGTGATCGGCGTCTCGCGCGATGGCATGCCCGCCCTTGAAAAATTCGCAGCCGACCATGCCCTCACCTTCCCGCTCGCCTCCGACGCGGATGGAAGCGTGACCGAGGCCTACGGCGTGTGGGTGGAAAAATCGATGTATGGCCGCAAATACATGGGCATCGAACGCGCGACCTTCCTTGTCGATGCCACCGGCCACCTCGTTCAGGCCTGGCGCAAGGTCAAGGTCACGAACCACGTGGCCACTGTGCGCAAGGCCATTACGGCCCTGACGCTACAGGCTGGCGCCAAAGGTCAGTAATACGGGCGCGGCGCGCCATACGGCCCATAATACACACCCGGCGGGGGCGGT
>NZ_JABJWC010000010.1 GCF_013155395.1 Komagataeibacter melomenusus | reverse complement strand
GGTGGGGTGTCATTGCTCATGCGGCGGTTATTTCTTCATGTCCTCGTGCCACAGATGGCCCGACTGCGAGAGCAGGTTGCGCGCGCCTTCCGGCCCCCAGGTGCCTGCGGCATAGGGTTCGAGCGGGGCCTTGTTCTCGCGCCAGCCCTGCTCGATGGGGTCGATCCAGCGCCATGCGGCGGCCACTTCATCGCGGCGGATGAACAGGATCGGGTCGCCGCGCACCACATCGAGCAGCAGGCGCTCATAGGCATCGGGGTAGCGGATGTTGAAGGCTTTCTCGAACTCGATGTTGATGTCGGCCTGGCGCAGGGCCAGGCTGTCGGTGGGGGTGGGGTCCTTGGTCGAGACCGAGAGCATCACCCCCTCATCAGGCTGGATGCGGATGATCAGGCGGTTGGGCTCGGGATTGTTGGTAAAGATCGAGCACGGGGCCGATTTGAACTGGATCACGATCTCGCTCGACTTTTCCGCCATGCGCTTGCCCGAGCGCAGGTAGAACGGCACGTTGCCCCACCGCCAGGTCAGGATCTCGGCCTTCAGCGCCACGAAGGTTTCCGTCTCGCTGGTCACGCCTTCGCCAAGGTCTTCAAGGTAGCTGCCCACTGTCCGCTCGCCCGTGGTGCCGCGCATGTACTGCCCGCGCGAGGTATAGATGGCCACGTCATCGGCCGAGATGGGCTTGAGCGCGTGCAGCACCTTGAGCTTCTCGTTGCGCACGCTGTCGGCCTCGAGCGAGACCGGCGGGTCCATGGCCACGAGGCACAGCACCTGCAGCAGGTGGTTCTGGATCATGTCGCGCAGGGCACCCGAGCGGTCGTAATACGCGCCGCGCCCCTCCACGCCCACGGTCTCGGCGGCGGTGATCTGCACGTATTCGATGGCATCACACGTCCACAGCCGCTCGAACACCGGGTTGGCGAAGCGCAGCGCGATCAGGTTCTGCACTGTTTCCTTGCCCAGGTAATGGTCGATGCGGAAGATGTGATTCTCGGGGAAGTGGCGGCCCACGCTGTCATTGATGGCCTCGGCGCTGGCAAGGTCGGTGCCGATGGGTTTTTCCAGCACCACGCGTGACTGTTCGGTCACCAGTCCCTCGCGGCTCAGGTTCTCGCAGATCTGGCCGTACAGCGCGGGCGAGGTGGCCAGGTAGTAAACCCGGATGCGCGTTGCGGGCACCGCGTCGAGCAGGGTTTTGAGCGTGGGCCAGTCGCTGTCGGCTTCCGCGCCGTTCAGGCTTACGTAATGGACCATGTTGATGAAGCGCTGCACGGTTGCCTCATCAAGGGCATCGGGCTTGACGTGCTCGTGCAGGGCGTCTGTCGCGCGCTGCTGGTAGTCCGCGCGTGAGAGCGGCGAGCGCGCGGTACCGATGATGCGCGAGGCATCGGGGATCTGCCCGTCACGGTAGCGGTGATACAGCGCAGGCAGCAGCTTGCGCATGGTCAGGTCGCCCGTTCCGCCGAAAACGATGTAGTCAAAGGTATCAACGGGGGGAAGATGTGCCATCGAACGTGGGCCTCCTGCCTGTATCTGGTGCCCCGCATGGCCGGGCGGGCATGCTTGACGTATGCGGACATGACGCGAAAGCGGCATATGGGGTGCAGCTTCGATTACGGCCCGGCTCTCCGGCCTGTCAAGTTGGCATTGACCATCGGGCGTCGGCGCGATAATCCCGCCGTTCCATCCCGTCGCCTAGTGACATTCCCTTCATGTGCGCGTGGGCGGGAGCGGCGCAATCACGATATCTGGAGAAACCTGCCATGAATGCTGATAATTTCGAGGCGGATGACAACCCTGCCGCAGTTGGTGGCATCGCAGCCGATCGCCTGCGCAGCATCATCGAACGTGTTGAGCGGCTGGAGGAAGAGCGCAAGGCGCTTGCAGGCGATATCAAGGATATTTTCACCGAGGCGAAGTCGGCTGGCTTCGATGTCAAGGTGATCCGCCAGATCATCCGCCTGCGCAAGCAGGAACCGGCGGAAGTGGAGGAGCAGGAAACCCTGCTCGACATCTACCGCCGCGCGCTTGGCATGTAACCCGCGCAGGTTGTAGGATCGTCCCTTCAACACCCGCGCTGCCGGTGCGTGGCGGCTGGCCGTGGCCGCGCCGGGGCACTGCCCGTTCAGGTTGCTCGCTGCATGATGTCATCGCTTTTTCCGCAATGGATGCCCGCCTGGGCGCAGGCCGTGCTGCTGGTGGGCGGCATGCTGTTTACCCTGTTGTGGATGCTGGTGCCGTTTGCCGTGTTTGGCGTAAAGGGGCGGCTCGATAACCTGGCCATCCAGCTTGATGACCTGCAGGCCGAACTGCGCGTGCTGGCCCTTGGGCTGAACGCACAGGCGACACAGCCCCCGGCCGTGGCCGAGGCACTGGCCGACCGGGCGCCGCCCCCACCCGCTGAGGCGCCCGTGTGGGAGCCGGCCCCGCCTGCGCCGTCCGTGGAGAGGGACCGGGGAGGCGATGCGCCTGACATCCCCGCCTATGAACGGCGCCCGCCGCGTGCCCAGCCTGCCTCCCCGCCTGCGCCCCCGCCACCTTCCCGGCCTGTTGAGCCCGCGTCCATGTCGGCTGCGCGCACGCCGGTGGAAGAGGATGGCTGGCCGCCCCCGTCGCGCGGGCCATCGCCCGCGCAGCCTTATGTGCCCCGTCGCCCCGTGCCCTCTCATGATGCCGGGGCGGAACCGGGCCTGGCCGAGTGGAGCCGTGAGCCGGTGCGGCCTGTGCCCCGTGGGGTACCGGCGGCGCGTCCGGTCCGCGCTTCGGTCTGGCCGCCTGAGCGCCGTGCGCGCGCCGAGCCAACCCTGCGTTGGCCGCCGCGCCCGGAATAGGCGCGGGAGGCGTTTTTCAGGGGGGAATGGTTCTGAAGCTTCTCTTCATATCAGCCTGTCAGGCTTTCCATTTTTGCCAGCAGCACCAGATCATCGCGGTGGATCAGTTCATCCGCGCCCTGCCAGCCCAGCAGGGCCTCGATCTCGTCTGACTGGTGGCCCGCGATGCGCCTTGCCTCATCTGCCGCATAGGCGGCCAGCCCGCAGGCAATTTTCTGCCCGCCCTGGTCCACCACTGCAATCATGTCGCCGCGATCAAAATCGCCGGTCACGTCGGTCACGCCCGCGGGCAGCAGGGAGGAACCGCCTGCCAGGGCGCGCACCGCGCCATCATCAATCACGGCTCGCCCCGCAGGGGTCAGGCTGCCTGCAATCCAGTTCTTGCGGGCCGAGCGGGCATCTTCTGCTGGCAGGAACCATGTGCAGCGCCCGCCATCGCGCAGGCGGGCCAGCGGGTGCAGCCCTTCACCTTTTGCAATGGCCATGGCGCAGCCTGCCTGGGTTGCGATGCGCGCGGCCATGAGCTTGGTGCGCATGCCGCCAGAGGAATAGCCCGGCGGGGGCGCGCCGCCCATGGCCTCGATGCTGGCGGTCAGTTCTGCTATTACGGGCAGGTGCCGGGCATCGGGGTTGGTGCGGGGATCAGCGGTGTACAGCCCGTCGATATCCGACAGTAGCACAAGCTGGTCGGCATTGATCATCTCGGCCACGCGCGCGCCAAGGCGGTCATTGTCGCCAAAGCGGATCTCGGTGGTGGCGATGGCGTCGTTCTCGTTGATGATCGGCACGCAGCCAAGTGCCAGCAGCGTGTTGAGCGAGGCCCGCGCATTGAGGTAGCGGTTGCGATTCTCGGTATCATCGGGCGTAAGCAGAAGCTGGGCCGCTGTTATGTCAAAGCGCGAGAGGGCATCGGTCCAGGCCTGCGCCAGCCGGATCTGGCCAACGGAGGCGGCGGCCTGCTTTTCCTCCAGCCGCAGCACGGGGCGCGTCAGGCCAAGCTGGTGGCGGGCAAGCGCAATCGCCCCTGATGAGACGACCACGACTTCCGTGCCCTGCGCCCGCAGGGCCGCGATGTCCTGCGCCACGCTGTCCAGCCAGGGCTGGCGGGGAGCCGCCTGCTGCGGGTCCACGATCAGGGCGCTGCCAATTTTTATGACAACGCGCCGCGCGTGGCTGAGCTGGGGCAGGGCGGTCTCGGTCATGTCTCGGGGGTCTCCGCTTTGTGCTGTTCGGCCTTCTCGGCGCGGTCGCGGGTCACGTAATCCTGCAGGCGGCGCAGCACGGTATCGACATGCATGTGCGCGACCGATGACATGGTCATGATTTTGTGCCCGCTGGCCTGCTCAAGGGCCGTGACCCGCTCCTCGATTTCCTCGGGCAGGAGGGCGTCGATCTTGTTCAGCACGATGATCTCGGGCTTGTCGGCCAGGCCGCCGCCATATTCGCGCAGTTCGTGGCGGATGGTGCGCCATGCATCCACCACGCCCTCGGTCTCGGCCGTGCCGTCGATCAGGTGCAGCAGTACCGCGCAGCGCTCGACATGGCCGAGAAAACGGTCGCCCAGCCCGCTGCCTTCATGCGCGCCCTCGATCAGGCCGGGGATGTCGGCAATCACGAATTCTTCCGTCACCGACAGCCGCACCACGCCAAGCTGCGGGTGCAGCGTGGTGAAGGGATAATCCGCAATCTTGGGCCTGGCCGCCGATACGGTAGACAGGAAGGTGGACTTGCCCGCATTGGGCAGGCCGACCAGCCCCACATCGGCAATCAGCTTCAGCCGCAGCCACACCCAGCGTTCCTCGCCCGGCCAGCCCTTGTCGGCCCGGCGGGGCGCGCGGTTGGTGCTGGTCTTGAAGTGCGCGTTGCCACGCCCGCCATCGCCGCCACGGCACAAAAGCAGCCGCTTGCCCGCCACATCAAGGTCGCCAAGCATGGTCTCACGGTCTTCATCAAAGATCTGGGTGCCGATGGGCACCTTGATCACCACCGTTTCGGCGGCAGCACCCGTGCGGTCCGAACCTGCACCATTGCCGCCCTTGCGGGCGCGGAAATGCTGGGTGTAGCGAAAATCGATCAGGGTGTTGAGGTTATCGACCGCCTCGAAGATGATATCGCCGCCACGGCCGCCATTGCCCCCGTCCGGACCGCCAAATTCGATATACTTCTCACGGCGGAAGGCCACGACACCGTCGCCCCCGTCGCCGGATTTTACGTAGATTTTGGCCTGGTCAAGAAACTTCATTGCCTGCGATCCGGTTGGGGCGAGAATGCGTGCCCCGTATGCATGCATGATACCAGAAAATGGCGTGCTGGCGTCATACGAAAAAGGGGGCGGCCAGAATGACCGCCCCCTTCAATTCGGGTAATCCCGTGGTGATAAGGCGTATGCCTTATTCCGCTGCCAGCGGCAGGGCTTCCACGGAAACGTGCACGCGGCCTTCAGCGCGGCGCACGAACTTCACATGGCCATCCACCAGGGAAAACAGGGTGTGGTCGCGGCCAACGCCAACGTTCACGCCGGGCTTCATCTTCGTGCCGCGCTGGCGCACGATGATGTTGCCTGCGACGACGCTCTCGCCACCAAATTTCTTGACGCCAAGACGACGCCCGGCGCTATCGCGCCCGTTACGGGACGAACCGCCTGCCTTTTTTTGTGCCATTGCCTGAACTCCTTAAAACTGAAATCTCTGATCTGACCTGCCCGGACCGTGCGGCCCGGAGAGGGATCAGGCGGCGTTGATCGCGGAGATGCGCACCACGGTCACCGGCTGGCGGTGGCCATTCTTGCGGCGGCTGTTCTGCCGGCGGCGCTTCTTGAAGATGATGACCTTGGCCAGGCGGTCCTGCGCGATCACGGTTGCCGTGACGGTCGCACCCTTGACGGTCGGTGCACCAATGGTCGTGCCGCTTTCGCCGCCAACGGCGAGAACCTGGTCGAACGTGATGGTGGCGCCGGCTTCGGCTTCCAGCTTCTCGACCTTCAGGACGGCATCTTTCGCAACGCGGTACTGCTTACCGCCGGTACGGATAACTGCAAACATTCTCTATCTATCTTTCCGATCTCTTGGCGTGCGCGGCATTGCGGGAATGCAGGCGGCACGGCCCAGTCGCTTTTTTATATTGGCCACATTGCAGCGGCGCCCCGTCCGCGCGGGGTGAATGCGGGCTTTTACTGGCTGCGGGCGGGCAGGTCAATATTTTTGTGGCGCTGTCGAATAGGTAAAAAAGACCCCTTGCGCGGGCGGGCATGCCACCCTATAAGCCGCTGCATCACCGCGTGCAGTTGGAGAGGTGCCGGAGCGGTCGAACGGGGCGGTCTCGAAAACCGTTGTGCGTGCAAGCGTACCGTGGGTTCGAATCCCACCCTCTCCGCCACTGCATCGCGTGTGTTTTTCCCAATTTAAATTGCTGATTTGCGCCATTGAGGCAGCAGTGGCATCGCGTGCGTCAGGCCGTGAAACACGGGCATGACGTGCGGTGCGGACTATTGATGGTGAGAACAAGTGCACGCGCCAAGCTGCACACGCTGTTGTGCGCAAGGACGGCAAGAGCCGCTATCTCTTGATAAAACATGATCATGTGCGGGAAAATGTTCCGTCGATGGGCACCGAACGTTTTCGGGCAGGTTCAGTCAGGTAGTCCCGCACTTCCGGGCTGGCTGGCAAAACCATGTATCCGGTATCCAGATCGCCCAGAAGTACAGACTCTTCACGTGGGCGAAGCCGCCAATGGAGTGCGATCAGTGCGCATAACGCGGCATCCAGTTTGTCCTGATCCTGCTTTCGTGGCCGCGCGATCTTGCCGCAGGCATGGCACCATTCTGCCAGTTCCTTGCAGCCCAGCAGATGTGCCTGTTGCGCGGCAGTGGCTACGACGCGGTTCCAGTCGTCCAGGTGGAAATTTTTTGTTCGGGCCGGGTTATATTTAGGAGCGCTTAGTCGCCCAAAGTACCCGTCGCCGAATGATGCCAGTGCAAGGGCTGGGAAAACCTCGATCAGATAAAGTCCATTGGTTGCTAGTCGGGCTTCTTCGGGATGTTCCCGTGCTTGCAGCGCGTTCAGGAAGCGCCAGATTGGCGAATCATCGCAGAACATGCCTTTTCTTTGCCTGTTGGATGGCTGTACGCCGCCGCCAAGCCAACTCACGAGTGAAGCTACTGCACGTTCTACCGGGCGCATACTGGTCAAGTTGGGCACTATTGTCGGCTGGTCCAGCGCGATAAGTGTGGTGCCGCTGTCATCGGGGGCGCGGCGTACGTTTCGTATGAAAGCGAGTGCCTGATCAAAGGATACCAGTCGTGGGGCATGAAACTGTACCGGATACCCATTTTTGATGCTGACGGCGCAGATGGCTCCGGGGGCTTTCGGATTATCTGTCCATGCGGAATCAAAACCTACATAAATGTCCATAATTGTTCATTAACCCTGTCATTGGGTCATGGTACGGTCATGCACCTTCGTGCCGCCCGCATAGGTCGCGCGGATGCTTCGGTCATCGCCCAGCATCATCAGCGTGAACAGCAGGTCGGCCGTGCTGTCGCACATTTCCGTCCGCAGGGCCTGTAGCGGCGTGGCCTTCGGGTCGAGAATGCACAGGTCGGCATCCATGCCCACGGCTACCGTGCCGATCCGTCCCTCAAGATGCAGCGCCTGCGCGCCGCCCCGGGTCGCCAGCCAGAAGGCCTGTACCGGGTGCAGGCGGTGGCCGCCCGTCTGCGCGATCTTGTAGGCCTCGTTCATCGATTGCAGGTGCGACAGGCTGGTGCCCGCGCCAATATCGGTGCCCAGCCCCGTGCGCACCGGGCGTTTTGCATCCATCACGTCAAACAGGCGGAAGGCCCCGCTGCCCAGGAACAGGTTCGACGTGGGGCAGTGTGCCAGCGCGCAGCCGCTTTCGTGGCAGCGGCACAGGTCGTGCTCGTCCACATAAATGCCATGCCCCATCACGCTGCGCGGGCGCACAAGGCCCGCGCGGTCATACACATCAAGGTAGGAGCGGCTGTCAGGGAAGAGTTCGGCTACCCATGCCACCTCGGCCCGGTTCTCGGCCAGGTGGGTCTGCATGAACAGGGTCTCGTCAGTCTTCAGCAGTGCGCCTGCCAGTTCAAGCTGTTCTGGCGTGCTGGTGGGGGCGAAGCGGGGGGTGACGGCATAGAACTGGCGGTTCCTGCCATGCCAGCGCTCGATCAGCGCGCGCGATTCATCGTAGCCGCGCCGGGCGGTATCGCGCAGGAAGTTGGGTGCGTTGCGGTCCATCAGCACCTTGCCCGCCACCATCAGCGTGCCCAGCCGGGTGGATTCGGTAAAGAATGCATCGACCGATTGCGGGTGCACGGTGCAGTACACCGCCGCCGTGGTGGTGCCGCAGCGCAGCAGTTCGCGCAGGAACGTGCGCGCGATGGTGGCTGCATATTCCCCATCGGCAAAGCGGCGCTCGGTGGGGAAGGTGTAGCGCTCCAGCCATTCCAGCAACTGCTCGCCATAGGCCGCGATCATGGGCAGTTGCGGGTAATGGACATGCGTATCGATAAACCCGGCCGAGATCAGGCATCCCCGGTAATCAGCCACTTCGGTGCCGGGCGGCAGGTGGGCCACGGTTTCGCTGTAGGGGCCAGCATGGGTGATGCGCCCGTTGGTGACCAGAACCAGCCCGTCAGGTTCCTCCACCAGCGCATCGGCGGGCGGCATGAGGAACGGGTTGCCCCGAAAGGTGATGATATGGCCGCGAAGGGCTGCGTGGGCCGGGGGCGTGGGGGCAGGGGTCATGTTGGCTCCATCTCCCTGCCGGTCCGGGCGGTGTGTCAGGACATCTCGCTGGTGCGGTAAGGCTGGGAGGCATCAAGGAAGGCGGCGTTGGCGCCAAGTTCATAGGAAATGACCAGCAGATACGCAATGGCGCGGGTGATCTCGATGCGCGACGTGATGTTGCCTTCCGCCGCCTCGAGCCGGCGCAGGCTGCGCGTGGCCCCACGCGCCACCCGCGCCGTGCGGCCAAAGCGCCCGTACCGCCCGCTGAACTGCGACATGCGGTTGAGGAACAGCTCGATGGCGCGATCCGCTGCCGGTGGCAGTTGCCCGCGTTCGAGCACCGTGCGCAGCCGGATGATGTTCAGCCCGATGGTCATGGCCGAGAGCGTGCCCTGCAGATAGGCCTCGATGGTGGGAGTGGGCGTGGGGCCGGCATGGCGGATCAGGCGCGAGAAACGATCGGTATTGCGCCCGATCCATGACTGCGTGCGCGGCATGGGCTGGGCGGAGGCCAGGTGGCGCAGGTCATGCAGCGTGCGGTTGCGCATGCGCCAGCGTTCCTCGTCATTGTCAAACGGCAGCACCGCGCGGAAGATCAGCACCGCAAAGCCGATGCTGCACAGCAGCGCGAAGGAGGCGTTGAAATACGCAATCTCGTTCAGGCGCGTCTGGTTGCCTGGCCCCACGAGGTTGGGCAGGAACAGACAGTAAGAGGCGGCAGCCCCTGCCGTGGCCGGGTTGCGCGCGGCAAGGCCACCGGCAATCATGGGCAGGGCGAGGACGGCGGCCAGCATCTCGAACTCGGCCGGGCGCGGCAGGAACAGAAGCACCAGAAAGCCCGAGACCAGCACCGCCCAGCACGCCCCACGCAGGAAGTTCATGGTGCCCACCACCGGGTTCTCGCGCGTGGCGAACAGGCCGCATGTGACCGCGACCATGGTGATGAAGCCGATGCCGTTGGCCCAGGCCGTGACCTCCCATATCAGGGCGGAGGCGCCAATGGCCACGGCGGCGCGGATGCCGTTGTAGGCGGCTTCCTTGAAGTCGCGGTGCGCCTCGATGCGGAAATGGAAGTGATCGCCCCTGATCTCGTGCTGGCTGGCATCGAATTCCGCAATGGCCTGTTCCAGTTCGCCCAGCAGCTCATCAAGCGCATTGTGCAGGATGCGGCAGTTCAGCAGGTCATCCACCTCGGCGGTCTCGATGGTGGAGTCGATGCTGATTTCATGGCTCAGCGCGTCGATGATGCGCTGGCGGCACACGCCACGCAGGTCCTGCAGGTCCTGCTGGATATGTGCAATCTCCGAATCGTTTTCCAGCCGTGCGGGCACGCCGAGCAGGAAGGTGCGGGTCAGCAGCGAGGTCTCGGTAAACTGCTCGTTGGTGGTTTCCAGCGCCTTGATGCGCGCCATCATGCCCAGGCCCCGCGAAAGCAGCACCGACACGGCGGCAAGGGCCGCGCGCGCGTGGTCGCCCTCATGCCCGTGCGGGCCCATCTCGACTTCACTGAACTCGATCTGGTCATTGATGCTCAGGATAGTGCCGAACAGGGCGCGCGAGCGCACGAAAGCCGCGTCATCGCCCGCGAGCAGGTTGGCCACGGCATCGGTTGAACTGCCCAGCGCCATCTGGATCTTCTGGCGCATGTTGCGCCGCGCGCTCGAGGCAAGGTTGTGCGCGAACAGCACCGCCACCAGCGTCTCGCACGTAATGCCCAGCACGATATAGGATGTGCGCGACATTGTGATCATGAAGATGTTGTCAGGATCGCGTGTCGCGGCAAGCGCGATGATGGCGCAGGTATAGCCCGACAGCACCAGCGCGTAAGAACGGAAGTTGCGCACCAGGGTCGCGCACATGCAGCATAGCCCGATCCATATGCTGATGGCGGGAAAGAACAGCCATGGCGCCTGCGGAAACGAGCAGACCAGGATCACCGCGCTGATGGCGCCCACGGCGGTGCCCACCAGTCGCCACCGTGCCTTGGAGAGGCTCTCCCCGCGCGAGCCCTGGGCTACGATCCACACGGTCATGGCGGCCCATGGCGGGTCGTCGAGTTCCATCCACATCGCGATCGTCAGCGCCATCAGGGCTGCGACCGTGGTGCGTACGGCAAAGCCGAGTGCTTCAGGCGTGGGGGCGTAGAGCCATTTCAGGCCGCTCATGCGCGCATAGCCCGGTGCGCGGATGGTGGGGAAATGCTTTCCGCTGAAAAGGCGGGTCAGGAAAGAGGGCAGAAGATTGAGGTCTGCAGGCACGATATACGGCTTCCGGCGGCAAGGGGCCCCATACCCATAACCCATCTTGGCATGACGTAATGGTGTTGCGCGTGCATATCAGGCATCGGCTTTCCTCGTGACGGATCATGTCACGGCAGGGGCCAGGCGGCTGGCGGCCAGGCGCAGGTCGTTGACAAAGCGGTCATATTCGCGCGCCCGCGCCGCCTCATCGGGCAGGCGCAGCAGGTAAGAGGGGTGAACCGTCACGAGTCCGTCCGATCCATCCTCCAGCGCAATGAGGCGCGAGCGCTCCCGGCTGATGGTGACAGCCCGCCCCAGCAGCGCCGAGGCCGCCGTGACGCCAAGCATGACCACCACCGCGGGGCGGATGATGCGCCGCTCGGCGGCCAGCCACGGGGCGCAGGCTGCAATTTCCGCCGGGCCGGCCTTTTCATGGATGCGGCGCGTGGGGGTGCGGCGGAATTTGAAGTGCTTGACCGTGTTGGTCACGTACGTATCGTCGCGCCCGATTCCGGCTTCGTGCAGGGCGCGGTCAAACAGTTGGCCCGCCGGGCCGACAAAGGGGCGGCCGGCGCGGTCTTCAATATCGCCGGGCTGTTCGCCTACGAACATCATGCGCGCCGTCTCCCGGCCTTCGCCAAACACGGTCTGGGTGGCATGGGCGGCCATGGGGCAGATCAGGCATGTTTTGGCCGCCAGCGCCACCGCGCGCAGCGACGTGATGCGGGTAATATCAAGGTCGGGCACCATGGGCAGGGCGGGTGGCGGCAGGCTGGTCGGGTCAAGGGGCCGTGGCGCCTGGCCGAGGGCTTCGCGCAGCATCTCGTGGCCGGTCCAGCGCAGCGTGCGGTCGGGCATGTCAAGCTGCCAGGGGGCGAACGAGCGTTGCAGGGTCAGGAACCGTGCATTGCTTTCGGGCACAAGGTCGGGCGTCTCCATGCGGCCCTGATACGGGGTGGTGCCATCGTGGCCGGAAAGGGCCTCGCGGAACGCATCGCGCAGGTGCCGGGTGTGGGTGATGACGTCATCCCTGGCCCTGGCCATGCGGTCCGCCGCCTCTTCACCTGTCGGCATGCCCATGACGTGGTCATAAACCAGCGTGTAGGCGAGGGTGAAGCGGTCGGGCAGGGCGGACTGCACCATGATGGCCGCAAGTTCCATGACCGCGCGCGGCACGGTAAAGCGTGCGGCTTCCGGGTCTGGCGCGGGCAGGGTGGCGGATTCGGTACCGCCTGCGATCTGCCATGTAATGTCGGCAGGCGGGGTGTGGCGGCCCGCAAGGCTGCGCGTGGCCGTGCGCCAGCCTGCGAAGTCGGCTTCATGGGCAAGGGTGACGGTCATGTGGGGCATGGTGGCGGTCTCATCACGGTGGCGGGCAGGCGCAGCAGTGCCCGCGCGGTGATCAGACAAGGCCCATGGCCCGCGCGCTGCGCCACATCATGTAGAGTGCCACGATAAAGATCAGGCATGCAAAGATCAGCCGCAGGCGTTGTGGGGTGCGGCCCAGCCTGCGCGCCGCAAGCGTGCCGCCCAGGCCGCCGACTGTTCCGCCCGCGACTAGAATGGCCGCCATGGGCAGGTCAACCATCCCGGCCGCGCCGTAGCTGACCGATGTGGTCAGCCCGAAGGCGCACACCGCCACCAGCGATGTCGCGATGGCATTGAGCATGGGCATGCCAGTTGCCGCCAGGAGTGCTGGCACGATCAGGAAGCCGCCCCCGATTCCGAAGAAGCCCGAGCAGAATCCTGTCGCCACGCCATAAAGCAGCACGGGCATCATGGTCGTGCGCTCGGCGGGGGCGGGGGGCTGCGCGTCCGTGCCGCAGCCGCGCGCCATCAGCCCGCCCACGCCCAGCATGACCAGCGCGAACAGGAACAGAAGGTGCTGCCCGTTGATGATCTTGCCGCACGCGGCCCCCACCAGCGCGCCCCCTACGCCTGCCCCTGCGAACACGCTGGCGCAGGCCCACCGCACGTTGCCCGCCCGGGCGTGGCTGGCAAGATTGAACAGGGCATTGACCGTAACCGCCACCGCACTTGTGCCGATGGCGCGGTGCGGGTCGCTCATGCCAACCACATAAAGCAGCAGCGGCACGGCCAGGATGGAGCCGCCGCCCCCCACAAGCCCGAGCGTGAAGCCAATGATACCGCCGCTGCCCAGCCCGAGGGCGACCTGCGCCAGGTTAGCCATGGGCGCCAGGTCAGCCATGGTGCGTGTGGCCGGGCATCGGGGGCTGGAACGGGTGGCTGGAGGTCATGTGGCGGGTCCGGTTCGTGGCATGTAGGGCTGACTAATGGTTTATCTGTTTAGTATATTATGTATGTGTTTTATCAAGCGCTATATTCCGCCCCTGCGGCAGGCGCGCTGTTGCACGGGGGGCGAATATGGTACAGCACGCGTACAAACCGCCAGTTGATAAGGGAGCTTCCCATGCCCAACATGCCCAGAACACGCGAAGTGGCCGAAAGCCTTGTGCAGCGCTTGCGGCTTCTGGCCCAGCCCCAGCGGCTCATGGTGCTGGCCTGCCTGCTCGACGGTGAAAAGAGCGTGGGCCAGATCGAAAGCGAGACCGGTATCGGCCAGCCAACCCTGAGCCAGCAGCTTGCGGAACTCCGGCGCGCCGAAATTGTTATAACCCGCAAGGAGGCCCGGCAGGTTATTTACAGTATTAAGGATAGTATGGAAGAAATGCGCGTGCGCCTGATCTGTGCCGTCTGTGACCCGGATTTTGACATGGAGCGCCTGGCAGGGCTGGTGCGCCGGGGAACGGCGGCACCCGCCCCGGCTCCGGTCAAGGATGAGCCGGCGGCCTGCTTCGCCCGGATATATATGGAATCGTGACGGCGCGGTTGGGAGCGTATTTCAAAACAACATATTGATGGGAACAATAAAAGCTTTCCCGCAGTGCTGCCTTTGTTCGGAATGGCGGCCTTTTCCGGGGCGTTCTGAAAAAAGCGGCTCGCAGAAAACGCCCATATGATGGCCGGAATTCTTCGGATTGAGTTTTTTCGGTGCATTTTGAATCAATTTTATACAAATAAACGCTTTTCATGGGCTCTGTTATTTAATACTGGATGTTCCATATAATATAAGAGGTATAGGTAATCAGAATAAGCGTTGTCGGTTTAATGTCGAGTATTGTATTCAACATTCTGTCCGTATATGTAAACGTAATGAAGGATCGTGAATAAATCACGAAATTTGATTGTAAGTTAAAAAGGCGCAAAAACCATGTCTGATACCGAGCAGGATTTCTCGTGTCTGGAACTGACCGCACAGATCGTGTCGGCGCATGTTTCCAATAACAGCGTCGGCGCCGATGTGCTGCCTGACCTGATCCGTAATGTTTACACTGCACTGTCAACCGTTGGGCGCCCGGCAGAAGAACCCGAGAAGCTTCAGCCTGCCGTGCCCATCAAGCGCTCGGTGTTCCCCGATTACATCGTCTGCCTTGAAGATGGCAAGAAACTCAAGATGCTCAAGCGCCATCTGCAGAGCGCCTATGGCATGACCCCAGACCAGTACCGCGAGCGCTGGGGCCTGCCCGCCGAATACCCCATGGTTGCCCCCAACTATGCCGAGCGCCGCTCGAGCCTTGCGCGCGAGATCGGGCTTGGCCGCAAGATCACCGCGGCCTCGGCTGCGGCAGCGGCATCTGAAGCCAGTGGGGCGGAAGGGGGTCGCGGGCGGCCGGGCCGTCGGCGCAAGGCATGATACGGGCCTGTTTTTACGTTTGATCCTGTCTTCGGTATGGGCAGTATCCATGGTATTGCCCTAACCATGGATACCAGCCCCGATATGTCTTTGCACGCCACGTCACGCCGCCGCCAGCTTCTGCTCTGGCGGGGGAGTGCCGTGGCTTTTTTTGTTCTGGCCTGCCTGCTGGCCATCAGCCGTTCGGGTGGGCTGGCGGGGCACGCGCCGCATCTTGTCCATCTCAAGCTGGCGGGCGTCATCGGCACGGATGAGCATGAGAATGTCGAGGCGCTGAAAAAGGCGGCGGATGATGCCTCGGTCAAGGGGCTGGTGCTTGAGGTCAACAGCCCTGGCGGCGCGGTGACGGGCGGGGAGGTGCTGCATGATGCCGTGGCCGCCTTTGCGCGCCGCAAGCCGGTTGTCGTGTCCATGGGCAGTGTTGCGGCTTCGGCGGGGTATATGGTGTCGGTGCCTGCCAGCCGCATTTTCGCCAACCGTTCCACCCTGACCGGCTCGATTGGCGTGCTGCTGGAATCGCCCGATGTGTCCGGCCTGCTCGAACGGGTGGGCGTGCATGTGGACCAGCTTGTATCCGGCCCCATGAAAGGCCAGCCTTCCGCCGTGCAGCCGCTCTCGCCACAGGGGCGCGAGATGCTGCAGGGGGTTATTGCCGATCTTTACGGTTTTTTCGTTACCGTCGTGGCGCAGGACCGGCACATGAAGCCCGAGCGCGTGCGTGAACTGGCCGATGGCCGCCCCTATACCGGCCAGCAGGCGCTCGGGCTCGGGCTGGTTGACCAGATCGGCTCGCTTGATGATGCGCGGCAGTGGCTGCTCGGCGCCACGCATCTGCCCGATGATGCACCGGTGAGCGATATCGGGCCGCAGGCAACCCGGGTCAACTGGCGGCACTGGATCGCGGGCGTGCTGTCGGGCGTGCCGGGGGCGGAAATGCTGTTGGGGGAAAGTAGTATGCTTGACGGGGCCGTTGCGATCTGGAAACTATAATTTCTCGTTTAATTTGAGGGGAACAGGATGACCAGATCGGAATTGATCGCCGAGCTTGCCGCTGCCCGACCCCATATCCCCCTGCGGGATGTGGAACGTATCGTTCAGGTCATCTTTGCTGAAATCAGCAATGCCCTGATGCACGGCGACCGGGTGGAATTGCGTGGCTTTGGGGCGTTTACCGTCAAGAAGCGCGATGCCCGCACCGGGCGGAACCCCCGCACGGGGGAAAGCGTATCGGTGGATGAGAAGGTCGTGCCCTTCTTCAAGGCAGGCAAGGAACTGCGCGAACGCGTCAATTCAGCCCCCGCTGCCGATTGAATGCGGCGGCGGGCATTGTGTTTTTCAACGATGCCCTGAAACAGGAAGAGAGAAGCCGATGGGTGCTGCCTTTTTTCAAAAAGGCGGCGTTCCTTCAGGCTTGTGGGCAGGCCGTCACCCCGGCCGGAAGGAACCGGCACGGGTGACGTCGTGCGCGCTTAATGGCGGGCGTTGATTTCCGCGAGCAGGAAGTCACGGAAAACGGCCACGCGCTTTGAGGTGCGCAGTTCCTCGGGGTAGACGAAGTAGGCATCCACCGTAGGCAGCGGCACCTCGGGCAGGATCTTGACGAGGTTGGGGTACTGCGATGCCGCATAAAGCGGAATCGAGCCAATGCCGATGCCGGCCGCGATGGCGCCCGCCATGGCGGCAAGGCTGTTGACCTCGAGGCGCGCCTGGCGGCGCTCATCGGAGGGTACGCCGGTCTCGGCCAGCCAGTTGATGTGCGGCACGGGCGGGTGATACCCCCCGAACAGGATCAGCTTGTGGGCGTTGAGTTCTTCCAGCGTGCGCGGCGTGCCGTAGTCATTGAGATAGGACTGCGAGGCATAGATCGGCAGCGGGAAGTCGGCCAGGTGCCGCTGGATCAGGTCCGGCTGGCGCGGCGGGTGCATGCGCACGGCCACGTCGGCCTCGCGCATGCCCAGATCAAGGTCGTTATCTTCCAGGATCAGGGTAATCGAAATATCGGGGTTGGTTTCCATGAACCGGTGCAGCCGTGGCGTAAGCCAGCAGGTGCCAAAGCCGGTTGTGGTGGTCACCCGTAGCCGACCGGCCGCCTTTTCCTTGCTTTCCGTCAGCAGGGACTGGGTCATGGCGAGCTTGGAAAAGACTTCCCGAACCGTCTGGTTCAGCGTCTCGCCCTGCTCGGTCAGGATCAGCCCCCGGGCATGCCGGTGGAAAAGGGGAACCTGCAGCGCTTCTTCCAGGGCTGAAATCTGCCGCGATACCGCAGACTGGCTCAGGTTAAGCACGTCGCCGGCATGGGTGAAGGACCCTGCCTCGGCTACAGCATGAAATATCCGGAGTTTATCCCAGTCCACGCGTTGACTCCGCTTTCTATTATAAAGGGCGCGCCAAATGTTATGACACTAAAGGCTTGTGGTGAAGGAAATGCTGGTGCAGGTCAAGGACTCATGCAGTCCTTTACTGACCTTGGGCAAGAAAGCGCTCGGCCTCGAGTGCGGCCATGCAGCCGGTGCCCGCGGCAGTGACCGCCTGCCGATATACCTTGTCCTGCACGTCACCTGCGGCAAATATGCCTGGCACCGAGGTGCGTGTGCTACCGGGTGTCGTGACGATGTAACCATCCGTATCAATGGCCACGACATCACGAAAAATTGTGGTATTCGGGGCATGGCCGATGGCAACGAACACGCCATCCACATCGATATGACTGCTCTCGCCCGTGACCGTGTCGCGCAGGTCCGCCCCCGTGACCACGGCGGGCGTGCCGCTGCCGGTAATGCGTTCGACCGCCTTGTTCCACAGCACCGAGATCTTGGGGTTGGCATGCAGGCGGTCCTGCAGGATCTTTTCCGCCCGCAGGCTGTCGCGGCGGTGGATCAGGGTGACGTGGCTGGCGTGGTGGGTGAGGTACAGGGCCTCCTCCACTGCCGTGTTGCCGCCGCCAATCACGGCCACGCGCCTGCCGCGATAGAAAAAGCCATCACACGTGGCGCAGGCCGAAACACCCCCGCCCTGGAACTCTTTCTCGCCCGGCACGCCCAGCCACTTGGCCTGGGCGCCGGTGGCGATGATGACGCTGCGCGCCTCGTACACCGTGCCGGAATCGCCCGTGGCGTAAAAGCGGCCGCTGCCGTCCCTGCGGGTGAAATCGCATGAAACGATGATGTCATCCATCATCCGGGTGCCGACATTGCGGGCCTGCTCGGCCATCTGCTCCATCAGTTCCGGCCCCTGTATGCCCTTGGCAAAGCCGGGATAGTTCTCGACATCGGTGGTGATCATGAGCTGGCCGCCGGGTTGCAGCCCGGCCACGAGAACGGGCGAGAGGCTGGCGCGCGCGGCATAGATGGCAGCAGTATAACCGGCGGGACCCGCGCCGATGACAAGCAGGTCGGTAGAAACGGTCTGGGGCATGAGATCGGGAAAACCTATCGTATCGTCATAATTTCCTTTGGTATGGTCGTCCACTGGCGTCCGTGCAAGGGTTGGAGTAGAAAGTGCTTCATTATCGTGGCACCCGGCCCGGCGGTTGCCCCCTTGTCGAGAGATGGAATGTGCATGGCGGAACGGATGGCTGATCTGGATGCGATTGATCGTCGGATTGTGGCCGAACTTCAGCTCGACGGACGCATGACGAACGTGGAACTGGCGCGGCGGGTCGGCATTTCCGCGCCTCCATGCCTGCGCCGCATGCGCAGGCTGGAGGAGGACCACGTGATCCGTGGCTACCATGCCGATACCGATGGCGCGCGGCTGGGCTGGTCAATCACGCTTTTTGCCCTGATCGGCCTGGACAGCCAGAAGGAAACCGTGCTCGCCGCCTTCGAGGCGCAGGTCTCGGCCTGGCCGGAGGTGCGCGAGTGCCACATGATTCGCGGCGGTGGCGATTTTCTGGTGCGCCTCGTAGCCCGCGACGCAACGCATGAAAACCTGCTGACCCGCCAGTTGACCGAAGCCACCCATGTGGTGCGCGTGCAGACGCTCCAGACCATCCGCACCAGCCTCAACCGCCCCGGCGTGCCTGTGTGAAGGCAAGGGCGTGACGTTCAGGGACCGCGGCTGGCTGTACCTGCTTGGCCTTGTGGCCTGCCTGCGGCTGGTGGTGGCGGCATTCCTGCCGCTTTCGCCGGATGAGGCCTATTACCGTATCTGGGCGCTGGCGCCTGCGGCAAGCTACCTGGACCACCCGCCCATGGTGGCGGCATGGATCAGGCTGGGTATGGCGCTTGGCGGCGATGATCCGTTTGGCGTCAGGCTGGTGGGCGTGCTGGCGGGGGCAGGGGCCTCGTTTTTCGTGTTCCGGGCGGTGCGTGACCTGCTGCCCGGGGCCACGCCCGCGCTGGCCTGGCGGGCCTGTGCGCTGTTGCAGGCAACCCTTGCGCTGGCCATCCAGTCCGTTGTCATGACACCGGACATGCCGGTGCTGTTCTTCCTGTCCGTGCTGCTGTGGCTCATGGGGCGCATCGTGGCCGGAGGGGGCGCGCGCTGGTGGCTGGCCGTGGGCCTTGTGGCCGGGCTGGCGTTTGACAGCAAATACACCGCCGTGCTGCCCGTGGCGGGGATTGGCCTGTGGTGGCTGGGCGTGAGCCTGTTGCAGCGCATGAAGGGGCAGGGCAGGCATTGGGCCGCGATTGCGGGTGGGCTGGTGCTGGCCGTGCTGTGCGCCATGCCCGTGCTGTGGTGGAACGCAACGCATGGCTGGGCCAGCTTTGCCCGCCAGGGGGGGCGCACGGCGGACTGGCACCCGGCAAGGGCCTCTCAGTTCCTGGGCGAATTGCTGGTTGGGCAGGTGGGGCTGATGACGCCGGGCATTGCCGCGTTTTTCCTGTGGGGGCAGGTGCGTGCATGGCGGCTGGCCCGACAGGTGCCCGGTGCGGCGCTGCTGGCCTGTATGGTCGCCGTGCCCGCCTGCGTGTTCGTGCAGCATGGCATAGGCGACCGGGTGCAGGCGAACTGGCCGGTGGTGATCTATCCGGCGCTGGCCGTGGCCACGGCGCTGGTGGGCTGGCGCTGGGGGCGGTGGGCGGTTGGCGGCGGGTTGCTGGTGGGCGCACTGGTGTACGGGCAGGCGCTGTTTGCCCCGCTGCCGCTTTCTGCCCATACCGATGTGGCGCTGCGGCAGATGGCAGGGTGGCGTGGGCTGGCGGCGGATATCAGCGCCGTGGCCAGACCCGGCGAATTCGTGGCCGCATGCGATTACGGCACGGCGGCGGAACTGGCCACGGTCCTGCCCGGCCGCACCGTAGTGGGCATGGAGCCGCGCTGGGCGCTGTTCAACCTGCCGCATGACGTGACGGGCGGAGGCATCATGGTCTGCAACCCGCGCCGCACGTTTGATACGGATGTCTTCGCCTCAGTGGACAGGCTGGGCACGGTGATGCGCGGGCGCAGGGGGCGTGTGGCCGAGCCGGTTGGCCTGTACCGCGTGCAGTTGCGCACTGACCTGTCAGCCGCCCGGCGCCAGGCAATGGCGCGCCTGCCGACAGCGGGCGGAAGATAGGACCGGACGCGGCAGGGGCGCGTGCAGGCACAAAGAAGATGCTTCATGCGCCCCGATTACTGGCGGCAAGGGGCCGGTTTGTTCGTATTCCCTGACATGTTCTGTCAGGAAAGGGCGCTTTATATCCTGCTTTCAATCGATATTCTGTCATTCCGGCCCGCGCATTCTCCGCACATAGCCCGTAAGGATGACTTCCGATTTCAAGAGCCTACCATAAAGGCAACGTTGCTGAAGATTTACGGATCGCCACCCGTAGAATACTGGAAACTGAACGGCTGGAAGATCTGTCGGTGCGTCGCCTGGCACGGGAAGTCAAGGTAGCGCCAGCTAACTTCTATAATCATTACGGTAATCTGGATGATCTTCTGCTGGAAATTGCTGCGGATTCCTTTCAGGCTTTCCGCAGCCAGATCGCCCATATCAGCCGGACATCCACGAACCGGACGGAAGCATGGAAACGGATCGTTTTCCATGTCGTCAACTTTGCCCGCCATAATCCCCAGCTCTATCGGCTGATGTCCGGCCATGTTCAGGATGCCTGGGCCTGTCCCCGCTACCGACTGGCGGCAGGCGCTGCGTTTGAAGACCTCATGGCGCTCATATATGGCTACAGGGTCTTTGCCATGACCGATGATTTCGGCCCCGATGACATGAAAACCCTTGGGGACAGGGTGCAGCTTGGCTACGGGCTGTACGCCATGCTGTGCGGTCTGTCGAACATGCTTGCTCTCAATGGTGGTATAAAATCATTTGCCCTGGCTGATACATCCCAAGACAGTCTTGCCGCTTTTCTGAACAGTATCCTCGATGCCTTCCTGAAAGGCAGGTTGCCGGAGGGTGCTGGCAATACGGCATGAATGAAAACGATAAATATCTTTGCTGAAGCTGCTTGCCAGAAAACCGCGGGCAAGGCGGTCTTCTGCCCCCACAGCCAGCCTGCCGGAATGTCCTCGCCGCATATGGCCGGTGGCGTGCGGGTGAGCGGCCCGCACGCGGCTCAGTCCACCACGGGCAGTGCCTGGCGTACCTGTTCGAGCATGGCCTTCATGCGGAAAGGTTTTTCCAGCAGCGGCAGGGGGGCGTAGCCTGCCAGGCGGTCAGGATCGCCGCTCATCACGATGACATGGCTGCCGCGCGCGCGGGCGGCGGCAATGAAGGCATCGGGCTCGCCATCGGGCAGGGTCAGGTCCACCAGCGCCAGTGCGCAGGGGTGGCTTTCCAGCGCGCGCATGGCATCGGCCACGCTGGGGCATATGGTGGCGGTAATGCCGTCGGTTTCCAGCATGGTGGCAACCAGTTCGGCAATCATGGCCTCGTCTTCAACGATCAGCGCGGTGCGGGCGGTCATGACAGGAGGCTTTCGGCCCGGTGGTGGGGGGCGGTATCGCCCGTGCGGGTTTGCGGGGCGAGTGGCCACGGCGCAATGCCACGGGCTGACAGGGCCAGGGCGCCGAGTTCGGGCAGGCCGGGGCTGAAGGCGGCCGGGTGGGCATGCACCTGCTCGAGATCGAACCAGTCCACCGCATCCGCGTCGTCGCCGGCATGGATGTCGGTCCAGCCATTGTCGTGGCATTTCACGGCCACGATCAGGTAGTGAAAGCGGATTTGGCCCCTGCTGTCACGATCGATCAGGTCAAAGGCGGTCAGCGTGCCTTCGGCATGGGTGATGAAGCCGGTCTCCTCGCGCAGTTCACGCGCGGCGGCATCGAAACAGGTCTCGCCATGCTCGATACGCCCGCCGGGAAAGCCCCACAGCCCCTGATCGGGCGGATTACGGCGGCGCACGAGCAGCATGCGCCCCTTGCGCACGATGATGGAAAGAACGGCTCCGGCCAGTGTCATGTTATCGGACATGAATGGAATATATCGGATCACGGCCCCGCATCCATGCCTGTACGGGACCGACGCGTTCCCGATTGCGTGAACACGCCCGCGCGGGGCGCGCGGCCAGACGCTATCGGTGCAGCACGATATGTGCCCGGCAGCGCGGCGTGCCATAGATGCCCACAATGGTCTTCCCCTCGGGGTGGGCCTCGAACACCATGGGGAAGGCCGCGCCCGAGGGCTGCTGGAGCAGGGTCTCGGCGTGGTAGTGGGCGTATTCCTTTTCGGGCTTGCCCCGCAGCGGCACGGAGCCATCGGCGGGGGTGAAGGTGAGGGTTTTCGACCCGACCTGGAAGGTGGAGGTATCGCGCGTCTCATCGGAGCAGTTGCCCTTGTCGGCCACGAGCTGGCCGGTCCACAACCCTTTCGGATCATGCAGCGCATCGGCTGCGGCGGGTGGGGCAAAGGCCACGATGCCGACAAGGCCAAGGGCCACCACTGCTGGCCGCGCGAGGCATGCAATCATGTAAACGGACCTCCGGGTTCGGTTTTGGAACACGGCAGGCGACATGGGCCTGCCTCATGCCTTATATTGTGCTATCTGCGCCCGAAAGACTATCCCACCCTTGCGCCGGGTCGCCCGTTCATGCTGGAAGCCCTGTGTATCGATAATGCCGCGACCGAAAGACACATGATGAACGACACCGTGAATACAGCCCCCCCACCGGCAGGACTTGATGAAACCCTGCATGAAGACCGGATCCTGATTCTGGATTTCGGCAGCCAGGTCACGCAGCTGATTGCCCGCCGCGTGCGCGAGAGCGGGGTGTATTGCGAAATCTGGCCGTATTCCAGCACGGCCGAGCGGATTCGGGCCTTTGCGCCCAAGGGCATCATCCTGTCAGGCAGCCCGGCCAGCGTGCTTGACGAGAATGCGCCCACCATTCCGCCGGTGGTGTTTGAACTCAACGTGCCGGTGCTGGGCATCTGCTATGGGCAGCAGGCCATGTGCCGCATGCTGGGCGGCAGGGTCGAATCATCCGAACACCGTGAATTTGGCCGCGCGCATATCGATATCATCAAGGATTGCGCGCTGTTTCGCGGCACGTGGGCGCGCGGTGGGCGCGAGCAGGTGTGGATGAGCCACGGTGACCGCGTGACCGCGCTGCCGCCCGGCTTCCAGGCCGTGGCCGTGAGCGAGGGCGCGCCGTTCGCCATCATCGCCGATGAAGGCCGCAGGCTCTATGGCGTGCAGTTCCACCCCGAGGTGGTGCACACCCCGCATGGTGCAGCCCTGCTGCGCAACTTCACGCACGGCGTGGCGGGGTGCCGGGGCACCTGGACCATGGCGGGCTTCCGTGACATGGAGATCGCGCGCATCCGCCAGCAGGTCGGCAAGGGGCGGGTGATCTGCGGGCTTTCGGGCGGGGTTGATTCCTCGGTGGCCGCCGTGCTGATCCATCAGGCCATTGGCGACCAGCTGACCTGCATTTTCGTTGATCCGGGCATCCTGCGCGCCGGTGAGGCGGATGAGGTGATCCGCACCTTCCGTGACCGCTTCAACATTCACCTGATTCACCGCGATGCCTCCGACCTGTTCCTCAATGCGCTTGAGGGGGTGAGCGACCCCGAAATCAAGCGCAAGACCATTGGCCGCCTGTTCATCGAGGTGTTCGAGGAAGAAGCCGCCAAGCTTGGCGGTGCCGAGTTCCTGGCACAGGGCACGCTCTACCCCGATGTGATCGAGAGCGTGAGCTTTACCGGCGGTCCGTCGGTGACCATCAAGTCGCACCACAATGTGGGCGGCCTGCCCGAGCGGATGAAGATGCAGCTTGTCGAGCCGCTGCGTGAACTGTTCAAGGACGAGGTGCGCGAACTCGGCCGCGAGATGGACATTCCCGAAGCGATCGTGGGCCGCCATCCGTTCCCCGGCCCCGGGCTGGCCATCCGCATCCCCGGCGCCATCACGCGCGAGAAACTGGCCCTGCTGCGCCGTGTTGATTCCATTTTCCTTGAGGAAATCCGTGCAGCCGGGCTGTATGACGCCATCTGGCAGGCCTTTGCCGTGCTGCTGCCCGTGCGCACCGTGGGCGTGATGGGCGATGGCCGCACCTATGATTACGCCTGCGCCCTGCGCGCCGTAACCAGCACGGATGGCATGACGGCGGATATCTATCCGTTTGACATGTCTTTCCTCAACCGTGTGGCCGGGCGTATTGTCAATGAAGTGCGGGGTGTGAACCGCGTGACATATGACATTACCTCCAAGCCGCCGGGAACGATTGAGTGGGAATGATTCACAAGGGGTCCTGAAGTATCCCATTCCCTCCCCGAACCCTACCTAACATACTGAAATAAAAAGTTAATGTCGTCGTCTGCTATTGCAGACTATCGATGTGCACAGGTTGGTTTTGACGGTATGCGTGACGGACCTCGTCAGGCTTGCCAGTCGGGAATTGTGTGAATACCGTCATGGGCAGATGGGCCTGTGACGGTATTTTTTTTACAATAAGTCTTTGTAAACAGATGCTTTTTCGCCGAAACAGCCCACCAAAATCCCTTGACGGTATTTTCGGGTCGGAGGCGGTGCAATGCTTACGGATGCTGCAATTAGATCGTTGAAACCAAAAGGAAAAAAATACAAGGTCGCGGACCGTGACGGGATGTATGTCCTCGTCACGGAAAAAGGCGTGGTGTCCTTTCGAATGGACTACCGTCTGAATGGACGGCGCGAGACCGTGTGTTTGGGGAAAGACGGTCCAGGGGGACTATCGCTCGCGCGTGCACGGGAGAAGTGTATTGATGCGAGACGCGCTCTCGCGGAAGGAATTTCTCCGGCGATCGAGAAGCAGCGCAACAAGCGGCGCCTCAAGGAGGCCAGAAGCTTTGGCAAGCTGGGAGAGAAATGGCTGCAGGCTGCAGCAATGGCCGATAGCACCCGGGCCATGCGTCGCGCAATTTTCGAACGGGAACTGCTTCATGTCTGGAGCAATCGTCTTCTGACCGAGATCACGCCGAATGATCTCAGGACGCATTGTGCAGCGATAGTCGATCGCGGTGCGCCGGCGACGGCGATACACGTTCGGGATATTGTAAAGCAGATCTACAACTTTGGTATTTTGCACGGAGAGAAGGTTGCCAATCCTGCCGACGAGGTCGGACCATCATCGATCGCGACCTTCGTTCCCAAGGACCGTGCACTTTCTCCCGCTGAAATTCGGGTGTTGTTCCGGGTGATAGAAAACGTACCGACGTTGCCGACCATCCGCCTGGGAATGCGGTTCTTTTTACTGTCCATGGTCAGGAAAAGCGAATTGCAGGACGCTGTCTGGGATGAAGTTGATTTCGAGAATGCTGTCTGGACAATTCCTAAAGAACGCATGAAGCGTTCAAAGGCACATAATGTGTATCTCTCTCATCAGATGCTGGACATATTGATCGCATTGAAAACGTGTGCAGGAAATTCGCGGTACCTACTACCGTCTCGCTATGATGCAGACGCGCCGATGTCCCGCGCGACATTCAATCGCGTGACCTATTCGGTCGTCGATCAGGCCAAAAAGGATGGGCTGTCGTTGGAAGCTTTTACGGTCCACGACCTTCGTCGCACGGGATCAACGCTTCTGAATGAACTGGGCTTCAATAGCGACTGGATTGAGAAATGTCTTGCTCATGAAGACGGGCGTTCTTCGCGGGGCGTCTATAATAAAGCAGAATACGAGCTACAACGGCGTCATATGATGCAGGAGTGGTCGAACACCGTGGATGCCTGGATCGCAGGTAAGAAATACGTGCCCAACCTGGTGTCACCATCTATGCCGTTGTTCGAGCCGGATCCTGCCCTTTGATCGGGCGCGTTCGCCTCTGCCTTACGTCGGGACCTCTTGCCGGCATATTTGGTTTCGAACGCCGTTCTTCCAACCATGCTTCCACTTCGGCCAGGTCCCACACGACACAGCGTGGCGAAAGACAGAAGCGGCGCGGGAATTCACCGCGTTGTTCCATTTCGTAAATTGTGCTGTCGGCCAGTGGCACCATTTCACGCAGTTGGTGCCGACGGATTGATTTCCGGGGAGACGATATGGCTCTGGCGTGCATTGATCTAACCTTTCCTGTTGGCGCTAATAATAAGAGCCAATAGGTATCGTTGTGCGGAAGTGTATTTTCTATCGCAGGAACAAACGGGATAGAAACGGATAAAAATAGGATAGGGGCAGCTGTTTATACAGGATCTGGATGTCTGTACAGCATAAGGTCAGTCTGTGAAGAGACAGTTCTCAATGCGTATGCCCTGTTGCATGATTGGCGGATCGTCGGAACACGCCTCATTGGCGACATGAGGAACCCAGATTGAAGTTCTGGATAACAGACGTTGCATTACAGTTCCCCCATTTCTGCAACGTGGGGATTTCAACCGATTGGCAAGTGTGGATTGACTGGCAAGAAAATCGGTCCGCCTCAGTACGCACAGGTCTTGAGGCGGCTGCCCAGCCTGAATGAGGGCAATCCAGCATGGATTTATTCATTCGGCCTCTTCCTCGGATAGGGACAAAGCAGAGACTGGCTCCGAAAAGGACACAGGACGCCGTGCTGCATCGTTGATATGCAGGCTGAAGACATCGGGACGGGCGTAATGTCCCGCAATGTCGAGGTCGTATTTCCCTCGGATGACATCATCCAGATCGATATCGGCCGTTATGATGGCTTCGCGGTCATAGACCGGGCCAGCGATGATCTCGCCAAGCGGATTGACGATTACGCTACCACCACGGATGAGCACGGTTTCGGGGTTGTTGCCCTGATGACACTCATACTGTTCCGGGGCATCGGCACGCGTCATGTACTGACACGCGCTCAGAACGAAAGTTCGTCCTTCATAGGCGACATGCCGCATCGAGGCCTGCCAGATGTCGCGCTCGTCCACCGTAGGCGCACACCATAGGTTGATACCGCGTGCATACATGCTCTGGCGCAGGTCCGGCATGTAATTCTCCCAACAGATTGCGGCACCGATACGGCCGATCCCCGTCTCGAATATCGGGATGGTGGAGCCGTCCCCCTGTCCCCAGACCAGCCGCTCGGTTCCCGTTGGCATCAGCTTGCGGTGCTTGCCAAGCAGCGTACCGTCAGGGCCGAAGAAAAGCGCCGTGCAGTAAAGCGTGGCGCCATCGCGTTCGATGACACCGACGACGAGATGCGCCTTCATCTTCGTCGCAAAGGAACCTATCCGCGCCGTCTCCAGCCCTGGTACGGCGATCGCCGACTTCCAGTAACGCAGATACGCGTCACGCCCTTCGGGAAAGCGGCTTCCCAGAACCGCCCCGAAAGTCAGCCCCTTGGGATAGCCCCCGACATAGGCTTCGGGAAAGACCGCAAGTTCGACACCCTGTGCCGCAGCGGCCTCGCAATGCGCCTCCATGCGCTCCAGGGTCCATGGCGTGTCAAATAGGCTGGTTCCCGTCTGGATGACGGCGACGCGATGCTGGCTCATGTCCTGATCTCCCGTGGCTGTGGCTGTGGCTGTGGCTGTGGCGGAGGGCGGTGGCGAGGAGAGTGGACTTTCGCCCGTTATCGGGCAAATTGAATGTTTTGATAGTCAGAATCACCATGGTCGATATTTCTCGTCTCGATTTCAATCTGGCCACCACCTTCCTGGCGCTTTGGGAAGAACGTAGCGTATCGAAGGCGGCACGGCGGCTGTCACTGAGTCAGTCGGCCGTCAGTGCGACGCTTGCACGCCTGCGTGAAGCGGCGGATGACCCCTTGTTCGTGCGCACGCGCGACGGGATGCAGCCGACCCAACGGGCCATTGCGATGGCCGAACCGCTGCAAAGTGGGGCGGCGCTGATCCATTCGGCTTTTTCGTCGGTGACTGCTTTTGATCCGGCAACCAGTCGTCAGCATTTTTCCCTGGGCATGTCAGACGATTTTCAGATTGCGGCCGGTCCCTTGATCGCCCGGCGACTGGCCGCAGAAGCACCGCGTGTTTCAGTAACCTTTAGGCAGGCCAACCGACACAGGGTCGAGGCTCTGTTCGAGGCAGGTGAAATCGACTTTGCCGTGGTCGCGCAGCCGACCGTGCGCTCCGGCCTACTGCAGCAGCAGATCGGACAGTCCGGTTATGCGTGCCTGCTTGATCCGGCCGCCTGTGGCATCACACTGCCCCTGTCACTGGAGGACTATCTGACGCTGCCGCATATTCTGGTATCGTTCTCCGGGCGCAAGGGGATTGTGGATCTGGTATTGAAGAAGATCGGGCGTACACGCCGGGTGCAATCTGCATTGACGCATTTCTCCGCATTGCCGCCGTTTCTGGCTGGCGCGCGCGCGGTTGCCACGCTGCCCCTTCATGCCGCAAGGAGCCTTGCCGCCGTCTCGGACCTGACCGCTTGCGCCGTCCCCATCAATCTGGGGCAGTACTCCGTCTCGTTACTCTGGCAGCGCATGGCGGATAATCCTTGGATGCGTCAGATTATCAGTGATGCATTCCGAGGGGTGTTACTTGATGTGGGGGCAAACTGTGAGGACTGACCCAGCATGCTCAGTGCCCGCATTTCGATAACGGACTTGCGGCTCCCCCCGCTTTCCCGCCTGTCTTCTGGGTAAGAACAAAGTGCATAGGCAGCAGTCGCCTTCATGTCGGTCATAAGATAAAGCCGTTGAGACATCCCGAAAGCGGTCATACCTTCGCGCAAAAATATGGATATACAAATGCGCATAAACATGTGCTATATTCTGGTCACTAGTATATAGGAGCAAAGCTATGGTTCGCGTGCATTCCGGCACTCCATCACGTCGCCCCACAAATGTGACGCTACCCGCTCAGCTGCTCGAAGAAGCCAAGTCGTTAGATCTCAACATCTCGCAGGCCTGCGAGCAGGGGCTTAAGTCAGCGATCGCGTCGATCCGTGCTCAGCAATGGCTGGCAGACAATCGCGCTTCTCTCGAAGCCTCACGGCAGTATGTTGAAGAGAACGGGCTTCCCCTGGCGGACTATCGGAACTTCTAAGTGGCCCGTTTTGATGTGTATCGTCTGGCCGGACGGGGAGAAGCACGTTTCGTTCTGGATGTGCAGGCAGATCTTCTGGACGCCTTGGGTACCCGTGTCGTTGTTCCGCTGCTGCCGCAGGGAACCGCACCAAAGCCTGCAAAGAGGCTGAACCCGGTGTTTATGGTTGACGACTGTCCCTTTGTCATGATGACGCAGTTTATGGCCGCAGTTCCAGACCATGATCTGAAGAAGATCATTGCTTCATTGTCGCTTTGCCAGGACGAAATTACTCAGGCGCTTGATTTGCTTCTCACAGGTTTCTGAAACGCGACGGTGGTCGGCTTACGCCTTGATCCCAGACATTCCGTCCGTAAGCGACGTTCCCGTAAGCCGACATTGATGGGTAGATTTCTGCGCGGCAACATTGCGGGGACTGAACGCACGACAGGGCAGGTGGAGAGACCAAAAATGCCACCTGCGGACACTAAACGTCTCGTCATTATGATGCGATCATCATCCTATAACGCTACCTGCCTAACAATGATCCTCTGACGCCAGTTCGTGCGTGATTATGAGCGCCGCATTGACGTGTCACAGTGTGAATAGCCCCAGAATTTATATTTAGGGGCAGCTGCTTTGGTGGGCATGAGAGATGTGTTTTTGATTTGCGACAATGAGAAATAGTTCATCACGCAGCAACTGCGTCGTTCAGAGTTCTCACAATTTGAATAATCTCTTTAGCCTGATCTCGGTTGAAGATGCCGGCGATGCCCATGTCGTCCAGATCGGTGAACGGACTCTCGTAGAAGCTGGCCGGGTCGACATACCCGGCCTCCGTCAGGCTATTGATAACCAAGTCGAGGAACTCGGTCTGGTCGGCGTTCAACTGGTGTAGCCCCACGAATGTGCTGAAAGCCTCCTTCGCGGCAGCTTTGTCCAAGCCGGTCAATGACCGCAAGAAGCGCCCGAGACCCCCTTCCTTGTCGAGGTCAGCGATGAGGGTATCATTCGCGATCTCCTGCTCGATCAGCATGCGCTGCAGCTCTTCGAGATCCTGCTTGGTCAGGGGCTCACCCCGGCGGACCTTGATCAGGGTGATGTGGTCACGATGATTGTCGATGAAGTGACGGACCTTCATCTTGAAGCGCGCCTTGTCCACGCCGCTGCCCACCTCCGGCATGGTGACCTCGGTCCCTTCGCCGATGTCATCCTCGAAGTCGGTGACGACCACCTTGCGCTCCACCGGCTTGATGAGCTCAGCCAGGTGGCGAAGGCGTCGACGCACGGTCTCCAGGATCTCCGGTGTGATGCTTTCCCAGAAGGTGTCAGTCTGAATGTCGAGAATCAGCTCCATTTCCTTCGCCACGAGAGGCACGTTGTCGATGCCTTCCAGCGCCGAAGCGAAGCTGATGATCCGCATCTGGAGCCGGGTGAAGGCTCCGGTCTGCTTCAGCAGCTCTAGCTGTGTGGTCAGAAGCAACAGGTCGAACTGCTTCGCGGGCAGGTTGCCATCCTCGAAGGCCGTTGGCAGCCCGGCGACCTCCCCGATCAGCGTCAGCCGGTCGTCGAGGGTCAGGTTGTCCCAGCCCTTCGGGTCGCGGAACTTCTCGACACTCCGCCGCTTGGCCCGGACGATGAAGTTGTCCAGTGGCATGCCAAGTACCTCGTCATGGAGCCGCCTTTTGATGTCCTTGATCAGCACCTCGTGCGGCTCGCCAGCGTCTGCCAGGGCCTCGATCAGTTCGACGCGTGAGCCGAACAGTCGCTCGCCTAGCGGCTTGGCCGCGGGGCCATCAGTCCTGTTAGGGTTCTCTTGGAAGAACTCAAGGTTCTGGCAGTAGTCGAAGATGACGAACTGCTGCTTGTCCTCGCCCGGGCCGAACAGATCGGGGCACAGGCGGGTGCCTCGACCGACCATCTGCCAGAACTTGGTCTTGGACCTGACGATCTTGAAAAAGACGAGGTTCACGACCTCGGGCACGTCGATGCCGGTATCCAGCATGTCGACCGAAACCGCGATGTGTGGGGCCTTGTCCGCTTCGGAGAAGTCGTCAATCAGCGACTGGGCGTAGCTGACGCTGTAATCGATCAGCTGGGCGAATTGCCCCTTGTAGTACGGATAGGCCTCATTAAAGCGGTCGACGATGAACCGGGCGTGCTTGCTGTTCTTGGCGAAGATGATCGTCTTGCCCAGCCGGTCGCCCCCCTCGACCTTGATCCCGTTGCGCATCAGGTGCTCCAGCACCTTGTCGACCGTGTCCTTGTTGAAAAGCCACTTGTTCAGGTCGGCACTTTCGACGCGGTCCCGCTCTGTGCCTTCCTCGTCCCACTCGATGGCGTCCCAGGCTTCCTTCTCTTCGTCGGTCAGCTGATCGTAGTCGATGCCGTCGCGCTGGAACTTCAGCGGCACGGAGATGGTGGTCGGCCGCACGAGGTAACCATCGCCCACGGCATCATCAAGGTCGTAAGCGTCGGTTGGCACGCCCTTCTCAAGCCCGAACAGGGAATAGGTGTCCTTGTCGATCTCATCGCGCGGTGTTGCGGTCAGCCCGACCAGCAGGCTGTCGAAATACTCGAAGATCGCCCGGTATTTGCGGTAGACCGACCGGTGCGCCTCGTCGATCACGATCAGGTCGAAATGACCGGGGCCGTAACGCTTTTCGCCGCCCTTGCTCTCCTCGATCAGCCCCATCATTGTTGGATAGGTCGACAGGCAGACCCGCGCTCCGGCGTGGTCGTTCTTCTTGGTGTCGTGCCGCTCAAGCAGGTTGGCCGAGGGCGTCGAGGGCAGATGCGCCTTGAACGCCCCGTGGGCCTGCTTCACCAAGGCGATCCGGTCGGCCAAGAAGAGCACGCGCTTCACCCGGTTGGCGCGCATCAGCTGGTCGATCAGGGCGATGACGGTCCGGGTCTTGCCGCTGCCCGTGGCCATGACCAGCAGGGCCTTGCGTTGAGCGTCGCGTTCGATGGCCTCCCCCACACGGCGAATGGCGCGCTGCTGGTAATGGCGCCCCGCAATCTCCGGGTCTACATCGACCTTCGCCAAGGGGCGGACGTTCTCGCGACGCTGCAAGAGCAGCTGCAACTCATCCTTCTTCAGAAACCCCGAGATCCGTCGCGGCGGATAGGCCTGGTCGTCCCAGATCCAGTGCTCATAGCCGTTACTGGTGAAAATTACCGGGCGGCGACCGTATCGCTTTTCCAGACAGTCAGCGTAGAGCTTCGCCTGCTGCTGCCCCGTCCGGCTGTCTTTTTTCGTCCGCTTGGCCTCGACCAAACCCAGTGGCTTCCCGTCGTCACCCCAGAGCACGTAGTCGACGTAACCGTCACCGCTCTGGGTGGGCATGCCCGTCACGGCGAACTCCCGGTCCCGCTCCTGATCGAGCGGCCAGCCCGCCTCGCTCAGAAGCAGGTCGATGAAGTTGTCGCGGGTCTCGGCCTCGCCGTAATCATGGTCGTCCTGCACCGTGCTGTTAGCCTTGCGCAGTGCGGCCATTTCCGCCCGAACGGCGGCTAGCTCCGCATCCAGCTTGGCGCGCCCCTCTTCAGAGGCACGAAGGGCTTCCTCGGCCTCCACTGCGCGCTTGCGCTCGGCCTTTATGTCCACTTCAATCTTCTGAATCTGCGCCACGGTGCTGGCGGTGATTGTCAGCGACTTCTCCAACTTCCCGGCGTCGAAAGTCAGCGCCGGGTCCGGGCGCTTGATCTTTGCGTAGGTCCGGGCAATCCAGTAGCAGACATGGAACAGCTCGCGCACACAGGCGCTGGCATCATAGGCGCTCAGAGGCTTGCCGGTGTCATGGGCGGCGCGGTTGCCCTGGTCCTTGATGTAACGGGCCTTGATGACGACGGCGGGGCCGGTCAGTGCCGCCAGGCTCGGCTCTGCAATCATCGCGGCCAGCGTGTCGGTGTAGACCCTCCGCAGCGCCGGGTCGGTCCGGTAGAGCCATTTCAGCGCCGTCTCAAGCGTCAGTCGCGCCCAGAAGCACGCGCCACGCGGGTCGGAGAGCGCGTGGGTCTCGGCCTTGCTCGCCGTCTTGAAGATGGCTGGAAAGTCCGCTGACAGAAAACTGAACTGGCTCATGTATTAGCCCCCTGAAAATCGAATTCCGTTTCACCCAGAATAGCTTGATCAAGAGAGAAATCGGCTCCTGTGGTCACGAACTGACGTATGCCTCTTTGGATTGCATAGTTTTGGTAACACTGGTGAAACTGGTGGTCATCTAATCCTCAACCCAAATAAATTTTTTCGCGATCAGTGGTCGAATTTAGGTAAGGGAAAAGCCCCGTGAGGACGACGGACATAGACAGCAAGTCACGCATATCAATTTCACACTTACGGCTTCTTGGGCGGCCAGCATGCCTAATGCCGGGATAATCTGAGGCAAACCGGTAGAGTTCTTTCGCTGAGTTCAAAACAGCAGCATGCGGCCACACCTGTGCCGTGTCGCACATCGCACCAAAAGTATTTACCTCATTCCTCCTGCGTGCTCCGCTAGCTATGTCCGCATTGAAAGCCAGTACATCCGGATGCTGGGACAGAAGTGCCTCCAGCAGATTGAATTGCGCGGCGATGCAGCGTTTGACCCGGGTCGGAGACCGTTCATCCCGCAGGTCAATGATCGTTTCTTCGAAAGCTGCCATCAACTCGGCCAGATCAGGATCCTGATCTGTTGCTGTCTTCAGCTCCCGCAGCATCTTTGTGAACATGCACGGGAGAGTCGGATAGATCGACATCCGGCGGTTATAGGACGGTCGGCGGACGTCGTAGCGAAAGCTGAACTTCTCAATGAAAGTCTGGACGGCAACGAGGTACGCGTTTGACAGCTGATCGCCGCCGGCATCATCGAAGGGTTTGAAGGATTTCTCCAGAATTTCGACAATGGCATGTTCCGAGGGCGCGTCATCGAAAAAGTTGCGGATGTAATCCCGCGCGAGCCCGTCGTCTGTGCTGGCATCCATGTAGGTCTCCAGCGTGGCTTGATGTCGTTCAAGAGCCGCTTCGTAGGTTGCCCGCGCCTCAAGGTCCTCCAGCAGGTGCAGCTCACCGTCGTTGTTGTAAGATTGGTATGTCGGGGCGACCGGCGGCATCGGCCTTGGTAACGCCGACTGCAGGATATCCAGCCACAAGTCTTCGACCTCGATTTCGTTTTCTTCAATGAACTCGAACAAAGGTTCAAGGACCTCGATCACCAGCAGGCTTTGAACACCCAGAAATTCACCACGCATCAGAGCTTCCCCCGGAAGGCGCGGTGCTGGAGGGAGGCGAAGATGGAGGTGGCTTTTTCCTGAGAAATTTGGTAAAATTCACGTTGTCTCTCTAGCTTCGTCACGCGATTTACGAAATTCTCCTGCGCACCAATGGGCGGCATTGGAATGTCAAATCGGCGAGTTTGATCAGTCGTCAAATTTGTCCAGATGGCACCTGTTCCCTTGGCCTTATTTTCGGTCATCCCAGCCAAAAGAACTTGATACAGGAAACGGGGCATAATCTTCTCAGAGAGATCTCGAAACCCGACAAATCCATCGTGGATACAGGCGTCACAGGCCAGAATTGCGGGTAATCCGACCGCTCCGCTGACAGCCATGACAACGGAACCAGCGTCCATATGTCGACTCTTTCTGGCTCCTGCCTCCGTCAAACTGTCGATGCAGGGAGTCACGAGCATTCCGTCTCGCGTAATGTCGGCAATCATCAGCCTCGGAACATCGCCACCAAAGTAGCGCGGATCACCTTGTGGTCTTGGTGAACTTCCTCGGACGATTGTGCAAAGCTCCCCGAGCAGTTTCCGGGGTATGTCGTGGTCGGACCGGGGAAACATCTCATGAAAGATTGCCTGACCGAGAGTGTTCAGTTTGTCGAGGGCGCGGGTGCGGAGGCGGCAGAGCTCTGCTGCCTGATCCAGTATTCCCGCAATCCGCTTCTGCTCCTCCAGCGGCGGGAGGGGGATTTTTAGACCACGCAGAACATCCAACTTGATGCCTTTGACCGTCGCGCCTGTTGCTTGTTCTAGGAGTTTGTCGCTGTTACCTAGGAGTGCGTGATATAGGTACCGGGTATCTACGTCAGGCTTTGGAAAGAGAGCTTTCAGATCTTGATTAATTGCAAGGTCGATAGTGTTGATTGCGGCCTTTCCAACCGCCATGCGAGTTGGAACAATGATATGGCCAGCAGGGATTACTTGGGTGGCTGACGCAGCGACACCTTCAGGCGTTATCCTGTCGACGGTTCGATCCAGAACTCCGCTCTTAAAATCCTTTACTGATGCCCATGGTATGTCTCCATTCCAATATGCTGGAACCTGCTTATCAGGGGTGCCTCCACCTCTGATGTCAACGATCTCTCCCAGAGGGATCAAATTCGTCATCCCAGCATCCCCTCAAGCCGATCCAGCCCCTCGGCGATCTCGGCCTCCAGCGCGCGCAGCTCGGCGATGATCTCGGCGGGGGCGACGTGGGTGACCTCCTCGTGCTCGATCTCCTTGTAGCGGTTCAGCGACAGGTCCCATGATCCGGTGGCGATGATGTCCTCCGCGGGCACCATGAAGCTTTGCGCGGTGCGGGGCCGCGCGGCCTCGGCGTCCCGATCATTCCAGCGGTCGAGGATGTCGGGCAGGTTGTTTTTCGCATGCTCCTCGGGCGAAAGCGCCTGCATCGGGCAGACGCCCAGCTTTTCGGCCTCCATAAGGGGCGTGCGCTTGTCATCAAGGCTGAAGCCGTCCGCCGTCATGTCGTAGAACCACACCCCCTCCGTACCGCCGACGCCGGTCTTGGTGAAGACCACGATGGCGCAAGACACACCGGCATAGGGACGGAAGACGCCCGAGGGCAGCTTGATGATGGCGTCGAGCTTGTGTTCCTCGACCAGCATCTTGCGAACGCCCTTGTGGGCGGTCGACGAGCCGAAGAGCACCCCGTCCGGCACGACCACGGCCGCGCGCCCGCCGATCCGCAGCTGCCGCAGGAAGAGCGCCATGAAGAGCAGTTCGGTCTTCTTGGTCTTGACGATCTTCAAAAGGTCCTTGGCCGTGGTGTCATAGTCGAGCGATCCGGCGAAGGGCGGGTTGGCAAGGATCAGGGAATAGGTGCCCGCGTCGGTGCCATGCTCCTCAGCCAGACTATCGCGGTAGGAAACATCGGCGTTCTCGACCCCATGCAGGGTCATGTTCATCGCGCCGATCCGCAGCATGGTCGCGTCGAAGTCGAAGCCGTGGAACATGCTATTGTGGAAGTGGTCGCGGGTTTCCTTTTTTCGCAACATCTCCGGGTGGTGGTCGCGCAGGTATTCGCCCGCCGCCACGAGGAAGCCGCAGGTGCCCGCCGCCGGGTCGCAGATGGTGTCGCCGGGCTGCGGCTTCATGATGTTGACCATCAACTCGATGATGTGTCGGGGTGTGCGAAACTGGCCATTGGTGCCCGCGCTGGCAATCTTGCCCAGCATGTATTCGTAAACGTCGCCCTTGGTGTCGCGGTCATCCATGTGGATGTCGTCGAGCATCTGCACGACCTTGGCCAGTAAGTTGGCGTTGGAGAAACCAAGCCGCGCGTCCTTCATGTGGGTGCCGTAGGACGAGCCTTCCTCACCTAACTGGCGCAGGAAGGGGAAGACGTGCTCATCCACGATGCGCATCATCTCTCGGGCCTCGAAATGCTTGAAGCGGGACCAGCGGAGATTGTCGTAGGGCTCGCCCTTGTCGTCGGCCCCTTCGGGGAAGATACGGCGGGCGATGGGAAGGCCGAGGTCTTCTGACTTGCGCTCCTCAACCGTCTGGAGGTCGTCAAGCCGCTTGATGAACATGAGGAAGGTGAGCTGTTCGATCACGGAAAGCGGGTTGGAGACCCCGCCGGACCAGAACGCGTTCCAGATCTGGTCTATCTGGGTTTTGATTGTGCCTGTGATCACTTGCTGCCTGCTGTAATTGTCGCGCGGTTCATGTGCATGAGGGGCGCCTTGTAAATGACCGGACTTCGATCTCATGGGCGCGGGCCATGACCGTTTCCAGCTCGTGGTTCATTTGCCGTTCCATCCAGGACCGGGCGGAGGTGCCGAATGCCTTTTCAAGGCGTAGCGCCATCTCCGGCGAGATGCCGGACCGCCCATTCAGGAGGTTGCTGAGAGTCTGACGGTTGCACCCGAGCACCCGTGCGGCATTGGTGACGGACAGGCCGTTGGGATCAAGGCACTCTTGGCGAACAAGGATTCCGGGATGGGTCATGCCTGCTCCTCCATTGCTGAAACCGTAGAGTGATAATCGACGGTTATCAATAGGTCGTCGTGCGCATAGTCGCGTGAATTAGTGGATAGGCCCACATTCACGCAGCCAAGATGCCGGTCAGAATGACAGTTGGGACGGAATGTCCGCTTCTACCTTGTGGCAAGGCTGCGTTCGCACGCGCGGCGAACTTCCGATATCGCCCTTTGTGTCGGAGCCTACCGCCATGCTGCGCTCGCCAGCTATGGGCCGCAACGACCTCGCCACGGCTGCGAGACTGGTGGCCTGGCCTTGGCTCGACAGTTATTTACCCCGATGCTTCGTTGCAAAGGGGGCCAGACCGACGCATAGCAGATGCAACTGGTCGAGCATGACACAATTCATGGTATCCGTTATCAATTCGGATAAATTTCCAATTATATATCGATAATTACTACAAATATAAAAAATAAAGTAGTAATTGTAGATAAAAACGATCACGATGGCAGTGGACACTCGTTCTAAAAATTGTACAGGCCTCGTTTCTACTGGGAACAATCGAAAGCCGACAGCAGCCCCAATGAATGTCCGTTATTTTGAGGTCTGCGCGGAAACTGGACATTCCGCTCTCCCCCCATTACCGACATCTTTCTACCGGGAAAGGGGGAGAGCGTGCTGGCTTGGGTGCAGCCGTCAGAGTCAGAGGGCTGCGCGGATTTTCGTGACGGGTTGAGAGGGTGGGAGAGTGTCTCCTGTCCGCCCGTCATGGAGTTTTCGCCATGGCGACCGCAATTCCCAAAATTACCCTGAGTTCCTCCCGTGACATTCCGTTCAACAGGTTGGTGCTGTCCCAGTCCAACGTGCGGCGTGTGAAATCCAGCCTGTCAATCGAGGAACTGGCCCGCGACATCGAGCGCCGCGGACTGCTGCAAAGCCTGAATGTTCGCCCCGTTCTCGACGATACCGGGGCCGAGACCGGTACCTATGAGGTGCCTGCCGGCGGACGACGCTTCCGTGCCCTCGAACTGCTGGTGAAGCAGAAGAAACTGGCTAAGACGGCACCCGTGCCATGCGTGGTTCGCGAAGCCGGATCGGCCATTTTTGCCGAAGATGATTCCTTGGCCGAAAACGTCCAGCGCGTGGCCCTGCACCCGCTGGATCAGTTTCGCGCCTTCCGTGACATGCTGGAGAAAGGCATGTCCGAAGAGGAAATCGCCGCAGCGTTCTTCGTCGCACCGGCCGTGGTCAGACAGCGCCTGCGGCTGATGACCGTGTCCGACAAGCTGCTTGAGATCTACGAGCAGGACGGCATGAAGCTGGAACAGCTGATGGCCTTTTCCATCAGCGATGACCATGCCCGCCAGGAGCAGGTCTGGGACATCGTGTCCCAGAGCCATAACCGTGAACCCTACGTCATCCGCCGCATGCTGACAGAAAAGACCGTGCGGGCTTCGGATTGTCGCGTACGCTTCGTCGGACTGGACACCTATCTTGCGGCCGGTGGGCCTATCATGCGCGACCTGTTCGAGGCCGATGACGGCGGCTGGCTGCAGGATCCGGCCATTCTGGACCGGCTGGTCATGGAAAAGCTGCAGGAGGCGGCTGAACAGGTCCGCGCCGAGGGCTGGAAGTGGGTCGAAACCGCCCTGTCGTTCCCATGGGGGCACACACGGCAGTTCGTCGAGATCGATGGCACGGAAGTGCCCCTGACCAATGAAGAGACAGCCCGTCTCGAAGCCCTGCGTGCCGAGCAGGAAACCATCGAGGCTGAATATGCCCAGGCCGATGAATATCCGGACGAGGTGGATGCAAGACTGGGCGAGATCGAGCAGGCCATTCTTGCCCTCGAAGAACGGCCTCTCGCATTTGATCCCGCCGACATGGCGCGGGCAGGTGTGTTCGTCAGCCTTGCCAGCGATGGTACGCTGCAGGTGGAGCGCGGCTTCGTGCTGCCCGAGGATATGCCTGCCGAGCGGGAAGAGACCGATGATGCCGACGGTTCGGATGAATACGCTCACGGTGCATATGATGGGCCGAATGAACGTATTGCTGATTATGGCAGTGATGAAGGCGCAGTGGGCGATAGCATTGCTGCCGACGTCGAACCCGAGGAAGAAGACGGGATAAAACCACTGCCTGACCGGCTTCTCAGCGAACTGACGGCCTGGCGCACGCTGGCCTTACGAGACGCGTTTGTCGGCAACCCGCACATCGCCCTGACCGAACTGCTGCACACCTTGGTGCGCGATGTTTACTGGCAGACACCGGGTGCGGATTGCCTGGAAGCCTATGTCCGGGAAATCTCCCTGCCGGTCCATTCGCCCGACATGCCGGGCAGCGTGCCGGCCCATGCGCTGCGCCAGCGCAACGAGGGTTGGAAGCATGATCTGCCTGAGGACGAGGACGCGTTGTGGCGCTGGATCGACGGGCTGGACGATGCCAGCCGTATGGCGCTGCTGGCCCACTGCCTGTCCTTCGGCATCAATGCGCTTTACGAGCGCATGCCATCGTATGGGGCGGTGTCCCAGCGCAGCGTCAGCGAGCGTCTCAAGCGTGCAGACCGTCTGGCGGCAGCCCTCAGCCTCGATCTGGTCGAGGCGGGCTGGCAGCCGACCGTCGAGAATTATCTCGGTCGGGTGACCAAGGCCCGCATCCTCCAGGCGGTGCGCGAAGCGCGCGGCGATGAGGCGGTCGAGCGCATTGCCCACCTGAAGAAGCCCGACATGGCGCGCGAGGCCGAGCGGCTGCTGGAGGGGTCGGGCTGGCTGCCCGAGGCGTTGCGGACCGCGAGGCTGGCCGATCAGGCACTGGTTGAAACAGTGACGGCAAGCGAGGACGTGGAGGCCATTGCCGCCGAGTAGTCTTTATGAGGTCTGGAACTTTGAGACAGCGGCTTCCGGTACCCGGAAGCCGCTTTTTTCATGTCCGCCCTCCCGGGAAGAGGGAGAGGTCGGCTTCGCCTTGGGTGCCGAATAACCGGCATCAGAGGAGAGTTTTCCGTGACCACAACCACCATCCTGCCCCCTGCGTCCCGTGGCGCCGCGTCTGGCGGCTTCCGGATTGATCCTTCCCGTGGCGAACGGAGCGCCCGCGTCTCGTCCGAATGGTTCTCGCGCCCGGATGACGAGCGCTACCTGTCCCTGTCTGACCTGCATGCCGCCACACTTGCCCGTGCCGAGCGCGCCACCGTCCGCACGGTGGAAAGCCGCGCCATTCGCGTGGAAGCATCCCGCGACAATGCCGAGCGCCTGACCCTGACCGTGCCGGGACAGAATGACCCGATCGCACCCACACACTGGTCTTTCGGCCAGATGTGCAGCCTGGTCGGCGCGCCATCGTCATACCTGCGCAATCTTCCCGCTCCGCTGGCGGCGATCAACCTGCAGCACGGGCTGCTGTCGCACCGCACAGAACTGGTGAAAACGCTGGAAACCGAGGACGGCCGCGTCGAACTGCGTGCCGTAACCGGTCCCGATTACGGCCGCATCTGGGATCATGAACTGGTCGGCGCAGTACGCAAAATCGCCGGTGATGGCACAGGCGATACCAACTGGAAGGTGCCGGGCGTGATCGACTGGGCCACCATGACCCACAATCCCTATGTCGACATCACGAAGGAAACCACGACGCTTTACGCATCGGATCGCGATGTCTTCCTGTTCCTGGTCGACGACACCCATCCGATCGAAGCCGGACGCCTGCCCAATGGCGATCCTGACCTCTATTTCCGGGGCTTCTATGCCTGGAATTCCGAAGTTGGTAGCAAGAGCCTTGGTATTGCGTCATTCTATCTGCGCGGAGTGTGTCAAAATAGAATGCTCTGGGGCGTCGAAAATTTCGAACAGATCACGATCCGGCATAGCAAGTTCGCCGCATCGCGTTTCGTGCATCAGGCGACACCGGCCCTGCGGAATTTCGCCACGACCAGCCCGGCGTCGTTCGTCTCCGGCATTCAGGCTTCGCGTCGGGCGCTGATGGCAAAAACTGACGAGGACCGCGAAAGTTTCCTGCGTCGTCGCGGGTTCTCGAAACCGGAAACCACGAAGATCATCGAGACGGTGCTGCACGAGGAGGGACACAAGCCCGAGAGCGTGTTCGATTTCGTGCAGGGAATTACGGCACTGGCGCGGACGAAGACCAATCAGGACACGCGGCTGGATCTGGAGGGCAGGGCACGCAAGCTGATGGAAAAAGTGATCTGACACGTTCCGAGATGAACCATGTGGTTTCACCAGGCCCGGCCCTGCGCCGGGCTTCTGCTTTTTCATGGAGACAGACCATGGCGGACTTCTTTACGCATTTCTCGTGCGTTCTTGATGTCGGCTCCGCACGCAACGCCGCCCGCGCGATGACGATCTATCTGGATCTGCTGGCCGAGTACCAGATCGATGACGCAGGGGGGATACCGTTTGCCGTCTCGGTAGAACCTGCCCATGGAGCCGGCAGGCTGTGGATTCGGGACGATAGGACGGGTGATCCCGCCCAGGTGGTCGTCTTTGTCCTGCGCTGCGCCCGTAAATTCCGGCTCACTGGCCGCTGGGGCTTTCAATGGGCCAATACCTGCACACGCCCGCGCGTGAACGCCTTCGGAGGCGGTGCGCACGTCATTGATCTGGGAAGCAGGGAGACGGTGGCATGGATTGCTACTTACGGATGGCTGGAGGATACCATTGCCGGAAAAACGTAAAAGCGGATCAGGGGGCGCTGACCGACAGCGTGCCAACCTTGGTGGCCGCGCGCATGAAACGCCTGTCGAATGTCGCAAAACCGCTGCAGCCCTTTGCCGCGGCAAGATGGAGCGCGTCCGCAAAGTCCATGCCCGCTTCCGCCCAATCGAAGGCCTGGGCCACAAGCGTCGCATCCTCGACCGTGACCGTGGGCAGGCCCGCAAAGGCGCGCAGGGCCGGGATCACCCTGTTCTTCGGCATGTCATACACCCCGCGCAGAACCCATTCGGTTTCCAGCACGACGGTGCGTGGCACGAAGACCAACTCCCCGTTGACCACCGCACGCGCCTTTTCGGCCTGTTTCGGATCATCGCCCGTCAGGTAGCGGACGATGATGTTAGTATCGACCGCGCGCATGGCGTTTCCTGATTTCCGCGTCCAGACCTGCCTGCATCTCATCAATCGATTTCGGGCCGCCTGTGGGCGGGAGGCTGCCAAATACATCTTCGGGCCGGGTGGCCGCGAAAGCTTCCTGCAGCGGACGGAGCAGGACGCCGCGTTCGGTGTTTTCAACCACCAGCCGTGTTCCGGCGGGCCAGTGCAACTGTTCGCGCAGCGCCTTGGGCAGGATCACCTGCCCCTTGGTCGAGACGGTTGTGGTGAGGGGATCGGCTGGCATCACCTGTCTCCATTGTAAGACAGGTGTAAGATAAGGATCGCCCCCGCCAGATGCAAGCAGATCCTTCCCAAGGGACGTTTATTTCCCGCCGTTCAACGCGTCCTTGAGCGCCTTGGCCGGGGTAAAGCCCAGCTTGCGTGAAGCCGCGATCTGGATCGTGGCACCCGTCGCCGGATTACGGCCTTCCCGGGCTGGTACATCCTTGACCTTGAACTTGCCGAAGTTCGGCAGGGTCACTTCCTCGCCCCTGATCGCAGCCTGGGTCATGGCCTCGACCACTGCGTCGATGACCTTGCGGGTATCGGCATTGCTCAGGTCAGCCTCGGCGGCCACGATCTCGACGAGATCCGAAACCTTCATGATGATGTCCTTTCTAGCGGCAAAAATGCGGTCTTCTGATCACCCGTTATGGCCAAAATCAGGCATGGCACAAGCAACAGACTGTCGCAGGCTGGCTGACGGCCACCGGTTGACAGGGAACAACCGTCCATTTTTTAGCCCATGGCCGCCGGTTTTTACATTCAGAAGCCAATACGCTTCCATCCTGCGTGGCCTCGCGGAAACTGGGTAACGCAGTCCCTTTCAACCATGATGTTCTCAGGAGGCATGATGCACCAGCACGATGCGGTCGACCTTGCCCGCCGTCTTGCCGGGCAGGCCGAAGCAGTCTGTCGGCATTATCTGCCTGCGGGACGCAGGCAGGGTAATTACTGGCTGGTTGGCGACGCGCGTAACACCCCGGGTCGCTCCATGTTTGTCCGGCTACAGGGCAGCGCAGAGGGAAAAGGCGCGGCTGGTAAATGGACTGATGCCGCCAGCGCCGAACATGGCGACCTGCTTGACATCATCCGCGAGGCGCGGGGCCTGACAGACTTCCGGGACGTGGCGGATGAAGCGCGCCATTTTCTGAGCCTGCCGCCGGCACATCTTTCATCGCGGCCTTCTCCGGGCAGCTCGTCTTCCTTTTCCCGTAATGGTGACGCGACAGGGTCAACGGAGGCGGCCCGTCGGCTATTTGCCATGAGCAGGCCGATTACGGGCACAATCGTGGAAACGTATCTGCGTAAACGCGGCATTACGGAACTGCACGAAACCGCTTCCCTGCGTTTTCATCCGCGCTGCTACTATCGGGCAGATGATGGCGGTTCCACCGAAACATGGCCTGCCCTGATTGCTGCAGTCACCGATCTGGACGGCAGGCTGACCGGTGTGCATCGCACATGGCTGTCACCGGACGGGGAGGGGAAAGCGCCAGTCAAAACGCCACGACGGGCGATGGGACAACTGCTGGGCCATGCGGTCCGTTTTGGCGCGGCATCCGGCGTCATGGCCATGGGTGAAGGGATCGAGACGGTGCTATCGATCAGCATGGTCTTGCCGGAACTGCCCCTGGCGGCCTGCCTGTCATCCGCCCACCTCGCGGCCTCCGCATTCCCGGCCTTGCTCAGGCGTCTTTATGTTATCCGTGATGACGATCCGGCAGGCGACCATACGGCGAAAGCCTTGTGCCAGCGGGCACAGGCTGTCGGGGTCGAGGCGATCGTGCTTTCGCCCCGGCTCGCAGATTTCAATGATGATCTCCGCCATCTTGGTCGCGGTGCGCTCCGGTCGGTCCTGCGTCCGCAGCTTGCCCCGCAGGACGTGGCACCTCTCATGGACGGTACGGTCTGATAACCGTTCGGTAGCGCTACAGGCCGGAACCCCCACCATCTCGCATGGTCAGGTCAAGGATTCCCCGTTCGGCAGGGCGCGCCCATGGCCTTCCAGGAGGGGAGCGGGCGACAGCCGGGCCGGGCCTGCAATGCCCGGTGGCAACTATTTTCCGTCGCGCGGCCAGCCGCGCTTTACATCGCGAAACAAAATAGCCGCCACCGGTCATCCTCCGCGTTGCTTCGGCCACGCGAGCGCGGTTCCGGCCTGTCCCGACCGCCGCAATCCGCCCCCGGGAAGGCCGCGATGGGCGCGGCCGACTGAAACCGGAGAGACCCCTCATGACCCGCACGCAGGATGACAGCTTCGAACCCGCCCACGCATCGTCACCGACAGATCATGTCCTTACCGAACTCCAGCTCTACGGCTATCGCCCTTTCGAAGACGAACCCGACGCCAGGCCGTTACCGGAAGCCAGCACCATTGGCGGCGCAGTGGCCGATATCTTTGACGCCATGGTGGCGACGCTGAGTGAAACCCGTCTGGAACCCGATCTTGAAACCCTGCTCTGGTCCATGGGCAATGTCTTCCACCGCACGGTGGTGCAGGTCGAGCGTGAACTGGACCGGAACGAACAGGCGCAGAAGCAGGCGCAGCGGGAGCAGGATGGGAGCGAGATCCGCTCGGTCGAACTCGAACGCATGCTGGCCGAGGGCCAGACCCTGATCGAACGACGCAATGCCTACGAGATCTTCCGCGATCATGCTGCCGATCTCTTTGAACGCCATACCGGTTCGTCCTGGCGCCCCGGACACGGCTCGCTGGTCAGTCGCCCCACCATGACCGCCACGATGGTCGACAGCAGGGATTTCCTGCATGCCCGTCGCAGGGCTGACACCGAACTTCTGGTCCCTCCAGGTCCGAAAGTGGCCATTACCGGTGGCCTGGACTTCAATGACCACCAGTTGATCTGGGACCGTCTCGATCGGGTGCGCGGTCGGCATCCTGACATGGTCCTGCTGCATGGAGGCTCACCCCGGGGTGCCGAACTGATTGCGGCCCGCTGGGCTGAACACCGCAAGGTCACACAGATCGTCTTCAAGCCCGACTGGTCCAGACACGCCAAGGCGGCGCCCTTCCGACGTAACGACACCATGCTGAACGTCATGCCGATCGGTGTCCTCGTTTTTCCGGGCACCGGCATTCAGGAAAACCTTGCTGACAAGGCCAGAAAACTCGGAATTCCGGTCTGGAAATTCGGCAGCGGTGGCGTGTAGGCGCCATCGTTTCCATAGCCGCATGACGGTTCCATATCAGGACCTGTCATGCGGCCATACAGTCGGAATCATTAAATAAAACTTCGTAACGGATATCGGGACGGACAGCCCGATAATGTTCTGGCACCTTCCTGATGACTGTTGAAACCGAATGCTTCCCATCCGCCAGCTTCCCGCATCCCTCTGCCTGTTACTGCCTCTCGCGCTGGGGGCCTGCCATGGACAGGGCCATGATCATGACACCACCTGTCGAAGGGGGCCGCCACCGGGAGGACGCCCCGATATGGGGGGCGGATTTCATGGTGGCATGACAGAGGGTTTCGGGGGCGGCTTTGGTCCCGGCGGCGGTATGTCGGGCATGATGCCGGGTGGTGGACCCGGCGGCATGATGGGCGGGGGCATGGGCGGCGATGGGCCGCCCGATGATGACTTCGGGAGCCACAGGAGGCCGCCACCGGATATGGACCGCTCTGCCACCCGCTGCGGTCCGCCACCCCGCCCACGCGAAGGGCAGAGGCAGGGCGGAACACCACCTACAAACGTGCACGAAGACGTGGATGTATCAAAAATTCAGATCGGCGGATCGGATTGAATGGCGTGTACGGTATCCCGTTTCATGGCGATCCTTTGCTGTTTCTGCTGTCTCTCCGGATGTGCCGAGCACCGGCAACCCCTAGACGATGACGGCCTGCCCGTTACCGACGGATCAGAAACCGGCGGTCCACCAGGCGGTGGCCGGGGCGGTCCGGGCGGTGGTGGAGGAGGCATCTGGTCGGATGTGCTGCATACCGCCATGCAGACCGGCATGGGTTTCCTGCATCACTAGAGACGGATCCGCATGGCGCGAACATGACCTGCATCGCGCCATGTTTTCAACGTGACGGCCGCCGCCGAATTCAGCTATAGTTTCCCTGCGTCAAGGTGGTGGTGGCAGACGCGATCGTTCAGCCGTGTCCAGCGGAGATCGCATCATGCTTGTTGTCGCACCTTTCCTCTGCGTCGCCAGCGTCGGCCTTCTGTGCTGGCTGGTCTTCACCCTTGCCATCTATGCCCTGCCTTTTGCCATTGGCGTGGTCGCCTTCCTGCATGCCATCCACGCCGGCGGTGGCGCGATCGGTGCCGTCGTGACAGGATTCCTGGCAGGCGTTGTGACACTGCTCGCGGGCCAGATGGCGTTTGCTCTGGTTGCAGTCGTCTGGTTCAGGATGATGCTGGCACTGATCTTCGCCATACCGGCAGCACTTGCCGGTTACAGCACGACGCTGGGACTGGCGCAGACCGACTTGTCCTCAGGCATCTGGGCACACCTGTTTGCCATAACAGGCGCCGCACTCGTCGGGGGCACCGCCTGGGTCCGTATGTGGGCGTTTATCCCGGCCGATGCACAGGAGCAGGATAGGGGCAGGCCCAGGTCCCATTCGCACCTTGGGTAACAGGTGCATCCAGACCTGGCTGTGTTTTCCTCGATTTATCACGCGTCCCTGAAACAGGATCGAAGGGAAAGGGTGTCGGAACGCCGATCGACCGTCCGTGGGACAGTGGTGGCCATGGGTTCGCCGGAATGCTGCCGCAGGGCGGCTTCGTTATCCCAGCATGCATGAACCCCAGTGACAGCCCGATGTCATTGGCACGGCAGGTCAGGGGCAGGCATGCGGTTCCTCGTCGGGATCCGTGAGTGCAGGTGGCACTTACGCCCTGATTGTAAGCATCGGCCGACCATGACGGAACAGCCAGTAGGGCCACGTCTTCTTCCGGGAATGCTGTCAGGCAGCGACCATCACGTCCTCTTCATTGGCTGATCTGCCCGAAGGACAGCTGCGCCTCGATCGCCCTTGGGCAACGGCACGTCGCAACTTTCTTCCCCTGGGGCTGCGCCCCATTCCTCGCGAGACAAGAAAGTTCCGCCGCTGCCGTCCTCCGCGATGCTGCGGTCCGCAAGCGGATGCCCGGTCGATCGCCTTCGGGCGGACGATCGCCATCGAGGCCGCGGTGGTCGCCGCCCGATAACAGCAGGAGAAGTCACATGGCCAACATCGGTTCCTTCAAGAAGGTCGGCAACGAAATTCAGGGCGAAATCGCCACGCTGTCCCTCCAGACGAAGAATGTCCGCATCGTGCCGGAAGCCAACCGCGCCAATGACAACGCACCCAGCTACCGGGTCTTTGTGGGCCGGGCCGAAATCGGAGCCGCCTGGTCGAAGCGCTCCGGCGAGGGCCGCGACTACCTGTCCCTCAAGCTCGACGACCCAAGCTTCAACGCTCCGATCTTCGCCAATCTGTTCCGGGACGAAGACGGCGAGGGATACAGCCTGATCTGGACCCGGCCCCGCCGGCCAAACGGGGACTGATCCCACCCAATGCCCCGCCCGGTTGTCCGGGCGGGGTTTCTCCCACCAGACGGACCCAGCCCGTGCCCCCGACAAAGGCGGCGCCTTATGACATCGGACTTGAACGACTCGAAAGCGACTAATATAGTCGTATTTCTGGTGCGGGCCGTCAGTCTGTCGGATGTGATCATGGATGATCACTGGCCGACAAGTCCGGGCGGCACGGGCCCTGCTGAACTGGACGCAGGAAGAGCTTGCCACGCACGCCCTTGTAGCGCTGACTGCCCTCAAGCGGCTTGAGTCCGAGCGCGGTCTGGCCGTTCATGAGAGCACTGCGGATCAGGTCCGTCGCGCACTGGAAACAGCAGGGATCCTCTTCATCACATCCGACAGGGGCCACGGCGTCATGTTTCTTAACGGGACTTCCGATCCAGTGGCAGGGCAGACTGACCGTCATCGTCCCCGCAACCGCTCCTGAGTAACCTGCCATGGACAAGCCGCCACGCGACCCTGCGGTTGCTGATGTCGCCCCTGAAGCCACCTATCTGACCGGGTATGACGAGCAGCACCTGATCACCTATCTGCGGCTACTGGATGCAGAAGCCGACCAGGCCGACTGGCAGGATGTTGCCCGCTTGGTCCTGCACCGTGATCCCGCGGTCGATCCGGAGCGTACCCGGCAGTGCTGGATGAGCCATCTTGCCCGGGCACACTGGATGACGTCTCATGGTTTCCGTCATCTCCTGCGTGGCGGTGCCCCCAACTGACCCTTGGCCCGTTGCATCAACCGCAACGGGTCTTGCGGTGCGCAGGGATAGCGCGAACGGTCATCTACGGACATAATCGGGCGGGGCGAATGCTCGCCCTGTTACCCCCGTTCTGCATCGGAGATGACGCCATGAGCCGCGCCAACTGGCGATCGGCGGGCGCGTACGAGAGCCTGCGGTCACTCAACGCCCCTGCCTTTGCCCTGCAGTTTCTGTGCCGTAATTCAGATTTCCAGCACGACCGGCGCAGGCTTCAGCTTGCGACACAGGCAGGAACGCTGCATTCCGATGACGCCGAGGCCTTCGCCCGGCACTGGGGGTTGCGATTTCGACCCTGCGGATCATGCGGAAGTGCCGTCATCTGCGGTTTGGACGGCGCGCGCGTTTCCGGGCGTGACGGTTCTGACCACGATGCCGGTGGACCTGACTGACGACCGCTTGGGTTTTCGGTCAACTCTGCCGGAGGCGACACAGGCAGTCGGAAACACCGAAACTGTCATTCATCTGGCCGGAACAACATTGCACGTCCTGGCTCTTACTCCGGAAAGCAACGGAGGGGCAGTTCTTCTGCCTTTTGATCGCCTGTTTGAAATCCGTATTGCTGCGGCCCTGCAACTGTGGCGTGCCGCCATGGGGCAGAGTGCCGGTTATGATCCCACCATACTGTCGCCAGCGCGCCGGGACCGACTGATTCTTGCCCTGCGTTTTCTGGATGGAAGCGGGGCAGGGGCCAGTCGTCGCGAGATGGCACCAGTCCTGTTTCGGCGGGAAGCCATTTCTGCACGGGACTGGATCGGGCATGACCTGCAGGCACGCATGGATCGTCTGGCCCGGCTTGCCAATTCCATGAGACAGAGGAATTATCGTCGTCTGTTGCTGCATCCGTTTCGGGAACGGATATGAATCATTTGGTCGATCCGTTATTGGTCGTCAGATGGAGGATATACGACAGTTCAGGCATCGTGAAAGTCTATGGCGTTTCCGTATCATTTTTGATGTTTCATATGTTTTTTCAGGTCTCCCTATCGAAGTCATGATCGGTGCCTGGTCCGTTCAGGCCAGCCTTGGGAAATGTTCATTCTATCTGACTGAAACGATGAATACGGAAATAGTATCCTGTGCTGGATGAACCACGTTGTTCCTGAAATTATCTTGTAAAAATGCAGTGGTGACGAACTGGCTTGAAACGGCTTACAATGTGAAGCAGATTGCGTATTTTACTACGCAATACATGATAAATATAAATCAGGGATAGTCATGGAAAAGCAGATTCATTCCATTCTGGATCAGGTTGACGGATTGCTTCCGCTTATACTCGGATATGCAAGTCAGTTCTTTCTGGCTCTGATCGTTCTTTTTGTGGGCTGGAAGCTCGTCAACGCCGTAACGCGGGCGATGGGCCGGATGATGGAAGCCAGTCATATAGAGCCGACATTGCGCGGATTCCTGCTGAGTGTGGTCGGGCTGTTTCTGAAAGCTCTACTGCTGATCAGTGTGGCATCCATGGTCGGCATTGCAACAACATCGTTCGTGGCGGTTCTGGGTGCCGCCGGTCTGGCGGTAGGCATGGCATTACAGGGTAGCCTCGCCAATTTTGCTGGTGGCGTGCTGATCCTGCTGTTTCGCCCGTTCAAGGTTGGGGATTCGATTGCGGCGGGGGGCAGTTCGGGAACGGTTACATCAATCGAGATGTTCCGTACCGTGCTGCTTGATGCCAATAATGAGATCATTTACATCCCCAATGGAACATTGTCGAACAACATCGTGATCAACAGCTCGGAGTCAGACCGGCTTGCCGGTTCGGTCAGCCTGCTGATTGATTACCAGGACGATCTGGACAAGGCCCGGGCACTGTTGCTGGGTCTTACGGAGAATGACACGCAGGTACTCAAGAATCCCGCGCCGTCAGTGTCTTTTCTGCCAAAACCGGCAAATATTCAGGTCACGTTGGGGTTCTGGTGCGCACCTGGTGATGTCTCGGGACTGGTTGCGAAATATTCCGAGGCCTCGATTAAAGTGCTCCAGAAGAATGGATATCGTCTTGGAGTCACAGCGCGGGCTGCTGCATGACCACGGCGGGTTTCACGGCGCTGTCCTGAAACCCGCCGATGAGCGAGGACAGACAGCTTCCTTCTTATGAAGATCATTTACGACCGCCAGATTACCCGCATCAAGGCAATCCGCATCGTTATGCCTCGACCGATGCATGACAACTGGCGGCCGACCTGACTGCTTCCCGACCGGATCGACATCATTGATCCCTGCTTCGGGCATGGTGAGGCGTCCTCCCCTCCAAACGGCAGTTCATTATGGCAAGGCAATTGATTCCCATGACCGATGCGCAAAACACACATCGACTGCCCACGCACCCAACCGCGTAGTGTTTATCGGCAACGGCAGTTCTAGTGCGGCAACACTGCTTCGGTTACTCTTCGGCAAGCTTGCCGACGCCATCACACATTTGGTTCGACGATGACCGCGCGCCTTGCGACGGTCACCAACTCAGGTCGACGCCGTTCAAGACGTCAGCAGGATGCAGATCTTCGACCTGAATGGAATTTATGCTTTCATACCATGTAAGCTTTTCTTCGCCACTCATGTCGCTACGTTGTGGTTTGGCTGGCCCTTATCAGGCGCTCGAATTCGTCGCAGGATTTTTCAATTCTGTTCCTGCGGCTATGAACTTTCGGGACGGTCTGCGGATGTATCGGTAGTGTTACACTTCGGGTGACCCGCCTTCTCTTTCGGAATAGCGGTAGCGCTTCACGATTACTCCGCTGCCTGATTTTCAGGGCCATTCACATTTTATTCTGAGGCCCATTCATCGACTGGCCGGTTGGCCATGTCATGTGCCCTGTATCCTTTTTTGCGCGCCCGGTCGCTGTCTTCGCTACCAGCCGGAAACAGCTTGCGGGCATCTTCATAGGCGAACATTGCCGCCTTCGCCGCTTTCAGGCGTTCATGCGCATTTTTGCTTGGATTCAGGGCTTTAGCCATCCAGGCGTCGCCTTTGCGTTCGCATTCATTGGCAGGGATCATCATGGGGCCTTTTCTGACCGGGTTTCCTGTACATAAAATACTCGAAAGAATACGGTCAGGTCCAGTCACAGCGCTGAAATCCCCGCGTTCTCGGGATAGGCAGGGTGAACGAAGCTTCGCACTGTTCAACCGTAGCCTGTGTTTTGCCAGCAGGTTTTGGCATGAAGGGCGGGCCGGAGGATAGGGCTTTCCCTCAGCCTTCCCATCGTACCATGCGCGAAGCGAACCGCGTCAAGGACGCACGGTCCCTCCAATTTTGCCTGGTGCCCCGTAACGGGCGCACCAGACAAAATCGGCTCCCCCACGCGCCGGCAAGCCGGTCGCCTGCGGCGATCCCTGACCCGGTCCGCCCGGGCATGAACTGTCTGTCCTGTCTTCGAAAAACGAAAGGAGCAGGACAATGATCACACTCAACGATACCATCCACGCGCTGCGTAACGAACTGACCAGCTTTCACCTGAGCCGCCGCGAGCGCCGACAGGTCGAGCGGGAACTCAGAGAAGCGCTCGCACGCCGTGATGCCGAGGCCCCCGTCTGACGGGGGCTTTTCTTTCCAGTTTTTGTGTCAACCCATCATAATGCTGAAAAAAACCAGTGTTCTCGCCAGTGCCTTCCTGCCCGGATGCCGTCATATGCCCTGATGAGATCGCGGTTCATATAGGCCAGCCGTGCAAGGGCCGAAGCGGACGTGTGAATACATAAGTGAAATGTGAACCAAGACTTATGTCCTGCTTCGATCCACTTTCAATAAAGACTGGTACAGCCTGCCTGTTTATTGCCGTTTTCCATTATGGGTGCGACCGGGCACACATTGTTGTGCCCGGTCGCGCCGGTTTCGTCAGAACGCCGCGTCGATATCAACGACGTTGATCAGCTTGTGGTTGATGAACTCCTTGATGCCAAGACCGATCAGTTCACGGCCATAGCCGGAGTTCTTGATGCCACCGAACGGCAGGTCCGCCTTGGGCGACAGCGGATGGTTGATGAACACCATGCCGGTGCGGATGGCACGGGCCACCCGTGCACCGCGCGCTTCGTCCTTTGTGAATACGGAACCACCCAGCCCGTAGGGGGAGTCATTGGCAATGCGGATGGCGTCCGCCTCGTCCTTCGCACGGTAGATCTGGGTTACGGGGCCAAAGAATTCCCAGTGACGGGCTGCATTCTTCCCATCAAGGTTGGACATCAGCAGCGGCTGGAAAAACGCACCCTGTTCGGGCACTGGTGCTCCGATGATCTCGACCTTCGCACCCAGGTCCATCGCCCGCGTAACCTGATCGCGCAGGTCGTTCGCTGTGGCCTGTGAGGACAGGGGGGCCAGTGTGGTGGCCGGGTCCATCGGGTCACCGGCCTTCAGGGCGGCAACACCTTCCTTGTAAAGGGCAAGGAACTGGTCATAAACCGCATCTGCTACGATCAGCCGCTTGGCCGAGACACAGACCTGACCGGCATTCCAGTGGCGGCCGATCACTGCCCAGCGGGCCGCCTTTTCCACGTCGGCGTCATCCAGCACGATGAAGGCATCCGCGCCGCCCAGTTCCATGGTCGCCTTTTTCAGCGCCTTGCCCGCAATGCCGGCGATAACGGTGCCCGCACCTTCCGAACCCGTCAGGGCGACACCGCACACACGCGGGTCGTTCAGGATCATGGCGGTGTGGGGGCGGGCTGCATACAGGTTGCGGAACAGGCCCTTGGGCAGACCCGCTTCGGCCATCAGCGTATCAAAGGCTGCGGCACACTGCGGCAGGTTGGAGGCATGCTTGAGCAGCACGGCATTACCGGCCGAAAGCTGCGGCGCGATGATACGCACGACCTGATAGAAGGGGAAGTTCCACGGTTCGATCGCCAGCACGATGCCCAGCGGTTCATGAACCAGCACGGGCTTGCCTTCCGCCGGGTTGGCGACGGGCAGGATTTCCGGCTTCAGCAGTTCTTCAGCGTGGTTTGCATAGTATTCGAAAATCTCGGCGGAAAGAATGACTTCCTTTTTTGACTCTTCAAACAGCTTGCCCATTTCCAGCGTGCCAAGGCGGGCATATTTATCAATGTCGCGGCGCAGGATGGCGGCCGCCGCGTTCATGACCTTTGCGCGGTCGGCAAAGGACGTGTCGCGCCAGCTTTCAAAAGCGGCATGTGCTTCGGCCAGTGCGGCCTGTACTTCCGCATCCGTTGCATCGGGGAAGGTTGCGACAACTTCGTTGGTATAGGGATTGGTTGATGCGTAAGCCATTTTGGATATCTGTCCCTTAATATAGTCCGTTATGTCCGGGATACGGCGTGTGGCCGTATCCCGGTGGTCGTTCAGTGGAAATCAGGTGGCGGCTTCAAGTATCTGGCGGCTGACATCCAGCGTGACATCACCGTTTTCACCCAGATGGGTCATGCCGTGATCTTCAAGCTGACCAACCAGGTCGTTGATGCCTTCAGCCCCGATGTCGTAGGCAGACAGGCGGGTCGGCACGCCAAGGTTTTCGAAGAATTCCTCGGTCTTGCGAATGACGGCATCGATCCGCTGGTCTTCCGTGCCCTCGGTCAGGTTCCACACCCGTGCGGCATATTGCAGCAGCTTGGCGCGCTTTTCGGTGCGGCGCACCTTCAGCAGGGCAGGGAACACCATGGCCAGCGTGCGTGCGTGGTCGATATGGTATTTCGCCGTGATTTCATGGCCAATCATGTGCGTGGTCCAGTCATGCGGCACGCCTGCGCCGATCAGGCCATTCAGCGCCAGGGTCGCAACCCACATGAGGTTGGAGCGCAGGTCATAATCATCCGGTGTTGCGACAATACGCGGCCCGATTTCCACCAGGCTTGACAGCAGCCCCTCGGAAAAGCGGTCCTGTGCCATGCCATCGACCGGATAGGTCATGTACTGCTCCATCACATGCACGAAGGAGTCCACGACACCGTTGATGACCTGCTTCATGGGCAGGCTCATGGTGCGCATGGGATCCAGCACGGAAAAGCGCGGATAGACCAGCGGGTTGGAGAACAGCAGCTTGTCGCCCGTGGACTGGCGTGAAATCACGCTCAGGCAGTTCATTTCGGACCCGGTGGCGGGCAGGGTGACAACGGTGCCCAGCGGCAGCGCCTTTTTTGCGGCCTCGCCCTTGCTGACCAGAATATCCCACGGCTCGCCTTCATACGGCACGGCGGCGGCAACGAACTTGGTGCCATCCATGACCGACCCGCCGCCCACAGCCAGCAAGAAATCGAGCTTCTCTTCCCGCACCATGGCCACGGCCTTCATCAGGGTTTCATAGGTCGGGTTGGCTTCAATACCACCAAACTCACGGAAGGTCCGGTTGCCCAGCGCCGCGCGGACCTCATTCAGCGTGCCGCTGCGTTCGGCGCTGGCGCCACCATACAGCACGAGCACGCGGGCTTCGGGCGATAGCTGTTCATCAAGACGGGCGATCATGCCCTTACCGAACAGGACCCGCGTGGGGTTGTAGAATTCGAAATTCTGCATCTTCACACCTATTGGACCGGTCGTCTCTATTAGACCGGTCATCTATTAAAATCGCGGAACAGGCCGTTGGCGGCATGTCCGACACGCTAGATTTCCAGAAGCAGCCTGCTTGCCTCCCAGGCATGATCAAACGGCGGAGAACTATGGGTGATCTTCACCATGAGCGTCGACCCCAGCCAGAGCTGATAAAGGGAAGCCGCCAGCATCAGCGCGGATTGTGTGCTGCCGATAGACCCTTCTTCCTGCCCTCTGGCAATGACGGTGCTGATCCGGTCAATGACAGTACGGGTGCCAACGTCCAGAATGGCGCGCATCCGTTCGGACAGGTCCGAGACCTCCGCTGCCAGCTTTACGATCAGGCATTTGTTGCCGATCTGCCCTTCGATATGGGTATCGCGCCAGAACTGGCAGTAGCGGGTAATCCGCTGTGCGGCGTTCTCATCGTCGTTTCCCAGGATGTCATCCATCTTTATCAGGTAATCGTCGATATAGGTCTGGAGCAGGGCCTCGCCAAAGGCTTCCTTTGATTCGAAGTAATGGTAGAACGACCCCTTGGGAATACCCGCGACTTCGAGTATCTGCGCCAGACCGACGGCCGAGAAACCACGCTGGCCGATAAGCGGCCGGGCCGCTTCCAGAATGTGCTGCCGGGCAGCGCGATGTTTCTCTGCGATCTTCATGGAAGTCTATATACGGGTGGCCAGTCGGGATGTCCAGACAAAAATTAGACCGGTCGTCTCTTTCCTGTTTTCTGACCGGATGAGGTAGGGGAAGGCGCGCCACCGCGGCAGCCTTGAAGTCCGCTGTCCCGATCAGAACAGCGGACTTTTAAGCTATCCGGCGGCAGGGACCGGCTTCCCTGTTCAGGCCGGGGTATGCACCAGTTTCTTGTTGATGAATTCTTCAATACCCAATGAGGACAGTTCGCGGCCATAGCCGGAATTCTTCACGCCACCAAACGGCAGGCCAGGGGCGGTCCATGTCGAACGGTTGATGAAAACCATGCCGGTCTCGATCTGGGCCGCTACCCGTTTTCCACGTTCGATGTCGGTCGTGATGACAGAGCCGCCAAGCCCGTAGGGGGAGTCATTGGCCAGGTCGATGGCCGACTGTTCATCCGGTACCCGGAAGATCATGGCCACGGGGGCAAAGAATTCCTGATGGAAAGCCGGATTATCCTTGTTGATATTGTCAAGGATGGTCGCCTGCAGGAAATAGCCGGGGCGATCGATGCGCTTGCCGCCGGTCACAACGCGCGCACCGTGGGCCACCGCCGTTTCAATCTGGCCCAGCACCAGTTTCAGCGCGCTTTCGCTGCATAGGGGGCCAAGCGTGGTCTTTTCATCCATCGGGTCGCCCGCCACCAGCTTTTCAAGCGCTGCCTTGAAGCGTGCGGTAAAGGCATCGGCAATCTTTTCATGCACGATAAACCGCTTGGCCGCGACACAGCACTGCCCGGTATTGTTCATCCGGCCCCAGACCGCCCATTTGATCGCGACATCCAGATCGGCGTCATCAAGCACGATAAAAGCGTCACTGCCACCGAGTTCCATGGTGTTCTTCTTCAGCGCGTTGCCTGCTTCGGCGGCCACGGCCTTGCCAGCGCGTTCGCTGCCGGTCAGCGCCACGCCGCGCACGCGCGGGTCGGCCACGACGGTTGCCGACTGTTCGTTGGTAATGAACACGTTTGAATACGTGCCTTCGGGCGCGCCCGCATCGGCAAACAGTTCTTCAAACATGACCGCGCATTGCGGCACACCAGGCGCGTGCTTCACGATCAGTACGTTACCGGCCATAAGGTTGGGGCCGGCCACGCGGGCCAGTTGGTAATAGGGGAAGTTCCACGGCTCGATGCAGAAGACGATGCCGATGGGCTGGCTCAGGATTGTGGCCTTGCCGTCGTCAACCTTCAGGTCAACGGGGGCAAGGAATTTCTCGGCATTGTCAGCATAGTAATCAAGGATATCGGCGCTCAGGTCCACTTCGGCCTGCGCCTCGCGGAACAGCTTGCCCATTTCCACGGTAATCGGCGTCGCAAAGGCATCGCGGTTATGCCGCATGATTTCAGCGGCCTTGTGCAGTATTGCGGCGCGCTGGGCGTAGGTTTTATTGCGCCAGTTCTTTTTATAGGTGGTATCCGCTTTTGTAATGATACCGGCAAGCTGGGCATCCGAATGCAGGTCGAATGTCTTGAGCGTTTCTTCCGTGTACGGATTGATGGACTGGTAAAGCATGGTGAACAGTGGCCTCCCATTTATTTTGTCAGCCAGCCCTTTTCCGTCCCTGCATAGGGGCCAGATGGGCCCGCAGGCACGTGACGATGTATCAGGACGGTGGGCTGTCGGCTGTGTTTGTCTATATACGGATATATATAGTCATCGACATATGACAAATGGATTCCCTCTCAAGATCGCGTGAAATACTCTTTATGGAGAGGGTGTTATGCGCTGAGTTCCATGCTGGGGCGATACTGGATCTCGGCGTTCTACACAGGTCCGGCATTATCGCCAGCCTTACCCTGTCCAGCTGCGATCTCGCACCGCCACGAGATCGCAGCTGGTCCCGATACACGCCGTTTTGTCACGCTGCTCCCCACAGGCCGCATCTGTCCCGCGACCTGCGATAGCTACAGGGAGCCGTCCCATGACATCCAGTCCCGACGTCACCATGCCACCGCGCTACCTGCGCACACCCGACGCCTCGCAATTTGTCGGTCTGTCCATCCGCACACTCGAAAAACACCGGATCTACGGCACCGGTCCCCGCTATTCGAAGCTGGGCGGCCGCGTTGTCTATCGGGTGGATGAACTGCAGGCCTGGGTAGACAGCGCCGCCCGCGCCCATACATCCGATACCACGGCACGCGTCATTCCGGCTGCAGCACGACGGAGTCCGCTGATCCCGCCATCTCCCGCACGCGGGGAGGAACGCTGATGGACGCTCCGCTTCCGCTGCGCTCCGAGCGGGCGAGCCTGCACCTGTTCCGTACGCTGCCCGGTGACATGGCGCCACGGGACATGCAGGATCTCATGGCCTTTCCCTTTTTCAGCCTGGCCAAGTCGCCCCGCATCGTTCCGATCGATTTCGCGGCTGGCGGCGTCACCATCCGGGTGGAGGCGTCGGCCGAACACGGCCTCGCCACGATCTGGGATGCAGACATCCTGATCTGGGCCGCGAGTCATATTGTCGAAGCCCGGGATGCTGGGCGTCGGATATCGCGTCGCATGGTCGCAAGCCCCCACGAAATCCTGCGTTTCATCGGCCGGGGCACAAGTATCCGCGACTATAACCGGCTGCGGGCCGCGCTCAACCGCCTTCAGGCGACCTCCATCATGACATCCCTGCGTCAGTCCGCCGAAAAACGCCTGCACCGGTTTTCATGGATCAACGAATGGGCCGCACGCACCGATAGCGGGGGGCAGAGCGATGGGGTCGAACTGGTGCTCCCGGACTGGCTTTATGCGGCCCTGCTCGATGACACGCTCGTGCTGACGATTGACCGGGCCTATTTCTCCCTGACAGGCGGGCTGGAGCGCTGGTTCTACCGCGTCGTGCGCAAGCATGGTGGCCATCAGCGACGTGGCTGGCGCTTCGAATTCCGGCATCTGTACGAAAAATCGGCCAGCCTGTCGTCCTTCACACGGTTCAGCCTCGAACTGCGTCAGATGGCACGCCGCCAGCCCCTTCCGGGATACCGGTTATCGGTGGAACGCAACCGCGACGGGATCGAAATTCTGGTGTTCGCCCGCGTCAGGTTATCCACACCCTCCTGTGGACTTCCTGTGAATCCGCTCGTGCCATCATGTGTGGATAAGCACGTGCCATCACGTCATCGGGACACGTGCTATCATGCATCGAAAACGCCGAATCAGGACGTAAAAACCGATGGTTACGGCGCCCTTAACTTAGACTCTAACTTAAAAGAATCTAACTTTGTTGATGTTGCTGGCGCCTCGGACCTGTGGATAAGTCAGGAGGGCACGCCATGATCGTGGCCTTCCTTAACCAGAAGGGTGGCGTCGGCAAGACCACCCTGGCACTGCATCTTGCCGGGCAGTGGGCTCGGGAAGGGCGACGCGTGACGGTCATCGACGCCGACCCGCAGGGTTCGGCGCTGGACTGGTCGGAACAGCGTGCCCGTGAAGGCCTGCCCCGGCCGTTCGGGGTCATCGGGCTGGCACGCGACACGCTGCACCGGGAAGCACCCGAACTGGCCCATGAGGTGGATCACGTCGTCATCGACGGGCTGCCCAGGGTTGCAGGCCTGCTGCGTTCGGCCCTGCTTGCGGCCGATCTCGTGCTGATCCCGGTCCAGCCCTCCCCGTTCGATGGCTGGGCTTCGGCGGAGATGCTGCGCCTGCTCTCCGAGGCACGGCTGTTCCGTCCGACGCTTCTGGCCCGCTTCGTGCTCAACCGCTGCGGGGCGGGGACCACCATCGCCCGCGAAATCGGTCTGGCGCTCGCCGATCACGATCCACCCGTGCTGGCGGCACGGATCGGGCAGCGTGTCGCCTTCGCCGATACGGCGCGCACCGGACGCCTGGTCACGGACTGGTGCACGCGTGTGGACTTGTAACGGTTTTGTGCCGGTCAGGAAGTGCTTATGCCACTCTTGCTTCAAAAGCGAGTGGGCTGATACCGCCCAGATATGAATGGCGTCGACGTGGATTGTAGAAACCATTGATATACTGGAAGATGGCGGCGGTAGCCTGACGGCGGGTTGGCCAGTTTTGTCTCCAGAGCCACTCCGCCTTCAGGCTTTTGAAAAATGTTTCGACGGCAGCGTTGTCAAAACAGTTTCCCTTTCCGGACATTGAAGCCAGCAGCCCATGGGCCAGCAGCTTTTTCTGGACATCATGGGAGCCATACTGGCTGCCACGATCGGAGTGGAAAATGCAGCTGCACCGCCATATCCAGGGCACGGATGGCCAGATCCTTTTTCATCCGGTCGCATGCCCCCCACCCGATCACACGACGACTGAACAGATCGATGACGCCAGCGAGGTAGAGCCAGCCCTCGGCAGTCCAGACATAACTGATATCTCCCGCCCATTTCCGGTTGGGGCCATCGGCAAGGAAATCACCGTCCAGAAGGTTGGTCGCAATGTCAGACTGGTGGTGGCTGTCGGTCGTCACCTTGTGGCGACGGGTGCGCACGGGCCGGATCCCGTTGTCCTTCATGACGCGGCCAACGCGACGTTCCCCGACATCAAGCCCGGCTTCCCTGAGTTCCATGGTCATGCGCGGCCGTCCGCTGGAACGGTTGCTCAGGGCAAAATGCTCACGGATATGCGTCAGTACCTTCAGATCGGTACGTTGCCGCTGGCAGGCCGGTCGGGATGTCCAGGCCCGGTAACCCCGTGCCGAGACCCGCAAGACCTGGCTCAGCCTCCCGATTGGCCATTCATGCCGATGTCCGTGGATGAAAGCGAACCTCATGGTTTTTGGCTCGCGAAGAACTGGGTAGCTTTTTTTAGGATTTCCCTCTCCTCCCGTAAAATCCGGTTCTCCAGGCGAAGACGAAGACGTTCATTCTCGCGGGCCAGATCAGCCTGAGGCCCTGATGCCGGCTTGCCCGGACGATAATCTGCTATCCATTTCGCCAGGGTGGATTTGCCAATACCCAGATCGGCCGCAACACGCGTGCGTGACAGTCCGTTGCTTAACGCGATCCTTACGGCCTCGCGCTTGAAATCTTCCGTATGCTTCATGGTCTTGTCGGTCTCCTCATGCGAGCTTTAAACGCTCAGATGACCGGCACAAAACCGTTACAAGTCCAATCCGCAAGGGGACAAAGTTGCGCCTGCATTATCGCGATCAACAGGGCACGCCAACCGGGCGTACGGTATGGCCTGTGGTGCTCGGCTATTCGGACACCACGCGCATGCTGATCGCCTGGTGCGAACTGCGGCAGGACTTCCGCCATTTCCGTATGGACCGGATGGGGGCGGTGGAAATTCTGGATGAGCCGGCAGGCGAGCCGCACGCCCGACTGCTGCGGCGCTGGGAGGTACGGCGTGCATCGGAACTTGCAGGAGTTACGAATGCAGCACGGTGACGGTCTCTTTACACTATCTGGCATAGAGCAATGCGCGAGTACAGTGGCGCTGCCCCGGTTTTGATGCCGCGACGGAACAGGCAGGGCAGGCCCGGCGGTGAAAGTTCGGGTTTTGGCACCGATCTCTGTGGATTTTCCATTCAGTGCAGTCGGATCAGGGGTGCAGGGATGACAGATCTTTGGCAAAATTCTGCCTGCACCCCATTATATTCAGCATAAATAGCCAATCCCCCCGATACGGCCGTGCTCGCATTAAAAACCGGAGATATCCGTGAGATAACCTGCAGTTGGATATTAATATATTGGGTTGTCTATATTTCATAATAACCATACAAAATCTATCAATGCTTTTATCATAAGCGCTGTTTATGATCTTATGTATAATCTGTCTTGGACGTCATGCGTCTGACTGATCTAGTACGCTTATCCACGACACCGAAGCATGTGTCCGTCTTTCTGGCTGGTTCATTGCTTGCGGCGCCACTATGCCGAGAAGTTATTTATAACTGTTATTTCTCTCGCCATAAGTTTTGGAAAGTATAGATGCAATACGCACATGACCCGGCACTCCTTCTGGCGCGCTTCCAGTTTGCCTTTACCGTAGGTGTTCATATCATCTTTCCGGCCTTCTCCATCGGGCTGGCGGCCTATCTTGCCGTGCTGGAAGGGCTGTGGCTCAGGACGGGACGGCCCGTATTCCTTGATCTTTACCGATACTGGATCAAGGTCTTCTCCATCGTCTTCGGCATGGGCGTGGTGTCGGGACTGGTCATGTCATATGAATTCGGCACCAACTGGTCGGTTTTTTCCAAAAAGGCCGGGCCGATTACCGGCGTGCTCCTGTCCTATGAAGTCATGACCGCGTTTTTTCTTGAGGCAGGCTTCCTCGGCGTCATGCTGTTCGGCATGAACAAGGTGGGGCGCGGACTGCATTTTGCGGCCACATGCTGCGTATCGGTCGGCACCCTGATTTCCATGACATGGATACTGTCCTCCAATTCATGGATGCAGACGCCGCGCGGCTACACCATCGACCCCGCCACCGGGCGCTTCATGCCGGCGGACTGGCTGGCCATCATCTTCAACCCGTCCTTTCCGTTCCGCCTTGTGCATATGGGGCTGGCGGCGTTCCTGTCGGTGGCCTTCATCGTGGGGGCCACGGGGGCGTGGCATATGCTCAAAGCCCGCAAGGCGGGAAAGATCTCGAGCGAGCCGGTGCGGGTCATGTTTTCCATGGCCATGTGGATGGCGGCGATCGTGGCCCCGCTCCAGATCCTGGCGGGCGACGCACACGGGCTTAACACGCTCAAATACCAGCCCGCCAAGATTGCCGCGATGGAAGGGGACTGGGTCTCGGAAGACCACGCGCCCGAACTGCTGTTCGGCATTCCCAACATGAAGACCGAACACACGGATTATGCCGTCAAACTGCCGCTGGCCGGATCGCTGATCCTGACGCACAGCCTGAACGGCAAGGTGCCGGGCATGAAGGATTTTCCGCGTGACCAGCGGCCGCCATCACCGGTCATCTTCTTTTCTTTCCGCATCATGGTGGCTCTTGGCATGCTGATGATGCTGGTCGGGTTGTGGTCGCTCTGGCTGCGGCGCAACAGCACGCTGTTCACCAACCCGCTCTTCCACCGTGTTGCACTGTGCATGGCGCCGGCGGGCTTCCTGGCGCTGCTGTGCGGCTGGATCACGACCGAGGTGGGGCGCCAGCCCTGGACCGTCTATGGCCTGCTGCGCACGTCTGACAGCGTCTCACCCGTTGCCCTGTCCTCCATGGCGTTCTCGATGACAGCGTTCGTGGTGGTCTACGTGCTCGTGTTTGGCTCAGGGCTGGGCATTCTGGTGCGCATGCTGGGCCGTGCGCCGCAGGAGGGCGAGCATGATACCCCGCCATCCCACGCATCCGGGATTCTGGCGACCAGCATGCATCCGGGCGTGATTGATCCCTCTACTGGCAAAGGAGCCTGAGGCATGATGGACTTCGCATACTGGCTTCCCATCATATGGGCCGTCATTCTGGTCGCCGCCATTTCGATCTATGTCGTGCTTGACGGCTTTGACCTTGGCATCGGGATGCTGTTCGCACTCGAACGCCACCCGGACCGCCGCGATGTGATGGTCAACACCATTGCCCCGGTGTGGGATGGCAACGAGACATGGATGGTACTGGGCGGGGCCGTGCTGTACGGCGTCTTTCCCGGTGCCTACGCCACCCTGCTGCCCGCCTTCTACCTGCCGATCGTGCTGATGCTGCTCGCCCTGATCTTTCGCGGCGTGGCGTTCGAATTCCGGGTCATGACACGTGGCACGGGCAGGGAAGGGATGTGGAATGCCGGTTTCATGGCAGGCTCCGCCATCGCCGCCTTCTGCCAGGGCGCGATCCTTGGCGGCGTGGTGCAGGGCATCAGGGTTGTTGATGGCGCCTTTGCCGGTGGCCCGCTCGACTGGCTCACGCCGTTCAGCATCCTGTGTGGCCTGTCGGTCATGTGCGGTTACGCCCTGCTCGGCGCAACGTGGCTGATCTGGCGCACAACCGGCGTGCTGGAGGCATCCTGCCGCCGCTGGGCCGCGCGGCTGGCCGTGGGCCTGTTCATCGGCATTGTCGCGGTCAGCCTGTGGACACCGCTGCTGCACGCCCCGTACCTGCGCCGCTGGACCGACTGGCCCAACATCGCATTCGTCGCCCCCGTGCCGGTTCTGGTGGTCGTGCTGGGCGCGCTGTTTGTCATGGGGCTGCGCAGGGGCCACTCGAAGGGGCCCTTCCTGTGCGCGCTGGGCTGGTTCTTCCTGTGCCTGTCCGGTCTGGGCATTACGGTGTGGCCCTATGCCGTGCCGCCGGGCCTGACGTTGTGGGATGTGTCATCCCCGCCATCCAGCCAGTTCTTCCAGCTGATCGGCACCGCCATCCTGCTGCCGATCATCCTGACCTACACGATCTATTCCTACCACGTCTTTCGCGGAAAGGTGACACAGACCGATGGGTATCACTGATATTGTCCGGGGCAACGGAGATGACGCACCCCCGCGCAGCGCGGCACGGATCGCATGGTTCGTTGCGATCTGGTCGCTGAGCACCGCGGTGTTTTTCGGGGCGGCGTTGCTGCTGCACCTGATCGTTCCCCGGTAAAGCGGGTCGCGTGTCCACCTGTTGTTTCCCTCCCTCCATTACGGGATCTGGCCCAATGCTTTTTGACTTTGAACGTGACTTTGCAGGCTCCCTGCGGTGCATTCCCATGATCGCGCGGCAGAAGCTTGATATTGTCGGCATAAAACTGAGCCTGCGCCAGTGGAGCCGCTTTACACGCGAGGAAAGGGGCCAGCTTGCCGAGCAGCCGTGCGAAACCGTGGCCGAACAGGCGGCCTACCGCGAACGGGTCGCCCACCTGATCGCGACCCGCAGCGACGAACCGCTGCGCCCGCTTGCCGTGCGCGGACTGGAAGACTGGCGCGAAGAAGGCCGGATGCCCGAGGCAGTCAGGATACAGGCACAGGCTGATGGCATAGCGCCACCCACGGCGCAGCAATGGGCCAGCCTGCTGCCACTCCAGAGATTTGCGCTGGTGAAGCTGGCCCGCTCGAAGCATGAGAATGAAAACTTCGTGCCCGCGATGCGGGAGTTCGGCCTGCTGCAACAACATGCTGGGGTGCTGCATGATGCGGGTGCCCACGCCCGCCTGCCCAACTGAAGGAAGAGGGTCAAGATCATGAGCAACGAAAAAACGCCTGAATACAAACCCTATCATCATCCGGCGGGCGGGTGGGGTGCGGCCGGGGCCACTGCAAAAGTGCTGATGGAACAGAGCGTTCTGGTCAAGGGATCGCGCGGGCTTTTATCCATGAACCAGCCGGGCGGTTTCAAATGCCCCAGCTGCGCATTCCCTGACCCCGACCATCGCAAGACGCTGGAGTTCTGCGAAAACGGAGCCAAGGCGCTGGCGCATGAAGTCACAAAGGGGCGTGTGACGCGGGAGTTCTTTGAAAAATACACCGTTACCGAACTGATGCAGAAAAGCGATTACTGGCTGGAAATGCAGGGCCGCCTGACCGAGCCGATGCGCTACGACGCCGAAAGTGATCGCTACGTGCCCGTGGCATGGGATGACGCATTTGCCCTGATCGGCCAGCACCTGCGCGCCCTCGACAGCCCGCATCAGGCGGAGTTCTATACATCGGGCCGCACGGCGAACGAGACCGCGTTCCTGTATTCCATCTTCGTGCGTGAATTCGGCACCAACAATTTCCCCGACTGCTCGAACATGTGCCACGAGCCGACCAGCCGTGGCCTGCCGCCTGCCATCGGCATTGGCAAGGGCACGATCGTCATGGGCGATTTCGAGCATGCCGAAGCAATCTTCGTGGTGGGGCAGAATACCGGCACCAATTCGCCGCGCATGATGACCAACCTGGTCGAAGCCCGCAAACGCGGCGTGCCGATCGTGCTGATCAACCCGATGCCCGAGCGCGCGCTGATCCGCTTTACCGAGCCGCAGGATGTGCTGCAGATGGGCACGTTCGGCTCGACCCCCATCTCCAGCGAATTCGTGCATGTGCGCATCGGTGGCGACCTCGCCATCTTCAAGGGCATGATGAAGGCGCTTTTTGAGGCCGAAGCACGCGGCGAGAAGGTGCTGGATCGCGACTTCATCAATGAGCACACCGCAGGCATTGAAGCCCTGCGGGATGATGTCATGGGCTGTAGCTGGGACGAGATTACCCGCATCTCGGGCATAACCGAGGAACAGATCCGCAAGATCGCGGATATCTACATGAAATCCAATGCCACGATCATCTGTTACGGCATGGGCCTGACACAGCATCAGGAAGGATCGCGCCTGATCCAGCAGGTGGCCAACCTGCTGCTGCTGCGCGGCAATTTTGGCAAGCCCGGTGCCGGTATCGCGCCGATCCGTGGCCACTCCAACGTGCAGGGCGACCGTACGGTGGGCATTGATGAAAAACCGACCCAGGCCTATCTGGACCGCGTGCGCGATGTGTTCGGCTTTGAACCACCGCGCGAACATGGGCACCATGTGCTTGAAGCCGTCGAGGCCATGGAAGCGGGCACCGCCAAGGTGTTCTTTGGCATGGGGGGCAATTTCATCCGCGCCGTGCCCGATACGGACCGCTCCTATGCGGCCATGCGCAACCTCAACCTGACAGTTGGCGTGGCGACAAAGCTGAACCGGGGGCATCTGGTGCATGGCAAGGATGCACTCATCCTGCCGGTTGTGGCCCGCTCGGAAATCATCCGCACGCAGGCAGGCGAGCAGTTCGTGACCATTGAGGATGCGATGGCGAATGTCACGGCATCGCGCGGCGTGTTCGAGCCCGTGAGCGAGCATGTGCTGCCGGAAACCGAGATCGTCTGCCGCATGGCCATGGCGGCACTGCCCAACTCCCGCACGCCATGGGCGGATTACATGGTCGATTATACCCTGATCCGGGACAGGATTGCCGACGTCTATCCTGAAATCTATGCGGATTTCTCTGAAAAGATCAAAAATCCGCATGGCTTCCACCTCGACATCCCGCCCCGTCGCCGCGTGTGGAAGACACCCAATGGCAAGGCGAATTTCCTCGTGCTGCCGGGGCTGGAAGTCGATGTGCCGGTCAAGGACAAGGCCATGCTGCGCCTGGCCACCATCCGTTCGCATGACCAGTATAATACGACCATCTACAGCAACAGCGATCGTTACCGTGGGGTGTACAACACCCGTCTTGTCGTGTTCATGAACAAGGATGACATGGCAGAACGCGGCCTGGCGAACGGGGATGTGATTGGCCTTGAAACCTACAGCGATGACGGGATCAGGCGCTATGTCGATGGCCTGAACGTGCTCGACTACCCCATGCCGCGCGGCGCCATAGCCGGATACTACCCGGAACTGAACCCGCTGCTGCCGCTGGACTATTTTGACGAGATCAGTGGAACGCCCGCAGCCAAATCGATCCCGGTCAGGGTGGTGGAAAGTGTTGCATCCGCACCGCCCATCCGGATTGCGGGCTGACAGGGCAGGCGGCCATGGATGACGATCAGAACAGCCGCGCGGCCCTTGCCGTGCCGCCTGTCGACCAGCTTGGCCGCGCGCTGCGTGACCTGCGTATTTCGGTCATGGACCGGTGCAATTTCCGGTGTCCCTACTGCATGCCCGAAGCGACCTATCACGAGGGCTTCCGGTTTCTGGGGCCAGGGGAACGGCTGGATTTTGACGAGATCGAGCAGGTCGCGCGCATGGCCGCTGAACTGGGTGTTGCCAAAATACGGCTGACGGGTGGCGAGCCTCTCCTGCGGCCCGGCCTGCCTGATCTGGTCCGCCGCCTGAGCACCCTGCCGGGCATTGAGGATGTGGCGCTGACAACCAATGGCGTGCTGCTGCCACGCTTTGCGCCAGCCTTGCGTCAGGCGGGGCTGCGGCGTGTAACGGTCAGCCTCGACAGTCTTGACCCGGCCGTGTTTGCCCATATGAGCGGTGGCAGGGGTGATCTGGCTGCCGTGCTGAAGGGCATTGATGCCGCCTGTGCCACAGGCTTCGAGGGCGGTGTCAAGATCAACACCGTGGTGCAGCGGGGCGTGAATGATGCGGGTGTGCCCGATATCCTCGCGCGCTTTCGCAAGACCGGCGTAACCGTCCGTCTGATCGAATACATGGACGTGGGCAATCGCAACGGGTGGGACCGTGCCGATGTCGTGCCCTCAGGCGAACTGCGCGCCCGCATCGCGGCACGCTGGCCCCTTGAAGCGTTGCCGCCCCGCTATCGTGGTGAGGTGGCACGTCGTTACCGCTATGCGGATGGGGCAGGGGAGATCGGGTTCGTCTCGTCCGTCAGTGCACCATTCTGTGGTGCCTGCTCGCGTGCGCGCCTGTCTTCTGATGGGAAGCTTTATACCTGCCTGTTCGCTACGGCTGGCACGGATCTGCGTGCACTCCTGCGCGGGAATACCGGTGATGCCGAAATTGATGAACAACTGCGCACAATTCTGTCACGGATCTGGCGTCATCGAACGGATCGTTACAGCGAGGAACGGATGTGCCAGCCAGAATTACGGGCCAGCGGGGAAAAGGCATTCCGGCAGGAAAAAATCGAAATGCATTATATCGGGGGATGACATGGATTTCCGGCGCACATCCCAATATTCACCGGGGCGCAAGCCATGACGGCGTTACTGTACGGGCTTGTCCTGGCCGGTGGGGCAAGCCAGCGCATGGGCCGGGACAAGGCGGCCCTGCCTTATGGTGGCCGCCCGCAGCTTGCCCGCGCTTTTGACCTCGTGGCGCGGCATGTAGGGCGCTGTTTCCTCTCGATACGTGCTGATCAGCAGTCTGATCCGCTCCGCGCGGCCTATCCCTGCATTATGGACAGGCAGGAGATAAAGGACAGGCTCGGCGGCGGCCCGATGGTCGGTGTACTCTCCGCCCACGTGGCTTGTCCGGATGTGGCGTGGCTGGTCATTGCCTGCGACCTGCCGATGCTTGACGATACGACGCTTGCCGCTCTTGTTAACGAACGCAACGCGGATCTGGCCGCCACGGCCTATGTGAGCGAAAGCGACGGAGCGCCCGAGCCGCTCTGTACGATATGGGAACCCGCAACGCTGGCCGCCCTGCACGGCCAGGCAGCAGGCCAGACAGTCCGGCCGCGCCGGATACTCGCCCGTTCGGCGGTTCGTCTCCTTGAAGTAGAAAAAACAGGTGCGCTGGAAAACGTCAACGCGCCAGATGAACGCGAGCGGGTACTGAAATACTTTGAATGTTCTGAACAGGACGTAAAATGCCAGACATAGAGTTACAGTATTTCGCCCAGCTTCAGGATGAAGCCGGGCGGGGACATGAAAGACGACAGACCCCGGCCCCCACGGCCGCAGCACTCTATGATGAACTCCGTAACGTCTATGGCTTTGCGCTGGCGCCCGCCTGCATGCGTGTTGCGATCAACGCTGCCTTCGCCCCATGGGATCAGCCTTTGCGCGAAGGCGATCACGTTGCCTTCATTCCGCCGGTGACGGGCGGATGAACGACTTCATCATGGCGGATGCGCCAATGGATACCAGCGCCCTGCGCAGGGCGCTCCTTGTTCCCCAGGCAGGCGGGTTCTGCTCCTTTGAGGGATGGGTCAGGCAGGCGAACGAAGGTCGGGCCGTTTGCGGCATCGACTACAGTGCGTTCGTGCCACTGGCGCTGACGGAAGGGCAACGCATCTTGCTGGAGGCAAAACAGCGTTTTGCCATCTGTCGTGTCACCGCCATGCACCGGACGGGCTACCTGCCCATAGGCGAGACGGCGGTATGGATTGGCGTTGCCGCGGCCCATCGCGATGCGGCTTTCAGCGCCTGTCGCTACATTATCGATGAGATCAAGCAGCGCGTCCCGATCTGGAAACATGAGCATTATGCCAGCGGTGAGACCGGATGGGTGCCGTGTCACACCCGCTGACCATTGAACACTGTCCCTCTCGATGCCTGAGGCTGCCGTAATGCCCGCTCTCTTTTACCCGTTGGATGTGCGTTCCCTGTCGCGTCCGGATGAACGGTTCAGCCTGAACGTGGCGGAGGAAGTGCCGGTCAGCCTCCTGTTCAACGGGATCTTTCCCTATGGCACGATGATGATGACGCCCGCGGACCTTGAGGATTTTGCCTACGGATACTGCATGACCGAACAGATCGTGGGGTCAGTTGCAGAAATCCGCTCGGTAAATATTGTCACGATGGAAGATGGCCTGACCCTTGATATTGTCATCAGGGGAAGGGCACTGACGCAGCTTATGCGCCGCAATGTCCGCATGCAGGCAGGCCATTCGAGTTGCGGCATATGCGGCAGCGAGGCCGTGCCGGCCTATGACGCTGTAGCCGCCGCCCCGTTGGGGGAAGGTCCGTGCCTGTCGGTGGCCGCAATCCGCACTGCCTTGCATGAACTGCGCACGTGGCAGACGCTGAATGCGGCAACACGGATGGTCCATGCGGCCGCATGGGCAGATAATCATGGTCATATTCACATGATTAGGGAGGACGTGGGGCGGCACAATGCGCTGGACAAGCTGATCGGTGCGTGTGCCCGCGACCCGCAGGCGTGCCCCGAAGGCTTCTGTCTGCTGACAAGCCGCTATTCGTTTGAAATGGCGCTCAAGACGGTGCGGGCCGGTATTGCCGTTGTAGTCGCGATTTCGGCCCCGACATATCGTGCCTTCCGGACGGCTGAAAAAATGAACCAGACCCTGATCGCCATTGCGCGCCACGATGAACAGACGCTGTTCTGTGGTGGAAAGCGCCTTGCTGGATAGTATTCCACGCCCTGAAAAAATAAAAATGACCCGGCCCACAGGCTGTAAGCCGGTCAGCATGCGCTGGCGTGTGACATGTTTTTCAGGCAGCCGTTACCCGGTTTGAACAAGTAACGGATAAACGATCTGCATCCGCGTTTATTTTCGCTGTCGCGATAAAGCTTTAATGCATGTTTCATCATATGCAGGCTGGGGCGGTAAAAGGGGGGCTACGTGGCGGGAAAGGTGAATGACGGGCTGCGGTTTTTCTGGGGCAAGGCCCGTCCCGCCGGTCAGGCGGAAGACGTAACGGCCCCGACCCACCCCCTTGTCGCCCATATGCTTGATGTGGCGGCCGTGGCGGTCCTGTGGCCCGGTAGCAGTCGGCTGGGGCTGGACCGCCGGCAGCTTGGCCTGCTTGTGGCGCTGCATGATATGGGCAAGGTGACGCCAGCGTTCCAGGCCAAGGTTCCGGCGCACTGGCCGCGGCAGGCGCTCGGGCCATTGCCTGATACGGTGGTGGACTCACGCCATGATGTGGATGGCCTGATTCTGCTCGACCGGGTCTGCGCGGATGTGCTGGCGCCGTTATTTGGCGCGGATGCCGATGGGCTGGAATGGGAAGCCGATGACAAGGCGCAGCTATGGCGCGCCGTTGCGGGGCATCACGGCCAGCCGGTCGCAATAGATGAAACGAGAGCCCGTACTCTGGGCCATGCCGCCTGTGCGGCCCATGCCCGCGAACTGGCCGGTCTGCTCCTTGACGTGTTTCGCCCGCCGCCCATTCCCGTCCCGTCGCTGGATCAGTTGCGGCAACTGGAATGGCAGCTTGCGGGTGTCACGGTGGTGACGGACTGGATCGGCTCCCGGCAGGACTGGTTCCCTTACGTGCAGCCTGATGACGTGGCCGATGCTGCCGGGTATTTCTGGAACCACGCGCTGCCGCGTGCCCAGCACGCCCTGGCCCGCGCAGGGCTTGGCCCCGTAACGGTTGCGCCCTTCAGGGGCATCGGGCACCTGTTCGCCCATGTCCAGGTGCCATCTCCCGTTCAGGCCCTGCTGGAGGAGATTGCCCTGCCTGCCGGGCCGGCGCTGGTGGTGATCGAGGACATGACAGGCTCGGGCAAGACCGAGGCGGCTCTGGTGGTAGCGCACCGGCTGATGGCGTCTGGTCGGGCCACGGGCCTGTTTGTGGCACTCCCCACAATGGCGACCGCCAACGCCATGTTCGACCGGATAGCTGCGGCCTATCGTGGCCTGTTCCAGCCATCTGCCCATCCCTCGCTCGCACTTGCGCATGGCCGTGCTTTGCTCGATCCGCGTTTTGCTGCGGTCGTGGCGCCGGATGATGCGCTTGATGCCGCAGCCGTGCCACAGGCGCGCATGGAGGCGGCTGAAGTGTCGTGCGCTGCGTGGCTTGCGGGTGAATCGCGCCGGGCGCTGCTTGCACAGGTGGGCGTGGGCACCATTGATCAGGCCCTTATGGCGGTCTTGCCGGTCCGGTTCGCCACCATCCGGCAGGCCGGGCTGGCGGGCAAGGTGCTGCTGGTTGATGAATGCCATGCCTATGACCCCTACATGCAGGCGGAAATGGCGGCCCTGCTGCGCTTCCATGCCAGCATGGGGGGCTCCGCCATACTGCTTTCGGCAACATTGACCAAGGCCGTACGGCAGAAACTTGTGGCGGCATTCCGGGCGGGATTGCAGCAGGAGGCGCCGGTCAGCCTGTCCAGCACGGCCTATCCGCTTGTTACGCTCGTAGGCTGCGATGGCATGACCGAGCAGCCCTGTGCCCCGCGCCCGGGCCTCGCGCGCCGCATTGCGGTCAGGCAGTCAGGGAGCGAGGCTGCGGTCATGGTGGATGTCGTGGCCGCTGCAGGGCAGGGGGCGGCTGTAGCGTGGGTGCGCAATACGGTGGATGACGTGATCGCCACGGCCCGGGCACTGGCGCAGCAGGGGGTTGAGGCGCAGGTGTTTCATGCCCGTTTTGCCATGATCGACCGCCTGGCCATCGAGCGCGACGTGCTGGCGCGCTTTGGCAGGAACAGCATGCCCGCTGACCGGGCCGGGGTGCTGGTGGCCAGCCAGGTTATCGAGCAGTCCCTTGACCTGGATTTTGACGTGCTGTGCACGGATCTTGCCCCGATGGACCTGATTATCCAGCGTGCGGGCCGCCTCAGGCGCCACCAGCGTGCGGCGCGACCGATAGACCGCGATGAAATCTGTGTTCTGGCGCCCGCCCCGGTGGATGATCCGGACCCGGAATGGATCCGTCGCCTCCTGCCGGGCACGGCGGCCGTTTATCGTGATCCCGCCCTGCTGTGGCGCACGGCGCGCGCGTTGCTGCGCATGGGCACGATAGAAAGCCCCGGCAATGTGCGTGACCTGATCGAGGCGGCGGGCGATACATCCATAACGCCGGAAGGACTGGCCACGGCGAGTAGCGTGGCAACCGGGCACGGCCTTGCTGCCCATGATGCGGCCCGGCGGAACATACTGCATCATGAATGGGGCTACACGCCAGGCAGCGGCTTATGGGAGCCCGATATCCGCACGCCCACGCGGCTGGAGGAACGGCCTTACGTGACCGTGCGCCTTGGCGTGCTCAGGGCAGGGCAGGTGTGGCCCTGGGCTGCGCTGAAAGACGAGACCCTTGCCGCCGCCCATGCGCACCGGCGGGCATGGGCGTTATCCGAAGTTTCGGTGGCGCAGGGCAGGCTTGCCTCATGCCATGTTGCAGAGGACGCGCGTGAAGCCGTAGCCACCGCCCGTGCAGGCTGGTCGCGTTGGGAACGCGAGGCAGACGACCGGTTTCTCCTGTTGCTGTTAACCGAGGTCGAGGGCGGGGCCGAAGGGCGTGGGCACAACGCGAAAGGCCACGCGGTTGTCGTGCGCTATGATAACCGATATGGTCTGGAGGTTGTTCCCGCACCTGCGGGATGACCCGTCTTGCAGAGTCAGATGGTCAGCGTTCCCTGCTCTGGCAGGGATTATATAGTGAACATTTCCGGGTGCCACCTTTCCGAAAAAAAGGTGGCATTCCTTTGAAGTGAAAAAAGCTTCTTCAGGAACGTTTGCCTGAATGCAGTCTACCGGCTGCATTTTTCAATGCGGCATGGGCCGGATGAGCGCATGCTTCTCTGTCCAGATTCCCCCTTGCAATCTTCTTGTGCAGGCCCGGTCTGTGGTTTTTCGAACGTATGAAAACATAAGTCTTGAAAAGTAAGATATAAATCTTTACTCGTTGGTTCAAACGGGGCTACAAAAAGACAGCCACCCCAAGTGGGTTTGAGGTGGCTGAAATTGACAGGAAGGGAGCGTAACGTGCGGCACACGTTGGTTATAATAGTATTAAGCGCAGATTAAGCTGCGTTTACCAGATTCTGGTTGCCAGATTGCAGCTAGAAACCAAGATTCTGATCTGTTTCTTTCTGGATGTCTATTTGAATGACAGAAATTCATCCCCTTAACCTGATTACAGAAGCATGGCTGCCAGTGCGCCGCCGCTCTGGCGCCTGTTGTCTCATGCGCCCCGGCCAGATCGTGGAAGGGCTGGATGATGACCCCGTCATTGACTTCGCGTGGCCACGCGCGGATTTCCGTATCGCATCCTTCGAGTTCCTGATCGGCCTTGTGGCAACGGCCTGTCCCCCGGCAGACCGGCGCGCATGGCCGAAGGACTGGCGCAAGCCACCCACCGTTGACATGCTGGACAAAGCCTTCGCCCGTATCGCGCCTGCCTTCTGGCTTGACGGTCCGGGGCCACGTTTCCTTCAGGATCATGAAGAGCTGGCCACCGGCCCGGAGCCGGTTGAACGCCTGCTGATCGATGCACCGGGCGAGAGCACCATAAAGCGCAACGCGGATCTGTTCGTGCATCGCGATCAGGTCGCGCGCCTCGGGCGGGGGGCCGCGGCCATGGCGCTGTTCACGCTCCAGTCATGGGCGCCAAGCGGGGGGGCGGGCAACATGACCGGCCTGCGCGGCGGCGGCCCGTTGACAACCCTGGTCATGCCATCGGCCGAGGCCAGCCTGTGGCAGGTCATCTGGGCCAACGTGCCCTGCGGCAGGGCTGTTGCGGATGCTGATCTTTCACGGGTGTTTCCGTGGCTGGCGCCCACCATCATCTCGGGCAAGGGCGGCACGGAGGTGCGGGTGGATCACAACGCCCATCCTTTGCAATGCTGGTGGGGCATGCCACGGCGCATCCGCCTTGATTTTGAAAACAGGGCTGACGGCACCTGCGATCTTACGGGCCGGGCTGATGGTGTTGTGGTCACCGGCTGGCGCCAGCGCCCCTATGGCCCGAAATATGCGGGCTGGATCGGCCAGCCTTACGCGGCGGATGGCCTCATCCATCCGCTCACCCCGCGCTACAGACAGAAAGAGGGTACGGAATGGCTGGCCGTGCATCCGCAGCCCGGTGGCATCGGCTACCGGCACTGGACCGGCGTGGTGGTGGAAAGCACCGATGCCAACAGGCTCCCGGCCAGTTGTGTCACAACCTGGCGCAACGCGCGCGCGCGGGCGGCTGGCTTTACGGAACATCCCCGTCTGCTGGCTGCCGGGTTTGACATGGATAACATGAAAGCCCGCGGCTTTGTGGAAAGCGCCATGCCGCTGCCCGGCACGCATGATGAAGACAGGCAGCACGAACTGGATGATTTTGCCCGGCAATGCGTGGGGGCGGCAACGCAGGTGGCTGATCTGCTGCGCGGCAGCGTGCGCGAGGCGCTGTTTGGCAAGGGTAGTGTATCGGTCGATGCGACGCTGATCGCCAATGTGCGTGAACGCTTCTGGCTCGAGACCGAAACGCCTTTCTTTGCCCTGCTGCGCGAGGCAGTCGTGGCAGGGAGTGACCTGCTGGTGCTGAAAAAAGCCTGGCTGAAAACACTGAAGCAGGCAGCGTTGCGCGAATTTGACGCAATGGTCGTGCTCGAGCCGGACATGGACGTAAAAGAAGCGCAACGTTCAGCCCTGGCCCGCATGGGGCTGCTTGGCGCGGTATCGGGCACGAACACGGCTGGCAAAAAGATCATGCAGGTTCTGGATCTTCCTGTTCCTGTCGCAACGAAACAGAAAAAAGCAGGCGAGGTGTCCTGATGCTGACAGATGATGAAACCACGGTGCGCAAGGTTGTGGGCTGGTGGCGCGGATTGCAGCCCGACCCCGAAAAGCAGCAGCCCGGAGATCGCGCCGCCCTTGCCCGCCTGCGGCGCTGCACGAGCGTGACCGAGGCCTTGTTCGAGCCGGAAACGCAGGCGCTCGTCCAGCGCTGTGGCGCGCGTTCGGATGCGGCCATGGCACGGCTGGCGCTGGCGGCGGCGGTTCTGGTGCATGTGCGTGATGAGCGCCGGGAGGGCAGCGTGGCGCGGCAGGTTGGCGTCAGCAAACTGGCGGATACGGATCAGATCGAGGCGCTGTGCAAGCCGCTGCGCTTTCGCAAGCTGATGGATGCCGGAACGTATGACGAATGCCTCAGGGCCTTCCGGCGGCTTGTGGCGCTGGCAGGCAGGAAAGTGAATGTGGCCGACCTGACCGAAGCCCTGCTGAAATGGCCGCGTGAAGGCGCGCGTGACGATGGCAAGGGCGAACATATCCGCCGCAAATGGGTATACGCCTACTGGAACGCGGGCCAGCCCCGGAGCGGACCAGAAAACATAAGTAATGTATAATCTGAATAAAAAATTCTGATCTAAAAATATCCAGCAACAAGATGAAAGTTTTTGGTGAAGGTTTTTTCAAAAAACTTCAGGGAATGCCGTTTTTTGAAAAGTGTGGCACGCCAGAGTTTTCATTTCAGGAAAAGACCTGAATAAAGGACAGTCAATAATGAGCCGTTTTCTCCAGTTGCATCTGCTGACCTTCTACCCGCCTTCCAACGTCAACCGTGATGACACGGGCCACCCCAAGACCGCCACGGTTGGTGGTGCGACACGGCTGCGCATTTCCTCGCAGGCGCTCAAGCGGGCCTGGCGCACCTCGGCCATTTTTGAATCCGCCCTGGCAGGCCATATGGGCCAGCGCACCCAGCGCCTGGGCGAGGAAGTGCTGGCGCATCTGGACACGCAGGGCGTGGAAGGCAAGAAGGCCGAAACCATCGCCCGCGAGATTGCGGGCGTGTATGGCAAGGTCAAGGCCGAGAAGGACAGAAACCCCACCCGCACCGAGCAGCTTGTGTTCATTTCCCCCGCCGAGCGCACGGCGGCCCTCGCCCTGGCCGACCGGCTGGCCGCAGGCGAAAAAATCGACCCGAAAAAGGAGCAGGACACCCTGCTGCATCACGCGGATTCAGCGGCCGATATTGCCCTGTTTGGCCGCATGCTGGCAGGCGCGCCCGCCTTCAACCGCGAGGCCGCCGTTCAGGTGGCGCACGCCATCACCACCCACCGGGTTACGGTGGAGGATGATTACTATACTGCCATCGACGACCTCAAGCAGCCGGAGGAAGATGCTGGCGCAGGCTTTCTGGGCGAGGCCGGGTTCGGCTCCGGCGTGTTCTACCTTTACCTGTGCGTCAATCGCGACCTGCTGAAAAAGAACCTGGGCGGCGAAAGTGAAACCGGCGTGGCACAGGCTGCCCTTGGCGCCCTGATGGAGGCGGCGATGACGGTCTCGCCCTCGGGCAAGCAGAACAGCTTCGCCGCGCTTGCCCGCGCGGGCTACGTACTGGCGGAAAAAGGCGATGCCCAGCCCCGCACGCTTGCAGGCGCGTTTGCCCGCCCGGTAGGGGGCGATGACCTGATGGCGCAGTCAATCAGGGCACTTGCGGGCTTCCGCGCCGAACTGGCCCGCGTTTATGGTCCGGGCGTTGACGAGACCTGCGAAATGGCGCTGGGCGATGCAAAAAGCGCCACGCTGGCCGATCTCGTCGCCTTCTGCCGGGCCTGAATGCCATGCGGCTGTTCCTGACATTTGCCATGGTCGCGCCCATGGCCTCGTTCGGCACGCTTGCGGTAGGCGAGCGACGCGACGGGGGCGATCGGCCCGCACGCTCCGCCGTGCTGGGGCTGATAGGCGCCTGTCTTGGCCTTGAGCGCGAGGATGAAGCCGCGCAGGCGGCACTGGCGCGGGATTACGGGCTGGCGGTGCTGTGCCATGCGCCCGGTCGGCTGCTCACGGATTATCACACGGCCCAGACCGCACCCGCCCGGCGCAACTGGCGGCCTGCCACGCGCGCGCGTGAACTGGCTGATGCACCGGGTGAACTGGCCACCATCCTCTCGCGCCGCGACTACCGCATGGGCAGTTGGCATCTGGGCGCGGTGTGGGCGCGCGCTGACCAGCCACGCTGGGCGCTGGCGGACCTGCGCGCTGCGCTGCGCGCGCCTGTCTTCGCGCCCTCGCTGGGGCGTAAATCCTGCCCGCCCGGCCTGCCGCTTGCCCCCCAGCTGGCGGAGGCGGAACATGCCGCCGCCGCCCTTCTGGCCCGGCATGACAACGGGCCGGAAAGTCGGTTGCGGGCGCGTTATGGCCTGTTTCGCGATCAGGTCACAGGGCAGGGCAGCAAGGCGGATACGCTCATCATGCTGGATGCGGCGGATGTAGGCGAACAGGGGGGCGGGCATGCCGTCATGCGGCGGGAAATGCGGCGTGACCAGCCGCTGTCGCGCACGCGCTGGCAGTTCGGGCTGCGTGAGGAAGCGCTGCTTGTGTGCCCGAAGGGAGCAGGCGCATGAGTGGCGCATTTCTCTCACGCGTGTCCCTGCGGCGCGATGCGTCGGTGCAGGCGCTTGCCCGCCTTCTGGTGCCGCAGGGGGAAGGGCGGCAGCATGGTGCGGCACACCATCTGCTGTGGGTGCTGTTTGGCGATACGCCCACGCGCCAGCGCGACTTCCTGTGGCGCCAGACCGAAGCCGGGCGCTTCATGGTCCTTTCCGCGCGCCAGCCGGTGGATGCGCACGGTCTTTTCGCGTTGGAAAGCCGTCCCTTCGCGCCTGTCCTGAAGGAAGGCGATCGCCTGCGCTTCCTGCTACGGGCCAACGCGACGGTGGACCGCAAGACGCCGGGGCGCGTGCGCAGCAAGCGCCATGATGTGGTGATGGATGCCCTGCACGCCATTCCCCACGGCCAGCGTGCACAGGGGCGTGACAACATCGTGCCCAAAGCTTTTGCCGCCTGGCTGGGCCGACAGGGCGCGCGGACGGGTTTCGCGCCGCAGGCGGACGGGCTTGTGGTCGAGGGGTGCGACGTGCTGCGTATTCCGCGTGGGCCGGGGCAGCGCGAGGCCAGCTTTGGCGTGGTCGATGCTGCGGGGGAACTGAGCGTGACCGACCCTGCGCTGTTCGTGCCCGCACTCATGCAGGGGTTCGGGCGCGCGCGGGCGTTCGGGTGCGGGCTGATGCTCATCCGCCGCGCACCCGGCGGGGTGTAGGCGCATGCCCCGCCCCATGCCCGGCCTGCCGCCGCCGCGGCCTGTGCCATTAAAGGAGCGGGCCTCCATCGTGTTTGTATCGATGGGCCAGATTGACGTGCTTGATGGCGCGTTCGTGGTGGTGGACCAGCGCGGGGTGCGCACGCATATCCCCATTGGCGGGCTGGCCTGCCTCATGCTCGAACCCGGCACGCGGGTGAGCCACGCGGCCGTGGCGCTGGCCGCGCGGGCGGGCACATTGCTGATCTGGGTGGGCGAGGCGGGCGTGCGCCTGTATGCCGCGGGCCAGCCGGGTGGGGCGCGGGCGGACCGGCTGCTGTTTCAGGCGCGGCTCGCACTTGATGATACGGCCCGGCTGAAGGTGGTGCGCCGGATGTACGCCCTGCGTTTTGGCGAGGATGCGCCCGAGCGGCGCTCGGTGGACCAGTTGCGCGGCATTGAAGGCGCGCGGGTGCGTGAGACCTATCGCCTGCTGGCCAGTTTGCATGGGGTGAAATGGGATGGGCGCCGGTATGATCCGCATGCGTGGGATACGGCCGATGTGGTCAATCGCTGCCTGTCAGCCGCCACGGCCGCCCTTTATGGCATTACCGAAGCAGCCATTCTTGCAGCCGGTTACGCGCCCGCCATCGGGTTTTTGCACACTGGCAAGCCGCAGAGTTTTGTTTACGATATTGCTGATATCGTGAAGTTTGACATCGTGGTGCCCGAGGCCTTTCGCGTGGCTGGGGCGGTGCAGCGCGACCGCCCGCTTGATGGCCAGCGCGTGAGCGACCCGGTGGCCGCCGTGCGGCACCGGTGCCGCGACCAGTTCCGCCGGAGCAGCATTCTGGGGCGGCTCATTCCCATGATCGAGGATGTGCTGGCGGCAGGCGGCCTGCAACCACCGCCTGCGCAGGAGGAAGCCATGCCGGTGGCCTTTACTGAGATGAAAGGGCTGGGCGATGCTGGTCATCGTGGTTGAAAACGCGGCGCCACGCCTGCGCGGGCGGCTGGCGGTCTGGCTGCTTGAAGTGCGGGCAGGCGTTTATGTTGGCAGCTACGGGCGGCGCGTGCGCGAGATGATATGGGGGCAGGTCTGCGCCTATATCGAGGCGGGCAATGCCGTTATGGCATGGGCGGCCCCCAATGATGCCGGTTTCGCGTTTGATACCTGCGGCCAGAACCGCCGGGTGCCGGTCGATTTCGATGGCCTGCGTTTGGTTGCCTTTGGGCCGGAAGCCGCCCTGCCCACGCAACCCGGCCCGGCTACAACGACCCTTCCGCGACGGCGTGGAAAAGGGTAGCAAAACAGGGCGTTTTGGTTGGTAGATTCTTTGACAGTTAAATAAGACTTTGGAATCAATTGGTTCCACGAAGAGTGTTCCCCGCACACGCGGGGATGAACCGAGCATGGCCTCGGCCCAGTCGGGCATGGCCTCGTGTTCCCCGCACACGCGGGGATGAACCGGCCCTCAAGGGCAGGAATGGCAGTGATATTCGGTGTTCCCCGCACACGCGGGGATGAACCGGTGTGACCTCATGCGAAAGCCTTTTGTAAATAGTGTTCCCCGCACACGCGGGGATGAACCGCCGAATACTGGATGCGGGTGAGCAACCTGCTGGTGTTCCCCGCACACGCGGGGATGAACCGCAGGATAACGTGGGCCTGTATAATGCCCTCGTGTGTTCCCCGCACACGCGGGGATGAACCGGAGCGCAATCCGGGGCGCTACTTCTTTTTCGAGTGTTCCCCGCACACGCGGGGATGAACCGCCGCTCTCTTGCGTCCCACCAGTTGAGGGCCAGTGTTCCCCGCACACGCGGGGATGAACCGAACGACAGGCGCGGCGCGCCCTTGGGGTCGATGTGTTCCCCGCACACGCGGGGATGAACCGCAGTTCCTGCCGCTGTGCCGCGCGCGTGATATGTGTTCCCCGCACACGCGGGAATGAACCGAACGCTACGTTGCATCTGTTCCTACTGCCGGTGTGTTCCCCGCACACGCGGGGATGAACCGGGCAGGCACAGGCCGCCGGTTGACGCGCACGCGTGTTCCCCGCATACGCGGGGATGAACCGGCACCAGCAGGCACGGGTAAGACTCGGCACATGTGTTCCCCGCACACGCGGGGATAAAACGGGCGGGCATTCCCGCAGGACCCGCCGCAGGGCGGAATGTGATCTGCCTTGCAGCCCTGAACCGTCAGTGCAAGACTGCGCTTTTCCAGGTGTCGGCATGACAGGGCCTCAAAGGTAACTTCCGCCAGGGGCTGGCTGCGGCCTGGAGCGGGAAAGTCTGTTTCAGTCCCCATGGCTGGCGGGCATCATGCTGCCGCGCGGGGCGAAGAACCTTGTGCCCGCGCAGGAAAACAATACTCTGAACAGGGTGGAAACAACATGAAAACCATTGGTTATGCCGCGCGTGATGCACAAACCCCGCTGGCACCCTATACCTTCGAGCGCCGTGCGTTGCGCGATAATGATGTGGCCCTCGAAATCCTGTACTGTGGCGTCTGCCACTCCGACCTGCACCAGAGCCGTGATGACTGGAAGGAGTGGGGCCCAACACTCTACCCCTGCGTGCCGGGGCATGAAATCATTGGCCAGGTCGTGGCCGTCGGCCCCAAGGTGACGCGCCACAAGGTGGGGGATGCCGTGGCCGTGGGCACCATTGTCGATAGCTGCCAGCAATGCGACCAGTGCCGCCGGGGCGAGCAGCAGATGTGCCGCGAAGTCCCGACCCTGACCTATAACGGCCGCGACCGGCTCACCTGCGAAACCACGCATGGCGGCTACTCCAAGCATATCGTGGTGCGTGATGAATTCGTGCTGCGCCTGCCTGAAGGGCTTGATCCCTCCCGCGCGGGGCCGCTGCTGTGCGCGGGCATTACCGTCTATTCCCCGCTGCGCACATGGAATGTGGGGCCGGGCAGCCGCGTGGGCGTGGTGGGCATTGGCGGGCTGGGGCATCTGGCCGTGCGGCTTGCGGCAGGGCTGGGTGCGACCGTTACGGTCATTACGCGCAGTGCCGCCAAGGCGGCGGAAGCAAGGGCGCTGGGGGCGGATCATGTCATCGTTTCCACCTCGGACGAGGCGATGAAGGCCGGGGCCTCGTCACTTGATGTCATTATCGATACCGTGCCCGTGGCGCATGATGTCTCGCCCTATGTCGCCCTGCTCGATGTGGAAGGGGTGCTGGTGATCGTGGGCAATCTCGGCCCGGTGCCCGCATTCAGTTCGCTGCCGCTGGTGCTGGGGCGGCGGCGCATTACCGGCTCGCCCGTGGGCGGCCTGCCCCAGACACAGGAACTGCTCGACTTCTGCGCGCGCAAGAACATCCTGCCCGATTGCGAGATCGTGCCCATGCAGCAGATCAACGAGGCCTTCGCCCGCATGGACCGGGGCGATGTGCATTATCGCTTCGTCATCGACATGGCCTCCCTCACCGCAGCCTGACAGTCATGCACGCTGGCGGATGCCGCCTGTTTTCCGGGGCGGCATCGTGCCATGCACGCGGCCATGGCTTGCGGGGCGGGCTGGCATGGTTTAATTCCATCCGGACGGAATGAAACCATGGAGGCCCCGCGCATGGCGCGCCCGAGAACCATCGACCGCGACAGGGTGCTTGATTGCGTCGAGCACCTCGTGCAGCGCGAAGGGGCGGCCGCGCTTACGCTCGATGCCGTGGCGCGTGAGGCCGGCATTACCAAGGGCGGGCTGCAATACTGCTTTGGCAGCAAGGATGACCTGATTACCGCGCTGATCGACCGCTGGATCGCCGCTTTTGATGCGCAGGTGAGCCAGAACATGCCCGGCACCCCCGATGCCACCGAGCGGGCACGCGCCTATGTGGTGGTGGCCAGCCAGATTGACGAGGCCACGCAGGCCCGGATGGCAGGCATGCTTGTTACCCTCATGCAATCCCCCAAGCACCTGCACCGGCTGCGGGCGTGGTATGCACGGTGGTTCAAAGTGTGTAATCCGGCCTCTGCCGTGGCGCGTCGGGCCCGCACGGCGCTTTTTGCCGCCGAGGGGGCATTTTTTCTGCGCAGCACAGGGTTTATTGAAATGGATCAGGCGGAGTGGGAAACTGTCTTCGCTGATTTTGAGCAACTGGTCACGTCCCCGCAGGCCAGCACGGATTGACAAGGCCCCTGACTATTATATCGCCCACAGGTATGGATGAAATGAACAGCGAAAGTCGCCCTCTCCGCAAGCAGGCCGGAACTTCCGGCCCCGACAAGACCGAATCCCGCCCCGATTCCGCTCCGGCGGCGGCTTTCAGGGGCATTGACAACAGCCTGACGCACACGATCTCCTCTGCCTGCAAATGGCTGATGGAGCAGCAGAAGCCCGATGGCCACTGGGTGGGGTCGGTGGCCTCGAACGCCTCGATGGAGGCCGAATGGTGCCTCGCTTTGTGGTTCCTTGGCCTTGAGGACCATCCCCTGCGTCCCCGCCTGGGCAAGGCCCTGCTGGAAATGCAGCGCGAGGATGGCTCATGGGGCATCTATTACGGCGCGGGCAATGGCGACATCAACGCCACCGTCGAATCCTACGCCGCCCTGCGCTCGCTGGGTTATGCCGCCGATGACCCCGCCCTGAGCCGGGCTTCCACATGGATTGCAAGCAAGGGCGGCCTGCGCAACGTGCGCGTGTTCACCCGCTACTGGCTGGCCCTGATTGGGGAATGGCCGTGGGAGAAGACGCCCAACCTGCCGCCGGAAATCATCTGGTTCCCCAACAAATTCGTTTTCTCCATCTACAATTTCGCGCAGTGGGCGCGCGCGACCCTGGTGCCGCTGGCCATCCTGTCCGCGCGGCGCTCGTCGCGCCCCCTGCGCCCGGAAGACCGGCTGGATGCGCTCTTTCCCGCAGGGCGCGAGAATTTCGATTACGAACTGCCCCCGCGTGACGGGCAGGACCTGTGGGCCACCTTCTTCCGCAAGACCGATCGCGCGCTGCACTGGCTGCAGACCAGATTCCTCAAGCGCAACACCATGCGCGAGGCCGCGATCCGGCACATGCTGGAATGGATCATCCGCCATCAGGATGCCGATGGTGGCTGGGGCGGTATCCAGCCGCCATGGGTCTATGGCCTGATGGCGCTGCATGGCGAGGACTACCAGTTCCATCACCCGGTCATGGCCAAGGGGCTGGCGGCACTTGATGATCCCGGCTGGCGCTATGACCGGGGCGATGCAAGCTGGGTGCAGGCCACCAACAGCCCGGTATGGGACACCATGCTGGCACTCATGGCCCTGCATGATGCCGATGCCGAGACCGATTTCAGCCCCGAGATGGACAAGGCCCTGGGCTGGCTGCTCGAGCGCCAGGTGCGGGTGAAGGGCGACTGGTCCGTCAAGCTGCCGGACCTGGAGCCCGGCGGCTGGGCGTTTGAATATGCCAATGACCGCTACCCCGACACCGATGACACCGCCGTGGCCCTGATCGCGCTGGCGGCCTGCCGCGACCGCGAGGAATGGAAGAGCCGGGGCGTGGAGGCCGCCATCACCCGCGGCGTGAACTGGCTCGTGGGCATGCAGAGCACCTGCGGCGGCTGGGGCGCGTTTGACAAGGACAACAACCGCGCCCTGCTGTCCAAGATCCCGTTCTGTGATTTTGGTGAAGCACTTGACCCGCCCTCGGTCGATGTCACGGCGCATGTGCTTGAGGCCTTTGGCGTGCTGGGCCTGCCGCGCGACATGCCGGCACTCCAGCGCGGGCTGGCCTATATCCGTGCCGAGCAGGAACCCGATGGCCCGTGGTTTGGCCGCTGGGGCGTCAATTACCTGTATGGCACGGGGGCCGTCCTGCCTGCGCTTGCCGCGATTGGCGAGGACATGACCCAGCCCTATATCGGCAAGGCATGTGACTGGCTCGTGGCCCACCAGCAGGAAAATGGCGGCTGGGGCGAAAGCTGTGCCTCCTACATGGAGATCGCCTCCATCGGGCGCGGACCAACCACGCCATCACAGACCGCCTGGGCGCTGATGGGCCTGATCGCGGCCAACCGCAAGCAGGACCATGAGGCCATCGTGCGCGGCTGCCGCTACCTGATCGACCTGCAGCAGGCTGATGGCCACTGGGATGAGAAAGAGTTCACCGGCACCGGCTTCCCCGGCTACGGTGTGGGCCAGACCATCAAGCTCGATGACCCGGCCCTGACAAGTCGCCTGCAGCAGGGTGCGGAACTCTCGCGCGCGTTCATGCTGCGCTATGACCTGTACCGGCAGTTTTTCCCCATCATGGCGCTGAGCCGGGCTGCGCGCCTGCTTAAAAGCAGCACCTGAAATAAAGGCAGGCGCATTTAAAATGCGCCTGCCCACCTGAGTTTAAAAAACCAAAAGAAGTGTTTGGTGAAGCTTTTTTCAAAAAGCTTCAAAAAAGCGCTGCCTTAAATAAAACAGCACTTTTTTTATTTCTGTAATCCGTCTTTCCCGGTCGTGGCGGGACTGGCTTCAATCTCGAGCGGTGGGGCTTTCAGCGTGTCAGCCCCTGGCTCGCCATTAAGGCGGATGGCCGCGATCCTGCGCAGGATCGGCGCCTTGGCGCGCGACAGGGCGGCGGTCAGCAGCCTGTCCATGCCGGTCCTGCGCAAAACGATCTGGGCATGCGGCGGCAGGTGCGCGATGACCAGATCGGCAAACCGGGCAATAATCAGTTCATCGGCCAGAATATCGAACGCGGTGGACGAGGCGAACTGCCGGATGGCCTGCTCGATCAGCGGGCCATATTTTTCCAGCAGTTCGGACTCCCTGATGGACCGGGTCCTGTCGCGCAGCCACTGCATCTTCTCCTGCGTGGCATCGCTTCTGTAATAGTCCTGCACCCCTTCCTTGACCCTGGCCGTGCTGGCACGCACCGAGGCGATGCCGGATTTCAGCCATCCCTTTGTGCCGCCGTTTCCAGGGGGCAGGGGGGCATCATCGCCTTCGGGATGGTTCTGGTCTGCTGTCATCACGTTCTCCGGCCACGTGGCTTTACACGAAAGGCCCCATGCCTGTCGGGTCAGGTGTAAAATCCGGTTTATTGACATTCATGGGGGGCTTTATCATAAGCACGGCCTCAATTCCTGCCCGTGAAAGAACCGCCCATGCGTTTTTCATTTAAATCCCTGCGTTCCGGCCTTGTCCTGCTGCCCGTGCTGGCGCTGACGGCCTGTGGCGGCCCTTCGACGGGCGATATCCAGACAGCTCTGGACAAGAGCATGAAGCAGGAACTGGATCAGGCAAACCACCTTAGCATGGAACTGATCGGGCGGCCCAACCCGCTCGTGTCACAGAACCCGCAGGTCAAGGTTGTCGATAGCGACTGCCACACGAAGGAAGGCGATGATTCCATCTATACCTGCAAGATCACCCTGAAAAACGCGCAAGGCGACGTGCGCGAGGCGACCCTGCCGGTCAAGAAGGTCGAGGGCGAATGGGTTATTCTCAAAAACTGAAAAGGTTTTTGAAAAATAACAGAAGTTTCCAGGTGCCGCCTTTTTGCAAAAAGGCGGCGTTCCCTATGGCTTTTTAAAAATCAGTTCGCACCTGGTGTCACGCAGGCAAAGCTGCGGGCATCATCCATGTCGCCCTGCCCGTCGTAACGCGCAACGGCGGGCCAGGCGCAGAGCGGGCGGGTGCGCACGACCTGCCCTCCGTCAACGCGGGCGGCCACGATCATGTCGGGCGCCTGCCCGTGGCTGACCCAGTCATCGATTGCGCCGAGCTTGCTGAAGGTGTCGCACCCCGCACCGCCCTGGCAGTGCCCCATGCCGGGAATGGTGATGAGCCTGACCCCGTCACGGCCTGCAGCCCCCGCGTGGCGCTGCACGGCCTGATAGTAGGTGGCGAGCTGCTGGGGGTTATGGCCGTCATTCCAGCCAATATAAAGCAGCAGCCTGCCACCACGGGCGAGGAAGGGCGCAAGATTGTCATCCACATGCAGGAGCGGGCCGACCTTGCGCGTGGCCTCCTGCACGTCGGTATCCCATTTCAGGGTGGTCCAGTCCCAGTCCGGGTTCTGGAAGGCGGCATACCTGAACAGGTCAAGCGCTACGGGGAAGGCCTTGCCATCCGCCGAGAAACCATCCTCGCTGCCCTTGGCCGGGCCGGGGAAGATGACCGTGTGCGTCTGCGGGTCAACGGGGCCCTGGTAGATGTTGCGCGCGGCGCGGACTTCATCGGCGGTCAGGCAACTGGCCGTGTTGCTGCCCGGTTTGCATAGAATCTGCTCGGGCCGGAAGGCGCAGCGGTCGGGTTCATCCACAAAGCCCTGCTTCCTGCCCACCGGCCCGGCGCAGGCATTCATGACGGCGGTATTGAGCAGCCGGAACTTGTCGCGCGGCACGCGCAGCGCGGGGTCATGATAGCTCATCCACCCCGCCCAGAGCTGTTCGGCATTGAAGTTGACAATCGGGTTGGGCGGCGCGCCCGCTACGATGCCATCATAATCCTCGGGGTAGCGTTTGGCCTCGATCAGTCCTTCCAGCCCGCCAAGCGAGCAGCCGATCCAGTAGGCGTGCGTGGCCTCGTGGCCATAAAAGGTTTTGACCAGCGCCTTTGCCGCGACCGTCATCAGGTGGTCGGCGCGGTAGGCGTAGTCGATCATTTTCTCGGGGTGGCCCAGCGTAAAGCGGCCGCCCTGGCCCTCGGGGGTGGCGCTGTCATGCCCGGTATCGGTGCTGGCCACCGCGTAGCCTTCACCCAGGCCGGTAGCCATGCCGTAATACATGAGCGACCCCGCCCAGCCAAAATTGCCCACGCCCAGCAATTTGCCGTTCCAGCCCTTCAGGGGCAGCCAGACCTCGGTGCGGATCCGGGAATCCGCCGTGGGGTGCAGGGTCAGGGCCACGCGGCAGAAGGCGGGGTTCGCGGCCTCGGCCGTGTGCCCGGCCAAGTTCATGCCCGGCGTGAACATGATGTGGCTGAGCTGGTCCTGTGGCGGGTGCCAGCTTCCGGCCTTTACGGTTTCAATGGTGGTGAAGGTGGCATCGGGCAGGGCGTGGCGGGCAAGGTCGCTACAGCCTGTGGCCCGTGCCGCGCAGGCCCCGGCCACCATGAACAACGGGGCGGCAAGCAGGGCGCGTGCCATGGTGCGCCGGCAAGAACGCCGCTGACGGGGCGCGGGCAGGGGATCGGGG
>NZ_JABJWC010000109.1 GCF_013155395.1 Komagataeibacter melomenusus | reverse complement strand
CTAAAACTTCTGGAATATTTCATGAGGAATGCAGGCACGGTGCTTTCCCGGCAAATGTTGCTGAAGGATGTCTGGCATATGGATTTCCCGGTTCGTACGAACATCGTCGAAACGCATATTTGTCGTCTGCGGGAAAAACTGGGGCAGGACGGCCAACCTCTGATCCACACCGTCAGGGGTAGCGGTTATGTCATGAGTGCGTGACTCCCTGGCGGTATAGGATGATCTTGCATGCATGCCCGGTTCGGCCATCCTGGATGAGATGGGTACGCAAGCAGGATGACCATGGCGTGTAGGCAAATGCCTTTCGGTCCGACATCGTAGTCGGCCATTAACGATCGCAGCGACAACGGAATAGAGATCACTGCGCATATAATTCGCGTCCCGCAGGAGAAGCGGGGTTCCCATAGCCGCCTTGGGAAAGTCTTCAAGGAAGTTGATGCCCACTATCTATTGCCGGGATAGCATTATCCCACAGACCCATTTCTATGTAATATTATATTGTTTTTGTCACGATATAAATGAAATACAAGTCGCATGCAGAGCACTGAAACGACAGCCTTTGATAGCACAATTACAAGAAGTACATTCACGATATCATTCCATTCGTTCAATATACAGAAATATTTAATACATTATGTCTGTACCCCGAATATCCGGCCGATGGCAGCCGTCACGGCCATCGCTACGATGCCCCAGAATATGACCCGCATTGCCGG
>NZ_JABJWC010000108.1 GCF_013155395.1 Komagataeibacter melomenusus | reverse complement strand
GGGTCTGTTTGGAATTGATTTTTCACAAGGTCCCTGATGTGCTTTAAACTGCATATGGATCGCTTGATATTGACGGATGCCCAATGGGCGAAAATGGAACCGCTGTGCCTTGGCAAGCAAACGGATCGGGGACGCAGCGGGAAGGATAACCGGCTCTTCATCGAGGCGGTCTTATGGATTGCCCGGACAGGCAGTCCATGGCGGGACCTTCCGACGCATTTCGGGCATTGGAACTCGGTCTATTCCCGTTACAGAGACTGGATGAAAGCCGGTGTTTTCAAACGACTTTTTGAAGCTGTTTCGGACGAAGCCGATATGGAATACGCGATGATCGACGGCACGGTGGTCCGGGTTCACCGCCATGGCCAGGGCGCAAAAGGGGGACCCGAAACCAGGCGATCGGACGCAGTGTGACAGGATGGTCGACCAAGATCATCGCCATGACCGACGCCCTGGGCAATCTGGTCCGCTTTACGCTTATCCCCGGCCAGCATTACGACACGGTCGGCGTTGCTCCCCTTCTTGAACCAGCAGATTTCGGGGCCCTTCTTGCCGACAAGGCATTTGACGTCCACTGGATCGTGGACGCCATACGTGCGCAAGGGGCCCGCGTGGTCATTCCCCAGCGCAAAAATCGTCTCGACAGACGCCCGTTCGATAAAGCCCTGTTCAAGGCGCGCCATCTCATCGAGAACTTCTTCTGCAAGCTCAAGGAGTTCAAGCGTATCGCCACGCGGAGCGACAAGACAGACAGATCATTC
>NZ_JABJWC010000107.1 GCF_013155395.1 Komagataeibacter melomenusus | reverse complement strand
CCGTTGTAGCGGGGGGGGCGGCCCTCGGCCATCGCCTTCTCGCGCATGTCCTTCAGCTCATCGGCCGTGCAGTAGCAGCGATAGGCCAGGCCCTTTTCCAGCAGTTCATGCGCCACCTCGGCATGGCGGGCCTGGCGCGTGGACTGGAACACCGGCTTCTCGTCGGATTCGATGTCCATCCAGGCCAGGCCATCGAACAGCACGTCGACCGCCTGCTGGGTCGAGCGTTCGCGGTCGGTATCCTCGATGCGGAGCACGAATTGCCCGCCGTGGTGGCGGGCATAGAGGAAATTGAAAAGGGCGGCACGGGCGTTGCCGATATGCAGCAGGCCGGTGGGGCTGGGAGCAAAACGCGTACGGACAGTCATGAACCGGGTTCCTAGCATGTTTTCGCCCTGCTGACAGGGGGCACTCTGGCGTGAAAACCCTTCCGCCCGCTAGGGTGTGCATTCCTGCCACGCCTTTTACGCGCATCATGGGGGTCTTCTGTCGGGTCTTTGTGCCATTTGCCATCAATGCCGGTGCCGCTGGCCAGCCCGTAGCGCGCGGACAGGCGCCATGCGGCGGCCGATTCCGGTCGGTGCGGCCGTGCCAGCCGGGCGGGGTGGTTCTTGAGCCGGGCGCTTGCGGCGTGGCTGTGGGGGCAGAACAGCCGCCTGGTGCTGTGGCTGCCAGTGGCCCTTGCGGGGGGCGTCATCGCGTATTTTGCCCTGCCATTCGAGCCGGGCGGGGCGGCCATGGCAGGTGCTGCGCTGGCCTGCATTGCCGCACTTGCCTGCCGCCTGCTGTGGCCGGACCGGCTGGCCGTGCGGCTGGGTGCGGGGGTGGTGGGGGCTGCTGCCATGG
>NZ_JABJWC010000106.1 GCF_013155395.1 Komagataeibacter melomenusus | reverse complement strand
TAGGGCCTGTTAGGGCTTGATCCAGTCTGCTGCGGCAGCGATGTGGATGACCGCGAGGAACGACGTTGCTGTTTTTTCATATCTGGTTGCGACAGCGCGCCACTCCTTGAGGCGAGCCCAGAGGTTCTCAACGAGATGCCGACACCGATAGGCCCATTTCGGGCAGGCGACCGGGCCATCGCGTCGTTTCGCGGGAATGGCTGGCCGTGCTCCCATGTCCCATATCCGTTCACGCATGGCGTTCGACGCGTAGCCCTTGTCCGCTACTACCCACAGGGGAGTGGCGGGAAGGCTGTCGAGCATGGCTGGTGCCAGAGGCAGTTCATGAGCCTGTCCAGGGGCCAGCGCAAAACCGAAGGCTTTTCCATGTCCATCAGCGATCACGCAGACTTTTGTGCCATAGCCGCCGCGAGAGCGGCCAAGTGCTTCACGATGGTCTCGCTCTTCGAAAGAGGCCCCTTTTTTTGGGCTCCCGCCGCTTTGTGGTGAGCCCTGATGTTTGTGCCATCCAGAAAAGTCATTCCGAATGCCACTCCCTGTTGTTCCTGAACCAGTGCGAGCAGCCGCTCCCATACGCCGAGCTTCGCCCAGCGGATGAAAAGCTGCGCAGCCCGCCACCACGGACCCAGTTCAGCGGGGATACTCCGCCATTTCGCGCCATTCTCATGACGCCAGAAAATCGCTGCTATCGTCCGCCGCAGATCATGTGGCGGCGTCTTGCCCCTCGGGCGAACCTCCTCAATCAGAGGTTCCCAGATCGCCCATGTCTCGTCCGTAAAGGTGCCTGTTCTGTCTCCTTCTTCCATCCCTACAATATGGGAAGAAATTCAAGATCTAACAGGCCCTA
>NZ_JABJWC010000105.1 GCF_013155395.1 Komagataeibacter melomenusus | reverse complement strand
TAGTCCTGCTGGAAATCCTCCTGGGATATCTGTGGCGATGGGGCAATGGGCAGGCCATGAGTTTCCTGTCCATCCAGATCATGCCGCCCTTTGGCAGGTTTCCGACATCGACAGTCGGCATTCTGCACTGGCTGCACCAGTGGAATGGCTGGCTGATCATCGTGCTTGCCACGGGTCATGCGCTGGCCGCGTGTTTTCATTACTTCATTCTCCGGGACAATGTTTTTCAGAGAATGCTGCTGACAGGGAATGTATCCGATGAATATGGAAAGTAAAATACCGCTGCGCCCCAAAGAAATCCACGCGACCTCCCGTCTGGGCTGGCTGCGGGCCGCTGTTCTGGGGGCGAATGATGGTATCCTGTCAACATCCAGCCTGATCATTGGTGTCGCCAGCGCCCATGCGACACAGGGGAGCATCCTGCTGGCTGGAATTTCCAGTCTGGCTGCCGGGGCCATGTCCATGGCCGCAGGGGAATATGTGTCCGTTAGCTCGCAGGCGGATTCTGAGAAGGCTGACCTCGCCCGCGAAAAAAAGGAGCTTGGCAGTAGCTGGGACGCTGAAGTGAGCGAACTGGCCGGGATATACCGTCAGCGTGGCCTGGATGATATTCTGTCACGCAAGGTTGCCCTTCAGCTCATGAAGCATGATGCACTGGGGGCGCACGCCCGCGATGAACTCGGCATTTCGGACGCGACTGCGGCGCGCCCGGTACAGGCCGCCTTTGCATCGGCTAGCGCATTCTCTTCCGGTGCCATACTGCCCGTGCTGGCAGCCCTGCTGTCGCCAGCCAGCGTGGTCTCGTGGAGTGTATCCGCTGTATCCCTGATTGGTCTGGCGGTGTTGGGAGTCGTGGGTGCGCGTGCAGGTGGGGCCTCACCATGGCG
>NZ_JABJWC010000104.1 GCF_013155395.1 Komagataeibacter melomenusus | reverse complement strand
GGCACGGGAAAGTCGGTCGCCGCCAGGTCTTCCAGTCTCCCCATCACTAACGCGGGGTGGAGCAGCCCGGTAGCTCGTCAGGCTCATAACCTGAAGGCCGCAGGTTCAAATCCTGCCCCCGCAACCATGAATTCCGTTTGATATCAAACGTTTAGGCCGCCAATTGGGCGGCCTTTTGCGTTTCTCCAGCGCCAACTGGAATCATATAGGAATCATCAGGAAACGAAATCTCGCGTAGTTTCCGGACGCGTGGGGTGTGATACGGGCGGGTAGGGAAGGGCGAGAATCGGGATGATGATCCTTAAGATCGATCGTCTGGAATCGTTCCGAGGCCCGAGAGCACCAGACCTCCGTCTCTTTGCGGTCAGATGAAAGCTTCCACAAATTTACGGCACGACTTTAAGAGGTCACGGGAAAGCTCGTCATCATTGAGTGCGCGAGTAACCGCTACGCCTCCGATCATGAGCGCGCTAATGGCAAGAGCGCTATCTGTATCTTTGATGGTGGGAAGTGCGCCGACTTTGTCGACGATATCTTTATAGACCTGCGTATAAGTTTCTCGTATCTCGCCTTCCTGTTTAGCAACGTCAGTGGCCAGAAATGCCAGAGGGCAAGGGGAGCCTTCTTGCCTGACATGCGACATATCGAGATATTTTCTAATTAATTCAGTGAGCGCGGGCTGGTCAATTTTGTCAGAAAGAGTGGCAACAGGGCCATTACTAGCCGCATGTAATATCGCGTCTTTATATAAAGTTTGTTTCGATTTGAAATGTGCATAGAAAGCTCCTCGCGTGAGATCGGCGTCTTGCATAACCTGGAGGGTTCGAAAAACCTTTGATTGACTTCTCTTGTGCCTGATTTCAGGTTTTTAGCGTGTTGACTGCTGCTTCCCTGGTCTAACTTTTACTCTGGGTTTTGAGCAGAGCGATGGTTTCCTGC
>NZ_JABJWC010000103.1 GCF_013155395.1 Komagataeibacter melomenusus | reverse complement strand
TTGCCAAGGCACAGCGGTTCCATTTTCGCCCATTGGGCATCCGTCAATATCAAGCGATCCATATGCAGTTTAAAGCACATCAGGGACCTTGTGAAAAATCAATTCCAAACAGACCCCAAAAAGCTTCGAGAGAATGCCGCCTTTTTGAAAAAAGGCGGCACCCGGAAACTTTTATGATTTTATGCAAGTATTGGGTCAGAGAGTGAATTTCTCACCCAGATAGACGCGGCGCACGTCCTCGTTGGCCACGATTTCCTCTGGCCGCCCCTCGGTCAGCACCTGCCCGCTATGCATGATGTAGGCGCGGTCGATCACTTCCAGCGTCTCGCGTACGTTGTGGTCGGTAATCAGCACGCCAATGCCGCGATCCTTGAGGTGCGCCACGAGATCGCGGATCTCGCCCACCGCAATGGGGTCGATGCCCGCCAGTGGCTCGTCAAGCAGGATGTAATGCGGCTGGCTGGCCAGCGCGCGCGCGATTTCAAGCCGCCGCCGCTCGCCACCCGAAAGGGCGAGCGAGGAGGAATGCCGCAGGCGCGTGATGCCGAACTCGCCCAGAAGCCCGTCAAGCATGGTCTGGCGGCGGTCGGGGTCGGGCTCCACGATCTCGAGGGCGGCCATGATGTTCTGCTCGACATTGAGCCCGCGGAAGATGCTCGACTCCTGCGGCAGGTAGCCAATGCCCATGCGCGCGCGGCGATACATGGGCAGTTGCGTGATGTCCGCGCCATCAAGCGTGATGGTGCCCATGTCGGGGCGCACCAGCCCCACGATCATGTAGAAGCTGGTGGTCTTGCCCGCGCCGTTGGGGCCGAGCAGGGCCACGGCCTCGCCGCGCTGTACCTGCAGCGATACGTCACGCACCACCTGGCGCTTCTTGTAGCTCTTGCCGATTCCGCTGGCGATCAGCCCGGCCGAGGGGGCGGGTATGTGCGTTTGTGTTGG
>NZ_JABJWC010000102.1 GCF_013155395.1 Komagataeibacter melomenusus | reverse complement strand
TGTCGGTGGCGATCCTTGGCCGTGCCCGTCATCTGCTGACCAGTTTCGATGCCCGACCGGGCGAAGTCCTGATCGCCGCCATCGACCTGCGCGGCCGCTGGCACGACCCGCACCCGTTCTGGGATGCGAGTTCCGCACTGTGTCATACTGAGGGGGCGGCACGCCTTCGGGGTGATCTCGATCTCTTGCCCGGCATTGCCGAGGACGGGTTAAGCCGCGCCGCCAAGGACATCAGCATGGCCGGACTGCTGGGCACCGCCCTCATGCTGGCAGAATGTTCGGGTATCGGCATGACCATCACGCTCGATGACATTCCACGTCCCGACGATGCACCAATGGAACGCTGGCTGTCCGCATTCCCCAGCTATGGCTATCTGCTGACGGCCCGGCCCGAGGCGGCCGGGGCAGTCATGGCCCGCTTTCATGGGCGGGGCATAGCGGCTTCTGTCATCGGTCAGTGTGACAGCACGCAGCGGCTGGATGTCACATGGGCGGACGAGAAGGAAACCTTCTGGGATCTCGCCCGGATGCCTCTCATGGGGTGTGCGCCATGAGCCTCTCCATCGGCATCCTGACCCATTCCACCAATCCGCGTGGCGGCGTGGTGCATGGCATGGCGCTGGCCGAAGCCCTGTGCGACGCAGGCCACGACGCCACGCTCATCGCGCCGGATGTAACCGGCGCCGGTTTCTTCCGCAGGCCCCGCTGCGCCACAAACTGCATCCCGGCTGTGCCCGAGCGCGACCTGCCAACGCTGGTGGAACGCCGTATTGGCGAGATCAGGGACGCCCTGCGTGGGCAGCCTTTTGACGTGCTGCACGCACAGGACCCGATCAGCGCCAATGCACTGGCCGAACTGGTGGAAGAGGGGCGGATACCGGGCTTTGCCCGCACGGTCCACCATCTTGACCATTTCACGCACCCGGTCCTTGCCGCGCGGCAGGAACGGGGGATCAGGGCGGCGGCCGAACTGTTTACCGTCAGCACAATGTGGGAAG
>NZ_JABJWC010000101.1 GCF_013155395.1 Komagataeibacter melomenusus | reverse complement strand
CCATCTGGTCCGGCGTTAACCCCGGACCAGATGGCCAACAGCAACGCCGTCAGAATGGCGGCATAACAACAACCGGGTATAGCTTATTCAAACCCAAAAACTGTCCGAACAGACGGGTCCACCTCTGTTCCGCTGACCACGCCACGACTGAGTGGTACCTGACGATGCGTACACCGGTCATCAAGTGCGAACACCAGCCCTGCCTCTGGACGGACAATGACAACCGGTCTGCTGCCGCAATAAACCCCGATTGCTTTTTGATGTCTCAGATCTGCACTGCGCAAAGCGGGATACCATTGTGCATTGTGGTCCGGATCAAAAGGTTGCAGTAGAGTATGTGTCATGCCCATGACAATTCCTCCAAAATCTTGTTAATGGACGAAGGTCGCCGCCACGCAAGCACGTTGAACCTTCGCCAAGTCTGAAAGTGTATTGTGAACCTCAGGCGGTAATTGCCTACCGTCCTTATTGGTGAAACGCATTGTCGTAGACGGTGTAATAATCACGCGCCTTCGTAGACATTCTGCACGGATCTTATCTATCCATCGCATCGCGCTATAGACATCCGTTGGAATCCGATTCAGGCCGTCCACAACTCCCAGAAGAAGGTCACAGCGCGGATTAAGATTAGAGAGCACCGATGGAAGTTCTGCGCCGCCGCGCACCATATCGATATGAAGGCCATTCATCGGCAATGACATGACGTGGGGCAGGTTACGCCAGAAGCCCCCTCCTCCCCCGACGAAGACGAGGGATAGTGCATGTCCGGATGCCACCTCTGCCATGCTCCGCCATGCCAGTTCCATCGCCGTCTGGCGTTCTTTCGACATCGGACCAGCCGTTGTGACAGGTTCCGTAATCTGAACCCAGAAACAGCCTGCCGTGGCGAGTTCGTGTAGAATCTCGATGTACACCGGAAGAAGCTTCAATAACAACAGGACAGGGTCCGTGCCGTCAGTCCGGTCACATGCGGCAAGAAAGCTCACTGGCCCTAGGGCCTGTTAGATCTTGAATTTCTTCCCATATTGTAGGGATGGAAGAAGGAGACAGAACAGGCACCTTTACGGACGAGACATGGGCGATCTGGGAACCTCTGATTGAGGAGGTTCGCCCGAGG
>NZ_JABJWC010000100.1 GCF_013155395.1 Komagataeibacter melomenusus | reverse complement strand
AGAGCAGGAAACCATCGCTCTGCTCAAAACCCAGAGTAAAAGTTAGACCAGGGAAGCAGCAGTCAACACGCTAAAAACCTGAAATCAGGCACAAGAGAAGTCAATCAAAGGTTTTTCGAACCCTCCATCTGGTCCGCAGAGGGCTACAGGACGGGAGTCACTCCCGCCAGGGGCCCTCCCAGGATCGATCAGAGCGCCCTGTCGGATCGGGCGATCACGGACATCATCCGCAAACGATGCGGCGACACCCACCTTGAGGGAAACTTTGGCGGACACAGCCAGCGCTGCGGCGCCATCACCACGGGGGCGAAAGACGGGTATGATCTCCTGGAACTGAAGCGCTTCGCGCGACACAAAAGCCTTCAGGTCTTCGAGACCTATATCGACGAGGCCAGCATCCGGGAAAGTCGAACTTCTGAGCCTATCTTGACCCCTGCCTCCAGAGCGCCTCAACACTCCTTCAACTGCGAAACATTAGGGGGAATTAAAGAGGCCTGTTGCCCGCCCTTCAGGCCCGCTAAGCTGCTCCGGTCCGCGCGTTCTCGTAGACCCAGAACTACAGGATGCATGAATGATCTACGTAGCAGTCCCATAGATTTTAAGGGTGAATATCAGCCGTCTTCCCGGTATGGGTTCCGAGTGGGCGCATATGAACATATGGTATATGCCTCATTTCCTGCATCACAGTGTGGAACTTCCCTACCGTGGCCGTTTTCCCGACATTGTCATATCGTGGTGCAGTTCCGACTGGCCGCCAGTCCACTGAAGGTGGAAATCGCTCCAGACGTACCCGTCGCCTTCGTCGCCTGGCTCGTGTCAGAACACTGAAATGGCAGAGAACATTCATGTACTGCTCTGGGGCAGTGCTGATCGGTATTATTTCGGTGATCTTTGCCCATCTGGGAGATGCGGCAGCCGGTCTTCGTTACCGCATTGTCGTCCTGAATGCCTGGTCTATGCTTCTGATTGCACCACTTGGAATGATCACCATTACCTGGTTGACGCGCCTACTGTTCAATGGTGCCCAAGGCTCCGGCATTCCTCAGACAATCGCAACACTGCACATGCATAATTTCATGCTGGTGGACAAAATTCTGACATTGCGCATTGCGCTAGGCAAGGTCCTGATGACTTGCCTCGGGCTGATCTGCGGTGCATCGATTGGTCGCGAAGGACCCAGCGTTCA